>QZKN01000112.1 GCA_003598175.1 Candidatus Omnitrophota bacterium
TGTGGTGCGGACCTCCGGTCTGCACGTGCAGACCGGAGGTCCGCACCACAATTTTTCATCCGTTGTCAAAATCAACCGATCATTCCGGTTGTATCTGCAAAAGCAATACCCATATAATCGATACATAGCTAAAATGCAAAATTGACAAACAAGAAATAACTCTCGGAAATAAACTTATCAGCATGACTTTCATGGTCTGAAAAAACGTGTTTTATAACGCTAATTCATGCTACATTGAATAAAAGTGATGCGTTTCACATCGTTGCGTAACATGATTCCACAATTTTCTATCCTATGTGCCCCATTCAATCGATTTATTTAAATTGTGGCAGGCAGGTTATGCTCATCATGATGGTTTTACTACCACTCACAGCGAAAATCTCAAAAAAAATTGCCTATAACGACTTTTATGCAATCAAGTTTATGTTCAGCTTCTCACTCCGAATTTCCTTTTTCGCGTAGGTTTCGTATTATTGTGGCGCATGACATGTCAAACATTTTTGCGACGAGACGCCCATCATCATGCGATGAGGCATCGGTTTCAGAAAACGGCGAGGCGGCCGGGGACTGATTCCTTGAATGCGATCGGCAAATTGGCTGTGGCATGTAAGGCAGGAAGCATCAAGGCTGTGCTGCGGCAGCGCCAGGTTGAATTGCGGAGCCGCGATTTGATGGCACGAATCGCATTGGTCGCTGCGATGGCAAACCATGCATTTGCCGCGATCGAATGAGGCTTGAATGCCATGCGTTTTCTTTCGCCACAAATTGGTATGGTTTTTCGGTTCCATGACGGTATGGCATGCGGTGCAGGTTTCTTCCTCATGACACAGCAGACATCGATCCTTCCGCAAAAATACCTGCAACTGGCCATGTTTGCGATTCCAATTCGGTCCGTGACTGGCCGGCGGCGTGATTCGATTGACTTCCAAATGACAGATTTGGCAATCAACGGGTAAGCCGTGCTTCTTGTGAAATGCGATGGCGGATTCCATTGTGGGAAGATTTTTTTCCGACGAGGTTTTCGATTGAGATAAGTAAGTATGGCATCCCAGACAATCGCTTTCCGCCGTTAGAAATTTTGCATGATCGAATTTTACATCGTACCATCCTTCCGGCATCAGTTCCCGAAAATATTTCTGATGGGAAACGATGCTTTCATCCCCAATACTCACTCCCGCCTCTTCATGACAGGTGCGACAGCGTAGCAACGCTTCATCCTCTTGCTCATGACAGGAGAGACAAGCGTCAAAGGTTGGAAACGTTACCATGCCCTCATCCAATTCGTGACAAGTTTCGCAGGAAATTTCCTGCTCATGATGCGGTTGATGAGGAAACGCCTGTTGATCATCTTTAGGATCGCATGACACAAACACGAACGGCATAACGACCAGCAGCCATCGATAGGAAAAGGAGAAAGTGAATCGTCTCATGTTAGAAGTGGACTCCCAATTGAATGCGGAATGAGTACCAATTGTCTTCATCAAAATCACTGTCTTCGAATTCAAATGTCGCCGCCGTGTATATGTTCTTCGTCGGTTTCCAGCGAATCCGCGAATAATACGTCACGACATCCGGCGAGATGCGAAACACCACATCCTGCCCGAACAGAAAGAGAAATTCATCCCGATATTTCTGCACATATTCGCCGTATTCGGCGCCGGCGGTCAACGTCCACTGTTTTGACGGGCGATATTCCACTTCGCCGGACACGCCGGTGAATTCGTCGGAAGGATCGACGTCCCAGAATTCTCCGTTTACGCTGAGCGTCAACTGATCAATGGGGTATAATTCGATTCCCGCCGTGCCGCGCACAAAATCGCGATTGGTGTGCGCCGAAACCGGATTACCGATGGAATCCGCTTCCCGAATATCGAATCCACCGACAAGGGCGACATATGTTCCCAAACCTTTCGTCAGGTTCAGCGCTCCGTAGGTAAACGGTTCGTAATCGTACAGTAGCGGAAAATAGGGATTGAAATTGATCGTATGGTCTCCGATGGAATCAAACAAGCGAATCACCTGCACGGTGACATCCAAATCCATACTATCCGACCGCCCGTAATAATCCGTTTGTAACTGATAAGGCTCTCCATCCAGCAGGGAAAATTCCACGTGCGCCTGCTGTTCGGGAGTGAACATGTGCCATAATTCCACCGCGGCCAAATCGTCGCGAAACGAGTCCGCGTCGTAACGATAATAACGCACCGCCGATTTGGTTTGCGGTGTGATTTGATATTCCACGTTGGTTCCATAGATCGCATCGGCGCTGGTGGATGAGTAATACGTGATCGGACGGCCTCCAAAGAGAGTGATATCGAGGAAATCAATGGGAGAAAAACGGTAGGTTGCGCCATCAAAATGCGCATAATCGATTTCGTCAAGATATTGCCGCCCCAATCGCAGCCGACTATCCTCGAATCCGACCGCTTTCACATCCACATAACCGGTATAATAGCGAAAACGAATATCGGCGGACGTATCCAGGTCGAGAAAAGGATCGTAATATTCGCCGGCGCGGCGTGAGGAGCCGTTCAAATCCTCGTGCCAGGACATGGAAAAAGCCGCATCGACCTTGTCCTTGACGACATCTTTCAAGCGCAACGAAAAATATTCGTACAAATCGCTGTCATCCCGGCCATCGTAACTCCGAAACGAAAAGGTGGAATGTAAACTGCCCGATACCTTCATCGAGCCGAAGAAAACGCTCGGCGTGACTTCGTTCACCGTCTCCGCGCGTTGTGAATCGTCCGCCGACGGCAAAACCGGCAACCATAAAACGTGAAATAAAACCAGATGAAAAACAAGGCTGTTTTTTCGATTCATCGGTTCCTATCCAATTCCATTTTATTGTTCGGTTCGCACCGGGCGGAGTGTTCCGTATCCGCCCCGCATGCGAACAGGAATCCCGTTTCCAATCCTTATTTTTTCAATGCTTCCTTGACTTTCGCGTGATTGACTTCCTTCACTGCGATTTCGAAGATGAAACCGGCTTTATTTCCGTTTTCATCCGTGTATCGATCCTCTTTCCACGTCGGGCTTTCCGGATTGTGGCATTTTTCACAGGTTTCCTTTACGGGTTCCCATGCGTGCGGAATCACGTTGTCCTTTTTCGATTTGCTATGTAAACCGCCTGGTCCGTGGCACATTTCGCATTGCACATTCACCATCTTCATGCTGGCTTCGTCATCGAATTTCTGAAAACCGCCCGGCTCACCAAATCCCGTGGTGTGGCATTTTTGACATTTCGGATCTTTTTGCTCGTCGCCTTTGAGCAAATCAAACGCTTTGGCGTGTTTATTATTCATCCAGTCATCGAAAAATTTCCCGGTTTTCGCGAGATTGTGGCACATTTTACATTTCGTTGCGCCAATAAATTCGATTTTTTCGTCTTCGCCGCTTACACTGCCCGTCGCCGGTAAAAAAAATGCAACGCCAAAACCAACCAAAATTGCAAAACCAACCAACTTTTTCATCATACTCATTCACTCCTCTTTCTCTTTAAACATATTGTGGCGCGGGCTTTCCGCCCGTGTGTGCAGACCGGAGGTCCGCACCACAAGACATTTTGATTTTTGTAACGCTTTCCAATCTTCCATCTATCCGGAAAGAGCGTTTAACGTACGCTGCAATACTTCAAAAACGAACTGGGTATTGTGAATGCCATAACTGCCGTCGCGCACAACCAAATGATAATTATAAATGGCAGATTTTTCCGAAAAACTCAATCGCGAAAACAGCGCGAACGACACGTCGAATGCACCGTTATCGGTCATCTGCAATTCCGGATATCGTTCCTGCAATATCCCCGCTATGCGGGCCAGCAAACCTCTCACTTCGGTTTGCACGCCTTCCACGACGCCATTTCCATCGTAATCACGACCATGCGGCAAAACCCGATTGACTGCATTCGCATTCAGATGGCAGGGATAACAAGCATTTCGAAAATTGCTGATTGAATCAGCCGGATATTCGAATTCTCCTAAAACCACTTTGAACGTATGGCCGCCGACAAACGTCCCGTGGCACATGGCGCATTCTTCTTCCTCTTCCCCTTCAGCCAACAGCGTGGAATAATCCGGTTGATCCGCCATGTGGCAGGTTACACAGGAATCTTCCGTCACGAGTTTGTGAATCGATTCCCCGCTACGATAAGGGCTGCCGAAACCCCACGCGTTGATCCCCAAAACCACATCCGCCTGCGGTCCGTAATGCGGAGAGGAACGATTGAACGTGATTTCCGTCTCCAAATCGGCAAGAACGCGGGATTGGTGGCATTGCGCACAAAGATTGCCCATGCCGCCGTCGCGATATAGATCCCGTCCGTTTTCAAGAATCACATCTTCCATCGTGCGCAATTGTTTGGGATTGGCCGTCGAATGGGGATCGTGACAGGCGACGCACGTCACGCCGAATACGGCAAGATCATCCACCGGCGTCGGCGTGGTGTTTTTATTGATCGTTTGATGAACGAATTGTTGCGCAGCATGGCAACGACCGCAGTCGGCGCGAAGCATAATCGGAAAACGGCGGAACAAATCGGGCAGGAAGGAATGTTGCGATGAAGCTAACGACTCAAAAAATGAGTTATATTCCCCAGCATCGTGACATTGCGAACACGTAATTCCGCTGAAAGATTTCGAAATCCGATCGGGAAGGCTGAAATGCTGAGAACCTGCGCCGTGACAATTTTCACATTGCACGTTCGCTTTCGCCTTTAATTCATTCGGCAGACCGGCGAACACGTCGATGTCGTTGGCGGGATTCTTATCCTGACGCAATCGCCATGCTTCCCGGGCGCGCGCGGCCAACTCATTCAAATCGAAATTGATGTTTGCCGCGATATCGTCGAAGCCGCCGTTTCGAGCCGCAGGATCCGTATCGTATCCGACGGACAAGAATTTAAGAGAAGCGGTTTCAAACGGTTTGGCCGATAATCCGTTCAATCGCTGTCGCAATGCGTCGGCATGTTGGGTTTCCCGCCATGAATCCACTTTATCCGAATGGCATATGGTGCAGTTTGGAAACGCCGGCGCGGCGTCATCGGTTCCGCCGACTCCCGCGTAGGAAGCCGCCAGAATTCGCTTCGTCCCCTCACCAGTCACACCGGTTACCTGCAATTTCATCGAAACCTTGATTTCATAAAGCCCCACGCGATCAGGAACCAGGGAGACAATCATATTCAAATCCGAAACCAATTGGATTCGCGAACCGGCCGGCGCGCTATGAATCGACCAATCCAAAGTGCCGATGGAATCAAACATGTTCGGCGATGAGGCCATTAAATATACTTTCTCGCCGATTCCCACGACATGATTTCCCGACGAGGTTCGATCAAAAAACGAAGTCCCTTCCTCCGAAAATTCCAAAAGATCAAGTATGCGAGAATTGATCGCTGTAATTTCGATTTCAACGGAATCGGTCTGCGATCGCGCCGTCAACGATGTAAACGGGATCCCCATAATCACAAAAAAGAGAACGTGAGATATTTTCACAGACATTGTTTAACTCATTTCACTTTCTTTTGATCGATCTGTTTTCCTGGCGGAATGAAAACCATTATTTTTTTTAAATCGATTTCTCTGCAAACTCTGAAAAAAGGATTTCTTTCCCATTCTTCTATCATAAAAGAATAAACCGGAAAAGATGACCCCATCAAAGTAACCGTTTTTTTTAACTGGATATTGTAGGGGGGATCGAATAAAATGAAACCTGCAATCCAGTCTGTTTGCATTATATAAACCAATATATTTGCATACTTTCTTAACTATGTAATTTAAGAGACTAACCAATAAAAATGATCTTACATGAAGTTTTCTTTCCTGTTAAGGGCAGCGTTCCTGTTTAACTATTTAGCTATAAAAGATAAAATAAACAAGACGTTGTTCAGCAATTGCCAGGAGCCAAGATGACATCGATGAATTCGCCATGAAGCCATCATTATCTTTGCATTGCGAATATTATTAGCGAAAAAGAGGAGATCATGACTGTCGAGTTACAAAACCAACAGAAATCCAAACCGTTGAGCGACAATTGGATTACCACGTTCGGCTTCATCCTGGCTTTGGCCTTTCTGGTCGGAGAGACCATCATCATCGCCGTCGATTTGTTTTATGGCACGGACAATCCGTACGTCGGAATTCTGATTTATCTCGTGGGCCCCGCCATCCTCGTCTTTGGATTGCTGCTCGTTCCACTCGGCATGATTTGGGAACATCGTCGGCGTCTGCGCGGCGTTCCCGAGAAAAAATTGCCTGTTTTTGATTTGAACAATCCCCGGCATCGCCTCAATCTGGGCATTTTTGCCATTGTCACCACTGTTTTTCTGGCGCTTTCCATGGTCGGCTCCTATCAGGCCTATCACATCACCGAATCGACGCAATTCTGCGGACTGGCGTGCCATCAGGTCATGCAGCCGGAATATACCGCCTATCAGAATTCTCCCCATGCGCGGGTGGATTGCGTCCAATGCCACATCGGACCGGGCGCGGATTGGTACGTCAAGAGCAAGCTTTCCGGCGTGGGTCAGGTCATTGCCGTTTTAACGAACTCGTACGAATTGCCCATCGACACGCCGATCGAAAATCTACGCCCCGCCCGCGACACCTGCGAACAATGCCACTGGCCGGAAAAATTCTATCGGGCCGTGGAAAAATCGTTGACCTATTACGCCTCCGACGAGGAAAACACGCCGTATCGCGTGGATCTGCTTCTGCATGTCGGCGGTGAACCGGGCTTGAAGAATCCCTCGCGGGGGATTCACTGGCACGTTGGATTGGATCACAAACTCGAATATTACGCCAGCGACGAAGACCGGCAGAAAATCCCGTGGATCCGCGTTTCGTATGACGACGGCAGAGTGGAGGAATTCGTCGATTCCGAAGTGGAAGGTTTCGATCCGGCGACCATCCCGGCGGGTAAGATTCGCATCATGGATTGCATCGATTGTCACAATCGTCCCTCCCACCGCTTTCATTCCCCGTTTCAAGCAGTCAACGAAGCTCTCGAATTTGGCCGGATCGATCCGAAACTGCCCGAAATCAAATTGAATCTGATCGAGTTGTTACAGCAGGACTATCCGACCACACACCAGGCGCTTGAAACGATTGAAAACGAATTGCTTGACAAATATAAAGAACAGATGGCGGAGGATCCATCCCTTCAAACAACGGTCAATCAAGCCATCGAAGAGACAAAACGGATTTATGGCAAAAACTTTTTCCCCGAATGGAAGGTGGAATGGTCGAAATTTCCATGGCATATCGGCCATTTCGAATTTCCCGGCTGTTATCGCTGTCACAACGACAAGCATACGTCCGTCAATGGCGACAAAGTCATCAGCAACGATTGCGCCCTCTGCCACACGATCATTCGCCAGGGCGAGGGGTGGGACAACATCGATAATTTGGAGTATAAAGAGCAGAAATTTCTCCACCCACGCGGCTACGAAGACGCATGGGTCGGACAAAATTGTCACGAATGTCATGGGCCGGGAATGATGTAGAGCATGAAAATGTCACGCCGCTGTCTCGGCGGCTCTCCAAATTGCGGGCAGGATGCCTGCGCTCCAAGATTTGTTATTTGGAATCTTTTTTATCTTATATAAAGCAGGAGAATTTCATGAATTCACAATACAATCCCCACGACAAATTCTTGCTTTCGGCAGGCGGATGGAAATCCGTCTTGATCTTCGTTTGTCTGGTTCTGGCGCCCGGCGTGCAATCCGGCCTTGCCGTAGACAACGACGAATGCCTGGCCTGCCATTCCATCGCGCATGGCGCGCCGGAGGATACCACGACGCCATTGGTAAACATGGAAGTCTGCGCTCGATCCGTCCATCTTCAACTGGAATTCAGCTGCACCGATTGCCATTCCGATATTGAAGAGATTCCTCATGCGAGCCCATTAAATCCCGTCAACTGCGCGGAATGTCACGATGAAATGGCGGAAGTGTTCGCCAAAAGCATTCACGGCGTCGCCTTGGCCAAGAACGCGCCGGATGCGCCCACCTGCGTTCGTTGCCACAGTTCGCAAAACATGCTGTCCGCCGCGGATCCCGCCTCGCCCGTGTATCGCCTGCGCATCGCCCATCTTTGCGGCGAATGCCATTCCGATCCGAAAATCATGCGGGAATATCAGGTGACAGATTCTCAAAAGGAACATCTCTACAAACTGGGCGTTCATGCGGCGGAAGTCATCGCCGGTAATGAAAACGCTCCGACCTGCATCGACTGCCACGGCGTACATACCATTCTTCCCCTGCGGGATCCGAACTCGCCCACCAATTTCATGAATGTTTCGAAAACCTGCGGGAAATGCCACGAGACGGAAATGGAGCAGTATCAGCAAAGCGTGCATGGCAAGTCGGCGCAGGCGGGACACAAGGATTCTCCCGTCTGCACCGATTGCCATGGCGAGCATTCCATCTTCCGCGTGACGGACGAACGCTCACCCGTTTCCTTCTTCAATCTGGCCGGCAATACCTGCGGCCGTTGCCATTCGTCCATCGTCATCAACGAAAAATTCAACATTCCCGCGCGCAAAGTGGAAAATTATTTCGACAGCTATCACGGATTGGCTCTGCAGCAAGGATCAAAAAAGGTGGCGAATTGCGGCAGTTGCCACGGCAGCCATTTGATTCTTCCTTCCTCCGATCCCGCATCGACCGTCAGCCCGCAACGGTTGGTCGAAACCTGCGGCGTCTGCCACCCGGGCATATCGAGCAACGTCCTGGCGGCGCCCATTCATGCGGAAGTAACCCTTCGCTCCGATTTGATCGCAGCCTGGGTTCCGCGCATTTATATTCCTCTCATTATCATCATCATCGGCGGCATGTTACTGCACAACGGTCTGATTTTCTGGACCATGCTGCGCGAAAAATTCAAGAAAGAAATTCACCAACCGAGTTATCAACGATTCAACCGGTTCGAAATCATCTGCCACATCATTTTGACCATTTCTTTCATCGTGCTCGTCATCACCGGTTTTGCCCTGCTCAGTCCCAATTCGTGGTGGGTCACCATGCTTTCATACGTTTACTTTACCGAGACCATACGCGCGCCGATTCATCGCATCGCCGGAGTGGCGCTCATGCTGGTTTCGATTGTCTATGCGTTGTATATGGTGTTCACCCGGCGCGGCCGGTACGAATTCCGCGCGCTGTTCCTTTGGCCGAGCGATATTCGCCACGCTTGGCAACACCTCGCCTTTCACCTGGGCAAGCGGCCGGAGCCGCCGAAATTCGGACGATATGATTACACCGAAAAAATGGAATTCTGGGCGCTGGTGTGGGGCGTCATCATCATGGCAGTTACCGGCCTCATTCTCTGGTTCCCGATTACGGCCTTCGAATATTTGCCCAAATGGGCCATCGACATGGCGCGGCTGATCCATTATTACGAAGCCGTTCTCGCTACCCTCGCCATCGTCGTCTGGCATTTCTTCTTCGTCATTTTCCATCCCGAAGAATACCCCATGAGCGTCACTTGGCTCACCGGAAAAATGACAAAAGAACACCTGAAACACCGCCACACGCTGGAATATGAGGAACTATACGGCAAAGGCAAGGAATCCGAAGAGGAAAAATAGCATTCTGGATTTCCACCTCTATTTCTAAAGGTGAGATCGAACCATAACCGCTCTTCTCTTCCCCGCCAATTGACTCACTTCATCAAATAGGTTTGATCTTCATGGCGTCGAAATCGAGAGTAGCCAGGTCAACATGTAACGGCGCGCCCCCAAAAAAACAGATACCGGAAATTTCACTTTCATGCGAAATCGTGACCAGTTTTTTCTTGCAGCCGCGGGAAAAAGCGTCGAGAATTTCCATTTTCATGTTCTCATCGAAATGGCCCTCACAATAATAGGCCAGCGCGCAAAATGTCGGCGCCTGCACCCAGCGAAGAGAGAGGTTCCAGTTTTCCAACCAAACAAAATTGGTCACGCCGGGATTTTCCGCGGCGGCCGCGACGAGATTTTTCGCGATGGCAACCAGCCAAGGCGCGGCCCGGCGGGTGATCTTCACACGTAACGGCTCCTTCCGTCATTCCGTCATAAATGCGCCTGACGATATCGTATCACCGAGGCCCACCGTAAAAAGGGGATTCTCCACGATTTTCGCGGGAATCGCGGTCAGCGATAATTGTTCGAAAGTCCCCGTTCCTTTTTCGGATAATGATGGTTGTTTCAACGCCTCGCCCAATATCTTTAACTGATTGAAGCCGGATTCGCTGATCGGCGTATTCAATCCGGCGGCAATATCATCGCGCGATGTGAACAAGCCATTGCGCGCGCGTGCGGAAGCCATAATCGCGGCAAACAACAGCGCATCACGTGACGATTCCGGGGATGACCAACTGGGCTGTTCCAAACATAAATAATAACCAAAATTGTGGAAATGTACCCGCTGCAAGCCGGTTGCATGCTTCAAAGCCGCCATTCCACGACAAAAGTTCAATGCGGTGGGAACATCGCGCAGAATCTCCCTTTCCCGTTTATCCCCCAAACTCGCCAGCAACAGCGGCAATTCGATTTCATTCAATCCGATGCTGTGCACGTTCGGCGCAATGTGGTTCAGAACCGATTCCCGCACTTTGGACGATGCGATGGAAGCCATTTCCAAATGGATTTTCAGACTGGGAGCGACTAGGCGAATGCGTTTCAGAAATCTTTCGAGAGGTTCGATGACATCATCGCACGTGCTTCCGTCCGGATAACGGTCCGAAAGAATATGAAAACCGGAAAAAAACAGATGGCTGTATGAATCGATCAATGAAACGAAACCATTCGCAAAGGTTTCCTCCATTTTGAATTGATTGTTGCGCGGATTCCATGACGGAATATAGCGATTGGCGCGATTGGGGGAAACGTTCAATTCTCCAAAATTCATCGAAAAATCAGAGCCGTATTCCAGAATCCAATGGATGGCAAAAACGCCTTGTTCGAACGCCGCGTCGATCGGTTTTTGCAGTCGATAACCATCCTTGGATTGGCTAATCACACGTAAATTATCGTAATCGCCGAAGCGTTCCGCCAGTTCAACCGTCAACGGATTGGCGTACACCGTTACGGGAATCCCCAACGGCGCCAACGAGCGCGCCATATTGCCGGATGTGCCGCCGAGACGCAATTCGCCCGCGCCGAACGTTGCGAGAGCCCAGCGATAGGTTTCTTCGGAGCGGATCATGAGCTGCAACGCCGCGCCTTTATATAACGAATGGAATAATCCGCTGACAAAATCCGCCGGCGTATTGATTTCGCAGGGATACTCCCCTTTGCAACCGGCCATAGCGGCCTTATGGAGTTCCGCATTGGAATCCAGAATGGAGTGAAGAAGGGAAGGAGTGATCCGAATCCATCCATCAAGTACGGAATGAAAGGCGCAGGCGACGCCGGGAATGGATTGGAGCCGTTCCATGCCGCGTGCATGGGCGTCGCGATAAAGCGTTTCCCATCGGGATATGGACATAATGGTAAATCACCTCAATGGTATTGGTTGAAGGTGAATGTACCCGTGTTTTTCCATGATTCAACCGGACTGCGAATTTCAAGTTCATAGTCAGAAATCAGCGGGCGACACGGGCAGTTTTTTCTGTCCTTGCGGGAACTCTCCAAAGCATAAACAGCAGAGCCTTCATAGCGTCCTTATGAAAAAGGGGCATGAACGGTCCATTGTTCCGCTCATGCCCCATCTCAGATTACTCTATCTTCACGTGATTGCAGGAAAGAATCACGCACTGTCCGATTATTGCTCCACGAACTCCACCGGACCCGCATTCGCGATAGCCGGACGAACCTTATACTGTTCGTTTTCCCATTCAATAAAAAAACAAACTCGTCACAAACCAAAAAATAAAACCTGTTCAGGAATTGATCAAATTCATTCGACTACCCTAATTATAGATCATTTCATAACATTTTGGAATGGGATATTTTCTTTTTCTTCACCGGCTTCGTAAATACTGTATTCTTACAAGGACGTTTCCCCATCGATATGGCAAAAACTTATGAGATGTATTCACAAATAAATATGGTTCTCCATCGCAATTTCCTTTGATACGATTCCATTTGACAGGACAACGAATGTAAACTTATTTTACATACATCCGCAATTGTTTGTGTATTCCAGCCCCCAAAACAAGTGGAACAGATAGGGCTTGACTCCTTTTTGCACCACGTGGAGAGTAAAAGAAACTCTTCATTCGGTATCACCTCCTTTTCATGTTATGACAGCGTTATGATTCCACCGGCGACTCAGTTATAATAACGCCATGAATATTTTGTAGAAACATGGAAGGAAGCCGCAATGGATGACTCCGGTCGAACGAATCGTGAGCGAATCGAACGTTTTGTGTTCAAGCACGTGGCCGAGATATTGATTTTCAGCGGCCTCTTCTTGCTGATTATTGTTCTTTTTATCCCCAAATACGACCAAAAAAGCCACGTCGCCAAACTTGTTCATTCGTATCACGGATTGAAAACGCTCGTGGAGGCGTTACGGATTTATTCTCACGATCACCTCGATAATCACGCGTTTCCTCCCGATCCCGATTATCTCATTCCCGGCATCCTTTTATGCCCTATCCGTTCGAACACTCCCGCGAACCTGACCTTTCTGACTACGCCGGTCTCTTTCCTGAGCCATGTCCCCATCGATCCCTTCCTGTCCGAAGTCGATAAACACCAACGCGACCTGACGCCGGTGGTTCTTCATTGGGTGCAAACATCCCACGATACGGAAAAACACCCCAAAGGGTATTTCCATATCGCCTGGGGCGCCTTAAGCGTGGGACCGGCGTTAGAGCTTCCCCCGCAATACGACATCACGGTTTTGCGAAGGGTCCCCTACGAATCCTGGCCGCTTCGCAATAATCTATTCGATCCGACCAACGGACTGAAAAGCATGGGGATTCTTTATCACGACAGTTTGGGAAATTCCACGAAACTTTGATCAGGAGGGTAGGTATATGACCAATTTCATTATCTTTCCGGCGGTTTCATGAACGAAATCCGAATATTGGTAAATTAATCCATTCCATCCTTCATTCCCTTTGGCCTGTCCGACAATTTATGATTCAATATATCGATGAACCTCGCTTCGGAGTTATGATATGAACGGAAATGATTTCACCACCAACCGAACCAAGCTGATTCTATTCTTCATCGCCATTCTCTCATTCGGCATTTTTCTGGGAAAAAACACCACGCCCACGCAAGTGTGGATATTCTTTTGGAAACCGTCCGTTCCTCTCATCGTGATTGCGCTGGTTTGTTTCTTTTTAGGATGCCTATGCGGCTGGATACTCTCGGTCACGCATCGGAAACGAATAGAAGAAGAGTAAGCCACACATTCGACAACAATTGACCTTCAAACCTTATATATTGAGAGAGGAGAATAAGCATGTTTTCTATTTTTAAACGATCGATTGTGTATTTGACAGCTGTAATTTGTATTTCCGCGATATCCGCCGATCCGGTCACAATCGAAAAAGTCCAATTCGGCGGATGGAATAACTGCTATTGCCTGACGAACGGGACGGTCGAATTGATCGTCACCGCCGATATCGGTCCGCGCATCATCCATTTCGGTTTCGTGGGAGAAGAAAGTCCTTTTTATCTCGATCACGCCAGCCTCGGTCTGAAAGGAGACGCCCGTTTTCGTCTTTACGGCGGCCACCGATTTTGGATCGCGCCGGAAGGTCCGAAAACTTCATATCCCGATAATTTTGCTCTGGCAACAAAAATGGAAGAAAATACCATCACCCTGACCGCTCCGCCGGAAGTGTTGGACTCCAACCTTCGTCGCACGATCACCGATGGAGATGAAATCGAAGCGAAAATGTCCGATCCACAATTTCGCGCCGTTCTCGGTATGAAAAAAGAAATGGTCATCCGCATGAAGGAAGACGGTCAGGTGACAGTCATTCACAAAGCCGCCAATGCCGGAACCCAACCCGTTCGCATGGCGCCCTGGGCGCTGACGGTCTTTGCCGCCAACGGTTTCGCCATCCTGCCCAATCCACCGTTTGCGCCGCACGACGGCGATCACCTACTGCCCGCGCGATCCATCATCACGTGGAGTTATACGGATTTAGCCGATCCCCGCCTGTCGATGCAACCGAAATACATCACCGTACAGCAAGATCCATCCATTAAAAAACCGTTGAAGCTAGGCATCGCAAATACTGAAAATTGGGCTGCTTATGTTCGAAAAAACAACCTGTTCGTCAAATACATGAACTATCAGCCAAACACCGAATATCCCGACATGGGCAGTTCGACGGAAATCTACACCGGCGGTTCGATCCTGGAGTTGGAGACGCTGGCGCCCATAACTATTCTTTATCCACGGGAAACAGCCATACATGAAGAAACATGGCGATTATTCAAAATCGATCCCATTAAACCCATTGATGAGTATATCGAACAGGTCGTTCTTCCCATCGCCAAAACGAATTGGCCGAAATAATAATTTTTTTTTGGGGGAACAAATGAAAAGCAGGAAAGGACTAATGTTTTGAAAGTCAGTGAGGATGGAACAGGAAAGTCGGTAGCGTAATTTTTAATAGAATCGTTTACACATTCCACAATCCCATATGTTGTCCTCCAAATTTGGAAAGCGGGTTCAATCCCGTTTTTTTTTTGCCCGAAAACGATTCATTCGCATAATGGTAAAGCAAGCGTCCCCGCTTGTGTTGTTTTTTACAAAGGTCGCAACGTCAGCCGTTCCCATAATTGATGGTTCGTAAAAAAGGAAACCATTACTTCCGACTGCGCCCGCTCTTCCAATACTTCCGGCTTACTGCAGGAGCCCACATGATAGCTACGACCGGGCAGGATGCGCATCCCGATGATCGCATCGTAAATCGCCCGGCTGCCTTCCATCGGCGCGACTCGACGCGGTTTTCCCTGCGCGTCGATGACATAACATTCGGACGCAAGGATTTTAAAAAAGTTTCCATCCAAAACATATCCGTCAAACGGGATCATCACCAATTTACCTTCCCAATCGACCTCTTCCTGCTTCCCATCCAAAATGGTGCACGACATTCGCGTTTGGGGAAAATAGCCTTCATTTCCCTGGCGCGCATTTCCGCTAAAGGGACTATGGTCAATCCCTAAAAAAGTGTGCAGATTTTTCATATCCACGTATTCGCTGCCCAAATGATCATGGACCGTCGAATCGGAAATATGAACCGTTTCCTTGGCGGGACGGCCGTAACAATCATAATGATAGGAGCCAAACACTTCCAATTCTTCCACTTTTTGCAATGGATTGTCCCGCAAAACAATGTTGCTGTTTTGAACGTTTTTCCCAACCGGAAACAGGGATTGGCGGCCGACCTGCAAGGGATATATGGGTTCTTCGAATTGATGGCCGAAAATCTCGTGAACCGGCACCCCGCTCAACATTATGACGTCGTGAGTCAGATTTTTCGATAAACCCGCTGTCTCGAAATCACCATAATCGATGTGGTGGGATACTTCATGTAACCTTGCAAATGCGTCCGGAAAGGAAGACGCGCTATTGATACGGCGATCGGGAGTGGGATCGGGGATATAGCGAATCAACAAGGGAATACGGTCCATATCCTCGTCGCAGGAAACATAAGCGCCGAGGCTGCGGGTCACCATGAACGGATCGTATCCTTGCCGGTAAAACAAGGAAAAAAAAGGCCTGGATTCGATGATGCAACCTCCGGCCGAATTGGCGACGATGCGTTGCTCCACACCGAAATCGCGCGTGATGCGCTCGTTTTTGTATTCGCGAGTAAAATCCTGCAATTCATCATCCCAGCGCTCGAAATTCGATGGAATGGAACGATAATCGATGTGGGTTTCCAACGGCAAAGGAATTCCTTTGTGGGTGAATACGTACGGCGATTCCGATCGCTTTCTCCAATTCTCGAATTGGTCAAGATTGAAACAAAACAACTCCTCGCCATGAATGGAAGAGTAAATCTGCGACGCCATGTCTTCGACATTATAGGTTGAACTGAATCCGCAACGGTTGATATTCTTTCTACCTCGATCCACGTAAATCGAATCGTAAACGACTTGTGTATATCTAAATATGGAACGCTCGCTCTCCCGCGCCAATCGGGAAAGCACATCTGCGATTTCCAACAGATCCGATTGGCTCTTGACAAATTGATCGATAGCCATAATTCCTCAAGTAATTTTGGTATGTAATCCCAAACACGTTCTCATGCCGGATCGATTTCATAATCATTATCCTCGAATATTGTAACTGTGTTTACTCGCCAAATTCAATCAACGCAGCTCATTTCCCCTAAAAATAACGCCGATGGAAACTTCAGTAATTCATGCAGTTAATAACTATCTGCAATATTGATACTTATACAATGCTATCTAATATCATTTCTAAGTTTATACTCTTTCTGATTTTTCCTTCCGCGTTGCCATAACATAGTCATTTTTAAAAAGATCGATGGCCAATTATAAGAAACTACGTGAATTTTTGCCCAATCCCTAAAAAAGTCCTTGACCTCAACCAAAATATCATTATATAATTCAACATGTTATGGCCATGAACATTAAAGAGAAACCTCAGCCGATCCCGGTGGATCAAATTCCACAAAAAATTTTCTACTCGATCAGCGAAGCGAGCGAGTATACCGGTGTGGAACCACATGTTCTTCGCTATTGGGAAACAAAATTCCCGAGACTGAATCCCAAACGGGTGGGTGGAAACCAGCGAAAATATACCCGCAACGACATCGATTTACTTTATGAGATTGTCCATTTACTTTATGACGAAGGTTACACGCTGGATGGAGCGGAACGCCGGTTGCGCGCCGGATTGCAAAATTTAAAGTCCGAACGGGAAGCGGATAAAGAGAAGAAGAACATAAAAGAAGCGGAAAAAAGTCCATTACCTTCCGTCCCTGAAAAAAAAACCAATCGCCGGAACGGCCTGTTGCTGAAGGAAATCAAAACGGAACTGAAAACCATTTTATCTTTGCTTGAATAAAAAATCCACTCTCGAACTATTCAAAATCCGCATTTCTTACTATAGTTGTTACCGCAAGTGTACTCTCGTTTCGCCAAGACGGGCTATGACGGGCAGCGCTTCAAAAAACAATCGGTATTTGCGTCGTATTTTCAATTTTACGATTCCAGAATGCCCTCATCCTGATGTCCCATTTCACGGATATGCCACATCAGCAACCAATGCGATATGCCCCCGGCGGATTCAAAGAATTTCTTGTACTCGCATACCCGCTGATCCTCAGCAACGCGTCCATGACCATTATGCATTTCATGGACCGTTTGTTTCTTTCGTGGTATGGTCCGGAAGAAATCGCCGCTTCCCTGCCCGCCGGGATTCTGGCCTTTACGTTCTTGTATTTTTTCATCGGCGTCAGTCAATACACCAACACGTTTGTTGCGCAGTATTACGGCGCCAATCGTTATTCCTTGATCGGCATGATCGTGTGGCAGGGTGTTTTTTTCTCGCTTATCGGCGGACTGTTTTCCTTGCTCCTGCTTCCGGTCGGAATTCGTTTCTTTGATTGGGCGGGGTTATCTCCCGACATCGTCCATTTGCAAAAGATCTATTTCACCACTATTTATACCGGCGGTGTGTTCTTTATTCTCAACGGCGCATTGTCCAGTTTCTTTTCCGGCCGCGGCAAGACGTTCTCCATCATGGTGATTACCATTACGGCAAATGTGATCAACGCTATTTTGGATTATGGACTCATTTTTGGCGTGTGGGGTTTTCCGCGATGGGGGATTCGCGGCGCGGCCGTCGCCACGGTCGTTTCCACGGCGTTTATGAGTTTCATCTATCTGATCCTGATCCTTCATTCGTCGAACGATCGTATTTTTTATACCCGCAAAACGTTCCGTTTCGATGGCGATATGATGCTGCGCCTTCTTCGTTACGGAACGCCGACGGGAATTCAATTTGTACTCGATATCGGCGCGTTCACGGCCTTCGTGTTTTTGATTGGCCGATTGGGGAATGTGGAACTCGCCGCCAGTAACATCGTTTTATCGATCAATTCACTGGCTTTCTGGCCGATGGAAGGAGCGAGCATCGCCACCGCCACCCTGATTGGGCAATATATCGGGCGAAATAATTATCGGATCGCGGAAAAAAGCGCCTATACGGCGTTGATCGCCGTGGAAACGTACATGTTGTTTTTCGCGCTCATCTATTTCTTGTTTCCTCAAGCGTTAATGGAATTGTTTCGCGGCGACAATCCCAACACGACGGTTTCTTTCACGGAAGTGGTTCACTATGGCTCTCAAATCTTGATTCTCGTGGCGTTGTATCAAATCTCCGACGCCGTCATCTTAACGTTCTCCGGCGTCTTGCGAGGAGCGGGCGACACTACGTTCGCCATGTGGACATCAGTTTGTTGTTCCTGGTTGTTTTTTGTGCCCGGGATCTATCTCGTCTTGTCCGTTTTCAAACTCGGCGTCATCGCGGCATGGATCTGGGCCACGATTTATCTGACGCTGCTTGGGTTCATCTATATCAAACGTTTTCGATCGGGATATTGGAAAACCATCAACCTGATGTCTAAAACCGGTCATTGAATGAAAGGAATTCATTCCTATTTCTTACCCTTACAAAACCGGTATGGACTATAAACGTAACGCCGCCGTCTCGGCGGCTTTGCCTATATGCCGGCAGGATGCCGGCGTTACTTTGCGGGCGGGATGCCCGCGTTACTTTGCGGGCAGGATGCCCGCGCTCCGGCATGTTCAACGTGGAGGTGGGAAGGAATAAGCATCGACTTCTCTTCCCTCCTCGGTTACAATAGGGCGATTGGATCGTATACCGAACAAACATGCGACATGAATTTTCCCACTATTATTACATATGCTTTCGTTGACAGCTTCGATATCCTGGTTTTGCTGTTGCTCCTGTCTGCCGCCGCTTCCCGTTTGCCGGCCATCGGTAATACGATTCAGCCGTTTCTTATTACAGCAACGATCGTAATCGGCTTGTGCAGATTCCTGCCTTTATGGGCCGTGATTTATAATGATTCCTTTTCCCTTTTTGCGTGTATGGCTACGTTCATTGCCGCCATAGGCAGTTTGTATTCCCAGTTGCCTTTCCAAAAAAGAATTTTACGCCTTGACTTCGCAATCGATGTTGTTTTTCTGACAGGTTCCTTGTGTTTGGCGGTTATGTTGCTCGTTACAATCACGTTTCCGATCCACTCCATGATCGGTCCTCTCGCATGGGTAACCTTTCTCACGTACAGCACGTACAGAATAGCTCCGTGGCGCTGCCTTCCCTTTCACAACACGTCCGAAATGGGGAAATTTTTTCTTTTTTTGGCAATCGGATTGTATCTGGTGAGAACGGCTTTTTGGGGATACACCGCAGCCAATGCTGTAATCACGGAAAACGCCGGTAGTTTTCGCATGAAAGGGATCGTGTTCGCACAACACTACGCCCAAGCATGGCAATTCAATCAATTGGATCAATGGATCCAAAATCAGATTCATTTAACAAACCGGCAATCGCCCACCTTGAATTTGCCCATTGAAGCCGAATCGTATGCGCTACTCGAATCCGGTTTAAAAGAAGCGGAAGTGTACCGACGCAGATTGATCACCCCCAACCAATCGGGAATAACAGGCGCAAACCTGATTGCGCAAGCAATCCTGCGTTTTCAGGAACTCGCACAGGAACCACTGAGCAATCGCCCCGGCCTGCAAGGATTTCAATTGGATGGGAAGGAAATCACGCAACAAATCGAAGGAAACGGTGCACCCATCGACGCCGATCAAGTGCTTGGAAACTGTGCGGGCAAATGGCATGGCATGTGGGAGTCCGATCAAGTCGATCACACTCGGGCCGACGTTATCGAAGCCGCACCTCCACGAAAAATAGGAGGTCTTCATCAACTGTTCCTCCATTCCTTCCAATCCGCATGGTTCGCCGAGGATTTCGGATGGAGTTGCCTCGTGTCAACCGAATATGAGAATGACGCCAATATTCTTCTTGGAATCGTTTATCACCTCTTTGACAGCGACCCAAATATAAAACACATCCGCCGGCCCTTTATCGGCATCGACGCCGGCAACGGTCGGACGATCCGGTTGATGACAGGAGAAGTATGGTTTGAAGAAATCCAGCCGGCGAATAACGGGAATGAGGAGAAATACACCATCACGGGCTTTCGCTATATCATACATGATGGGATAATCGAAACCGTAGATAGCGCTTTTCAAGCCGTATTCACGCGATGGGAGGATCGACGCCCTCCCTTTTTTCGATTTCAGGTCGATTTCAGCATTCCCTGAACTGGGTAAGGAAATACGCTTGATTTTTGTTTCGATCAAGATATCAATAATAACAAATACAATGTGAGGATCGAAAAATGAAATGGAATATTCTGGCAGCAGTATTGCTCGTCCTGGCGGTTTCGACGGGATTTGCCGAAATTCTCGAAACCATCGATGCAATCGTGAACGGTGAAATCATCCTTTCCAGCGAAGTGGATGAACAAATTCTCGTGAACCTGCGTCAACAGGATCCGAATTTCTCCCCTCTCAGCCTGACCAATGAGGATTTGGCGGAAGCCAGGCGGTTGATGCTGCGGCGGTTGATCAACGATATGTTGATTCTGCAGGAAACCCGAAATCAACTCTCCCCCGATCAATACGAATCGGTCATGAAAGACGTCGACAAAGCAACCGAGGATTATATGATCCAATTTCGCAGTCAATTCAAAACTCCCGCCGAACTCGCGGCGCAGGAACAAAAAATGAATATGACGCTGGATGAAATGTGGAAAGAACAGCGAAAACTCTTTCAACGAACCTACCTCGAACGGTTCGTCGTGCCCCAACTGGCGCCACAAAAAATCACACAACCCTCGTCCAATGAATTGAAGACGTTTCAAGAGCTACATCCCGATCTGAAACCGAGCGACAAAATTCAAATCGTTCATTTCCTATTTCGCGTTCCGGCAGGGGCATCCGGCGAGGAAGACGCGCAAATCCTCGCGCGCGCAAAAGAATTTATGACGCGCGCACGCGCCGGTGAAAACATCACCGAACTCATGCGTCACTATTCCGATCCCGAACAGGCAAAGGCGCTCGAAAGCAATCCCGGACTGATTACCATTTCTCTCTCCGCCATCCAAAACGGGGAATTCCTGCCGGAATTCGAACAAGTGATCGGTTTGAAGGAAAATGAAGTCAGCGAACCTTTTCGCACCGAGCGCGGATATCATGTCGTGAAGATCATAAATAAGGATTCCATGGAAGCGGTTTATATGCGATTCAAAGGACAACAGGTCGCCAATCAATGGATCGATGAACTGCGGAAAAAAGCCAAAATCGAAATATTACAAGAAAAGACGCTTTCGCTTTATGAATCCTAAAGCGATTCCGCTGAAACGCGCCGCCGGCATTCCGCCGGCTGCTGGATTTGCCGCCGAGACAGCGGCGTTACAGAGCAACGGTCAATCGGTAAGGAGAGTGATCAAGATAAGGATTCGACTTTTTCCAGTTCTTTTTGAATATCGAATCCATCATCAAAATCCTCCAGCCGATCATCATCCGTTTTCCTGATTTCTCCCAATTCAACCAGATTGAAAACAATATTTCCAAAATCCCGTGACGAATGGATTCCCCACTCCTGAAAAACCGTCCAGGCTAAATCACCAAATCGATCTCTCGCCAGATTGGCGATCCCCACGAGGAGTTCCGGCCCGGTCACATGTTTTGGTTTTTTAAAATAATATTGTGTAAAACGGAGAGATTCGAGAACAAAACAATAAGAATTGGGATGGTATCGGGCGTCCCGTTCGGCCACCCATCGCAAAAAATGTTTTTCGTTCATGATCACTTCCCATTTTCACATCGCTTTAATACGATATTCATTATTATTTTGGATGGATTGTGCAGAAAACAAGGCCGTCATTTTACTCGTAACGCCCGTCTTCCGCTCCTGTCCTTGATAAAAACAGCCACGCAACGTGCTCAACCTTATTTGATCTTATATTATAGATTGACTTCGTCTCAATACAATCTCTCCCGACCGGGAGTCATGATGCATGTCTTTCGCCCCGTTGGGACTGGGATTTTTATGATCCCTTTTCCAGGGGCAATGTTCACTGGCGCTCGTCTTGCACCTTGTTGAGGTGGTTTCTTTCGGACTGATGGGTAAAGGAGTACGTCGACAGGGAGGATGGGGGGATGGAAAATCCCTGCGCAAGGTAAATTGGTGGAAAATTCCAGCGAAGATGAACAATGGGATCAGTAATTCACCGCTCTTTTGTTATACTGATGAACAACATCGGAATCGAAAATAAAGGAACATGATGATGCCATCCTCCCCATCGGATCTCATAGCGGCAAAGGGCATTGCCATCGTCGCGCCGGTATTCAATGAAGGCGCGGGGCTCAAATCGTTTGTCAACGATCTTCATCATGCCATGAAGGATTACTCTTTCCCTCTCGAAATCGTTTTCATCGACGACGGATCGACCGATGATACGGCCGCCATCCTCCGCGAAGAGCAGTTCACGGTGATTCAACATGAGACCAATCGCGGGTACGGCGCGGCGATTAAAACAGGAATCGAAAACACCAGCGGGGAGATCATCGTCATCATCGACGCCGACGGAACCTATCCGGCGGATGAGATTCCGCAAATCGTCGATCATATGGATCGATACGACATGGTTGTCGGGGCCAGAACCGGCGAGGTGGTGAACATTCCGCTCTTGCGCAGACCGGCCAAATGGCTGATTCGCCTATTCGCCGCCTGGATGGTGCGGCGTTCCATCCCCGATCTCAATTCGGGATTGCGGGCGTTTCGCCGCGGCGCGGTGGAACCGATCGTTCGCCTTCTACCCGACGGTTTTTCGTTGACCACCACCATGACAGTTGCTTTTCATACGCAAGGAAGAAAGGTATACTATAAACCGATATCGTATCGCAAACGCGCCGGTCAATCAAAATTTCGACCGTTTGCGGACACGTGGAATATGATTCTCCTGATTTTGAGAACGGTGGTATTAATCCGTCCGTTGAATGTCTTTATTCCGCTGAGTTTGTTTCTGGCCGGCCTCGCGCTTGCCGTTTTGATCATCAGCAAGCTGATGGGACAATTTATGGACGCCACCTTCATTGTTCTCATGATGACCAGTATCCAAATGTTCGTGCTCGGTTTGATTGCGGACTTAATCGTACGAATTAATTTATGGACGCATTGATATGAACGGATTACCGACCATTCGACTGCACCTCGGGCTGCAATGCCTGTTTGTTCTCGCCCTTTCCCTACTCCTGAACGGATGTTCGGATGGGAAAACAGAGATGAAACGCCCGGCGCCCGATCGTATCGTGGCCACGTGCGGCGAGAAAACCGTTACGGCGCGGGAATTGCTCATCGCCTATCAGGAAACGCATAATTTCGAGGATATCCTTTTTCCCCCTCAAGACACACGTCCCAGCGACGTGCTGAAAGCCGTTTGTCGGGAACTCGCTTTCGAACGCCATTATGCCGCCGCGGCTCGCGAGAACCAATTGGATCAAGACGAGCGCTTTCTAAAATACCACGAGGAAAACCTGCAAAACGAGCTCTTCCAAAAAGTCATCAAGGAAGAGGTTCTTAAAAAAATCCTTTTTACCGAACAAGACATCCGGCAACATTACGATGAAAACAAGCAAAGCCTTTTCATGACGAAGGAAAGCAATGCGTATGCGGTTCGCGGCCTTTACGTCAACATCGACGGGCGAACGGAAGCGCAAGCGTGGGAACGCGCGGAGCAAGCCCATCGGAAACTCAAGCAGGGAGAATCCTTCGAAACGGTCGCGAAAGAATATTCCGATGCGGAATTCGCAAAACGAGGCCAGGAAAATCGGATCACGCCCGGTTCGGCCGCTCCCGAAATCGAACAGCGGTTGAGCCAATTGAAAAACGGCGAATATACCGAGCCGTTCCTATTAAACAATAAAATCTTTCTCTTCTATTTGATCGACTTTATCGAACCCGAGTACGTCCCCTACGAAAAAGCAAAAGACCTGGTCATTCAACATATGACCACCATTCGGCGCAATCGGGACATCTATTTTCTCACGAATGAATTACTCGGCAAACACGGCTGCCTGATCAATCCCGCGCTCTTGACCGATGTCCAAAACGCGAATCCCGCGACCATCATTCTTTCCGTGCCAGGCATGTATGAATTGAGTCTGTCTGATTTTATGCAATTGGCCAATGACAACAAGAAATGGACGATGGAAGACAAACAGACCTATCTCAATTACCTGGCCAACAAAGCCGCCCTCTTCGCGGAAGCAAAAAGCAGAGGATGGACGGAAACCGACGTGGCGCCGGCCGTCCAATATTGGGATAACAAATACCTGACGGAGCTTCTGATCCATTCCAAAATCGAAGAACAACCACTGACGGAACAACAAATGGAAGATTTTTACCTCCAAAATCACGATAAATCCTTTTTTCAATCTCCGCAAATTCTTGATCTCTATCATTTGTTTGTCCGAGCGGAGTTTGATCCCGGCTTCACCCATTACCAGACCCTGGCCAATTTCGAACGCGCCCGAATGCGGATCGAAACCGCGCGCATGGAATTGCTTGCGGGCAAGCCTTTTGATCAGGTTGTCACTTCTTTCCAACAAGATCCGGCGCTCGGCGCAGCCGGCCATCTCGGTTTTCTGGCCTTGGATCAACTCGATGCGCGGTCCAGCTCGATCGTCTTGGAACTCGAACCCGGCGAAATCAGCAAACCGGAACAAATCTATAACCATCCCCTTGAGCGTTACGGTTATGAAATCTTTTTCGTTCGAGACATAATCCCTCCCCGTAAACTGGACTTTTCCGAAGCCAGAATCGTCATTAAAAAGCAATTTACGGATGGACGGTACAAACAAATCAAAGACGAAATGGATGAGCAATTTGAAAAAAATCATGCGCTCCAATTCGATGAAAATAATCTTGACGAAATTCTTGCCTATCTGCGCAAACTGGCAAAGCGTCCGGATTTACAAGTCGATATCACGGTTTATGAGGATGCGGATACACAATCATTACAATAAATGATACAAAAATGCCGTCCACTATCAACACCTGTCTTGGCGGATAGGATGATCACGAATGAAAATATTTCTCGTTGCCTCGGAGATCACACCACTGGCAAAAACCGGCGGTCTGGCCAACGTCATCGGTTCACTCGCCTGCGCCTTGCGTAAACAGGGGATGGAAATTGCCATCGCCGTTCCCAACTATCGTGAAGTCTCGCCGGTGGGAGAAAAAATCGCCGATCTGCACATCCCCATCGGAAACCAAACCATCGACGGGCACGTCGAACGAACGTGTCTGCCGGAGACGGATATCCCCACCTTTCTCATCACGCAAGATCATTATTTCGATCGTGACGGCTTGTATGGCGAAAACGGCATCGACTATCCCGATAATCTTGAACGGTTTACCTTTTTCTGCCGCTCCATACTCGATCTCGTGGAACGTGGAATTGTGGAGCCGGACATCATCCATGCCAATGATTGGCCAACCGCGCTGGTCCCGATTTATATCAAAACCGTTTTTCATCGGCAACCGAAAATCGGTTCGTTGCGAACACTGTTTACTATCCACAATCTGGCCTATCAAGGAATATTCCCTTCCTCGCTTCTTCCTTTCACAGGAATCAGTTGGCAGCATTTCCATTTGGACGAGCTGGAGTTCTACAACCAACTCAATCTCATGAAGGGTGGAATCGTCTTTGCCGATGCGATCAACACCGTCAGTAAGACCTATGCGAAAGAAATCCGCACGGAGGAATATGGTTGCGGTTTGGAAGGCGTGCTGCAAAAGAACCAAAGCCGTCTGACAGGAATCCTCAACGGCGTCGATTACTCGATCTGGTCTCCGGAAAATGACGCGCTGTTGGAAACGCAATACACAATTGAAACCTGCGAAACGGGAAAACAAATCAATAAAGAAGCATTGCAAAAAGAGTTTCGGATGCAATCCGGCAACAACCAAGTTCCTTTATTCGGCGTCGTTTCCAGCCTGCTTCCTCACAAAGGCGCTGACCTGATCGCGGACATTCTTCCGAAGCTGATCGACGCGGGCGCTCAGATCGTCGTTTTGGGAACCGGTGAATCGCAACTTGAAGCTCGATACAAAACGTTCAACCAAACCCATCCACAGCAGTGCGGCGTCTGCATTTCATTCGACAATTCCTTGGCGCATTTGATCATAGCCGGAGCGGATTTGCTTCTCATGCCGTCGCGTCACGAACCCTGTGGTCTTAACCAATTGTATGCTTTACGCTATGGGACCATCCCCATCGCGCGAGAAACGGGCGGACTGGCGGATACAATCACCGATATCGGCAATTCTCACGAGGGAAACGGTTTCACCTTCAAAAATGCGGACTCGTCTTCGCTTTGGGATGCATGTCGGCGGGCAATGGCCTTGTTTGCAAACAAAAACAAATGGAAACAATTCATTCAGCGCGCCATGCGGCAGGATTTCTCGTGGGACGTTTCCGCCCGCAACTACATTCAATTATACGCTGCGATGCGCTCCAACTCTTCTCAATCAATCTATGAAAGGATGCAGCATTCTCGATAAATCGAATTCACTCGATTTCATTTTTCGAGACCATCATCATGCCCATGAGTTCACAAGTTCACCTGCATATTTTCTGGCATCAACATCAACCGTGGTATATTGATCCAGCGGCGAAAATCGGCGTGCTGCCGTGGGTGCGCCTGCACGGGATCAAAGATTATTACGACATGGCCGAACTCAGCCGCCGATTTGACGGTTGGAAACAAACCATCAATCTTGTCCCTTCCCTTCTCGATCAGTTGGCGATGTACGCGGACGGCTCGGTAACGGATTCTTACTTTACACTCAGCCGCAAACCGGCGGCCGAACTGACCGCCGAAGATCGGGAATTCGTGCTGAAACGATTTTTCGACGCTCATCCGCCGCGAATGATTCATCCCTATCCACGCTATGACAAATTGTATCATAAACGCGGTCAATCCATTGACAACGCCATGCGGCAATTCACGACCCAGGATTTTCTCGACTTGCAGGTGTGGCACAATCTCGCCTGGATCGATCCCATATGGCGGGATGATCCGAAATTGCCGCTAGCCGATTTATTTAAAAAGCAACACGGATTTACGGAAGAAGATAAAAATCACGTTCTGGATCTGCAACTGGAAATCCTGCGCAAGATCATCCCTTTGCATCGGCAAATGAAACACGAAGGGAAACTCGAAATCACCTGTTCCCCTTATTATCATCCCATTCTGCCGTTGTTGATCGACAACACGATCGCGAGGACTTCCAATCCGCACGATCCGGTACCCAATCCGCCTTTCCGGCATCCGGAAGATGCGCGCTGGCACATTCGTGAAGGACTGAATCGTTTCGAAACCATCATGGATTTCCGTCCGGCGGGCATGTGGCCTTCAGAAGGCTCCGTTTCGGACGAGGCATGTGCGCTCATGGCCGAGGAAGGAATCTCATTCTTCGCTACCGATGAAGAAATCCTGTTTCGTTCGATTTATAAACAGAAACATACCACACCCCAGCGTTCGGATTTGTTTCGACTGCATCGCCTGGCGACCGCCAAGGGAGAACTCGATTGTGCGTTCCGCGATCACGGACTTTCCGATTTGATCGGTTTCCTTTATCAGGATATGGACGCGAAACAGGCGGCAAATGATTTTATCCATAAACTCAAACAGATCGGAAGTGGGTGGAATGAAAACAATCCACCGTTCGTCACGGTTTTGCTGGACGGGGAAAATTGCTGGGAATTTTATCATCGCGACGGCCATGATTTCTTGCAGTATCTCATCGAAGGTATTCTAAACGACCCGCAAATTCAACCCACCACGATTCCGGAATACCGCGCCATGTTTCCATCCGAACCGACTCTTCGTTCGATTTTTCCCGGTTCGTGGATTAATCACAATTTCCGCATCTGGATCGGCCATCCCGAAGATAACGCCGCCTGGCATTTTTTGCGCCAGGCGCGAGAAACGTTGATCCAAAAAGAGCACACATTAAACGATGCGGATAAAAGCGCGGCATGGCAAGCGCTCCATATTTGTGAAGGAAGCGATTGGTTTTGGTGGTATGGAGACGAAAACACCTCTCTTCACGACATGGTTTTCGATTCCTTGTTTCGCGAACATCTCGCCCATATTTATCAGTTGCTCAAAATCCCCGTTCCCGAAGCGTTAAAACGGCCGATCAAGGAAAAAAAAGTCGCGTATACCGGCGGCGGTATCCTGTTTCGCAAACCTCGAGTCACCGGAAAGACGGAAGGTTACTACGAATGGGTGGGATGTCGAGAAATTTCGGCGGCCAGCGGCGGCGGCGCCATGCATCAGGCCGCCGCCGTCAACGCCAAAATGCGTTACGGACGCAAAGGGACGCTGTTCAGTTTTCTGATACACTTTGAAAATGATGTTATCTTAACCGAACATACTCATATAACCGTTCAAATCACAAAACCGATCGTGAAAACCATTCCGGTTTTTCCTTTGACGAATGGGGTGGAAATAGCCGTCAACAAAAATCACGTCGAAGGGAATATCGACTTGACGCACGCCGGTTTGGAAGCGCATCATGAAGTCTGGTTCTTTTTTCAATTCGATCCGGAAGACAAACCGAGTTTTTCCATTCCACATGGATGTGAACTTCATTTGCAGGAGTATTCGCCGGCCAATTCCAGCATCTACTGGTTTATGTAATCAAACAATGCCGCCGCTTTTCCAGAGGCAAAACTCTCTTTGCGATACGTTTTTTGCTCATATAAGGCGATATCCGACTCACAATTGATCTTTCAATCTTCTAAAAAGGAAATTGAATATGATAAAACCATTAAAACTTCTTGATGCCAAACCCGCGCGTCTTTTTTTCACGTTTTTTTCGTTGCTGACCATCACATCGCCGATTGTGATGGCAAAGGAAGCGCGTATTCCTGCGGGAACGGTTCTGGAACGAGCCGTCAAGGCGTGGGAGCCCATCCATGATTATCAAGCCTATCTCCACATGACGGAACAACACCCAACCGGGCAAAACAAGGAAAATTGGGCGCGCATTTCCGTGGTTCAGGCGACTGACGAATTGTCGACGGACCGCTCCGCCTGCCTGATCGAATTGTTTGATCACCCCCTTTCATCCGGCAATTCGTCTTCAAACCTGATAATCCAAGCAACGGAACCCACGCCAGCCAAGATTTATTTTTCGGATGGAGTAAAAATTTATACGTTCGTCCCCAAAGGCAACACGGTAACCATCGAATGGCTGGATCAACGCGGTCCTTTGCCGGAATTCATGCAATTGGCGGGATTTTTAGAGTTGGACATCGAGGAATTGAAACAGAACGCTTATCTGGACGATGAAGTATTGGAAGAAATCATCGATGATGTTCCCACATACCGCGTGAAAATCACCCCACGCCAAAAAGTCAAATCCATCGAACCCACCCGCTATATTTGGATTGATCGTGAGACGTGGCTTCCCAAACGTTTCGCCTATGAATCCCAAATCAACGGAAGCGTGGAATTTCTCGAAAGCCGGATCAATCAGGGACTGCTCGCAGACCGGCTCATTCCCGAAGTCACAAATCCCAACGTTTACAATTTGACGCAATAATCGATTTTTCAAACAAAGATATTCACGTACAGTGGAATAAGTATAAGCTCACAACGAAGGATGAGAATAACCGTCGTTTATTCCTTCGTGGCTTGCATGAACAGCGCAGGCGGGGACGCCTGCTCTACCCGCGTATTTTTACATATAAACCATTTTCATCATTATTCGCTACCCCTGATAATGAGAAAAAGGGCAAGATCCGAAGACCTTGCCCTTTTGAATACTGAATTGAAATCGAGCTGATTAAATACCCAACAGCGTCGCGTCGAAGTAGGAATCCTTTTCATTAACAACTCGGACTGCTACTGAATCCACGGTGCCATTGAAACCAGCGCATTGAACGACGAAGAAGTTGACAGCTGTCGCCGCACTGTTCGTGCCTGAGCAAATGACTCGTGTGAAGCCACTTTCGGAAATCGAAGCGCCAGGAACAAACGTGGACATATTGTTGATCGCGCCGTCTGTGACGACAATCGCGAAAGCGCTACCAGCTGCTGCTGCGCCAGTACGTTTCACATACGCTTCACCAACAATAGTTCCAGCGGGGCATGCCACCATCATCATACCGTTCGCAAAACCACCGGCTCCATTCAGAGCCATGCCGCCGGCAGCTGCCGCAGGAGCGGAGCCGCCTTGAATGGCCGACCAACCGGCAATGCTATCCAATGCGTCTTGATACGCAACCGCATTGACATTCATTGCATAATCAACAATCGGACCCGCTTTCACCACTCGCAACGCAGAAATCGTTACGGTAGCTGCAGCCGAACCACTGTTGAAGACCTGGAAGGCCGGACTTACACCACCGGATTTGGAATCGAGCGCCACGGCGACGATTTTCTTCTGATTCACGGCGATGTTTGCGCCACTTTGATTGGCATAGGCAACCGTATCCGGTCCCAAAGCGCCGTCAAATGCAACTGCGGCAACGGTTACGTTCGCTGAATTGGACATATATTCCAATTCAACCGTGCACTGACCGCTCACCGCGATCGGAGCTGCAGAAATGACCAATGCGCCTTGATTCTGCGGAGCATTTACAGTAATTCCTGAGGCGGCAAACGTAGGCGTCACGCCTGCAAAGCTACCTGGAGGCATTACGACAAAGCCTGCAGCATTACCCAAACCAACGGCGACAGCCGGAGCTGCCAACAAATGGACGCCATCCGCGCTCGCACCATCCGATGCGCCAAATGTAACGATCCATGCGCCTTCGAAATTACTTGCGGCTGCCAATGTATAGCTGCCATTCGCATTCAATGTGGCGGTAAGACCACCCGCGCTGGCTGCGCCGGCGCCGGAAGCCACGACTGAACTTGTGCGAACTCGCAAGCCGGAAGGAGCGACATCCAACTTAACCTGGCCGATCGTAGCGATCAAAGCCGCGCCGCCAGTTACGCCGCCCGGCGTTCCACCGCCGGCGCCAGCTGCCGGAAGCGTCAAAGCCACGGCTGAATTTACCGAACTTCCAGGAGCAATTCCGTTAAAGAAAATGTTCCCTGCGGCAACACCCGCCAACCGATTGTTGTTGTCAATCGCCGGCCCGTTGCCGATCATGAAGTTCGAGACCTGCACCGTGCTGGAGACGGACACGCCGCCGCCTGTGAAGGTCGCGGTCAGTTTACCTGGAGCCGCCTGACCAAAGACAGTGGCTACGCCAGCTGCATTCACGGAACCGCCCGTTGCCGTATACGAAGCAGCGCCATCAAAGAAATCGTTCAGGTTGAATACTGCATCACCTGACGTTCCCGGCGCCAATACGATATCCGGCGTGTCGGTCGCGAAGACGGTCGCTGCGTAGGTCGGCGCTACGACCAAACCACACAATACTACCATGCTTACAGTAAGAATCGACATTTTTTTCATTCGATATTTCCCCCCTTTCAAGGGATTTAAAAATGGTTTTTATGGTGATAATCACCATGTTTTAGAGGAGCAAATGAATCAAATGCCGTTCTCACCCCTTTCTCGGTACTTTTTCATACCTATTCCTCGTGATTATTTTTGATAATACCCTCAAGAAAAGCTATCATCAGACAATATAAGGGACATTTTCCCGCCTGTCAAGTATATTTTCAGGAAACACACAAAAAAATTCACTTTTTCAAATCCACCTCCAGCGCCGTTTCCACCGGATCAGCGGATATCGCAACAATAATAAGAAGACGCGCACGAAATAGATATCGGCAAACGATAAAACGGACAGATAAGGAAATCGTTTCCTATACGCCAACGGAGTCCGCACTTTCGACCACCACGAAAGCAGAAAACGGCGCACTCCCCAATTTTTTAACAGAAAATACATCCTTAACTTTTCATGATAATAGTGATATTCAATATTCCCACGCCGGGTTCGGCCCGGTTCGGCATAATGATGAATAATTTTCACTTCCGGAAGCACATGCAGGCGATATCCCCGTTTTTTCAATCGGTCGCACAAGTCCGCATCTTCATACAAGTAAAAGTAATATTCATCAAAACCACCCGCTTCTCGCAATGCGGAGGCGCGAAAGATCACAAAACAGGTCGAAAGCGCCTGTGGATACTGATTAGGAACCAGCGAAGAGGCCAAATCGTGATTTGCTTCCCAATCCATGCAGGTGGACCAGGACCAGATTCGACTCATCGATGCATCGGAATAGATAACTCCTGAAATTCCAGCGACTTGTTCGTTTTCTTCCATGTACGCGATCAGCGTTTTCAAGCCTTCGCGGGTATGGATTTCCGCATCGGAATCCATATAAAGCACGTATTTTCCCTTTGCGAGTCGCGTTCCCTGATTGCGAGCTACGCTGGCGCCACGATTGCGTTGATTTTCAACAAGAACGAGATCAGCCTGCGTCCGCAGCCACGATAAGGAACCATCGGTGGAGCCGTTATCGACAATAATGAACTCCAATTGGCTATACTGTTGATTTCTTAAGGATTGAATGGCCTGCTGCATCAACTCGCATCGATTCCAACTCACCAAAACAGCAGATATGGAAGGCCAGTCGATATCAGACAAAGGGAAAACATTCATTGTAAATAGATATTGTTGACTTTTTTAACCTGCTTCTTTGCGATTCTGTTGCTCTTCCCATTCTACTAAACTGGTCAGGACAAAACAAGTATGCGAGCAGCTGCAGCCGGTGATCTGATTCCGCCTCAACTCCGCTTGTCGCGAGCGCCACAATCGATCCAAATCATAATCAAAGTCGGCCAGATGTGCGAACGGTTTCGTAAATTCACACGCGGCGACCGATCCGTCGCCATAAATCACCCCCGCTGTTCGTCCCGCCGACAAACAGCGAAACGGAGCGGGTATCCCGAGATACAATCCGACCTGTACTTCCAATTGGCGGACAAACTGATCGAAATGGCCGCCCTCGCGTCGATTGATCCGTCGTATCGCGTCCAAAATTCCTTCCAACTCCTGCATGGGAGGTAAATCACAATCACGCGGATCCCCTTTCTCGATAATCGCTTGCGGAATTCCCCACGACGAAAACGTAACGCCGCGAACCAGGTCAAAGGCGTGTTGCACGCCGATCTCATCCCATAAAAAATGAGAAAGTTCGTCAATTTCACGATAATTGTGTTTGTTCACGTTCGTCAACACCACCACCCGAAAATAAGGATGTTCCTTTGTCAACGCAACCAACCGTTTCAAATTATTCGTGATTTTCCGAAAACTTCCCGGCAGTTGCCGCAGACGGTCATGATTCTTCTCCAACCCATCGATGCTGACTTGAAAGGAAAGAAAATGTTCGTATTTTGCCGCCAAATCGAGTTCGATCAGGTGTTCCATTCTTTCCCACAACAAACCGTTTGTATTGATTTGCACGTTGTGGGTCCGGTTTTCGCGATAAAACGATTCCACGATTTCGTCAAGATCGTTCCGTAAAAAAGGCTCGCCGCCCGTGATGGAAACCGTTCGCAGCGCGGGAGCGGTGCGAGCGATTTGTTGGAATTGTACGAGCGTCATTTCCGGTCCCGGATCGTCGATTCGTTGCCAAAACATGCAGTGTTCACAACGCATATTGCAACGATCCGTGACAAAAAGGATAATATCTTTCGCTTGCGGCGGCGGATACGTTCCCAAGGGATCGATCACGGCCGAGCGAGAAAAAGGAAATAGACGGGGAAAACGCATTTTTTTCTCCACGCGGGATATTTATTCTCAGATATATTGGTGCACACGGTTTCAATTTCCCATTTGAAAAGGATAAATCCCGCGAAAGGATTTTACTTTTTAAAAATTACTACTTACAATACAACCATCAATCCTTATCAGACGTCAAGGCAATCGTAGCAGAGAATGGCAGACTCTCAACCGTATTACTTCTCCGACGTTGTACCGAGCCGCCCGGTTTCCCGCCCGGCGGCGCTGATTTGTCTTTCCACCATGTGCGGCATCGCCTATGCCCGCTATTTTCCCGTGAACCTCTCGGTTCTTTTGTTGTTGCTTCTTCTTTTCGTCTCATCGTGGTTTGTTTACACACGCAATCATGATCATACAAATCCAAACACGTCCTTTCATTGGGCCATGGTACTATGTCTGGCATTCCTGCTCGGAACGCTGCGCATGGAAATGCATTGGCTGCAGCGCCGGCAAATTACCGACGAAGTGAAAAAAATCGCCGCCTATGAAAACCAAATCATTTCCGGACGAATCGAGGAACTATATTTGCGGGATTCCGATTTCTCCTACGCCATTCTTTGTGATGTTCAAACGGAAAATGATCATTGTCTTCGCATTTTTCCTGGGAAAATAGGACTATCCGGTCCCACTTCGCTTTTTTCTTCGTTCCACACCAATGCCCAACTCCAATTCAGTGGAGAACTGCTGCCGGTGCAAGGTCCGAAAGTCCCGACAGGACACGACTATCAGGAATTCCTTTTTTCCAAGGGTATTTACGCATCCGTCAATTTGGATAACAGGCAGGAAATTCGGATGCTTCCGTCAACGTCCACTTTCCGTTTGAATCGGCTTCGTGATGAGGCGCACGAAGCCTTGCAGCGAACTCGACTTTTATTGCCGCATGTTTCTTTATTTAAAAATCATGCACGCGAAGATATTGAAGGATTAATATCATCCGTTTGTTTTGGGCTTCGTTCGTCCGTGTCCTCCACTCTCAACAATATATTATATACATCCGGTCTCGCCCATCTTACCTCGATCAGTGGATTGCACGTGACGCTGGTCCTGGTTCTGACCGCAATGTGGCTCAAAAAATTCGGTCTGCGCAGAAGGCAAGCGGCGGGCGTTACGTTTATTTTGGGATTCTTCTATCTTTTTTTCGTGGGCGCTCGAATCCCCGCGATTCGCGCGACATTGATGGCGTTCGTCGTATTGGGCCACTATTTCACCGAGCGGAGGGTGGATTCCCTCAACTCCCTGGCCTTGGCGGCGTTGCTGATCCTGGCGATTCAACCCGGGCAGATGTTTTTGCCTTCCTTTCAACTCTCATTTGCGGCCGTTCTCCTTTTGATTCTTTACGGTCCATTATGGCAAAAAATCAATTCATTGTTTCGCTCCACACTGTCGGCCACGATTTTCAATATGACGATGGCGTCTCTGCTCATGGTCATCGGACTAGCACCGTTTGCCGTCTACTATTTTCACATATTTAGTTGGGGCACACTATTCGGCAATTTATTCGCCATTCCCGTAGTTTCTTTGCTGCTGCCGACCACGTATATGTGGTATCTTACAACCTATTTGCCGTTTCCGGGATTGGCCGATATCATCGGCTATCTTCCCGCTCTCTTCTCCCACTCACTTTTTGTTATTATGCAATTCTTTTCCAAATCGATCTTTCGAATGATTATTCCCTTTCCCGGATTGTTAGTCTCCATTTTCTGGTTCTGCGCGATTCTGGTTCTTGCCAATCCGACACAGCAATACATTCGATTCAAAAATCATTGTTTACGCGCCTATCATCTTGCGTTCTTCTTGTTCGCGCTGTCCATCTCGATCTATTTGGCTCAACCGGCGTTTCAACCATTGCGCGTGGATTTTCTCGGATTGGGACAAGGCGATTGTACTGTCATCCGCACCGCGAATCATCATACCATCCTCGTCGATGGGGGGCCGCCGGAGCGAAACCGGCGAAACCTGTTTCCGGCTTTGGTCGATTATCTTTTGTTTGAAGGCGTTACCAAAATCGATTTAATGATTCTGTCCCACCCGCAGGCGGACCACATCGGCGAATTCGAATCGGTGATTCATCTCATCCCGGTTTCCCTGATTCTCGAAGGAAGCGTCGATGTAAACATCCAAACGTATCGGTCATTTGTTCAAGAAGCCGAAAACAAGGGAATCCCACGAAAAACGGTTCGCGCCGGCGATCGAATTCCGCTGGACGACGAGACCAATTTATGGATTCTTCATCCGGACGAGCAATCGTTACAAAGCGACAACGACATCAATGAAGCGTCCATCGTCGTTTTATTTCAATATCGGGATGTGCGGTTGTTGCTGACGGGCGACATCGGCAAAACAACCGAAAAGACGTTGTGTGAACGTTACGACAATTGGGACATCGATATCCTCAAAGTTCCTCATCACGGCAGCCGTTATTCGACCACTCAAACTCTGCTTGAGGAAACCAAACCCGAATTTGCCGTCATTCAAGTGGGCCGCAATTCCTATGGACATCCTCATCCCGACACATGCAAACGCCTCTCCGCGTTTCAAACGCACGTATTCCGAACCGATATCGACGGAACCGTGCGCTTTTTGATCGATGAAAACCGATTTCGCATTTACACGACCCAATCCAATCGACTCCATATTTATAATGAGTGAAAGGCGAGACCATTCTTTTCATTTGGGTTGAAGATGGTATGCGTGAATCCAAACAATGGCGTAACATTCAGTATATCCCTTGCCTGCCACTTGCATTCCTGCCCATTTTTGTAAAAATTGATGTGGTGGGACTTTTTATCCAACCACATGGTACAACGAGAATGTCGCTCGTTAAAAACAATCGAAGCCATTCGTTGAATCTGATCAGATAAATAGGGAAATTATTAAGTGTGACCGTCCGCGTCAAAATTTGTAAATGTGGAGTATTGAAATGAAGATCAAGGTTAAAAATCTCGGAGCCTTGAAACAAGCCGAATTCGAACTTGGTAAGATAACGATAATATGTGGAGAAAATAATACTGGCAAGACCTATGCAACGTATGCGTTGTTCGGTTTTCTTTCATTTTGGAGAGAAGCATTTGCCATGGTCATTCCGGACCAGGTAGTCACTTCATTACTGACCGAAGGAACGACTCATCTTGATATCCATCAGTATATTCAAAAAGCCGATCAAATATTAGATGAAGGATGCATCGTATATACAAAACAACTTCCTTCTTATTTTGCTTCCTCCGAGAAAAATTTCGAAACCAGCGAATTTCATATCAAACTCGATTCCCATGATATACAACCACTCGACACATTCTCGCGTAATATCGGTTCGGCCAAAACTCAGATATTCAGCATTATGAAACAATCGAACGAATCAACCATATCAATCACTCTTCTTACAGAAAAGGAAACCGTTAAAATCCCTAAACAAATAATCAAGCGTGCAATCGGAGACGCAGTCAAAGAAATTATTTTCGGCCATCTTTTCCCCCGCGCGTTCATCGCAAGTGCAGAAAGAACCGGCGCCGCCATATTTCGCAAAGAACTCAACTTCGCCAGAAACCGTCTCCTTGAGCAAATCAGCAACGCAGAAAATGACGTCAATCCTTTTGATTTGGTGAACAGAATTTATTCCGATTATGCATTGCCGGTAAAAAGGAATGTGGATTTTGCGCGACAATTGGAAGATATCGCCAAACGGGATAGTTTCATCACAAAAGAATATCAAAACGTATTGGATGATTTTTCCAGCATCATCGGCGGCGCGTACAACGTGACAAAAAACAATGAACTCTATTTCATTCCCCACACAAACAAGCGGTTGAAGTTGACGATGGATGCGAGTTCTAGCGCGGTGCGTTCCTTGCTAGATGTCGGATTTTATCTCCGACACGAAGCGCAGAAAGGCGATCTTTTAATGGTGGATGAACCGGAATTGAATCTCCATCCGGAAAACCAGCGCCGCGTGGCGCGTCTTTTCTCTCGATTAATCCGCCTGGGAATCAAAGTGTTCATAACCACGAACAGCGATTACATTATCAAAGAACTAAGTACTCTAATAATGTTAAATCATGATCGGCCACATCTCAAAGCAATAATGCGGAAGGAAGGATACAAAACAGAAGAATTATTATCAGCCAATGATGTACGAGTGTATATTGCCGAAGAAAAGCCGATCCTTCTCAATGGCAATCAGCGTAGAACCACGTGTCATACTCTTGTCCCTGCGGAAATCGATGCGGAACTCGGAATTGAAGCGCGAAGTTTCGACGCAACGATCGAACAAATGAACTCCATTCATGAATATATCCTGTTTGGAGGGAATAACAATGGCTGATTTGAAAACTCTCATGCGTATTCTGAATCCTGCCTTGATTGTTCATTGGTCACAAGGAAAAGTCCAACTCCAGGAAAAAGACATGGCCGCCAAATTAAAGAATGTGGAAATCTGCGGACTCGTTGATGAGAGTCTCATTCTGAAACTGGATCGCACATCGATTCAGTTATTCAAAGGTGGGCATGCGAACAAACAATGCGACTATGTGATTTTTTCCGAATCGCAAGGGAACAAATGCGCCGTTTTCGTTAATTTAAAATCCACAAATTTCCAAAGAGAAAAATTAATCCTGCAATTTAGAGGAGCGCAGTGCCTGATCGATTACTTCGATGTGGTTCTGAACCGATTTGAATCTTGTTGTAATCTTTTAAAAAATTACGAACACTACTTTGTCATGTTTTATAAGACGTCCATCAACAAAATGCCGACGCGTCCACGAAAAGGGAGACAATCCTCCAATCGTTCTCCGGAAACCGTTTTAAAAATTACAGATCCACATCAATTGAATTTCGATGCCTTAATTTTACGATAAGGTTATGGTTTGCAGATGCATCGAACGGATATCGATTCGTTGTTTTTGGATACAATTACTGTTTCTTATAATTCTCATACAAACGCACTGCTTCTTCCTGATATGGTTCAGGCAATGCATGCCCACTGTCAAAAAGATGATGGTTTTGCTTTTCAATGAGATCGATTCGTACACGTTCCGGGCGAATTCCACACTATAATATTCGTCTTTTTGTCCCACGAGCATGAGAAATAAATCGGTTTGAATATTCTACCACTTGCATTCCCACCCGTTTTTGTGAAAAATTGAACTATTGGGGATTTTTTTAACCAACCAGGCGGACACGCCTGTTTTGAATGTATTGGGGCTGAAACAACAGACTGCGAAGGAGAACCAATCATGTATCAGAAAATCACCGTTCCTTCCGACGGGAAAAAAATCGAACTTCAAAATGGAAATCTCGTCGTTCCCGACAATCCGATCATCCCTTTCGTCGAAGGGGACGGCATTGGAGTGGATATTTCTCCCGCCATGAAGAAGGTACTGGACGCGGCGGTGGAGAAAGCGTATCAGGGAAACAAGCGTATCGTTTGGATGGAAGTGTATGCGGGAGAAAAAGCCAACGAGCGGTATGGCGAATATCTGCCTAAAGAAACGTTGGACGCGTTTACGGAGTTTCACGTCGCCATCAAGGGGCCGTTAACGACGCCGGTGGGCGGTGGATTTCGCTCCTTGAACGTCAGCATTCGGCAATTATTGGATTTGTATGCCTGTGTTCGCCCTGTCCGTTATTTTCAAGGCGTCCCAAGCCCGGTCAAAGAGCCGGAACGTCTGAATGTGGTGATCTTTCGTGAGAATACGGAGGATGTGTATGCGGGAATCGAGTGGCAGGAGGGAACGCCGGAGGCGAAAAAAGTCATCGATTTCATCAATGCGGAAATGGGGAAAAACATCCGCGCGGATTCCGGCGTCGGCATCAAACCGATCAGCATTTTCGGAAGCCAACGATTGATTCGCGCAGCCATCAAGTATGCGATTTTCAGGAAACGTCCTTCCGTCACGCTTGTGCACAAAGGTAACATCATGAAATACACGGAAGGAGCGTTTCGCGATTGGGGCTATCAGCTGGCGAAGGAGGAATTCGCCGATCGTCTGATTTCGGAAGAGGACCTATGGAAACAATATGACGGGAAACTGCCGGAAGGAAAAATTCTAATCAAGGATCGGATTGCGGATTCCATGTTTCAGCAGGTGTTGCTGCGGCCGGACGAGTACGAGGTGGTGGCCACGCCGAACTTGAACGGCGATTATTTGTCCGACGCCTGCGCGGCGCAGGTAGGCGGATTGGGCATGGCCCCCGGCGCCAACATCGGCGATACGGTAGCGGTTTTCGAGGCGACGCACGGCACGGCGCCGAAATATGCGGGACAGGATAAAGTAAATCCGGGTTCGTTGATACTTTCCGGCGTGATGATGCTGGAACATTTGGGCTGGGACGAAGCGGCAAAATTAGTCGTCCGGGGCATCGAGGAAACGATCAGGCAAAAACGAGTTACCTATGATCTCGAGCGGCAAATGGAAGGAGCAACGCTGTTGCAATGCTCCGAATTCGGATCGTCCATCGTCGCGAATATGGAATAAAATAAGGCATGGCAGTGAAGCGCGGCCGGCGGATTCGTTTTCGGTTCCTTGCGATTCGTGATGGAACGAATCGCCGCGGGCCGTCCGAAAATAGGCGGGCAGAAACATTTACGGAAAGAAAGAGGTAAACATCATGCAGAACAAGATTACGGTGGTCGGAGCAGGAAATGTCGGCGCGACGTGTGCGCTTTTTTTGGCGCAACAGGAACTCGGCGATGTGGTGTTACTCGACATTCTCGAAGGAGTTCCGCTGGGAAAAGGGCTCGATATTCTTCAATCCGGCGCGGTGTTGGGTTTTGACGGGAACGTCGTCGGCACGAACAATTATGCGGATACGGCCGGATCGGACGTGGTGGTCATCACCGCCGGATTGGCGCGCAAGCCAGGCATGGACCGGTTGGATTTGTTGAAGAAAAACGCGGAAGTGGTCAGCGATATCACGACAAACGTCGCGAAACATTCGCCGGACAGTATCATCGTCATGGTTACCAATCCGATTGACGTAATGGTCTATCTGGCGTACAAGAAATCCGGCTTTCCGAGCGAACGGGTGGTGGGCCAGGCGGGGATTCTCGATTCGGCGCGGTACGCCACGTTCATCGCGATGGAATTGGGCGTGTCGGTGAAGGAAGTCAAAGCGATGGTTCTCGGCGGGCACGGCGATTCGATGGTGCCGTTGCCGCGTTTTTCAACGGTGTCGGGGATTCCGATCACGGAATTGATTCCGCCGAACCGCATTCAGGCCATCAACGAGAGAACCAAGGTCGGCGGCGGCGAGATCGTGAAGTTGTTGGGATCGGGCAGCGCGTATTATGCGCCGGCGGCGGCAACCGTGTTGATGGTGGAATCCATTCTCCACGATTCCAATCACGTGCTACCCTGCTCCGCTTACCTGACCGGTCAATATGGGATTTCCGATTTGTACGTCGGCGTTCCCGTGAAATTGGGACGGGGAGGCGTCGCCGGCATCGTGGAAGTGAAACTTGATCCGCACGAAGAACAGGCGCTGTTGAATTCATCTGAAATTTACAAGAAAAGTATTGCAGAAATCAGCGACTATCTATAAATTACAGCCTTATCTGTCGGTTGAATTGTTTCTATCGCCGGACGCGGATGTCGTTGCCGAATCCGGCGAGTCTTTTTTTATTTGTCCTATTTCCGCTATATTTTTTGATGGAATTCCCTGCGTATTTCTCTTTACATCGGATTGCGAATGGAGGCGTGTTGTGGATAATGAAAAACCTGCCGCAAAGGGGCCATCGCGACGGAGTGGTGAATCCATTCCATTTGTATTTCAAATGATATCGAGTATGATATTTTTCTCGGATACCATTCATCATCAAGCTCATATGGGAATAGCAGCATGAAAATCAAATATATCGGCCACTCCTGTTTTTTACTCGCGAGCGATACGGGAACCTTGATCCTGACCGATCCCTACAAATCCGGCTCGTACGGTGGAGCGTTGATGTACGGTCCGATCGTGGATGCGGCCGATATTGCGGTGATCAGTCACGATCACGAAGATCATTCGGACGTATTGAGTCTTCCCAATCGGCCGCTGATGGTGCGAACCGACGCGGTGGTTCGCGGCATCGATTTCGACGTCGTGGATACCTATCATGACGAAGAACAAGGCGCGAAGCGGGGGAAAAATCGCGTCACCAGTTTCGTATTGGATGAGATCCGCATCTGCCATCTCGGCGATCTGGGGCATGTGTTGACGCCGGAGCAGGTTGAGAAAATTGGGAATATCGACATTTTGCTGATTCCCGTCGGCGGGAATTTTACGATCGGTCCCGCCGAGGCGACACAAATCGTGAACGCGCTCCATCCACGCATTGTGATTCCCATGCATTTCAAAACGGAAAAATGTGCGTTTCCGATCGAGCCGGTGGATCGTTTTTTGGAAGGGAAAACGCCGGTGAAACGCTCGACGGTCAGTGAAGTGACTATCCAAAAAGGCGATTTGCCCGAGGCGTGTACGTATTTGTATCTCCCTCCCGCCAACTAAGATATGTAGCAATCGCTGGAAAAGGTTGATCGATGAAAAAAATAGAAGCAATCATCAAACCATTTAAATTGGACGAAGTGAAGGATGCATTGAACGAAATCGGCATTGTCGGTATGACGATTTCCGAAGTGCGCGGATTCGGGCGGCAAAAAGGGCATAAGGAATTGTTTCGCGGCAGCGAATACGTCGTCGACTTGTTGCCCAAAGTCAAGATCGAAGTGGTGGTGCATGAAGAAATCGCAGGCAAGGTGGTGGAAACGATCATGGCGACGGCGCGAACCGGCAATATCGGCGACGGGAAAATTTTCGTTTCCGATTTGCAGGAGGTATATCGGATTCGAACCGGCGAGGAAGGGCCGGACGCCATCTGACTTATTCAAACAAGGGCAGAAACAACACGGCCCTTGCCACCCGGTTGCATTTTTTATGAACATTCATCTTTTCCTAATCAATCATGTATGCGGGTGAACCGATATCCGCTCTTTTCCATTTGAATGTCGCCGCCTTGACGTTTCGTTATCCGCAGTATGGCGAACGACTCGTTTATCCTGATCCCCTGTTCCAGCCGCATGCTGACAACGGGCTTTCCCCGGGGCCGACCTCCGGATTTCATGTACCTCATTTGCAGGATTCATGGTCAAAATCCGTTCGCGCTTTTGTTTTGATGCATACGGATTCGTTGCCCGCGTTGTTTGCGAAGTTTGCCGGGAATCGCGCCCAGGGGATTGTGGTCATTGAACCCGCTTGGGGAAAAGTCGCGCACATTTTTTGTTTTGAAGATTTTCGTGAACAATTGCACTCTCCCTACGTGCATTGGATTCTCGGCGATCGTTGGAAAGAGGAACTTGAACGTTTGATTGGAAAACTGGGGCTTTATCAGTTGCCGGCGAATCAATTTCGGTTTCTTCCCGATCCGTCCGAAGGCAGAAAGGAAACGCGCACTTTAGACGGCGAGGTAAAACGCGTCTTTGCCGACCAAATTCGTTTCCATTTGCAAAGCTTTACAAAAACGTATGAAACATTTTTACTGCGATCGGATTCGAAGGGATCACACAAGCGATTGCGCATCTGGGCGCATGTCGAACCGAAGGCCGCGGTGTATAGCCGGATGACGCGATCTCTGCTGAAGGGATTCGCGGAATGGGATTGTGAGGTTCATCTTTCCGATTTTCGGGAGGAGTGGTGTGCGCAGGAAAAGGTTGCGAGCGAATTGATTCGTTTTTCCCCCGATCTTCTTCTGTTTCTGAACGGTCCTTCGCGCGAACGGTTGCGTTATTTGGGATTCAACGAAACCATTGCCCGACGGTTGCCTTGCCGGCGGTTGAACTGGTACGTGGATCATCCGCGCTATCTGTCAGCGAGCGGCGGACTCCTGCGTGATTATGAAATGGACGATGTGGCCGTGATCGATCGTTCTTATTTTCACGAGTTTCACGAGCCGCCGCCGCAATCGTTGTTTCATTTGCCTCACGCCGCCATGGTGGAACGAAAAGGGCTGTCGTTGGACGCCTATCGATATCCGATCGTGTACGTGGGAAGCATCGTCGATCCGCGCGAGTCGCCGGCAGCGCTTTCTTCGCGGGCGCGCGATGTGTTGTTTGAAATCGTGCACGAAAAAATGAACCACAAAACCAGTCCCTTTCCCGAGTTGATCGAAAAGATCCATCCAACGCCATCCATCCTGCATGAGATCTCGCAATGCGCCAAACAATTCAATCAAACGCGGATGAAAAAACTGTTTTCGACCGATGCGGGAGCGTTGGATTATTATTTATATGTGATAACCACCTATTCCTCGCGGTGGGAAACCGTATCGGCGCTCTTGCCGTATGGTCTGCACATTTTCGGACCGGACGATTGGCTGCCGCTGCTGGGGGAACGATATCGGGACCGGTTTCATGGATTGCTGGCGGCGGAGGAGTTGCCGGATTGTTACGCATCGGCAACCATTCAAATTAATCTTCACAGCGTGCAGTGCCCGACCGGTTTGAACAATCGCGATTTTGACGCGCCGCGCGCGGGTGGTTTTTTGCTGGCGGATTGGGTGGAGGATGGGGAGAGGGGATTCTTGCGTGATGGAGAGCATCTTTGTCTTTACCGCGATCACGATGAATTGATTGCAAAAGTTGAGTATTATTTAAATCATGTGGATGAAGCGCAGCAGATTGCGAATTGTGGATTTGAATGGGTCAAAGCACATCATACGCTTTCGCATCGCGCAGAACGTATTTTAAAGCAAATCTATCCGGAGCGGGAATTCCCCAAAAAAATCGATGGCGCGAACATGTTCCACTCTTTTTGAAGCCAATTGGGAAATCTTGCGGCGCTTTTATCCGTCGGTTGCCGATCATTTGCCATCCGTTCATCCGTCTATTGAAATACATCCGCGGCAGGATGGTTATTATTCTGCGCGCTGCAAACATGGAGACGGTTATTACACGCTATCCGAACAGGGCGCGATTTCCGATGATTTATTTTCGTTTCGGCAAGAAATTCGAACTGCGTTACATCAGGAAACCGATTTGATTTTTTTGTTGGGAATCGGTCTGGGGTATCGTCTTCGCGCGGCGTGGGAGACGCTTTTATCCTGCAACCGCGGGTATCTGGTTTTGTTGGAAGAATCCCCTGCCCTGTTCGATGCGGCTTGCCGATGCAGCGATTTGCGCGCGGCGTTTTCGTCTTTCCGCAGTGAACTCATCGTCTCGGCGGAGCTGGAACGCGATGCATGTGCGCGGATTGCCGAGCAATCCTGGTTCGGCGCCCGCCGGAATCTCTTTTTTTGGGGATATCAGGTTGATCGGAAAGCCTATCAGCCGGATTATGATCGACTGGCGGAACGATTGAATTGTTTTATTTCCGAAAAACAGGCTGAATTGATGGCCCATTGGAAGACTTGGAACCAACAGAAAAACGGAGCAACGAAATCCGGCGGGCGCGTTGCTTTCATTCGTGAAATGGCGTCGCATGGGCAGAGATCGAATCTTGAACTGGATCAAATCAGGCCTCTGTATTCTTCGTTTCAGGATATTGCGGACATTTCAATACTGACCGATCGTTTTATATCCCAAACGTATCTAATGCAGCGGATTTTGAACGTAAATCCGGATCATTTGGTGTGGGTGGGGATGCCGGCGGGGAAATGGCTGCCCGGCGAGATTTTTTCTTCTCTTGCGGTCACGAGTGAGAGTCATTTGTGTTCCTCGAGATGATCGAGGGTAGAGCAAGCGTCTCGCTTGCGCGAACAACGCAGGCGGGGACGCCTGCTCTACCCGCGTTTTTTTCATGTAAATCTGTCAGGCTGATAGATCATCATAATGGGAGAAATGTTACGCCGCCGTCTTGGCGGCGTTTTGAAATTGCGGGCAGGATGCCCGCGCTCCGGCCCTTCATTGACAGGCGCTAATTTGTGGATTTTCGCTATTTGCAATCGAGTTGCATGTAGATATAATGGAGGAGCCATGACAATTCGATGGAGAATCATGCGAGAACGCCCAAATTATTGTGATCCGGCCGAACGCATTATGAACGAATGCCGTTTGCGCCGCACGAAAAGCAGGATAGCCATTTTGCGGATTTTGCTGGATTCGAAAACGCCACTGACGCATGAGGAAATCCATGAGCAAATGCTTCACACGGGCATCGATCGTGTCACCGTTTATCGCTCGCTGCAATCGTTTTGGGAGGCGGGAATCGTGCATCGCGTCGAGGCGGGTGATCGCGTTTGGCGCTTTGCGGTGTGCAGCTGCCACAGCCGGTCGCATTGCCATCCGCATTTCACCTGCCGGTTGTGCGGGCGAGTCGAATGTTTGTTCGAATTGACGATGCCGTCCATCGAAGAGTCGGTTTCCGGTTATCAAATCGAGGAACAGGAAGTGTATTGGCGCGGGATTTGCGGGCAATGCGCCTCGAAAAGTGATCGGACAATCAAAAAATCCATAGATCAGAGTTCTCCTAAAAATCATGCAGACGTATAAATTCATTTCCCTCATTCTTATTGCGTTTTTTATCGGTTTTCCCCATCACTCCCCCACGGCGGAGCAGAAAATCCGGGCGTTTGTCAGTATTCTTCCGCAGGCGTATTTTGTCGAACAGGTGGGAGGGGAGTTTGTCGAAGTTTCCGTAATGGTGGGGCCGGGACAAAATCCCCACACGTTCGAACCGACGCCGAAGCAAATGGTCGCCTTATCGCGCGCGCAGGTTTATTTTCGCATCGGCGTACCGTTTGAGACCGTGTGGATGGATCGCCTGGCGCGCGTGAATCCCGCGATGCGAATCGTCGATTTGCAAAAGGGGATTCCACTGCTCGCCATGAAGGAACATCATCATGAGGGCGAAGAACATCATGCGGAACACCACGACGAGCACGAGACTCAAGACCCGCACATTTGGCTGAATCCGAAACTGGTCAAAATTCTGGCGCATTCCATTTGCGATACGCTGCAGGCAATCGATCCGGATCATGCAAATCATTTTCACGTCAATTTGGACACATTTCTTGGTGAACTGGACGCGCTCGATCAGGAAATCGCCGCTTTATTCGAACCAATGTGCAAGCGGCAGTTTCTCGTCTTTCATCCGGCGTGGGGCTATTTTGCGGATGCGTACGATCTCGAACAAATTCCGGTGGAACTGGAAGGAAAAGAGCCCACGGCCCGACAATTGACGGAATTGATCGAGTTCATCAAAAAAGAAGGAATTCAGGTTATTTTCGTGCAACAACAATTCAGCCGGGCGCTGGCGTCCAAAATCGCGGGGGCCATCGATGGGAAGGTCATCACGGTCGATCCTCTCGCAAAGGATTACTTTGAAAATCTGCGTAACGTCGCGCGCCAATTCGCCGAGGCGCTGAAATGAACGACAATCAATTCATCGTCGAGGTCGAGAATCTTTCGTTTCGCTATGACGGAGAATCCGTCTTGGAAGATATCTCTTTGTCAGTGGAACCCGGAGATTTTTTAGGCATCGTCGGACCGAACGGAGGCGGAAAAACCACGTTATTAAAAGTCATTTTGGGATTGTATAAGCCGATGGCAGGTTCGGTGCGGGTATTCGGAGAATTACCGCATAAGGTTTGTTCGAAAATCGGGTATACGCCGCAGCAGGCGAATATCGACAAACATTTTCCCATCAACGTATTCGACGTGGTTTTGCTGGGATTGTTGAACGAATCCCGTTATTTCTGTAGGTATCCTGCTCGAAACAAACGAAATGTCGAGCGCGCGTTGCAGGAAGTGGATTTGTACGAATTGCGATATCGGCGATTCGGAACGCTGTCCGGCGGCGAACGGCAACGCGCCCTGATCGCGCGCGCATTGGTGGGGGAACCGCAATTGTTGATCATGGACGAACCGACGTCGAATGTGGATAGCTGGTCGCAAAATCAGATTTATGAGATATTGCGGAAAATTAATGTTCGTTGTACGATTATTCTTGTTTCTCACGATCTCGGAGTGGTTTCGACTTACGTCAAACACGTTGCCTGTCTCAATCGCCGATTGGTGATTCATCCGACGCAGGAATTTACGGGGGAAACGATCGAAGCGATGTATCGCACGCCGATTCATTTGGTGAATCACGGAATGGAAATCTGACTAGCGGCAAAGGGCCAACGAAACGGACGACAATGGAATTTTTGGAAGCGCTGCGCACTCAATCCTTCATGCAACATGCATTGATCATGGGCCTGCTCGCCAGCCTGGCCTGCGGGATCATGGGAACGTATGTGATCGTCAAGCGCATCGTGTTTATCAGCGGGGGGATCGCGCACGCAATTTTGGGCGGGATGGGCATTGCCTATTTTTTAGGCTATCACCCGTTGGGCGGCGCGATCCTCTGCGCCATCGCGTCCGCGTTGTTGATCGGAATCATCAGCCTGCGCACCCGCCAGAACGAAGACACGATCATCGGGGCGCTGTGGGCGGTCGGGATGGCGGTCGGCCTTATTTTCATATCGCGCACGCCGGGTTATAACACGGATTTGATGAGTTATTTGTTCGGTAATATTTTGCTGGTTTCCCGCAACGATCTATTTATTATCGGCGGATTGGATGTCGGCATCCTCGCGTTGGTTTTTCTTTTTTACAAACAATTTCTGGCCATCTGTTTCGATGAGGAACAGGCGCAGCTGCAAGGCGTGCGCGTCGAAGCGGTGTACCTTTTGCTGCTGTGTTTGATTGCGTTGACGGTCGTCGTGTTGATTCAGGTGGTGGGTATCATTCTGGTGATCGCCTTGCTGACCTTGCCGGCCGGCATTGCCAGCCATTATGCGCGCAGCCTGGGGCAAATGATGTTGTTCGCGACGCTATTGGGGATGGCATTTACGACTGGCGGAATGTATCTTTCTTATGAACCCGATCTGCCGACCGGAGCGACGATCGTGATTCTTGCCGGCGCGTTTTATCTGTTTTCCACAATCTTCAAAGAATGGAAAATACGGCGATCAAGAAGCGCCGCCTCGTAAAACGGTTCCGTGCAGATGATTTGTGTTTCGTTTTCCACCATCATTTGTCTCTTGATCAAACCGTATTCAATTCCTACGGCTCCTGCCGTGGATTGCAGGCGTTCGCATCGCAACCGATTTTATATGGATCAAGTACTACCAAATCCGCATAGGCGTTTACTTTCTTGCGAGTTCGGATGAATAGTTGTATGGTGTGACGATAGCACTTTACAGAAAACGATCGGTTGGAAAGGATGGTTTCTCCGTCATGCGACGTACACGATACTGGCCGATTTTTTTATCATGGATCACACTGTTCGTTTTTCAAGCGGCATTCACCGTTCCCATTCGTAGCGACGAAACGATTACAATCGATGCGGATTTTCCCGGCGGGAATATCATTGTGGATCGGATCGAAGTCGATCAGATTTTTCTGCATCAGGACCTGCGGGATACGAAAGGGGATTGGTTTTATTGGTATTTTCGCGTGCGGGGAGCGGAGAGACGTTCATTGGTCTTTTATTTTACACAAAGTTCCGCTATCGGCGTGCGTGGACCGGCGGTCAGTCTCGATGAAGGAAAGACCTGGCGTTGGTTGGGGAAAGAGGCGGTTCACGAGCAATCGTTTCGTTATACCGTGCCTGATTCCATTCCCGAAGTGCGATTCAGCTTTGCCATACCTTATGTGGAAGCCGATTTGAATGCATTTTTAACGCCTTATCGTGATCATCCGAACTTTAAAATCGAAAAACTCTGCCAGACGAACAAAGGCCGCATTGTCGAGCGTTTGCATGTGGGAAGATTGGATGGCCGATCCGAGCATCGCGTATTGCTGACCTGCCGCCATCACGCTTGTGAAATGATGGCCAATTTTGTTCTGGAAGGCGTAATGGAAACGGTTTTGTCCGAAAGCGATGATGGGCAATGGTTTCGGGAACAGATTGAGTTTCTGATGATTCCTTTTGTCGATAAGGACGGCGTGGAAGAGGGGGATCAGGGAAAAAATCGAATTCCACATGATCACAATCGCGACTACGAAAGCATAAGTATTTATCCGTCGGTTCAGGCGATTCGATCCTTCGTCCCGCCATGGTCGACGGGTAAACTGCACATTGCCATCGATTTGCATTGCCCCTATATCAGCGGGCCGAATAATGAGAATATCTATTTCGTCGGCTCGCCCGATGCGGAAAACTGGAAGCGTGTGGAGCGTTTTTCGGAAATCCTGGAACAGGTGCAAACGGGGCCGCTGATTTTTAGAAAGAAGAATAACATTCCCTTTGGCCAGGCATGGAATACGGCGGGAAATTATACCGCCGGGAAAAGTTGTGGGCGTTGGACATCCGAATTGGCAGGAATTTGGTTCGGAACAAGTATCGAAATTCCTTACGCCAACGCGAATGATTGCGAAGTGACGGCGGAAACGGCGAGATGGTTTGGTCGTGATTTGGCGAAAGCAATGCGAATATATTTGGAAAATCAATAAAACGAGGTTTATGCGGATGTTCATGAAACGATTTCGTGTTCTTTTCGTCTTTTTGACGTTGATTGCGCTTCCCATTGTCGCGGAACCGCAAGAGGCGGCTGTTTATCGAGTGGAAATGCGGGACGGCGTCGAATTGGCGACCGACGTGTATTTGCCAAGTGAAGGAAAGGGTTCGTGGCCGGTGGTTCTTGGCCGAACACCCTATAGCAAAAAAAGCAGCGCCGATCTGGCTTCGCTAACAGAACGCGGAATTGCCGTTGTGATTCAGGACGTACGCGGCCGCTTCGATTCCGGCGGCTTTGCCCGTCCGTTCGCGGATGATGGATGGGGTGAACGGCAGGATGGGTACGATACGGTCCATTGGATTCGCGCGCAGGCATGGTGTAATGGAAAAATCGCCACCGTCGGCGGCTCGGCGGGTGGGATTACACAAATTCAGCTGGCGGGTTCCGCGCCGGAGGGGCTGGCGGGGCAATTGATCGTCGTCGCGCCGCTTTCGGGTTATCATTCTACATTTTTCATGGGCGGCGTGTTTCGTAAATCGCTGGTCGAAGGCTGGTTGAAGGGCGCGAAATGGCCGGATGAGAATCTGGCGGAAATTCGTTTTCATCCTGCTTATGACGAATATTGGCAGGTTCAAAATCTGGGAGAACGAATTGAAGAGGTGAACTGGCCGATTTCACTGGTCGGCGGGTGGTTCGATATTTTTCAGCAAGGGACGATCGACGCGTTCGTTGATATTCGGAATCATGGCGGTTCTTGTGCGCGCGAGAACGCCCATTTGATCATGGGACCGTGGCATCATGGCGTAAATGTGACGAAAGTCGGAGAATTGACCTTTCCGGATACGGCAAAAACGCCTGCTCTCTGGCCGGGACAGAAAGAATGGCTGGAGCATTGGTTGTCCGACCAGCCGCTCGATCCGGCTCCGCCGCCGGTTTTATATTACACGATGGGGGAACTGCCGGCAGGGAACGCGCCCGGCAACGAATGGCGATCGTGTGAGAACTGGCCGCCGGATTCGATGCCGCACAAATATTATCTTTGCAGCGACGGAGGCTTGTCCGAAAATCCACCGGAAGCTTCAGTCCGAACCTACACGTACGATCCGAAAAATCCGGTTCCGACTATCGGCGGGCAAAATCTGTTGCTTCCGATGGGACCGCACGATCAACGTTCGATCGAACAACGCGATGATGTGCTTGTTTTCAGCACACCGCCGCTTTCCGAGCCGTTGGAAGTGACCGGACGTATTACCGCGACGCTCTATGTTTCCACAAACGCCGTCGACACTGATTTCACGGCAAAATTGACGGATGTGTATCCGGACGGACGCAGTATGTTGTTGAACGACGGCATTCGTAAACTGAGTTTCCGGCATTCGCTGATTTCGCCCACAGCGGTGGTTCCCGGGAAAATATATCAGCTGGAAATTGATCTCTGGTCCACGAGTATTGTGTTCAATACCGGCCATTGCATTCGTTTGGCGATTTCCAGCAGCAACAGCCCCCGTTTCGAGGCGAATCCGAATACCGGTTTTGCGGATTGGAGAAACACGGAAACCGTTGCAGCCGAGCAGTCGATTTACATTGGCGGGGAGTGCGCTTCTTATTTGCTGCTGCCGGTAATCGGGAAATGATCCATTCCCAATAAGAACTAAAGTTCCAGCCAATGCAGGCGAGACGCCTGCTCTACCCATGTTTTTTTATTTTTTCATCCGTATTTTATTGTGGGATTTCGGTAATTATATTGTCATTCACTTCCGCTGACGATTCGTTTCCAACGATGGCCGGAAATTGGCCGTGTCCGGCGATGGAAAAATCGCTGATCCCGTTCGCATTTATGATAATTCGACTACATTGCCCTTCCATCCTGACGGCATGGGTGGCGAGACCGGAAAAGATGTTGCCGACGATGGCGATATCGCTGGTTTTGTTTAGTATGATGCCCATCGTTTCATCATCCCGCATGGTTTTGCCGCCGATATGCGCGTTGGAAATGTTGTTGCCGGTAATGGTGATGCGACCGCTGTCGGGGCCCACTTCGATGGCGCGTTTGGCGTTGATCGTGAACGTATTCGCAGAAATGGCGCAACCCCAGGCGTCGATCAGATGCACGCCGCCGCCGCCGTTGTGCGCGATCACATTGGCGCTGACGGTGATCCCGTAACAATCGCGGTCGATGACGACGGCCGTACCGTTGCATTCTTCGATCATGTTTCCGGATAAGACCGATCCGTACGTATTTTCGATCACGACGCCGTCGCGCAGGTGATCGTCGAGATTGTTGCCGTTCATGCAGAGGTTGTAACTGTCAATACAGCGCAGCGCGTCCTGATTTTCTTCGAATTGATTGCCGTTGACGACGATATCGTGACCGCGAAGTATGTTCAAACCTGCTTTAGCATTGTAGGTAAGAATCGAGTCGGCGATCCGGGGATCCTCGTAACAATCAACGAGGTTGACGCCGTGGCCGCCGTTGTGATCAATGGAGAGATTGTGAATGAAAATCTCGTTGACTCCCTGCGCCAGCAGGCCGTCACCGCTTTTGGGATTGCCGCTGATGCGAAAGTCGGCGAGTTGAACGCGCCAAATTTCCGATTTGGGATCTTTCTCAAAATTCTTGTGCCGTAAAATCAAAGCCGGCTGGCCATCCTCATTTTTATTGATGATATGGGTCGCCGCTCCGGCCCCTTCAATCCGCACATTTTCGCGAGTGCAGATCAATGGATGCGTAATTTCAAAGTTGCCGGGGGGAAAGTTGACAATGCCTCCGGATTCGGGCGCGGCGTCAAGGGCTGCCTGGAGATGCGGATACATCCGCGCATCGATTATGCCGGAATCCAAATCGGATGATTGCGAGACTGCCGCAATCCATGAAATCGCACACAGCGAAATGATACAAACCATTCGTACAGGTTTCATACTCGTATTTCTCCTTTTCTTTTATACGGTTCAATCCATACCTCGCAGTTTTGCCGCGTCCAAAATCGCCTGCGTCGCGGTTGCCCCGACGCGGGCGACGCCGATTTCCCGCACGCGCAGAACGTCGTCCAGCGTGCGAATGCCGCCGGCGGCCTTGACCTGCACGCTCGGCGGGCAGTGTTTCCGCATGAGGCGCAGATCGTGGTCGGTAGCGCCTTTATAATTATAATTTCCGTCATTTTGTTTGACGAAACCGTAGCCGCTGGAGGTTTTCACGAAATCGGCTTTCGCCTTTGTGCAGAGACGGCAGAGGTGGATTTTATATTCGTCGGTGGGCAGGTAATCGTTTTCGAAGATGACTTTGATGATGGCATTGTTCTCATGAGCGGCTTCCGCTAGCGCGACGATCTCATTTTCGACGTAAGACCACTCTCCACTGAGCACTTTGCCGATATTCACTACAATATCGATTTCGGTTGCACCGTCTGCGATCGCTTGCAACGCTTCCTGCACTTTGACGTCGATGCGGCTGTTGCCGTGGGGAAAGCCGACGACCGTTCCCACCTGCACGTCTTCATTTTTCAAAAACTCGGCAGCCATTTCCACCGCATAGGGTTTGATACAAACCGACGCGACACGATATTTCGCCGCAAGTTCACAGCCTTCTCGCAACTCCCGATCAGTGAAGGTGGGATGCAACAGCGAATGGTCGATCATTTGGGCGATGGAATTTATATTGTTCATATGGATTCTCTTTCTTTCATCCTGATCGCGTTTCACACTTCCATGAACTTATGATTTCCTTTTCTGAAACCGTCTCATCCATGGGCTCATCCAACCCAGAAATCCCAGAATGATATGATACAGCATAAGAACCATGAACATCAGGCCGAAAATCAGACCGGTTTCCTGCGGATAACCGGCCAGGCGAAACAGAGCGATCAACACGGCTTCCCGTATGCCTAATCCGTAAATCGTGATGGGCATGAGACCCGCCAACGAGCCAAACGCGGCAAAGGCGAAGGCATAAGGCAGAGAAATCGTGAAACCGGCGGCGCGAAAGAGCAGGTATATCATCCAATAATTCAATCCCCAAATCAACAGCGATTCCACCGTGATCCAACTCCACTGTTTTTTTGTCAGGCCGCGAAAGGATTGCGTGAAGACGCCGAGTTTTTGCTGCAAATCGGCGGCGATGGATTCGGGAATCATGCGCGCGAGGATCGTTTTACACTTTACACGGTTTCTATAGAGCGCAATGACGATTGCCAACACGAAAATAGCGAAGGCGAGGTAGAATACGATCGAATCCGGCATGAGAGAATAAGCGATCGCGAGTCCCAAGAGAACGAACACCATCAACGTGGCGATATCCAGCAGCCGTTCCATCAGCGAGGCCATGAACGCGCCGCGAAAAGAGAATCCGGCGTTCATCAAAAATTTGACTTTGATGAACTCGCCCAAGCGACCCGGCGTGGGACACCCGATAAAGAAACCGGCCACGGACACGACAAAATTTTCATGCAATGAAATCGTGATGGATTCGTTTCGCAATATGATTTGCCAGCGCAGAGCCCGCAACAGCCACTGGCCGAAGTGAAACGGAACCACCGCAAGAAACAACCACGGATTTACCGATTGTAACTGCCCCAATTCGCGCAAATCATCCCAAAACATGTACAATAAAAGAAAGAAAACCGCAACGCCGATCAAACGGAAAAGAATGGATTTCATGGATTTTATCACCACGGATCATGGCCAAGAATGTTCTTTGCTCATTGTATCCGATCGGTTCTACATTAAAATGATGGGTTATTTCCCGACGGGATCGAGCATGGCATCAATCGTTTTTTCCCCAATGCCAGGTCGGAGACAAGCGCCCGTGGGTATTTTATTTCATACTGAGGGAAAGTGAATATGAATGAGCAACCCAAATTGGACGCGCTGATTTTCGCGCCGCATCCGGACGATGCGGAAATCGGGATGGGGGGAACCATCGCGAAAATGATCGACGCCGGGCAACGAGTGGGGATCGTGGATATGACGCGGGGAGAGGCGGGAACGAAAGGAACCGCGGAAACCCGCGCACTGGAAGCCAGGAACGCGAGCGAGATTTTGGGCATCCATTTTCGGGAAAATCTGGATTTGGGCGACGGGCGTATCGCGAATACCGACGAAAATCGGTTGAAAGTGGTGGAGATCATCCGCCGCTGCAGAAGTTCACATATTTTCATCAATACGCCGCACGACCGCCATCCCGATCACATCGCGGGAGCGCGTTTGGTGGCGGATGCGTTTTTTCTGGCGCGGCTGCCGAAAGTGGAAACCGCATCGCCCGCTTTTTCCGCGCGTTGGTGTTTCTATTATTTCATTCACGATCATCGGCGAGTGACATTCGCCGTCGACGTCACCCCCTTTTATTCCAAAAAAATCGAAACGATGAAAGCCTATCGCAGCCAGTTCGTGGATGTGCAACTTCCCGATCATTATCGTTATATTGGCATGCAGGATTATCTCAGTCAGATGGAGGCGTATAATCGATCGGTGGGGACCTTGATCGGATGTCGGTTTGCGGAAGGATTTCATTGCGACTCGCCGATTGCGATTCCACTGCCGACATGGATTGAATCCTGACCGTATCGCCGTTGTGGTATGTCTTAGGAAATTGCCTCGGCGGCGCTTTCCTTGATGGAAAGCAGTTCGATCTCGCTCCCCAACAAGGCAAAATGTACTTTCGTGTGGGGCGCACGAACGAGATATTTGGCATGCATAATCTGGATCATGGTTCCCGGCCAAACCGTGTTTTTGACGACAACGCCCTTTTGACTGTTGCGGTTTTTTTCGATTTGGCCGCTCAAGACGAGGATCTCCTCTTTTTTCTTTTTGATTTCGCCTTGCAATTGCAGTCCGCAGCGCACCAATTTCAAGTGGAGTTCCTCTTGATTTTTCGATAACGTTCCTTTTTCCTTTATCCGTTCGATGGCTCGCAGCGCCTCCTTCGTTTTGCGATAATTTTCGACGAACGTCACTATTTTTTCTTCCGCTTCCCTTTTTCGCTCGTTCATGGACTGGACTGCTTCGCCAATCACGACCATCGTTTTCACACCAATTTCCGTCCCGATGGAATCGGCGGAAATTTCCTGTTCCGCCGACACGTGTCCGCCGAGGATAACCGCGCGGTTCCCCGACACGATAATCCGTCCGAGCGCCTTTACCCGCGAGTGCGTGATCGATCCTTCCACGAAAATATCTCCTTCCGCTTCGATCGTGGCGTTGTTGATGAATTTCGTGGTGATATTGCCGCCTGCATGGATAAAGGCTTTTTCGTTGCCTTGAATTCCCGCATGAATATAGATATTTCCATCGGCGGTAAGTTCCGCCGCTTCCACCAGACCGTTGATGTGGATGTCTTGTCCGGCATGAACTTTAAAATCGGATAAAACCCCTCCGGAAATCACCACCGTTTCGTCATAATTGATGTTTCCGGTTTTAAAACTGACGTCGCCGGGAACGCTATAGGTTTGCGTGACCGAAATTTTTTCGCCTTCCATGCAAACCACGCCGGCGAGTTGAGAAAATAGTTCCTTCCCGTCGTCTCCGATCCGGGTTCCCTTGCCGGCGGGAAATTTGGTTTCTTTTCCCGGTGTGGAGGGGATTTCCTGGCCATAAATATTTTTCCCCGGTTCGCCGCCGGTGGGATCGATCATGCGGGCCATCCGTTGGTTTTCCTTGACGGAGAGAACGTGATGTTGATCTTTCCAATCCACGCGCCCGCCTTTTTCGACCAATTTCGCCCCGTCCAGGATGGATAAATCGATATCCCATTCCACCCTGCCGTTTTTCCCGTGAACGGGTTGCACGCCTCTGGCGACGACCACGCCTTGATTGAATAGTTTCTTGTCGAAAATCGATTGTATCGCTTCGGGATCGATACCGTATACGACGTTGTGTTGGTTTAAAAATCGGACCAAATCATCGGGTTGGTAATTCTCCGAATGGGTCACATCCACTTGCAGAGTCGCTTTCATTTCCCCGGCGGACACTTCGAGACTCAGTCCGTCGTCCCAATTCATATCCGGATGTTTCACGTCGACGGGCGGATCGACAGCCGTGTCCGTTCGTTCCGGCGGGGAATCCACTAGCGTTTCGTTGGAGATCGGATTATCGGCCATATTCTTCTTTCATCTGAAAAAGGATGCAATCACAACATTATTTTACCACATTTATGGGTGGAAAGGAAAAGTAGAAGCTCGGGATAAACAGGATTATTTCGATTTGCCGGATTCGCCTTCCTTGTACGCGTACAGTTCGATTTCATTGGCGAGCAACGCAAAAATGACTTTCGTGTTTTGGGCGTGAACGAGATATTTGACTCCCATAATTTGAACGATGGTTCCCGGCCAGGCGATTTCTCGGGCCGCTACGCCTTTTTGTTGTTTTCGACCGGCCTGGATTTGATCTTCGATCGATTTGATTTCCACCTGCATTTTTTTGATTTCTCCCTGCAATTGCATTCCGGAGCGGACCAATTTCAACCGCAGAGGTTCCTTGTCAGGAGGCAGTTTGTTCATTTCCTTCATTTTATTGATCGTATGCAGCGCTTCTTTCATTTTGCGGTGATTTTGGATGAGGATTTTGATTTTTTTCTCTTCACAGTTTTTTTGTTCTTTCAACCGCAGGAGTTGTTCACCGATTTCGACATTGGTTTTCACGCCGATTTCGGAGCCGATGACGGCAGTGGAAATCTCCTTTTCCGCCGAAACGTGCCCACCGACAATCACCGCCTTGTTGCCGTTTACCACAATCCGACCGAGTGAACGCACCTTGGAATTGGTGATCGCGCTTTCCACGACGACATCCCCGCGAGCTTCCACCGTGGCGTTATTGATAAATTTTACAGTCACGTCTCCACCAGCTTTCACCAAGGCCTTGTCATTCCCCTGAATTCCACCGTTGATGTAAATATTGCCGCCGGCGACGAGTTCGGCGCCTTCAACCAATCCGTTGATATGAAGATCATGTCCCGCATGAATTTTGAAATCGGCCAAAACGCCGCCCGTGACGACGATGGATTCTTCATATTGGACGTTTCCGGTTTTAAAGTTGACATCACCCGGAACGGTATAGACTTCCGTAATGGAAATCTTGTCGCCATCCCGGCAAACCACGCCGGTCATGGCCGCGTACATTTCTTTTTGATCCTCGCTGATGCGGACGCCTTTGCCGGCGGGAAATTTAACCTCTTTTCCGGGCGTTGCGGGAATTTCCTGACCATATACATTCTCTCCCGACTCCCCCATGGTCGGATCGATCAGCCGAGCGAGCAATTGATCTTCCTGCACCTGTAAAATATGATGCTGTTCCTTCCAATCGACTCGCCCCCCTCGTTCGATCAGTTTGGCGCCGTCAAGAATGGATAAATCGATCTCCCAATCGACGCGTCCATTCTCGCCGTTTTTCGGTTGGATGCCTTTTGCGACGACTACTTCTTTATTAAAAAGTTTTTCCGTGAAAATGGATTCAACCGCTTGTTTGTCAATATGATGAATGTTATTTTGTTGTTCCAAAAAAAGAACCAGATCATTGACCGTGTAGTTTTCCGCGTATTCAAAATCCACTTCCAGTTTTACGGACATCAGACTAGCGGAAACGTCGACGCCGATTCCGTCTCCCCAGACGAACTCTTTCGCCCCGCCCGCTTCGGAGGTTTCATCCTCTTTGATATCCGGAACATTTTCCGCTGTCTTTTGCTCGTCAACCATCAGTCACAATCCCGTCGTATCAGACATTTTTGCGATTCGAAATCTTCACGGACGTTTTGCAATCTTTTTTGAACTCGCTTGATTTGACAATTATATAGACAACTGCTAGTAAAAAACATGCCAGATCGACTCGGGAAAACAAATAATGATTAATCAGTAAATTATATCAACTTTGGGTGCTTTCTATTAGTAAGCATCGACATATGTTACCTAATGAGCTACAATTACTGTTTTTTGTAACGCTCAATGCCACAATCGAAACCATTATAGCGACTTTTTAATCATTTAACAAGAAAATTTATGATCACTTCGACCAATTTCCGGTTCTTCGACAATCCGCATTGCATATATCACAATCCAAACAATGCATTCAATACGATAAAATTATTCCACGCGCTCAGTGGAAAAATCGGTTCGCCGTTTTTCCGTTGCCATACAATAAATCCATCCTTTGCGAAAAATGTGATCTTCACGAGAACGAATGGTTCTTGTTTAAAACCCAAGCGTTGGTATAGTATTGAAAAAATTATACATGAAAATGGAAAAACATGAAACGAACCTATACGAATATTGGAGAGTTTCCGTATCATGAACCAAATCCATCGAACTCGCATAATTTCGCCCGTTTTCGTTTTCGTCATGCTTCTCACCTCCTGCAGTTCCAAAGAGTTGAGAATGTTGCAGGATTCCGTCAGTGATTTGGAAATGCGTGTATATCGTTACCAGCAGGAATCGAGTAAAGAAACAACGAAAACCACGTCTTCTCTCAGTGAAGTGAATGAATCGATCAATACAGCGTTTCAAGAGATCCGCTATGCACAATCCAATCTTGAAAATCTCATGAATCAGTTATCCGGCCGCGTGGCGGGAGTCGAACGCAGAGTAGAGCAATTAGGGGAACGGATGAATCGTCTCGATACCAATTCATCGGAAAATTATTCGGTTTTGACGGATAACATCAATTTGGTTCGCGAGCAATCAAAAGAAGAACTTTCCCACGAGTTAGCGAATTTAAAAGCGGAAATGCGAAAGATTGCTTCCGATCTGTCCGGGCTTCGCGAGCAATCGGCGCAAAATCGGGGTGCAATGGAATCGCGGCTGAATGCAAGGATTACGCAGTTGGAATCCAACACCCAGGCCGTTTACGAACGAATCCTGAAAGAAATGGGAATCGCCTCGCCTGTAAAGAATACCTCTTCAACCTCTTCAGAACAGGAGAGTTACACAGGAACGGTTCACATCGTTAGTAGCGGAGATACGTTGTCCAACATCGCCGCCAAATATCAAGTCTCCATGCGAGCGATTCAAGAGTTGAACGGTATTGACGATCCCTCCCGGATCATACTCGGCCAACGAATACGCATACCATCTCGATAAAGTAAGAGAAATGAAAGGATTTCGACGAACTAATGCAAGCAAGTTTGATCGCTTTGGTCGCCGTCAATCAAATCGGCAACGTATTTCATCATGTGTTTACAGGATCTCTTCTTGGCAAATTGATCTATCTTTCGCTTTTTCTGCTTTCCGTGGCGACGTGGAGCATCATTCTCAAGAAAATATCGGATTTACGCGCGGAAAGAAAGCGAGCGGGAGAATTCAGGACATTATTCAACCGATTGGAAGGAGACATCGTCGCTCTTTCGCAGGAAGGGATCATTCCGGCCAACAGTCCGGCCCGGCTTTTCGTGTCGGCTTACGAAGAATTGCGCTTATGGGCGACGCTGGATCGAGAACACAATTGCATCGTGGCGGACCGGCCTGTTATACCTGCGCTGGAGCGTACCCTGGACCGCGCCATTGAAATCGAAAAAGGCGTGTGGGAACGGGGAACCACTTTTTTGGCGACTACGGCCAGCAGCGCTCCGTTGTTGGGTCTTTTGGGGACGGTGTGGGGCATTTACATGGCATTCCAGGAGATGGGAAACACGGACAGCGCCAGTTTAAGCACGGTGGCGCCGGCATTGGCCGAAGCCTTGCTGACCACGGTTGCGGGTTTGCTGGTCGCCATTCCTGCTGTTTTTGCTCATAACGGCATATTGCGAGCGGTGCGAAATATCGAGAACCAACTTGAAAGTTTCGCCAACGAAATCATCAATCATTTTGATCGGCAGGTGGTCGTCGGCGCGAATCCTGCGAATCGAACCGTACCAAAAATCGTGACCCGAAAGAAAACCAATGTCCCTGCGAAAAGTGCGCTACCGAAGTGAACCGTTAACCGAAATCAACATGACGAATCTGATCGATATCGTCATGGTATTGCTTATCGCCTTTATTCTGGTTTCGAATTTTGTCGATAAAGGGCTGAACGTCAATTTGCCGGAAGTGCGGTATGCGGAAAGCATGGGAAAAGAGAAAATCGTGCTCGTCGTAGATCCGCAGGGAAAGCGATTCATGTTAAACGGCAATGCAGTGAACGAAGCCGATCTTCACGGTCGGTTGAGCGCCATTAAGGAAGAACATCCGGAAGAATCGATCTTCATCCAGGCCGACGAAACCTGTTTTTATGGCGATGTGGCGACGGCCTTATCCGCTGCCATGAAAGCGGGATTTTCTCAAGTCAATTTGCCGATGCGCCTGATCAAACAAAATCAGTGAGAGATGGACAGAGAACGATCATGAACGACCGGACCGCATTTTTCGCTTCTTTCGCCCTGCACATCGGGCTATTCCTGTCTCTTATCATCACGACCTGGGCCAATTATCGAATTCCGCAGCAATTCGTGCCGGTCGAACTGGTCCCGATGGAAATTGAAAAGCAACAACCGCAGCCGGAGCCGCCGCAACCGGAACCCCTCATCGAAGAAAAACCCGATGACAAAAAACCCAAATTATCCGAAGACGCCATTCAGATGATGAAAGATCAGCTGAATAAATTGAAAACGCCGACGAAGACGCCCACCCCGACGAAATCGCCGAAACCAACGGTCCGGCCGACCATAAGCAAACCCACGGTAACACCCGCGCCCACGCGAACTCCAATCCCGACATTGGCCGCGACAATGATTCCGCTGGAGAATTTGACGCAATCCTCCACGCCGATTCCGGCGTCGCAACAGGCGGCCTCGACGGCGGAAAATCCTTACGAAATCTTCATCGAAGGAGATTCCGATTACGATTTCAGTAGTTACAAAGGAACCATCAACCGATTATTGCAACGGGCATGGCGTCCGCCGACCGCACTTCCGCCCGAACGGCGTGACCATATAGCCGTTGTTTCGTTTACTATTTACCGAGATGGAACCACCGCGAATATCGAAATGGAATCCTCATCCGGCTGGGCGTTGTTGGACCAGACGGTGCGTGAGGCGGTGAAACGGGCAAGCCCATTGGAAGCCTTGCCCCAGACCTACTCTTCCGGACGAATTCGGGTTAGAGTTCCTTTTATATTACCGGCAAAATAATGTGATTGAGGGATTTGAAATGAACCGGATTCCGTGGTTGAGGATGTTGACATTAGCTAGTCTCGTTGCCTGTTGTGGGATTCCCGCTCCGTGCCAGGAAACGATCGAAGTGGGACCGGTCGTCAAGTCGCCGGAACGGTCGGCGGTTTTGGTGACCAAACCGTATGTGGAATCGGATTTCACCGACAAGGATAAGATCGTCCAGGAAATTTACGAATTATTCGTGTTCGATCTTCAATTTGCCGATGCATTCCGAATTTATGAAGAAACGCCGCAGGCGGCCTATCTCAATAACAAGGATTTCGAAAACAAAATGGTCGATTTCGGCGCCTGGAAGCAATTTCAGATTCAAGACAAAGCGATGGATTACCTCGTCAAAACCATTTTGGTTCCGCGAGGAACGGGCTATCTGGAATTGGATTTGCTTGTCTATGATATCAGCACGGGAGAGAGAGTGGTCGGTATGGCTTACGGACAGGAACGTCCGTTTCCCATCAATAATTTACGAAGGGCCGGCCATCGAGCCACGGCGAAAATCATCACGACATTGACGGGAGACGCGGTAACACCGATTACGGAGACGCGCATCGCCTATGTCAACTACGACACGTCGAAACAGACGAAAGAATTATTCGTCATGGACTACGACGGGTGGGAAAAAAGTTTGGTGCAGATTACATTTTTCAATTCGGTGACGCGATTTCCCGATTGGTCGCCCGATGGATTGGAATTGACCTATGTATCATACAAAAACAATTGGCCGGATGCATACATCCACCATTTACCCAGCGGCAAGGTAAGCGTTTTGGCGCAATTCAAGGGAACCAACAATACGCCGCGTTGGTTTCCCGACGGCAAACGATTGGCCATTTCTCTTTCCGCGCAGGGAAATGCGGAAATTTATACGATCACCCGAGATGGAAAAGAGACAAAACGGCTGACGTTCAATCGAGCCATCGACGTATCGCCCGACGTGTCGCCGGCGGGAAACCAAATCGCTTTCATTTCGGACCGCGTGGGAAGTCCGCAAGTGTATGTTATGGATGTGGACGGCGCGAATTTAAGGCGCATATCGTATATTGAACGCAAATGCGATACACCGTTCTGGTCTCCGGTTCCCATCGACAATGATTATCGCATCGTATTCGCCAGCCTGTCGGGTGGAGGCCAGGCGGATATCTATACTGTGCGTCCCGATGGAACCGATGCGAATATGCTGACGGACGGAATCGGAACCAACCTGAATCCGACCTGGTCGCCCGACGGCAAATACATCGCGTTTTCATCCACACGGTTGGGGAAAGCGGAAATTTTTCTCACATCCGCCAGGCCCGATTCGTTGCTTCCGAACGGGAAAAAAATTCACCGCTTAACCTTTCTGCCGGGTGAGAACCTTTCACCGGCGTGGTCGCCCAATTGAGAGGAAACAGAACCTACTCGTGAACAGGCGCCGGACGTCATAGTCCGGCGTTTTATCAAATCAAATAAACGCGGAAGGATTCCGGTCGAAATTCGCAAAATTACGCCTTCCAGACGCATAGATTTCTTGCTAATCATGCATGGATCGAGTAGTCTATAACAGTTATCCATCACGTGGGAATTATCCAACTGCATTGATCAGTTGAAGGGGATGGTTTTATTCGATGTATCTGCGCGGCCTGATGGTTCTCATAGGGATTTTGTTTTATTCCGCATCAAACTCGAATGAAAGCAACGGAAGAATGGCCGGTAACGAGATGTATGAGAAAACCGACCTGGCCGTCGTCAATCACCCGGATTTATTTAAAACACGATGGCGGTCAAAAATCATCGACGAGACGGCGCATCCAACAGCAAACGACGATCCGCAGCCGTTGCCGCCTCGGAAAATCATCGAAATTCCCGCTTACGTCAAAGGAAAACCACTTCCATTGAATCAGCTGGACAGCAGTTTGGTTCAACGTGTCTTTTTCGAATACAAAAAAGCGGTTCTCCAACCGAAATCCATCCGCGGAATCCAGGTCAATACCGACTGGTTGAAAAAGCATCCGGAATACGATATTTTGTTGGAAGGGCATTGCGATGAGCGTGGTTCGGACGAATATAACCTGGCTCTGGGAGAACGGCGCGCGCAAGCTGTATGTTCGTATATGACCGATTTGGGGATCGATTCCGATCGGCTGACGACGCGAAGTTGGGGGGAAGAAAAACCTCTCGATCCAAAGGCAACGGAAGAGGCATATGCGCTCAATCGACGAGTCGAATTTTATGCGATTCCCAAGTAAAATCGATTCAACCATCAATTTTTGAATTCGCGATATCCAAATGGATTTAACGAATACAATGAATAATTCTGAGGAGGTTAAGTTACATGAACAAGAACTACTATGGTTTGTCTCGCGGAATCCTGGTTTTCGCCGCTCTGGCTTTACTGGCCGGATGCGCCTCATCGCCGGGAAAAATCACGGGAGGATATGCTCTGGCATCCAAAGGTATTCCTGACACAGGTGGAGACGCCGACGATAAAGGTGGATCCGGCTTGTCCCAGCGGCCGTTCGTGCCGGAAGGGCAAATCCCGATCGATAAGTTGCCGGGCGCGGAAGGCGCGCAGCTATGTCAACGCATTCTTTTTGATTACGATAAATTTGAAATCAAAAGCGAATGGCAAAGCTGTCTGAACAATATTGCCGTGTTTTTGAATGCGAACACGAAGTACATGCTCGTAATCGAGGGGCATTGCGACGAACGCGGTTCGAACGAATATAACCTGGCGCTGGGTGAAAAACGCGCCAGGACCGCCGCCGATTATCTGATCAAGCGTGGATTGAGCGCCGAACGAATCGTCACACGAAGTTGGGGAGAGGAACGCCCCCTGGCGTTGGGGCACGATGAAGCCAGTTGGCGGCAAAACCGACGCGCTGAATTTTTCGGCGTAGCGCAATAACCTTGGCGCGATCATATAATCCGGCGGTTTCCCCATTACCAGCGTGAATATGGCTTCATTTCCCTAATTTCTGTACCTGTTTGTTGTCAGAAGACGTGTAATACGTTTCATCTCCGGCCATGAAAATCCTTTTTCTCAATCATAACATCATCTGGAGAGGCACTTTTTTTCGTTGTCTGGGTTTTGCGCGAGAACTCGCCCGACTCGGGCATCACGTCGAGATTTGGACGGTTGCTCCCGAAGCGGACTTGATCGGAAAAACGGTCATCATCGATTCCGTGAATATCTGGCAAACGCCGCGTTGGGGGAATGTGGGAGATCATGACGGCGGCTATGCGATGATCGATAATGGGATTCGCCTCATTCGTTCCACATTCGACGCCTGGGATATCGTACATGCCTTCGATCATCGTCCCAACGTGCTCTTGCCCTGGCTCTGGCTGCGTTATCGGGAAAGAAAGCGGCAGGGGAAAACCCTGTTCTTCAGCGACTGGTGCGATTGGTGGGCAGGGGGCGGCATCACCACGTCTCGCCGAGCGATTGCGGGAATCGATCGCATCGAGCAACGAATCGAAGAGAAAAGCAAAATCCTTTCCGACGGAGTCACCGTCATCAGCACCGTGCTTTACGACCGCGCCAATCAATTGGCCATTGCAAACGAGAAATTATTGCTCCTGCCATCGGGCATTCACATCGCATCGTTCCCTCAATACGACAAAACAACGAGCCGCCGTTTGATCGGCTTGCCTCAGGAAGGCCCTTTCTTCGGTTTCATCGGTTTTTCGTTGTGGGATTTGGAGTATTTGGCGAATGCGTATTCTCATTTGAAGCGGCGAATCAAGAATGCGAAATTGCTTGTGATCGGCGGAGGCGTCGAAGAGCGCGCCAAAGAAGTGTTTCGACAACGCTTTCGGATCGGTCAGGATGTATTTTTGCCGGGCGTCATTCCTTTTTCCGATGCGCCGCTCTATTTAAGCGCATGTGACGTCCAATTATTGCCGATGTCGGATACTCTCGCAAACCGAGCCAGGATTCCCAACAAACTGTTCGATTATTATGCATCGGGACGGCCGATCGTTGCCTCCGACATCGGGGATACGGGCACATTTGTACGAGAACATCGAACCGGGATTGCGGCGCGGGAAGGGGAAGCAGTGTTTGCGGACGCCTGCATTCGTATCGTCGAAGATCGCTCGTTATCCTCCGCATGTGGAAAGCAAGCCCGACGGATGGCGGAAACTCAATTTTCCTATTCAAATCTCGTCGATTCGTTGCTCCGATTTTACCAGAAAATGCTCTGATCAGGAAAATTCGGCAATCTCAATCATGGTTCTCAACTTTTCGAAAAGGAAAGTGTATAATACCATTCGAGTTATTGATATGACGCTCTCTTAAACGAATAACATTTGAAAAATTGCACCTTGTATGCGGAGGTTCTCCATGCCAAAGAGAAAATCTTTGTGGCCTCGTGAAACACCTTGTTTGGTGTGTGAAACGAAAATGATCAACTATCAATTCATGGCGAAAAGCATGACGATCATTTACGACGAATGGATGGTCCCGCATTTTCAACCCGTGGGAGATTACGAAGATTTTCCGGAATTGTTGAAGACGACCATATGTCCGGGCTGTCTGATCGCATCGAACGAATACGGTTTCGGTGTGGATAGTTATAAATATTTTTCTCGCAACGTTCGAAAAAACGAGCAACTGAAGGAAATTTTCCAACGAACGATGAATGAACGGTTTCATTTGTTGGCCAACGAATTCAACCGTTTCGAGAGAGAATGCGCCATATTGGATGTACAAAATAAAAGGCCGGCGCATACCCGCACGCGCGCCACCTTTGAGAAAATCTGGACACAAAAAGAGAAATACGGCGTCCCCTTCTTCAACATGATGTTCAACGAACCCCGCGATTACGCCACCGCGCTTGTCCTTTCCGCCATGGATCGGTATTGCCAGATGGTGCGAATCGCCTATAACAACGATATCGAACCGTCGGATTGGGAAAACGATTCGTTAAAAACCGCCGTCGAAGCGTATTTCCAGGCTAACACTCTATCGATGAAATCGCCGGAGCCTCGGTTTTATTTCATGGGAATGAATTACATGCACAGCATTCAAATTCTGGAAGAATTGATTCAACACGTGGAGGAAAAAGACGAAGCGCGTCATCACCAACTGATCAATCATTATTGGAAAGAAGCCTATACGGCCATGCGATTCTGTTTTGACAACGACGATCTGACCGCGATTCCCAACGAATTGAAAGAGGGGGGCATGAATTATCTCATGGCAAAATTGCATTTTCGTTTTGGCGACGAGGAGGCGGGGAAAAAATGTTTGCGCTTTGCCAAAAATTATGCGGACAATCGTTTAAAAACCATTTCGAATAAAAATCAGCAAAATTTCGTCAATACCGTGGACGATATGTATAAGGAACATTTCCAGGCAAAGGAATCCGCGGAAGAATAAGTTTTCCATACATTTACACAAGAACCGCAATGGCGTAAAAATTTGCATCCACAGAACAGGGAATATACAACCGTTGCCCTACACACACAGCATTCAGAAAACCGAACGAGGAAAGGATTTTTGTAGATGAGCGTCAATCTCGATTCCATGGAAATGCGAAAAATGATTGATCCCGAAGATATGCTGTCGTACGTCGAGCAATTCGACGAGCAGTGCAATCAAGGAGAACGATTGGCCGTGGATTTCCCATTGCCGCGATATGATGACATCAAGCATGTGATCATTTGCGGGATGGGAGGATCGGCAATCGGCGGCGATATCCTCCGAGCCTATGCTAGTCGAGAGGCCGCGCTTCCCATCGAGGTCGTTCGAAACTATATCCTGCCTCGTTATGTCGATTCAAAAAGCCTCGTTGTGGTTTCCTCCTATTCGGGAAATACGGAAGAAACGCTCTCCTCTTATGAAGAAGCCAAAAAACGCTCCGCCAAAATCGTTGCGATCACGACCGGTGGAAAATTGGCGCAATGCTGCGAGGAAGACGGTTTTCCCTATTTACGGATTCCGGCGGGGTATGCGCCGCGCGCGGCGCTGGGATTTTCATTTATGCCCTTGTTGGTATTTATGCAACGGTGGGGATTCATCGATGGACAAAAACAGGCCATTGCGGAGATGAAACGAACGATTACGGAGACGATTCAATCCAATCGGTTTTCGACTCCGGAAAGCGAGAATCCGGCAAAACAGCTGGCCCGCCGGCTGTTCGACACGATTCCCGTGATTTATGCAGGCGAAGGCGCGTTTCAGCCGGTCGCCGCCCGTTGGCGCACGCAATGCAATGAAAATGCGAAAGTGTTTGCGCGCGATTTTTCGGTTCCGGAAATGAATCACAACGAAATTCTAGGGTGGAAAAATCCGGCTTCCATTCTATGCCGCTTCCATGTGATCTATTTATTAGATAAAGAATATCATGAGCAAATTCACAAACGATTTGCTGTAATGGAATCGATTCTTCAATCATCCGTGCATGGGGTTACCAAGATATCCTCAACGGGAAACGGTCTGTTGGCGAGATTGTTTTCGTTGATCGTATTGGGCGATTTCACCAGCGTGTATCTGGCGTATTTATATCGACAGGATCCGACTCCCATTCCTGCCATCGATCAGCTGAAAAAAGCCCTGGCGCAATAAAAAACCCTTCGCGCCAGCGGCTGCTAGAGTAAGATAGGTTATGGATGAGACCGTTTTCTTACACCACTGGAACAAAGGGCTTCTACTGATTTACCGATAGGATAAACCTTTATTTTTTTTCTGTCAACCAGGTTTATGTGAAAATGTCCCCCTCCCCAACCCTCCCCGTCAACGGGGCGGGCATCAATTTCCCCCCGGAATTTTCACTTACAAACCTTTCCGATATTTTAAAAGCCCTGGGCAGCCGCATCGCGGTGCAAATCGGCGAGCAGTATATGCCCTTAACATAAAAGGAGAAGAATGAAACCAAACGCTACATGGATCAATGATTGGAAAATCGGAATATCCCCCGCACTAGAGGCAACCATAGCCAATGAATTACTGGTTTTCTTCACCAACTTTTGGAATGAACAGGGGTTGGATAATAAATCAAAAACAACCAGAAACCGATATGCAAACGCCTTGCATACGCTTGGCGGTTATCTGGTGGAAAAGGCGGTGTCAGACAACGGATTAGACAAGACCACCGATGAATTACTTTTTGAATACACGGATTTTGATGAGGGGCCGTTAATTTACCTCGACAACGAGGTTTGGCAATCCGAGGTTGATATGGTATGCCGAAAAATACATCAATACTTGAAGAAAAAAACCAATAAATAAACTTACGAAAAACAGAAAATGATCCACCTAATTGAAAAGGAATCTTTTTTAGATTTTTGTCGCAGATTTATTGCACCAGGCTATAGGAACGAGTGGTGGTTATTTTCCTCCTTCATCATGACAAATCGATCAGTTCGGCGCGGCGGTAAATCGATACAGCAGTTTTGTCTGTGTCGAGAACACGAATGCGCCATCTGATGTGGCATCCAGCTTCATATCCGCTTCAACCGGTTGAAGGGAGACGCCGTGAATCCGTAGTCTACAGACATTCTCCACTTTCGACGTCACGGCCAAATCGGTCAGTTTGCCGTTCTGCCAGGAAAACTCCAATTCGAAACCGCCTCGGGCGCGCAATCCTTTCACCCGTCCCTTCGGCCAGGCGGCCGGCAGTGCGGGGAGGATGTTGATCTCGCCTTCATGGCTTTGTAAAAGCATTTCGGCAATCCCCGCAACGCCGCCGAAATTGCCGTCGATTTGGAACGGCGGATGATTGTCGAAGAGATTGGGAAGGGTGGATTTTGCCAGAAGCGCCTGCACGTTCTGGTAGGCTTTTTCCGGCTCCAACAAACGCGCCCAGAAATTGATGATCCATGCGCGGCTCCATCCGGTATGCCCGCCGCCATGCGACAATCGATATTCGAGCGACTTACGCGCCGCCGCGACAAGCTCCGGCGTTTCGCGGCGATTGATCGAATGGCCGGGATGCAATCCGTACAGGTGAGACATGTGCCGATGCCCCGGTTCGGGCTCGTCATAATCCTCGATCCATTCCTGCAGACGTCCGGTTTTATCGCTGATTTGATAAGGAACCAGACGGTCAAGCGCGATTTGGAGTTCCTTGCGGAATTCTTCATCCTCGCCGAGAATGGTGGACGCTTCGATGCAATTGCCGAACAAGTCGCGGATGATGGCCAGGTCCATGGTTGCGCCGTAAGTAAATATCGAGGTTTCGCCATCCGCTTTTTTAAAGGAATTTTCGGGGGAATGCGAAGGATTGGTCACCAACCGTCCTTGCGGATCCTCCACCAGAAAATCCAGCAAAAAAAGCGCCGCTCCTTTCATCAATGGATATGCCCGCTGTTTTAAAAATGTCTTATCGCCGCTGAACAGATAATATTCGTAAGGGTGCTGCGCCAGCCAGGCGGCGCCCATCGGCCATATGCCCCAAATTCCGTCCGCGGGAACGGTGAATCCCCACACATCGGATAAATGATGCACCACCCAACCGCGGCATCCATATTGCTCTTTCGCTGTTTTTTCTCCCGAGGCGATCAGCGATTCCATATAATCGATCAACGGGAGATGGCATTCGGCCAGATTGGCCGCTTCCGCCGGCCAGTAATTCATTTGTAAATTTATATTTGTATGATAGTCGCTATTCCACGGCGCATTCATATGTTCGTTCCACAGTCCCTGCAGGTTGGCCGGCATACAACCGGGGCGGGAACTTCCCATCAGCAGGTAGCGGCCAAATTGAAAATACAAGGCGACCAGTTGCGGATCAATATCACCGTTTTTCACCTTTTCCAATCGCTGATCCGTCGGCAAACGTTGTATTTCATCCGCACCGCCCAGATCGAGCGAAACGCGACGAAACAGTTTTTGATGATCCTGCACATGCGAACTGAGCAGTTGGAGGTATCCCGCCGGCTTGGCATTCACAAACGCAGATCGGCACCGCTCTTCCGGTTGCCCGTTGCGATAGTTGGTTCCGGCGGCAAGCAGGAGTAACACCTCATTGGCGTTCTCGATCGTGATCACGCCGCTGGAGTTATAGATAATCCCCCCTTCCGGTTGGGCTAAAAGGCGGGCTTCGAATTTCATGCCCGCCATTTCACCGGTTTCATGATGCGGCGTCTGGATCTGCCCCTTTAATATCAGGAAATTGTCATCACCGCTAACACATTCCGCATCCTGTTGACGCGTCATGGTGATGCGGGACGAAATGGAACCCGGCTTATTCGCTGTCAGACGAACGACGAGAACCTGGTGTGGGGCGGATGCAAAAACATCGCGCTGATATTTCACTCCGTCGGCTTCGTAAGACAGCGACGTGATTCCCGTATCCAGATCGAGCCAACGGCGGTAGTTTTTGACTTCGTCCACGTTGGGCATTTCCACGTGGAGATCGCCGAGCGATTGGTAGGATTTGATGCGGGGGGGGATGCCCATCATCGTCTCGCCGGCGAGTTTTTCCGCCTCTTTGTTTTTGCCTGCAAAAAGCAATTTTCTAACTTCCGGCAAGGCGCCGAGCGCTTTCGGATTGATTCGGTCCCGTTCATATCCGTCCCATAGCGTATCTTCATTGAGTTGCAGGCGTTCTTTCGTTACGCCTCCGAACACCATCGCTCCCAGACGAGCGTTTCCTACCGGCAGGGCTTTTACCCATTGGTTGGCCGGTTGACGGTACCATAGAATCCATTCTCCGACCGGCGGTTCGG
>QZKN01000096.1 GCA_003598175.1 Candidatus Omnitrophota bacterium
TTATTGTTTCTGTTGCCGAACACGTTGACCGGCCAAACGGAGAAAATTCGGTTGTCCATTCGCGAAACGGCGAAGAGCGATACGGTTTTTCGTTTCGAGGAACGGGCGGATCGGGATTTGCGCCTTTTCGAGGGAGAACGGCCGGTGATGGTCTATAATTTTGGCAGGATGCTGAAAGAAGGCGTGCCGGAAAATCGCGCGCGTTCTTCTTACGTCCATCCGATTTATGGGGTGGAGGGGGAAGAACTCAGCGACGACTTTCCGCGGGATCATTACCACCATCGCGGTTTGTTTTGGGCCTGGCCGGTGGTGCAAATCGCCGATCGAACCTACTCGCTGTGGGATATTCGCGGGATTTATCACCGATTCGAGCGCTGGACCTATCGCGAGGCGGGGCCGGTTTGCGCCATGTTCGGCGTGCAGAACGGTTGGTATGTGGGGGATCGAAAAATGATCGACGAGCAGGTGGAGTTTCTCGTGTATTGCGCGGGAGAAACCGGCCGCGCGATTGACGTGGTTCTCCATTTCCGAGCGCTGGATGAACCGGTGACGCTGTCCGGCACCGCCGATCAAAATAAAGGGTATGGAGGATTCAATTTCCGACCCGCGCCGCGAGAAGAGACGAAAATCGTCACGTCCGGCGGTTTTCAGGAAAAAGATAGTAATCTTCTACCGTTTCCATGGGCGGATATGTCGGCGCGGTTTCACGGGCGTGAGAACGTGACGGGAATTGCGATTCTGCAAGACGAACATAATCCCGATTTTCCTGCCGGTTGGACGCTGCGATATTATGGCTTTTTGGGAGTGGCCTGGCCGGGATTGCAGGATTTGACGATCCGGCCCGGCGAAGCGGGGATTCGGTTGCGGTATCGGCTTTGGATTCACAAAGGGGATGCGGAAACCGGGAAAGTGGCGGAAGCGTATCGCGTGTATCACGAACCGGTATCGGTTCAAGTGGTGAATGAGTGAATGACGGCAGGATTATGCGCTTTTTTCGTTCATGTTTTCCGCTCTTTCTTTTTTGCTGCGGGAAACAGAACATTATTCAAGATCAAGCGATAACCGGGCGAGTTGGGATATTGCGAGAGATCCGTATCCTCTTCTCCCACCAAATGTTGCGGATCTTCCGGATCGTGGCCTCCCAGAAACGTGAACGTCCCTTTTCCCCGCACACCGTGAATATATTTGGCGACTTCGAAGCCGGGAAAATCCGCGAGAACGATGATATTCGGTTTTAAGATGGATTTGCGAAAGGCTGTGGTCTGCCCGAGAAAATCAGCGATACGCGCGCGATGGTTCTGCGTCAGCATCGCCGGAACGGGATCGAATTTGGCCGAGAATTCGAATAGCTGAAAATTCGCGGATTGATAACGCGCGCCCGGCGTGGCGGGACTGGGGCTGGTATCGATATTCGAAAATTCATAAATCAACGGATTGGTGACCAACTCAAAATTTTGAAAGGCGAAGCAATTGGAAAAGTGGAGTTGGGATTGGAAACCCGGCGTGAGTCCGTCTCCATCGATTTCCGGGGCGACGATGTCCAGTCCTTGCGCCGCCAGAGCGACATCCAGCGTGTCCGTCGCGGCGCACATGGCGAAGAGGAATCCACCATTTTCAACATAATCGCGTATGGTTTTCGCTACGGCGCCTTTGTGCTGGGAGACTTTGACGTAGCCCGCTTTTAACGCCGCGGCTTCGAACAGACGTACTTTTTCCTGATACCACTGCGCATTGTGAAAACTACGATAAAACTTACCGAATTGGCCGGTGAAATCCTCGTGATGCAGATGTAGCCAGTCGTATTGATACAAACGGCCGGCCAGAACTTCCTGATCCCATATCTTATCGTAAGGAATATTTGCATAGGTCAATGCCAAAGTCACCGCATCGTCCCACGGATTGTTGGATGGCGTGGTATAGACCGCCACTTTCGGGGCTTTTTCCAGCGGGATCACTTCCATGTTGTCCTGCGCAATTTGCGCATGAATGGCGTCGATTTCACCATCGCTGACGACGACGGCGGTCACGCCGTGCAGGACGGTTTGGTTGAAGGTTTTCCCGCTGTTGTCATAGACGAGAAACGAACCGCTGCGATAATTCAACAGCCATGCGCATTTGTACTTTTGTTGCAATGCCCAATACGTCACTCCATACGCTTTCAAGTGGTCCGTTTGCACTCCGTCCATGGGAATCAAAACGCCGTCGGCCATGCAGGCGAGCGGCAGGAGTAAAAGTACGAACCACGGAATTACACGTTTGTTCATCAAAATTCTTATCCTTTCTATGTTCGGTTGCCTTGTGAGGTTGCGTGCGTTTGTTTTTCACGCTGTATTGTTTATAAACTCTGGGCGAAGAGAAAAATAACGCGGATGAGAAGCCAAATGGTCGTAAACGTTATTATGACTCCGCCAATCACGATGAGGAAGTTCAAAACGAATAAAAAAACCACCGCCGGCGTTTCGTTCAATTGCTGATTTTCGTTGATGGCGAAGAATAAAAGAATGCAGAAGACGCTGGAAAAAATGACCAAATTGGCGAAGGGAATGGGGATCAGCCATGCCAGAAACGCCACACTGGCGTATGCCGTGCAGCGATAGGTTACAAGAAAGTCTTCGCGTCTGCCAAAAAAAACGGTAAACGCATAAATCAATCCGGTTACGCCGATAAACAGGCAGATATTTATAAAAAAGGAGATCGTCAAAGCCAGAAAAGAAAGCCCAAGTGTAATCGGCGCGAAGAGCAGGGCATAAAACAATTTCGGAAAGAGTATATTGATGAACGCGAAGATCGTGGGTTCCGCGAGGTCGGTTTTCCCTCCCTGATTCTGGAAAAATAGGACCGGGTCCGTTAAAATCCCATGAACGATTTCTGCGTAACGCCGAACGAAATTGGCGACATTTTTTTGGAGTATGCTTAAATCCTTCATGGTGTTGGTTGTTAAGGTGTTCGACATAGATTCTCGTAATCCGTTTGGCGCTTCTCCACCGGGGAACGCCGGATAAGAATGATAGAATGGTATATTATAATTTCGAGTGATCGTTTCATGAAAAAAAACGTGAACCACGAATCTTTTTTTCCGACGAATCCGGAAATGCCGGAATCTGCGCTTTGGCAGGATCTGCCGGCGGATGTTCCACTGCCCGAACGTTGCCGTCCGACTCGACTGGAGGAGTTCGTCGGTCAACATGAGATTCTGGGAGAGGATCGTCCATTACGCAAGGCCATCGAACGGGATCGGGTTCCCTCCATGATCCTGTGGGGGCCGCCGGGGAGTGGTAAAACCACGCTGGCAAGGCTGGTGGCGCGTTTGACAAAATCCCATTTTTCGAAACTTTCGGCGACGGACAGCGGCATACGGGATTTGCGCCTCATCATCGATCAGGCGAAGGAAATGCGTGCGCAGCAAGGGGTCAAAACGATTCTCTTTATCGATGAAATCCATCGCTGGAACAAGTCGCAGCAGGATGCCCTGCTTCCTCATGTGGAATCCGGTCTGATCACACTGATCGGGGCGACCACGGAGAATCCTTCGTTTGAAGTGAACGGCGCTTTGCTGTCGCGGGTAACCGTCTTCACTCTCGTCTCGCTGGAGCCGGAGCACTTACGGCAGGTGCTGCGGCGAGGACTCTCGTTCCTGCAAGAGGAATCATGGCCGATCACGGCGGAGGATGACGCCTTATCGGCAATTATCTCGGTTTCCCACGGCGACGCCCGGGTGGCGTTGACGGCATTGGAGCAGGTGGTGGAATATTGCCGAACGGAGGAGCCGCCTACGCATCTGACCGTTGTCAACACCGCTCGGGCGCTACAGGAAAAACGAATCCTCTACGACAAGGCCGGCGAGGAGCATTACAATTTGATTTCGGCGTTTCACAAGAGTATGCGCGGCAGCGATCCGCAGGCCGCGTTGTATTGGCTGGCCCGCATGATGGAGGCCGGCGAGGATCCGATGTATGTTGCGCGGCGGATGATTCGCTTCGCGTCGGAAGATGTGGGCATGGCGGATCCCAACGCATTGTTGATCGCCATTGCCGCGCGGGATTCCTATCACTTTTTGGGGTCGCCGGAGGGAGACCTGGCGCTGGCGCAGGCGGCTGTTTATCTGGCGACCGCCCTGAAAAGCAATACACTGTATGCCGCGTATGGCAAGGCCTTGGCCGCCGTGAAAGAATACGGTTATTTGCCTGTTCCTCTGCCTATTCGCAATGCGCCCACACAACTGATGAAGTCGCTCGAATACGGAAAAGGATACAAATATGCGCACGACTACGAAAATGCATATACGGCGCAGCAATATCTTCCCGACAAACTCGTAGGTACCGTGTTTTACCAACCCACCGATCGCGGATTCGAGAAAAAAGTCCGGGATCGAATGAACGAGTGGCGGGAGTTGTTAAAACGGAGCTCGAAATAACTGCAATTTGTCAATCGTTCAATCAATGGAGCCAATTGTGGAACTGCGTTTTTTGAATAATTCTTACGAAAAAACTTCTCTTCTTCGCTTTTTCGATCCGAATCCGTTGCGATGTTTTTCTCTTGAACAAATCGCTTCCAAATCCGGGCTATCATACGAAACCATCGTCAACGCCATTGCGCAATTGAATCAGGAAGGTATTCGCATCCTTTATCGGCCGGAGAATGGTTACTTTTATGAACCGCGGGAAACCATTCTTCATCCCGACAAGATCACTTTGCATCTTTTCACACGCTGGTGGGGACGGCGTGTCATTACGGTGGACCAGATTTCTTCCACGATTGATTTGGCCAAAACACTCGCAATCGATCCCGAACGGCATGGAACGGTTTGTATCGCCAATGCCCAATCCAAGGGGCGGGGACGATATGGGAATGCATGGGCGTCGCCCCAAGGCAAGGATATTCTTTTGACTTTTTTGATCGTCCACGAAGGCTGGGATATCCCGGTTTCCTTGCTGTCTTTGTATACGGTTGTTTCCGTTGTCCGTGTGTTGGATACGGCGTACGGCTTGCCGGTCGCGATCAAATGGCCCAACGATATCGTCGCGGAAGGACGAAAATTAGGCGGCGTGCTGGTGGAGCGCGACGAATCTTCCAACAGCTTTTTGATCAGTTTGGGATTGAACGTGCATAGCCGACCTTGCGATTGGCCTCGCGAGATTCGCGACGTCGGCGTGTCGTTGTCGATGTTGAAAGAGGACCATTGGGAACGGGATTATCTCATTGCGCAATGCGGCGCGACGTGGGAAACGCAATGGGAGACGTTGATGCAGGATAAGGGGGAAACCGTCAGAGACTATTGGAATCGATACTCGACCACGCTCGGCAAAACCGTTTCCTTTTTATATCGCGGACGGCAATTGTCGGGATTCACCAAAACCATTGATCAAGAGGGACGTCTTTTGCTTTTGACCGATGAGGGAAGAGATTTGGCGCTTCTTCCGGAGGAAGTGCGATCTTTGCGAATTTTGGAATAAATGGAACGCCGGCATCCTGCCGGCAAATCGAAGAGCCGCCGAGAAAGCGGCGTTCCAATATTCCGTTGTAATCAATTGTACAGGCGTGTTGACGCGAAAATAAACGTGGGTAGAGCCGGCGTCCCCGCCGGCGCTGGTCATGCAAGCGAGGACGCTTGCTTTACCCATGCATGAAGGTGTGATCACCCCATGATGTTGGTTGATAGGCGATTTGCGCATCAATACGGGAATCGGTATTGTATCGGAGAGGGAAATTTCTGTCCGGTCAAGGTTGATAATTTTTGCGAAAGCAAATCCAGCCACGAATATTCCCGTTTCCGCCGCTCGATGACTTTTGGTCGTCCGCGGATTCCCACAAGCCCGGCTGCCGTTTGGATCGCATCCTCCAGCGAACCGATATCGTCGATGAGGGCGATTTCCTTCGCCTGGCGGCCGGTGTAGATTTTCCCATCGGCCAGCGTCTTCACCAATGATAGAATCACGTCATGACTGGGCAGAAAGCGTTCCTGAGCAGTCGGGTTCGCAATCTCGGGATTTGAGGTTGTTTCCGTTCCGGATTGAATTTCGGTCGCGGCCGGAATGATCGGCGCGGCATTATGGATTTGTGCAAGCTGTGCGATGCGATCCTGATAATTGCGTATGATTTCGACCACATCCGGCGTGAAGGGATATTCCGGCGTCGTTTTCGTTGATTTCCAATGTTGCAGCAACCGAATCATGTTTTCCTTGCGGCCTTCGGCCACCGCTTCGACGAATTGCAGATAGGTATCGTCGATGACGCTTTGCATCATCGTCCGTTCCTCTTCCGTCATCTCTCGTTCGATCGAACCGACGGTTTTGTATTTTCCCGCTTTTATGGTCTCATAATCGATCCCGATTTTCTCGAACAGTTCTTTGGTTTCTAGAAATTTGGCATAGACGCCGATACTGCCTGTCAGCGTACCCGGCGACGTCAAAATCCGGTCCGCGCCGCAGGCGATATAATACCCTCCCGAAGCGGCGATGGATCCGAAAGATACCACGACGACTTTTCCGTAATCTTCCCGCGTCTCGACGATGGCGCGGTGTAAATCTTGTGAGGGGGAAACCGCTCCGCCCCCGCTGTCCACCCGCAGGACGATCCCGCGTATGGAGCTATCTTTCTGATATTCCTCGATCTGATCGAGCCACTCTTCCGCATCGTAAATCAGACCCTCCACTCGCACCAGCGCCAATCGATCCGCCCCTAAAAGATTGACCGACGATCCCCGAATCGAATAGACGATCAACGTGACGAAGATGCCGATCATAAACAACACGATCAGGAAGAATGTGAACACCAACAATAAACCGGTTCTCTTTTTCATGATACGATTTAAACGATGTCCTTTATTATTGTGATTCTTGTAACCGAGCTTGATGCCTTGAATGTTCCTGTTTACATTATCCTTTGCATGGAGGAAGTCAATTGGCCGTAGTGTACTGATTTTTTTACTTTTCGATAAGGATAAGCATAGGTACCGCCGCTCGGAATCCGCATGGTCTTGTTCAATGGGAAAACCGACCGGATTGGCGGAAAAGGAGAATCCGCTTATCCTACAGTATAGCATACTTCCAGATGGAAATGAGCATCATCATGCCTTTTGAATATTGGATCGTGTTGGCGTTGAGTTTTTTTTCGGCGCTGCTTTTCACCCCGATTGTTCGAAAACTGGCGATTGTTTTGGATATCCGGGATCATCCGTCCGATCGCAAGATTCATCGATATCCCGTTCCTTATTTGGGCGGATTGGCGTTTCATGTTTCCATGACCGTCTGTTTGATTTATTCGGCCTGGTTGGCTCCGCATGTTTTAGCGGTTCAAAATGCGTGGGAACATTTGCTCCCCCTTTATCTGGTTGCGACCGGATTTCAGCTGTTGGGGATTCTCGATGACGTCTCTCCGATTTCGCCCCCGTTGAAACTCATGGTTCAGATCGTGTTGAGTATTTGGTTGGTCAACTCCGATTTTCTGATTTCTCAGATCACCAGCCCGTTCGGTGGAACCATCCCGCTGGGTTGGCTGGGTTGGTTTCTGTCCGTTTTGTGGATTCTCACGATCGTGAATGCCATCAATTTTATCGACGGGATGGATGGTCTGGCCGCGGGAGTCGTTTTTTTTGCCGCGCTGGCGAATCTCATGATCGCGCTGGATCCGTGGCAAAATTTTGTGTGTTTGATTTCGCTGATTTTATTGGGGACGACGTTGGGATTTCTCCCCTTCAATTTTTCGCCGGCCAAAATATTCATGGGTGATGCGGGCAGTTTATATCTCGGCGCGATTTTAGGAGGAAGCGCCCTGGCCAGCAATGTGAAAGGAGCGACGGTCTTGTCGTTGTCGCTGCCGCTCGTGATCCTCTCGTTGCCGTTGCTGGATACCGTTTTGGCTGTAGTTCGCCGCGGCAGGAAAGGCCGCCGTTTTTTTGCGGCGGATAGCGAACATATTCATCATCGCTTGTTACGGCTTGGTTTTTCCGACAGGCATGTGGTTTTGAGCGTGTATGGTCTCTGTTTTCTGCTTTCGATGTCCGCGATTTTGGCGGCGCGGCTGCCGAATCGATATACGATGCTTTTTGTTTTTGTATTTCTGGCTGCAATCGTTTGGGGATTGTTGGTTTTTGCGGCGTTTGAAAAACGGGTTTCCGCTTCCCGTATGCAAAACGGATCTATCGGCGAATTCGAAAATAAATAGCCGCAATCGCGACGACGCCAAATAAAAAAACGCATCCCATTACGATCATTTCCCCCCCACTGGTTGGTTTTTCCTGGTAGATATTGGTTTTTTCAGGCAAGAGTACGGGATAAGCCTCGCTCTGACTGCTTTGAGATATATAAACTTGAATTTGCAGGGATTCGGTCGAAGGATAAAATCCTTTTGTATTGATGATTTCATAATCGAACGGCGCATACTGCTGGTAAGGCACGTGGCCTTCATACCGGACGCCGTTTTGAGCAGCCAAAGTGATTTGTTTCCACCCCGGATTATTCTTGAAATTCAGATCTTCGTATGAAAAGGCGAGCGTGGCGTCTCGGGGAATCTCATCGGGCAAAGGACATGCGAAGCCAATATCGATTCGCAGGCAATTGATGCCGTTGTGGCCGATGGTCGAATACACATCGCCTAGTTTGGATTGCAAATGCAATTCGGTTTCGCCGATGCGAATCCGTTGTCTTGCCGCATATTGTCCGGAAATCTCTTCGACGAAGCGGTTCCGTTCCGCGTCGGTGATTTTCCCATCGTTGTCCGCATCAAGTTTTTCCGTGGCCTGGTCAGTCGGATTGATCCCTAAAATGACCTGGAAGATCACCACCAGCTCGGACGGAGTCAGAATCAGTTCCGCGCATCGATCAATGCTTTCCGGATGCAACGCATGAGAGAAAGTAAGCATCGGCGTTGATGCCATGATGGTCAAAAGGACCGCGACGGGAATGAAATTATGAGTTTTTCTATTTTGTGCCATTTTCCGCAAGTGACCGCAACACCAAACCTGTAGGGATTTTTGGATAAAAATCAGTTGACTTTTGAGGCATTCGCACCCCGGAGAGAGAGACTTCGAATACTGTTTGCGGTGAAATCTTTCCTAAAATGAAGGCGGCTTGAAAATGCCCCTCTCGAACCATGGCGATCGCTTCGTTTGCCTCGCGTACGTAGCGGATTTTATTCGCCGACTCTTCCGCGGACATGCCAAGGCAGGAAGAGAGAATGAAACGGTGCAGAATCGATACGTTCAAATCGCGTATCGGCTGCGGAATATCAGCGAGTGCGGGCGCCGTTATACCTGTTTTCAACGTATATAACGCGGATTCTTTCGCGGAAACCACCGCGATTGCGTTTTGGTTGTTCGATTGCGCTATCGTGCGGTGGATCGCGATGGAATCGGGCTGATTCATGGGAATTATGTCGCAAAAAGAGGATGCTTCCTTCCGAAGCTGCTCAAACCAACGATCCGGCATGGTTTCAATGACGCGATGCGTTGGCAGAACCAGCAGGTCGGGGCTTTCGACCGGCGTCATATAAGCAAGCACCCATCCCCATGCTTCCTCGGCAGGATTTTTTCCGCTTTGTTCCATCATTTCCCGCCGGTAATTCAATGCGGTTTCGTAGCGATGATGCCCGTCGGCGATGACTAACTTTCGATGGGTAAAGAATTGTGTAATTTCACGAATTTTATCTTTGTCGGTAACGGCAATTAATATATGTTCCTGTTTTTCCGTGTCGTGAAATCGGGCCAGTTGGGTGTCACCGAAATCAAACAATTGTTCCCATGTATTCAAATCTCCATCCCCTAATAAAAAAATGGGGGAAAGATTCATTTTCGTCGCGCGCGTCAGACGAAGCCGATCCGCTTTAGGGCCTTCGAAGGTATGCTCATGCGCGAATGCGCCTTCGTGTTCGTCCAGCAACAACGCGCCGAAAAATCCTTTTCGCGTATACATCCTGCCTTCGAAAGGAAAACGTTGTTGATAAAGGTACAGGCAATTCGGATCTTGCCGCAGGATGCCTGTATTTTTCCATTGTTGCAGGTAATTCATGGATTGGGCGTACCACTCGCCGGATTCGTTTTCCGTCGATTGCGTTGCCACATCGGTCTCATTTTCGCTTGGGGGCGGGAGGATCAGCCGGATGACGTTGAAATCGCTGCATTCCCATAAAAGTTTGCGTTCGGTTTTCGATACTTTATCATAAGGTGGGGAGATGACCGTGGAGAGATTATCGATTTGTTCGAGGTTATATCGGATTCCCGGAAATGGACTGATTGTAACCATAATATCCTTTGCAATTGAGTGGTCTTCAGATTGTATTTTGTTTGATGGCGAATCGAGAACAATAAAGTATACTTGAATTCCGGCTTTTCGCGAATAGGAAAACCGATACAAAATGCGCTTTCCAGCACACAAACACTGAGGGACGCTCCTGAATATCATTAATGATAACGAATATCGGTAAAAAATCAATTATGGAATCGCTCGATAAATTATTTCCTTTGCGATGGATCAACAAAAAAGAGGGAACGCTCAAAATGAAGGAACATCGATATCCATGGAGTTGATCAATATGTTGGTAACTGCCTGTTGATAGGAAGCGCTATCGACTTTTTGATGAATGGGGCAGTTCCCTTTGGGTTCGGTTCCCGCGACGAATGGCAGCTGTTGCACGGTTTTCGAAGGACAGGATGCGGTTGCCTTATGACCCGACGCCGTGCAAATCGAGGCGAATTGAATGCCTTCGGGGGGAAGGATTTCGCCGAACATGTCCGATCTCAATTCATACGCTTGTTTCATGAAATCCATCCAAACCGGCAAGGCCACTTTCGATCCGGTCATTTTTACGCCGAGAGAGCGTTGGAAATCATCGTATCCCATATAGACGATGCACAGCAAATCTTTCGAGTATCCGGCATACCATGCATAGGTGCAGGCATCCGTGGTTCCGGTTTTTCCGACGCTGAAAAACGGTAACTCTTTCGCCGGTTCGCCGGTTCCTTCCTCGACGACGCCGCGCAATAGGTAAGTGATTAAATAGGCCACTTCCGGTTTCAGCCGTTTGGTTTGCGTATACGATTGTTTGAATTCGTAAATCAAATCGGGAAAGGTTCTTCGCGAGTCTTTGCGTGCGTGCACTTTGTCGACCAAATGCAGCCGAACAAAATCTCCGTTATTGGCCAGGACCGCATAGGCCTGCGCCAAATCGAATGGCGTCGTTCCGGAAGTGCCCAAGGCAATGGATAAATTGGAATCCGTGATGGTGAATTCGAAAATGTCGCGGCAAAAATTCTTGACGGTTTCGATTCCTTTGGTGCGACTGTCGCGAAAATTATCCAATAGCCAGACGCTGGCGGCGTTTAGGGAATGAATGAGGGAATAACGAAGGGTTACGTTGCCATAATATTCGCCATAAAAATTTTGCGGGATCCAACCGGTCCAATATTCTTTTTTGATATCCTTTAAGATCGATGCAACTGTCCATCGTTTTACCGGATCCGCCAGCGCCGCCGTATACATCAGCGGTTTAAACGCGCTTCCCGGCTGTACGGTGGAAGCCTGGATGGCGCGAATGAACTGGCCGGCGTTTTTATTGTCATAGAAATCATAGCCGCCCACCAATGCCAGAACGTTTCCGGTCGAGGGTTGAACCGCAATCAAAGCTCCTTGCACATACCGCTCTTCCGCCAGTTGCAGTTGGATATCGGCGCCTTCCTGAACCGCTTTGACGCGGATGAAATAATCGGGATGGAGAAGATCAAATTCGTCCAGCCAGGTTTTGTCGGGAATGACGGCAACGGTGAAAGGTCCTTTTCCATCCTGCACGTTCGGAACGGTCACTTGAATCGTGCCTTCGGCTGGATTGAATGCAGAGACGATTTTGGCGTCATAGACTTCGCCCACCTGCAATCGCGTGGGACCGGAGCGATTGGCGCCGCGATAATCCGGGCGTCCCCAATCCCGTCCCCCTTTCAAACGGCGGGCGCGTTCGTGTTCTTCGATTCCCCGGCGCAAGGATTTTTCCGCCGCTGCCTGCAATTCCGGGTCGATGGTGGTTTCGATGTCGTAGCCCTGCCCGTAAATTTCGATGGGGATGCCGTCCGCCCGTTTGATTCTGCCTTCATCGAATTGACGGACAATCGACCAGGAATAATAAGGGAAAAGCGCGATTTGCGAGCGTCGCGTCGCTTGCGTATCCAATTGAAATGGTTCTTGGATCGCCTGTTCGCATTCTTCCTCGGTAATGACGCCTGCTTTCAACATGGCGCGCAGAACCACTTCCGTTCGCTTTTGGGCGGCGTCAAGGTTCTTGGTCGGCGAAAAACGGTTTGGCAGTTGCAGCATCCCCGCCAGAAGTGCGCATTCCTTGAGATTCAAATCGGAAATATTTTTCCCGAAATACGATTCCGCCGCGCGCGCCACGCCGAAAATATTGCCGCCGAGGAAAACCTGATTCAAATAGATTTCCAGAATTTCATCCTTGGTGTAGCGTTTTTCGATTTGCAAGGTCAACAACACTTCGTAAAGTTTTTGTGTGTAAGAACGCAAGCCGACTTTCGGCAGTTGATAGGGTAAATGTTCGTTTTTGATCAAATCTTCGGCCAGTTGGATGGTGATCGTGCTGGCGCCTTCGCGAATGCGGCCGCTCTTGAAGTTGACATAAGCCGCGCGAAGGATATCTTTCGGGCTGATTCCAAAATGTTCATAAAAGCGGATATCTTCCTTGGCGATAACCGCCTTGATCAGATATTCGGGCATGGAGGAAAGGGGGACGACTTCGCGATTTTGTTTGGGGCTGAAAAAATCCGCGATCAGTGTTTTCCGCTCGCCGCCCGAATACATTCTCGACGGCATCCACGGGCGGTAGTCTTCCAAATAGGGAATCGCCGGCAGCTGTTCCAGGTAATGATTGAATATCCCCACGGCGCTGCCAACCAAAACTCCCATCATGATGACGAAAAAGCCGGCTACGAAATAAAATCCTTTTCGCCCCCTTTTTTTTGTGATTGTGGGAGTTGGTACCTTTGTTTCCTCCAGGATTCTGACTTGGGGCAGACGAGAGGAGGGAGGCACATACCGCTCCGTCAAATTGGTAGTGGCCACACCCGCCATGGGAGGTAAACTTTGAGATGGTTTTCTCGTTGTTGGCTTTGTGTTCACGACTTTTTTCATCATGGTTTCTTGAAAAAAAAACGCTTGACCTTATCGATCCATTAAACAGATCGCAATCATTCCAATGAAAGGTTTATGCGATTACCTTCATGTAAATAATCGTATCAGACGATCTCACTTCTCCAAATATTCATTACATAATGGGATAATCTTCTCATTCTTTCTCATTATTTTAACATGGTTCGGACAAATAGGAATATGGAATCGAAGATTGTAGGACTAATATGGATCAAATCGTTGCATCTGCCAGGATTATCGATGCGATTCCGTCGTCAACTGATGAATTTGCGCCTTGCCCATCACCGAATTGCCGATGACGAGTTCGTCGGAAGTCATTAGTTCCTGTTTTTCAATGGATCGTTCCCTTGCCCTAACCTCTTTGATAAATTGTTGCCTCCAAATGCCGTTTAACAATCCGTCTTCGATGGGTGGAGTGAACCATTCGTGACGTAAGCGATAAAAAAAGTTGGTGATGCTGCCTTCGGTCACGTGGCCTTTTTCATTCACAAAGAATACCTCGAAAAAATCGTTGTCCAACGCGGTTCTTCGTTCCCGGTCATACATTTTCCGATTCGTGGTCTTGTGAAAAAGAAAAGGATTCGCCGAATCGATCGGTTTGTCCGACACAATTACGCGAACCGTGGGTGGGGGAATCGTAACGGAACGATGGGTGATCACCATCTCACCGTTTTCCGACAATTGCAGCCGTACGGCGCAGGGGCCGGCCTGGCGTCTTGCATATTGTTGCAGTAAGCAAATTATCTTTGAACGATCGATAGGAAAGTTCCAATAATCCGCTGACATTTCAAGACGATCCAGATGGTCCACGAAGAATCGGTAATGCCCGTGTTCATCCAACAACAACGTTTCAAGCAAGGCAAATTGCACAGGTGTGGAATGAATAAATTGAATTTTGGTCAGATTTTCCTCATATTCCTCCGTGGACGTGGAATCCCACAAAATTCCGCCGCCGATGCCGAGTCTGTATTGATTCTGCTGTCGATATAGCGTGCGGATGGCGACGTTGAAGTCGAAATCGCCGTTTGGATACAGAATTCCCAACGCGCCGCAATAGACGCCGCGGGGGGATTTTTCCAGATCGCGAATGATTTGCATGGTTCGATGTTTGGGCGCGCCGGTGATGGAGGCGGCGGGAAATGTGGCGGCAAAAATGGCGGAAAGCGGGGTGTCTGCGATCAATTGCCCGCGAACCGTGCTGGTCATTTGAAATAATGTGCGGTATCGTTCGATTTTGAACAAATCGGATGCGATGACGCTTCCGAATCGACAGATTTTGCCGAAATCATTGCGCATCATGTCGAGAATCATGAGATTTTCGGATTGATTTTTTTCATTGTGCTTTAATTCTTCCGCGAGTTTTCGATCTTCCGATGGAAAACGCCCGCGTTTCGCAGTTCCTTTCATTGGCCGAGATTCCAATAGGTTTCCCCGTTTGCGCAGAAACAATTCCGGCGAGAGGGAAAGGACGCTCCATGTTCCCGCGTTCAAGAACGCGGAATAAGGAACCGGCTGGGATAGTTCCATACAATGAAAAAAATCTTCCGGCGATTCGCCGAATTCGAAATCCGCTCGTTGGGTAAAGTTGACTTGATACGTTTCCCCTGCCGCGATTTTTTGCCGTATGGTTTCGATGGTTTGTTGATATGCATCCTGCGAGAGGGAAAATTGAATAGGGGGAAGCCGGCAAGGCGTGAATTCGTATTCATTTTTCGCAACGAAGTGCAAATCGTGTTCAGCGATGATGCCGAACCAAAGATAGGGAAATTCGGGATAAAGAGACGAATGAACGGGGAGTCCGAACGCGGCGGCGGCTTCGTATGCGAGAAATCCAATGGCCGTATTCCCTTTTTGAATTGCGACCGTCAGTTCTTCGATTGCCGGGAGCACTTCGCTTGCCTGACGCGCTTGGATGATGGGATGAAGCCGTTCGGCGAGAATCCACTTGCCGTCATTTCGCCATGCGTGACCGGTCAAAATGGCTTTTTCTGTTTCGTGTAAGACGTCCATGACTCGAGCCGCCGTTATTCGGGCTTGTATGCCGCCAGCATGGCGCGTTCGCTATAATTCGAATAGGGCTCCGCATCGAAATTTCCATATACGCGATCGACGTTCAGGCCGGCTTGTGTTGCCAGCAGGGAGAGTTCCCATCCGTTAAACAACCAGGGGCGATATAAGTAACTGCGTTTGTTGCCTTTATCGTCGGTCACCGTGATCAGATTGTTGAGTCGGCGTCCGTTGTCGAGAACCGTGCGTTCTTCGCGCACGAAAAGGCCCGCCTGTTCGGATTCGTAAACGCAATTCAAGCGGGGCTCAATGAAATGCCGGTTCATTACATCGATTAAAACTTTTCCACCTTTTTTGAGTACGCGAGCGAATTCTTTCATGATTAGTAAATTTTCGTCGTTATTTTCTCCGTAACCGTAGCTGCTGAACATGCAGATCACGAAGTCGAACATTTCGGAGCGGAACGGATTTTGTTGCATAAGTCCCCGAGTGAAGGAAGGCATGACGCACTTTTTCGGGAGATGTTCGGCTCCGCGTACGGCTTGTTGGATCAAATAGGCGGAAATATCCAATCCGAAAACGGTATGGCCCCGCCCCGCCAGCACTAAACTATGCCGTCCCGCTCCGCACGGCGCATCCAGAATGGGTTGACCGTTTTTCCAGGCGAACACCCGTTCGCAAAAGTCCAACTCTCGCTCCGTTCTTTCCGGCCCGGTCATATCCCGATAAATTGTCAGGTAGTCCGGTGAATTGAAGAATCGAAACCACCAATCGTTTTTTGTTTTCATCAGCGTGCGCAATCACGGTTTTTCGGCGGCGTTTCCGACAGGTGCAGTGATCGGATGTTAAAACACGAGAGCCAGTTGGGTTTCCGTTTCTTGAAATTGTGTTTTTTTATCACGTGATCCAATGAATGGATTGTTCGAATCAGTCCCAATCTACAAAAAAATGCACAACAGACTATAATAACAGGGAATTGCGGTTCATGATAGTCGATATGAAATCCTTTTCGGTCAATGTGGAGTTTGGAACATATGGAAAGTTATGTGCAGACCGCTGTGCAGATGAAAGAAGATGTTCTCTCCGAATTCGAGAGATCGTTTCCGGAAATCGCCGGAAATGATCCGTACAAGGCAAAGCCCAATGTGTTGCGCGTTCTCGACAATATCGAAATCGTGTTTCGTAATTCCGCGAAGCAAAAAATTTTTTCCGAACGCGTGCGGGGCATTCAAAAATCTCGCTTGGACGGAGATGAAATCTTATCCGCTTATCTGACAACTGACGATAATGATAGTTATAACGACAGTTTGAATTCCATCGGGTGTTCGAAAAAAATCTGTTTTTTTCTCTTCACTTCACGCTACAACGGTTTTGGATTGGTGGAACGAACCAAATATACGGACATCCTGCGGAAACAGGAGACCTTGTGTCCCGCCAAGAACGTCGAAATTTACAACGTGAAGAAAATTCTTGCCGATTTTATGGTGGAAGGGAATCCGACGTATGCGAATATTCAGCCTCTGGTCACTCGCTATGTTCAGGCGTTGCGCGCGTTGTTGGATAGCCAGCGAAACATATATCAATGCGAAGCCGAGTTGAACGAAATTTTTGCCGATTGTCTGGATGAATTCGCTCAAACCGGATTGAATCCGGACAAAGTCAAACTCAATCCCGTCAGTATGAAAGCCATGCTTCAGGTGTTCAATGATTTGAGAAAACGAGGATTGGAAATTCCTGAAATCAAGCAAAATGAAACGAACGAACCCATCCGTTCCATCTGCGTTGAATTGCGGGACCATCAACAAAATTTATTGGATGAATGTGATATTCTACAGGATGTGGTCCATTTCCTCGACGATGTCATTCTTTATATCGAAAAGGCGAAACAAGCGGAAGAACGGGCCCAATCCGCAAAAGAAAAAAAGGAGGCGGGAGAAGACGTGGGCGCTTTCGCCGCGTTCAGGGAAACTTTTTCCAGCAAATTCAACGAATGGCTCAATCGTTGATTAGCGCAAATGGCGCGCCAGCCGTTCGACGATTTTTCGCGCGACGGCTTCCCGGGTGGATAGAGGTTCGGAAACGATGATTTCTCTCTCGTTGATGCGTTCGACGAGTATGCCGCTATGATTCTTCTCGGTTACCTCTTCCGTGCGATTGGCCAGCACCATCGCCGCATCGCTGCGCCGGATCAGATCTTCGGCTTTGGCGATTAATTCATCCTGCGTAATGTTCGTCTCCAATTTGAATCCGACGATGAGCACCTGAGTATCCCATTTGCGGATTTGTTCGATGATTTTCATCGAACGTTTCAGCGTGATTTGCCAACGCTCGTCTTGTGAGGATTTTTTGTTTTCGAGCATGGTTTCCGGCACGTAATCCAACACCGCCGCCGCCATGAGCAGCGCATCTATGCGATTGGTTGCAAGACAACGTTGAATCAGCGCGGCCAAATCGTCGACGGTTTCAAACGAATGGATGGTCAAGGCCGGCGAGTCGGATGAAGGCGTCAGGCTTGTCCGTCCCGCGCAATAGTGCACAATGGCGCCCTGCCGAAGACATTCCTCCGCCAGGGCGCAGCCCATTTTGCCGCTGGAACGATTGACGATGCTACGCACGCTGTCAAGCGGAGCAAAGGTCGGGCCGGCAGTGATCAGGATTTGTCGTCCATGCATTGGCAACACTTGACTCTACCGTTGTCCGATGGCGACCGGGGAAGCGCCGGCGAGGATGGCCGTAAAATCGCCAACGGTTTTTGCCCTGCGCAAATCGTGCAGGATTTCCGTATTTCTGCCGATGACGGACATGGTTGAGAGCAACGCCAGATGTTGCCGGTTTCGTGGGGAGCAAAGCAGAAAGACCAGATCGACCGGCTTATTGTCCACCGCGTCGAACTCGATCGGTGTGGACAGACGCGCACTGACAACCAGCGGTACGCGAAAAAGATCGTTGATCGGATGCCAGGCGTGCGGAAGCGCCACCCCGTTTCCGATCCCCGTTGTCGAGATGCGTTCTCGTTCCAGGACGGCCTGGAGAAAAACCTCACGCTGCAAAAGATGGCCGGTTTCCGTCAGCACATCGACCATCGTTTCCAACGTCTCCTGTTTTGTGCGGCAATGGATGTCGAGTAAGGATCTATTTTTCGAAAAAAGACGAAATTCTTCTTCCTCTTTCCAACGGTTCTCTTGTGTCTCGTTTTCGACGAGGGTATCTTCTCCCCCGTTCATGAACCACGCTTCCAAACGGGCGGGATGAAAACGCCATTGGTTCCCGATTTTTACGGCGGGAATTTTCTGGGCCTTGATCAAGCGCAGAATGGTGCGTTCATTGACCTGCAAAATCTCTCCCACTTCTTTGATCGTTAATAAAGACTTCACGATGATTCTCCCTGCGATCCGATTTCCTTGCCGTGAATACCCCAATCGATGGATCGCTCGATTAAAGGAATGGGCACGGTTTGCCGTGCCCTTGTTCATGATAATTTCATTTTCAATGCGTATTGTCTATGGCATTCTTTTCGCTTCCTGTTTTGTTAAAGTGTTTTGGTTATGTTTATTCGAACGAATCATGTCTGTTTGAATAACCGAATGAAAGAGCAACCATACATCATTATCATCTTTTTGCAAATATTTTTCGTTCGGATTCCTAACATTACCAGTGAAATCGAGTTTTCCCCACATAAATTTCACTTGACTTTTTGAATTGTTGTCATAGATTATACGTTGATGTCATGAATTGTCAAATACATTCGGTCATATGGGAAATAGAATGGAGATTGAAGATGGAAAAATCTAGAACTTAATTATTTAAGAAGGAGTGTTTAATGATCGATTTTGCCAAAGAAGTGTACTTCAATGTCGGTGACAACGTCAAAATTGAAAGTTTGAATGGAAAAAAGGGAAAGATCAAATCCATTCGAATCATTTCCGAAGGACGCCTGGTCGAAAATTATCAAGGCACGCCGGAACGGGTTGTTCTTAGTATTTCCATCGGCGATGGAATCGTAAATAAAAGGGGTATGGAAATAACGCCGATTCTCGCCGAAGCGCATTATTATTGATTTTGGCGGTTTTAGTCTAAACCAACTGAGAAATACAACTCCACAAAGGATTCATTTGTGGTGAAAGTCTTCCTTTTAAACGTCGACATTTATAACTTTTTCTTTTGATTCAACCCATCCTGTCATCTCCACCGTCTCCGTTCAAAACGAGTTGATTTCGGTGAAATTTTCCGGAAAAATCCTCGTAACGAATGAATCCCCCCAAAGTAATGCATCCGGACAAAAAAAAATCAACTTTTTATGAACCGCTTGAATTCAAATCGCGTATAAGGTAGCGAAAGGAAAGACAGGAGAGGCACAGGTGATAGAAGATTGGGTCGAGCAGTGCCGTAACGGACAGACCAGATCATTTGCTCTGATCGTTACCGCCCTGCAGGATAAAATCGTGGAGTTTTTGTATCGCATGACCCGAAACCGGGAAGCGGCGGAGGATTTAGGCCAGGAAGTTTTTCTACGCGCCTATCGACTCCTGGATCGATACGACCGTAAAAAGGCCGCATTCTCCACCTGGTTGTTTACGCTGGCTCGAAACCTGTGCCTTGATGAGTTGCGTAAAAAACGCCCGCTATGGGTCAATCTGGAGGATGCGGCCATGGCGGAAACGTCTTCAGATCCGGATCCACACCTTCAGGCCCGCGATGCGGAACTCGAACAAATGATCGCAACGGCGGTCGCCACGCTCGATCCCATTTTCCGCGAAGTGTTCATTTTGCGGGACTATCAACACCTTTCATTTGAAGAAGTAGCGGAAATCACGGGCTGTCCGGTCGGAACCGTCAAATCCCGGCTCCACCGCGCGCGCCTGCTGTTGCAGGACAAATTAACGCCGGCCCTCAATGCGTAAACAGGAGCGTATCATGAACGAACTCTGCCAACGGTATCAAGAGTCGTTTGGAGATCAGGAAATGCCGCAGGAACTTGCCTTACACGCTTCCACCTGCGAATCGTGCAAGGAATTCGCCTATCGGCAGGAAATCATGCAACAGGCGCTGCCCTCGTGGAAATCGGCGACTCCATCGCCGGATTTTGCCTTAAGCGTCATGGCCCGTCTGGCGGAAAACCAACATCGCCGAAAAAGCCTGCGTGATCTGCTGGCGGAACTGTTCAGTTTTCGCGTCGCCATCCCGCTCCCTGTCGGCGCATTGGCCTGCATCCTGTTCATCATTTCGCTGCTGGTGAACCTGTTTTTCTGGACGGACAATCCGCCGGGTGGGATGAATACGAATCAGGCCGGTCACGTAGCCGTCTCACCCGACATGCCCACTCCTCCGACGCTGCAGGCTGTAAATCAAAATACCTACTTGCCTCGGATATGGAACGGCGCGGGCGCCTTCCTGCTCATCCCGATGACCGATCTGCATATTCCGATCGTTCCTCTCGAGAACGAGCAATCCGATGTCTCGAACGAGAAAGCGGAAAAAATATAATTTTGTGCAATTCCAACCGTAAAACGGGAAATGGAAGAAAAAAAATCCACCGCCGTTAACGGTGGATTCAAGCAAATCACAATCATTACAAACGCAATCATAGGAGAGCTTATCATGAAAAAACTTGTCAGTCTAACCGTTGGTATCGTCATCGTCTTGACTTGTCTGTCGACAATCCATGCGCAGGACGCCGATCTTCGCGCCAGAGTGGAGGCGCTCTATCAGCGCAACAGCCAGGCCATTGAAGCGAAAAATCTGGATGCGCTGATGTCGCAGTTTACGGAAGAATTCGTAGCCCTGGGATCCGGCCTCAACAAGAAAAGTCTGCGTGAAATGGTGGAAAAACACCTGTTCGCCGAATTCGCTCAGATTCAGGTGAACACCGTCATCGAACAAATCCAACCGGTCGGTTCGGAAATCCAGGTCATCTGCCGCAGCACAATGAAAACCAAAAAGCAGAATGATCAGGAGTGGAAAACGCTGGATGATGCCACGCTGATGGAATTTTTGAAGGAAGAAAACGGCGAACTCAAATTTCACGTGAGCACGAAAACGGATAAAGAACGATTGAATCTAATCCAAAATCAAACCTATACAGACCAAAAACTTGGTTATTCGTTAACCATGCCGAACGGCTGGACCATCGTTCCCGGTTCGCATCCGCGTCTGCAGGATTTCCTGGTTTCCCGTTCTCCCGACGGATCGAGTTTTGCCGTATTCGGCTACATTGAAATTCCCTACAACGTGGGAGTCAAAGCCGCCATCGAAGGCGACAACGCCGCCCAGACACGCATGCTGGGCGATTCCTTGAAAACTCTGCATATGGGACCGACAACCGTCGGTGAATTCGAAGCCTACGAATCCATCAGCGAAATTACGGAAGATGGAAAATTGAACAAGCGATGGAGTGTGTATTTCACGACCGGCGGCCTGCTCTATACCTTCATCTTCAATACCATTTCCGCCGATAAGTTCGAAACGGCGAAAGCGGATTTTGAATCCATCATCAAATCCTTCTCGTTGAGTGCGGAAGCGAAGGAAAACGGAGTCAGCCGCGACCGCGCCAATCGCGCGCAAGGCGAAATCGTGGAACAAATCTACACCAATAATGAATTGGGTTGCCAGGTCGCGGCGCCTGCCGGCTGGACCATCGAATCCACTAACATCGGCGAAATGGTTTCCGTCAATATGAAACCGCCCAAAGGCGACAGCCTCGCCCGTTTCATCACCACCAACACAAAAGGACTGGCCTCATTGGAAAAAATCTTCAACGGCGAGCTGGAAGGCATCAAAGCGATCACCAAAGACTTCAGCAGTGAACCCATCAAGGAAATCACGATCAGCGATCACAAAGGCATGTCCTGCGTCTATCAATTCACGCTGGAAGGATTGGGAACCGTCAAGAGAAAATCCGTCATGTTTCTCGAAAAAGACATTCTGTTCATGTTCGCCTGCGATGCGATTCCACCGGCGGAATATGATGCGCTCGAATCCGGTTTTGATCAAATCATTCAATCCTTTACGTTGAATTAAATCATCGGCGAGGACACTCATGAATCAGGCAATTCAGATCGATCATGTATGCAAACGATTTCGCGACGTCACAGCGCTTGATCATGTTGCGTTTTCGATCGCAAATAATGAAATTTTTGGTCTTCTCGGCCCCAACGGGGCCGGGAAGACCACCTTGATGCGAATTCTGGTTGGAATCCTTACCCCTGACGAAGGTAAAATTATTTTCCACAGCAGTGATCCGCGAAGTTGGAAGCAACGAATCGGTTATTTGCCGGAAGAGCGTGGGCTTTATCAAAAAATGAAGGTCAGGCATTTGTTGCATTATTTCGCCGCGATAAAAGGCGTGGATCAGAAAACGCGGGATGCAGCCATACCGCAAGGCTTGGAACGAGTCGGGCTCGCGGGTCAGGAAAACAAGAAAATCCAGGAATTGTCCAAAGGCAACCAACAACGTATTCAGTTACTGATCGCCTTGTTGCACCAGCCCTCCATTTTAATTCTGGACGAACCGTTCACCGGCCTCGATCCGATCGGCGTCGATCAAATGAAAACCATTCTGATGGAAGAGGCCGCGCGGGGAGCGGCCGTGATCATATCCACGCATCGCATGGAAGACGCGGAACAATTATGCCGCAATATCGCCCTGATTCACCGCGGCCGCTTGATTCGTTCCGGTTCGTTGGAGCAAATCAAGGCGTCGGAAGGTAAAGACGAGTTGATCGTCAAATATCAAGGCGATGCGAACGCCATTTCCACGTTGCCGGAAATCTCCATCGTTTCCGATGAAAATCAATGCCTGCGGTTGCGCCTGAATAACGGGATTCCGATTCCCGAAATCGTCCGTAAAATCTCATCGCAACTTGCGGTGGTGGAAGTGATCCATGCGATTCCCACTTTGCACGATATTTTCGTGCGGCTGGTGGGAGCGGAGGTGGAATCATGAAGTTCAATATTCGCAACGTTGCTCTTGTGGCCCAACGGGAAATCCGGCAAACCATGGGCAAAAAAGGGTTTCTCGTGGCGCTGATTCTTCCCATTCTGCTGCTGGCGTTGATTTGCAGTTTGGTTCCGCTGGCGGAAAAATTGCTCAACCGCTCTCAAAATCTACGCACCGAATCCGTTAAAATCGGCGTGATCGGAAACGATGCCGATATTATCGAAAAATGGCGCATCAAATTGGATGAAGAAAAACTTCCCAACGGACGCCCCCTTTTTTCATTGGAATCACTGTCGATCCTCGGAATTTCACGAACGCTTTTAGAACAAAACGCCCAGAAAAAAGTGCGCGATAAAGAATGGAACGCGTACGTCGTCTTCTCCGGCGACATCACGCAAAACGGCAAATGTGATTTCTACACCTCGCGCGGATTCGATTTAAATCTGCCTTACGTTCTTTCCCGAAGCCTGCGCGAAGTGATTCGTAATCAACGTTTGCTGGCGGAAGGCCTCGATCCCCAACGCATCAACCTGCTGAATCGTGGAATCACCTGGAATGAGTTTGAATTGAGCCTAGAATCAAAGCCGACCAGCGAAAAAGAAGAAACAAAAAAAGAGGGAACCAAACGCAGGGCCCGTTTCGAAGATCTGATCGGTCCCGCCATGATCTGCATCCTGATGATGTTTTTCCTCACGTTCGGGACCAGCCAGATGCTGCTGCGGGGCATCGTGGAGGAAAAAACCTCTCGCGTAATCGAGCTGCTTCTCTCCTCCCTATCGCCAGGGGAAATTTACACCGGAAAAATTTCAGGATTTTTTTTCATCGGCCTGTCGCAATTCGCTTTTTGGGTGGGGTGCGGTATTGTCATGCTGCCGTGGATGGATGTCTCCGTAATGGATTATGTTCCCCCGATCTTTTTTATGAATTATCTCATCTTCATGACGACCGGTTACCTTTTTTACGCGACCATTTTCGCCGCCATCGGCGCGATCGTGACCGACGAAAACGAATCGCAGCAATTTCAGATCATTTTCAACATCACCAGCGTTATCCCGATGATGATGTATTTTGTCTTTATTTCCCAACCGAATTGGTGGGTGGTCCGACTCATCAGTTTCATTCCTTTCTTTTCACACAGCGTCATGGCATTGCGCATGGTGGCCGCTCCGATTCCGTGGTGGGATATCCTGCTGGTCGCATTATCATCCCTTACGTTTGCGATGCTTGGCATCTTTCTGGCCGCCCGTATTTTCCGCATCGGGATTCTCATGACGGGAAAACGCCCTTCGTTGCGCGAAATCGGACGTTGGTGTTTCTATCGCGAAACCGAGGGCGTAATCGAGACGTAAAGGATGAACGAGGTGGATTATGAAAAATATGAATATCACAAACAATCACATCCATCAGCGGTACGCAATTATTTTTGCCGCTTTTATAATTTGTTTATTTTCAAATTTTGCGCAAACACAACTTCTACAAAAAGATGAAAACGGAACCGTGATTGAAACCGACGAAGGTATGATTTTGTCCGGCATGATCGAAGGCGCAACTGATCGCATCACGGAATTGCGCACGGATTACGGTGTTTTAATGATTCCGTTGAACAAAATCGTTCGCGTGGACGGCGACCGTTTTGATCCCGAATTGGGGATTTTCCGTGAACATTCCGTTACAATCGATCAAGAAGGCAATGCCACGCTTGAATATACCATCCCGATTTCACGGCCGGTGAAGGAAGGCTCGCTACGCATTCTATTGCCGGGAAAAGTGCTGAAAATCGAGGATCTCGACGGACGCGCCCTACCCTATTTCGCCAAATCCTATGACGGGTATACCCGCTGCACTGTGAACGTGCCCAACTATCGTCTTCCGGCGTTGAAAGTCAAAGTGTTGCAAAAAAACGCGGCGCGCATCGAAAACGATACGTTGCATTATTCCTACCGCTACACCCCCCGCACCGATCAAACGTTCCGCCTGCATCTCACTTTGCCGGCGAGTCATTCACAAATTCAAGCGACGCCGCAGGCGATTTACGACGCCACGGATTCACTGGTGTGGGAATATTTATTAAAACGGCAGCAAACCACCGTTTTTGAGTGCTCTCTCCCACTCCTTCCATAAGTCTCTCCGACCGTTGGTTTTCCATTCATTTTGATTGATTTCATGGAAAGGAAGGCAAACCAATCCACACATTTTTACAACCATCTTTCGAGAAATCCATACGATACGGTTATAATAATCCCATGAAGTGATAACACGGATGGGGATGGTTATGTCACCCCTGTTTCATTTGAGGATAAACCCATGAAATGGTCTTGGAAGTTAGGCAAGGTTTTTGGCATCGAAGTCGCCATCCATGCGACATTCTATATAATTATCGCGTGGGTGGTGCTGTTGCATTGGATGGATGGCGACAATCTCTCCGATACGGTCAGCGGAGTGGGATTTGTCTTGGCGTTGTTTATCTGCGTCATCCTGCACGAATTCGGCCACGCGCTGATGGCAAGACGATTCAACATCAAAACCCGCGATATCACCTTATTGCCGATCGGCGGGCTGGCGCGGTTGGAAAAAATGCCGGAAAAGCCGCATCAGGAACTATTGGTTGCATTGGCGGGACCTGCGGTGAACGTCGTGATCGCCGTTTTGTTGTTGATTTGGTTGCTGGTCACGGCCACGGTCGAACCGCTCCATCAATTGAGCGTGACGGCGGGTCCTTTTATTGAACGGCTGATGATTGTGAATATTTTTCTGGTCATTTTCAACCTGCTGCCGGCGTTTCCGATGGACGGCGGCCGGGTGGTGCGGGCGTTGTTGGCCACGCGTTTGGAATATGCCCGGGCCACGCGCATCGCCGCCAGTCTGGGGCAGGGAATGGCATTCCTGTTCGGATTTCTCGGATTTTTCGTGAATCCGTTTCTGATTTTTATCGCATTTTTCGTATGGATCGGCGCCGAACAGGAAGCGGGGATGGTCGAGATGAAGTCCGTGCTGGGCGGCGCGGTCGTCCGGAATGCCATGGTTACCGATTTTCGCACACTGGCCTCCGACGACAGGCTTGCGCGCGCCGTTGAACTGGTGCTTTCGGGCTCGCAGCAGGATTTTCCGGTGATGGAAGAGAACCGCCTGATCGGCATTCTCACGCACTCGGATTTACTGGTGGCATTGGCAACCAAGGGCCAGGATTTGCCGGTGATCGACGTCATGCGGCGGGATTTTCAAATTGTGGAGCCGTGGACGTTGTTGGAACATGCATTTATTCTCTTAAAAGAATGCCGTTGCCAGACGATTCCGGTCTTGTTCAATCAGCAATTGATCGGCTTGTTGACAAAAGATAATGTGAGCGAGTTTGTGATGATTCAAACCGCATTGAAAGGGAGTTTTAAAGAAAAAGCACATTCATCCCATCCCGCAATAAGCGTGGATATGAAAGCATAATCGCGCCTCGTATTCTTCAAACCGTCAGTGAATAATACCGTGAAGCAATATCGAGGGATCGTCTTCAACATTCGTCTTCCCGCACCTATACTAAACATTCACAAAACCAGAAGTGGGTTCGTGTTGCCGAAAACGCATACGCCAAGAAAGGAACGATCGTGAAATATCGCAAATTAGGCAAATCGGATTTGAACGCATCCGTCGTGGGATTGGGAACGTGGGTGACCGGCGGAGGGATTGTGTGGGGAAAGAATCCGGATGACAACGAGTCGATTCGGGCGATTCAGGCATCCATCGATGCGGGCGTCAATTTAATCGATACCGCTCCGGCCTATGGTTTCGGTCGCAGTGAGGAAGTCATCGGCAAGGCGATCCAAGGCCGGCGGGATCAGGTGATCATCGCGACGAAATGCGGATTGTGGACGAAAGACAAACGCGGTTCGTTTTTTTGTGAATTTGATGGTCGCGACATGTATCGCTGCTTGCGGCCGGATACGATCCGCGAGGAAGTCGAGATGAGCCTTCGCCGTCTGGGCGTCGATGTCATCGATCTATATCAGGTTCACTGGCCTGCTATCGAGCCGGAAAAAACGCCGATCGCGGAAACGATGGGCTGCCTGATGGACCTGAAAGCGCAAGGAAAAATCCGCGCGATCGGCGTATCCAACGTCTGTTTGGACGAAATGAAGGAATATGAGGCGCATGGAGTCGTCGATACCAATCAGCCGCGTTACAGCATGTTTTGTCGTGGGATCGAAAAGGACATTTTGCCCTATTGCATCGACCATCGGATTTCCACCCTTTCCTATATGTCGCTGGAGCAGGGATTGTTGACGGGCAAGGTGACGATGGATCGCCAATTCGACAAAAACGAATGGCGCAGCAACGAACAATGGAACCCCTGGTTCAAACCGGCAAATCGAAAACGAGTGCTCGATCTGTTGGCTTCGTGGAAGGATTTGACGGTCAAATATGATTGCACGTTGGCGCAGTTGGCGATTGCCTGGACGTTCCATCAACCGGGAGTCACGCACGTGTTGTGCGGCGCGCGCACGCAGACGCAAGCGATGGATAATGCGAAGGCGGGCTCGCTTGCACTCGAACCGGCGGATGTCGATCGGATCCGAAATGAGGTGATTGCACTTGGTGAGCCGGTTTGATTGAAAGCAGAAAATTATTGGTTGTTTGTGCGAGATGTTTTTTGTATAAAAAAAATAGTATTTTGTGTGAATTGTTTTGTTTTTAAATTTTATGAGGAAATACATATTGAAACAATGTAAGAAGAGCATCTCAAAAGAATCCTGACAGGATAACAGCATGAGGGTGAGATTCGAAGAAATTAATATGATCAAATCGTTATGTCATAGTAAAAGCAAGCGATATAAAAAACGTATGGAGGCAAGCAAGCATTCTGTTCATGCACATCGAGAAAATAGAATGAGATGATTATCGCATTGAACACGTCGCTCAGCATGGAGTGTCGCCGGAAGAAGTATGGGAAGTTTGTGAAGACTCGTTGAATAGGGCTCATCGTTTAGGTCAGAATCGTTATCTGCTGTATGGACAAACGGCTAGTGGCCGTTATTTGTTCATTGTATTGGAACGAATCGCAAACACACGTTTCAAGCCGATCACGGCGCGAGATATGACCGATAAGGAAAAACGGAATTTCAGGAGGTTACGGAAATGAGCGATTTGCACATGCCCGAATTCAAATCGTATGAGGAAGAGGCTGCTTTTTGGGATAATCTTGATACGGCTCCTTTTATGGAGGCAGACATGGAATGGTTTCGCTTCGAAACGCCAATGAAACGCGCCATTCGTGTAGCAATTCTTCCTGAAATTGCGGAAAAACTTATACTGCGTGCACACTCCCAGGGAGTAACTGTTGAAACGCTGGTGAACGCTTTATTACTGGAACGAATACATAAACCTCTGGAAATCAAGTAATCATGTATTTATATTTAACGTGTAACTGATCAAACCGTGTTGCTTGCTTCTGTTTATTTGGATTTTCTTATTCCGGATTATTCCTGTTGACGTCCTGTTCCCATATTTCAATTTCCTGCTTCAATGCATTGACAAGAGCAGGATATTTCTCTTTTAAATCGATGGTTTCTTGGGGATCGGCCTTCAAATCGAAGAGAAGAATCGGATTTTCGTCGTCTGCGTTCAGAATCAGCTTCCAATTTTCTCGGCGGACGGCGCGTCGTTTTCCCGATTCCCAAAAAATTTGCTGATGTGGGCTTTTTGCGTTTTGTGTAACCATCGGCAGAATATTATAGCCATCGTATGTACGGTCCGTGGGAAGGTCTGCGCCGACTATGTGCAGTATCGTGGGAAACACATCCATCGTTACGCCGATTTCGTCGACGGTTTGTCCTGCCGGGATCACACCGGGCCAGCTCATGAGGGCGGGAACACGGATACCGCCTTCGAACAGATCGAATTTGTGGCCGCGATAGTCGCCGGCGCTGCCGCCGTGATACTCTTCGCGAGAATCGTCGAGCAGATTGCGTTGTTCGGTGGAGGGACCGTTGTCGCTAATGAAGAAAATAAGAGTATTCTCCATCAAATCATTGCGTTTCAACTCATCCATGATTTTCCCGACGCTGTCGTCCAGCACGGAAACCATCGCGGCTTGAATGCGGCGATGCGGATCCTGGATGTGCCGGACGCGGTCGAAATATTCGTCCGGCGCATGCATGGGATAATGCGGCGCATTGAAGGGGACGTACAGGAAAAACGGTTTTTCTTTGTTTCGGCGGATAAATTGCACCGCGCGCTGTGTGATCAGATCGTGAATGAACTCGCCGTTTTTCCAAATCTCTTCGTTGTTTTCCCATAAATCGTGCATGGGCGGAATCCCGCCGGCCAATGCCCAATAAAAAATATGAGAGTAGTAATCAACGCAGCCGTTGAGGAAGCCGAACGATTCGTCGAAGCCTTGGCTGACGGGCCGGCACTCCTGCGCGCCGCCCTGATGCCATTTGCCGCTGATGCCGGTGTGATAACCGACCGTTTTCAACGCTTCCGCAAGCGTAATTTCATCGGGTTTCAAACCGATCGCGCTAAAACCGGCGGGAACGTTGCCGGGGACGCCTCCACGGCGTGGATAGCGGCCGGTCAGGAGCGCGGCGCGGGATGGCGAACAGACCGGCGCGTTGGAATACCACTGCGTGAAACGTGTTCCGGACGCGGCCAATGCATCGATATGCGGCGTGAAAATATCCACGCCGCCGTAACAGCCGACGTCGCCGTAGCCCTGGTCGTCGGAATAGAGGATGATGATGTTGGGACGGTTGGAATTTGCAGCGGACGCGGCGGGCGCAAATAATCCGCCGGCGAATCCCATGGATCCGAAAAGGGAATTTTTGAGGAAAGAGCGTCGATTGAGAGACTGAAAACCATTCATATCGTAAATCTCCATGTAGGAATGTTTGCGGCGTCAAACCGATGACGCCGGTTCCATCGTGACGCTCCACTCTTTCCCCGCAAACCGATACGACAGCGTCCGCATGCCGCCGGTGGGTGTGGAATTGGGATCCTCCGGTTTATAGATGGGAAACGAACGGACCAGTTGTTTGTCTTCCACTTGAAACCTATCGTGACCCATATAGCCCTGTCGTTGTTCTTCGGTTAACTCCGGCAATTTTCGTTCGATCAATTTGCCGCCGATCCATTCGTGGATGACGGCGTTGCCATACGCGCCGGTTCCGGTGCTTTGAGTAATAATGATGACTTCGAAATGACGGTCATTATCCATATCCGTTACGGTGGAGTCGATCACAAAATCAAAGATGCCAAATTCCTTCATAATGCTGGATTTACGTGGAGTGATCACCTCGATTTGCGCGAGGGCGACAGGCGAGGGCGAGATTTCGCCCAATCCCCGAACGTGGATTTGGTGATTTTTAAAAGAGTAGGATTGTGACCAATGGTAAGGAATATCTGTGGTTTCATCCTGCCTTGTCGCGTTGGCGCAACCCCAAAAAAGCAACAGGACCGGGAATAACGCAATAGGAACAAGATTTTGATTCATTGGAGTCTCCGTCACGGATGTTATTTGAAAGATAGCACTTCCACCTTCAGATTTCCGATCAATTTCACGATATTGGCCTGCGAATCGAGCGCGCCTTCGGCGAGTTTGATGTGGGCGGCGTCCATTTCGATGCGGTCCAGCGTGGAATCGATGGGGACCCATTGATCGCCGAGATAGACTTCGTTCCATGCGTGATAGTAGAATCCGTCGTCCATGTATACCAATCCGGCGATGATTTTTGCGGGGATGCCGATCGCGCGGGTGAGAGCGGCGAAGAGCGCCGAATGCTCGTTGCAATCGCCTTTCATCGAATTGAGCACCTCGAGCGCGGACGGAATGGTGACGCGCATTTCCTTGCGGATATTCTTGTATAACCACATCGCTATGGTTTCACTCGCTTCCCAACGGTTTTTCGCGTTTTGGGTGATTTCCATGGCTTTTTCGCGAATGCGGGGATTGGACGCCTGCACCAAAGCGTCGTCTTCGAGAAATTCGTGCAGTTGTTCATCGGGCGGATACGGAGGCGTCTCCACGGGGAGAGAGGCGGAAATGGCTTGATAGTTCAGTTTTTTGATGCGTAAAATCAATTCCTCTTGTTCCTCTTTTTCGAGGAATTGATAGGTATTGTCGATCACCACGTCGTCGATGGCTGCGCCGATCAATTTGACGCGCAAGTCGATCACGTCTTTGGGATTATGAATCGGATTGTCGGGCGTGATTTTGGAGGCGTCGATTAAATCCCGAGTTCCGTCATGCCGGTCTTGTTCCACGCCGTCGGAAGAAAACGATAGATCGATGGCCTGTTCCTGCGTTTCCCGCATGGCGGTGAAGGTAATGCCGGCTATCTGGCTGATTTCCTTGAACACGTCGCCGTCTTTGTTGATCCACGAAGTGGTGTGAAATCCTTTGAAATCGAGATCGATTTTGTACGCTTCGACTGTTTTGCCATCGGAAAGCGTGATGTCCTCTCTGGTTTCGACCTTGGCGACGATGTTGCCCAACGCCATGTTGAGTGGATCGTAAACCGGATAAAAATAACTTTTACCGACAATCAATCCTTCCCGCGCCAACAGGAGATGCACGATGTCGGGATTATAAATTTTCGCGGGCGTTTCGACGGTTTTTTGCGTCGTGGCGCCTTCCGAACGGGTGGTGACGTGTAATCCTTCCTCGTCGACAAGCCCCAGGACGTATAGTTTTTGACCGCTCGCTTCAAAATTGAATTGAAACGAACGAATCGACAGATCTTCGTTCACTTCGCCGAGCTGTTGGATTTTGACGTCGATTGCCATGCCCATTGCCTGAATGGTTAAATGGGTGTCGGAGGTAAAAATATAAAATTTTCCGGGCAGTTTGCTCAAACTTTCTTCGTTGTCCTCTTTCAGAACAAAGCGCGAATAACCGATCTTTTCACCGCCGAGGTAAAATCCCAAATAATCCTGACGCATAAGCAAGGCTCCGTCGTTGATGTCGATGAGGGCGTCTTTGGTGAGAAAAGATCGGCTGCTGACGTCACGCTGCAACAGCCACAGCGCCAATAACCAAACGATGGCCAGTATGGGAGAGAAACGATATTGAAAGATTTTCATTCGTGGGTTTCCTTTCGATGGATGAACCATTTCAAAAGACAGCGACTATAATACATTATATACTCCTGAATAACGTCTCATGCGACGCCTCGGGTACGCCGCCAATCGCGTATGATCGTAAAAGTGAATTATAGAAAGAACGATGAAAAAAACAAATCGGATGAAAGCCTATTCTCTCATTTCTCGCTCTCCTTTTTTTCGGATGGGTTTGTTACTTCCGCTCCTGCTCGGCTGTTCGGAGCAGCGCAAAGCGGGGCCGCCGGTGTTTTCCGGCAAGAACGTGCTGTTGATCAGCATCGACACCTGCCGCGCCGATTATTTGGAGCCGTACGGCGGGAAAAAGATCAAAACGCCCCACATCAATGCATTGGCCCAGGATGGTTTTCTTTTTACGGACGCCGTGACGCCGGTTCCGCTCACGCTTCCGGCGCATACGACGTTATTGACCGGCTTGCATCCGATTCAACACAACGTACGCGATAATTTTTCCGGCGTCTTGGGCGACTCCGTCGTTACGCTGCCCGAATTGTTTCGCGAAGCGGGATACGCTACGGCAGGAGTGATCGGTTCCATTCTCATCTCGCATCGCACGGGATTGGGGCAGGGATTCGACGTTTATAAGGACGAATTCACGCGAGAGGAATTTCGCGCCCTGCAGCCGTCGGTGGAACGCAAAGGGGAGAGCGCGCTCGCGCTGACGCGGGATTGGCTGGATTCGTATCTGCAAACGGAGAACAAAAAGCCTTTCTTTCTGTTCGTGCATTTCTACGATCCGCACAAATTGTATCAACCGCCTGCGCCGTTCGATGAACAATATGCGCATGATCTCTATGGCGGCGAGATTGCCTACGTGGATTTCTGCATCGGCAAACTGGTCGACGGATTGAAAGAAAACGGATTGTATGACGATTTACTGCTGGTTTTGATTGGCGATCATGGAGAAGGATTGGGCGATCACGAGGAAGTGACGCACGGTCTGTTTTTGTACGAAGAAGCGGTTCATGTGCCGTTTCTGGTCAAACTTCCGAACTGTGAAAATAGTTTTTCGCCTTTTCCCATCCATCAAACCGTATCGCTGGAAGATGTGACGCCGACCTTGATCGAACTCTGCGGTCTGGGATTCACCAAAACCAACGGCGTCAGTCTCGCGCCTTGGCTGCTGCGACAGGAAAGCGAAACGGACCGTTGGATTTGTCTGGAAACGCAATATCCGTTGACGTACAATTGGAGTCCGATGTATTCGTTACGAAGTTCACAGTGGAAATACATCCACACGCCCCGGCCGGAACTGTACAATCTGCTCGAAGATCCGAAAGAAAAGAAAAACCTGGCCGGCCTCTCCGCCGCGCAACGGACGTATATGAACGGCATTCTCGAAAATCAACTGGTCGAGTTGGCGCGCACGGCCGTCAATGATCACGATCCGCAATACTCCATCGATCGCGCCGAGATTCTCACGTCGCTCGGTTATATGGCCGCCGGAAACATGAAAGGCCGGATCGGCCCGGACAGAACCCTGCCTGATGCAAAAGATAAAATTAGTGTTTATATCAAAAACGACGTGGCGTTGGGGTATATGATGAAAGGGATGTATTCCCAAGCCATCGACATGTTTTTGGAGGTCGTCGAGAACGATCCCACCAACCCCACTCCCTATTTCAACCTGGGTCTCACCTATATGCAAATGGCGGATTATGACAATGCGCTGTCGCTGATGGAAAAGGCGGTTCTTCTCGCGCCGGAAAGCATACACATCCATCTCCACATTGCCAAAGTGCTGCTGCAAAAAGGGGAATACGGGAAATGTCGCAGTGTCCTCGAATCGATTATCGCGGAACAACCCATGCTGGCCGACGCGCATTTCCAACTCGGCTGGCTGGAAATGATGGAAAAACGATTCGAAAACGCGCTGGTTCACTTTCAGGAAGCCCGGCGCTGGATGCCGGATATGCCGAATTTGGAGGAGTCGATTGCAAAGGCGCGGCAAGGAGAGAGTTAATTTTCCTTTTCATCGAGGTGAAAACGAATATTCATTGTTGTTGATCAAAAGACTCGAGGTGAATAGGGGTATGGATTTTTTGATATTCCACGATATATTCTTCATCTTCCTTCATCTGTCTTGCAATATCCTCACCGTGATCGTGATAGTAAGTCAGCGCGGCGTCGATTTCAGCCAGGGTAAGGTGCGGATAACTCCGGACAATCTCATTGGGAGATTGTCCTGCTTTTGTCAATACGACAATATCCTGCACACGAATGCGGTTTCCCGCAATATGCGGTTTCCCTCCGCATCGGCCAGGCGTCACCACAATAGGATCGGACAGAGAGTTGACCATTGTACGCTCGCATACTTTTTTATTTTCATTGTATACGATTTTGCCTTAAACTAACAGTTTTGTTGATATACGATTGTTTTCACTTCGGTCGGGGGGGGGAAAATAAAACGTGCTTATTCCTTTAGTGGCAGAATCTCCACGTTCCGGAACTCGCACGGGTGGCTTTCGGCCTGCAGGGAGATATAGCCTTCCGCCAGTTTCTTCTCGCCGTTGTTTTCGTTGATCAGTTTCAAGCCATCGGCGTCTCGTTCGTCGTATTGCGGTTGTTCGTATTCCATCACCAATTCGCCGTTGACGAAATGCTTGACGATCCCGTCGCCGTGCACTTCCACTTCCGCCGTCACCCACTGATCGCCGTGGTAGGTTTTCGATTGCGAATTGGTGCAGTGCTGCGTGATCAGTTTGCCGTCCATGACGACATTCGTGCCGGGGGTGCATAAATTGTTGGTGGTGCGGGTTCCGGTCCCGCCGCCGCCGAGCAGCTGCGCTTCGATGGAAACCGGAAACTCCTGATCCTTCCTCATGCTTTCGGGCGCCTGGCAGTGCAGCATCATGCCGCTGTTGCGGAACGCCCAACTCGGCCCGCCCGGCGTTTGTTCGCCGACGAAGCGGTATTCCACCCGCAGGCGGTAATGCGAAAACTTTTTCATATAGAAAAGGTGCCCGAAATTACCGCTGAATTTTTCGTATTGATCGTAACATACCTTCAACACACCGTCCTCGACGCGAAAAGTGTTTTTGTAATTGTCGTTCAGATCACAGCCGGTGATTTTGGGAACCCAGCCATCCATATCTTTACCGTTAAAGAGGCTGATCCAGCCCTCTTCCTTCTCGTTTGCGCAGGTCAATATGCCCATAAATACGAGGCAAAAAACAAACAATGCGCTCCGCCATGCTTTCATAGTCACAAAGCGATTCCTGTTCACGATACGTATTCCTTCCTTTATTCAGGTTATCTGGTGAAGCAAGGTTATCAGGCAACGACGAACGGTTCAAGGCAAATTCGTCGCCGGCTTCCAATCCGTCAATTCGCCCGTTGTATTCGCTGCCAGCCAATTCCGCAATCCCTCGATGTCGCGTACTCCGCCATCAAGCACGGCGCGATACAAATCAATCGACAAACAGGACAGGGAAGGATCATTGGCGCGACGCTGTTTCAATTGCAGGATGAGGGCGCGCGTCTCGCGGGTCAAACTCCGTTTTATCGGCTCCACAATGGTTTCACCGCGAGGCAGGTCATAATCCTCGGACGCCGACCACATGTCGATTTTCCATTCGGTTCCCGTGTTCTGTCGATAGTTCAACTGCCAATATAATGCCTTGTCCGCATCGTGAAGATGATTTCGGAAAGCTGCGGAAGTGATTTGGGGAGAAAGGGAGCAGCATTCGGACAGCACCTGAAAACCATGCTCGATGCGCAAATCGGAACAATAGATTTCCATGTCGATATCCGGACCGTAAACCAAATCATACGCCACCGCGCCGACAAGAACCGGCCGCCCAAATCGTCCCCATCGTTCCATCAATCTCAAGTCCTCGGTGATTTGCAATGCGATCGTTCTTTGCGCAGAGGCATATTGCAAGATGGCATCAATTTCCATTTGTTTCCTTTTTCTAAAAATGAGTGATCGAGCGTCGAAAAGTAAAAAAATCAGAAAGAAATACCGCGCCAGGACGTGTGAATCACGTCGCCGCTGCTGACCAGGCCGTTGGAAATCTGATAGAGCAGGGTTTTAAAACGATCGGCGGTTTGCGGCGCATACGTACCGACGCTGATGTCTTCGTCGGTGTCCGGCCCGATGCCGTGCAGCAACCAGTCGGTTTTGCATGACGGCCCATAAGAGGAATAATCGTAATTCTGTGTCGTACTGACATATTTGGCGTTCGATCCACGATAGGGATCGTGGGGAATGGCGGCGATATACGAGACCGGCGTGGTCAGGCGCTGCAACTCCTGATGCGGATTGCTGCCCATTTGCTCGAAATAACAGCGGTTATCGACGCGATACATAAGCAGCGCATCGCCCAGAGCTTTCATGTCCGCTTCCATTCTGGCGATGGTCGCCCGCATGCGCGCGTTTATGAAGTTCGGCACGGCAATGGCCGCGAGGATACCGATGATCGCAACAACGATGAGCAGCTCAATCAACGTAAAAGCAAAACGATCAACCAACTTCTTCCTCATAAAACTTCTCCTCTTTTTTATGTTCACTTATTAAATATTTCTCCAGGCTGTTGAACAGTACATCTTCTTCATACCTTCTTCCGCGTCTTGCCAGCCAATCGTCACAGAGCACCGCCCAGCGCTCATGATCTTTCCATTCATCCCCAATGCGGAGATAGGCGCGTGAATAGCCTTCTTTCACGAAACCAAGGCGCTGGACCAAACGGATCGATTTTTCGTTTTCCGGCTGGATGTTGGCTTCGAGCCGATGCAGTTTCATTTCGTTGAACGCATGATCGATAACCAGACTCAATCCTTCCGTCATGCAGCCGCATCCGGCAAAGCGAGTCCCAATCCAATAGCCGAGATACGCGCTTTGAAACGCGCCTCTGACGATTTCATTGAGATTGACGATTCCTGCGATTTGCCCGGATTCCCGCAGACAAATAAAAATCCTTTTTTGTTGTCGCCGGCAAGCTGTTCCAGATAGTTCTCATACCCGACCAAACTCGCCGAAAGATAAACCCACGGCGCTAGAAATTCCGCGCTTTCTTGGATCAGCGTGGTATATTCCACGCCATCATCAGTCGTGGGATGGCGAATATAAGTTCGTAACACGATGATAATGTAGTATTTACTTAAATCCCGATCAAACTCGGATCGCAGGGAAAGGAGGTCGGCGGCCCCAATTTGAGCATGTCTCCGCGGCTGGTCAGGCCGTTGGTGGCGTTCCAGGTGGGCGCGGTGCCGTAGGTTTCCGCGTCGTAGTCGGGTCCGGCGCTGGAAATTTGCCATTCGCAGCATCGCAGGCTGGCGCCCACCACCGCGCGCTTGGCGTTGTGGATGATCGTCCAGGCGTCCACGTAATCATACGTGACGTAGGCTTCATGTTGATTGGTGACGACCCGTTCGCCATAGCGCGTTTCCAAAAACGGATCCTGCGGGACGGAGGCGAGATACGCGACCGGCGTCGTTAATGGAATCAAGCGGCGATTGACCGGATTGATATTCACACCCGACGGATCGACGAAGGGTGGATATTTGCCACGATCGATTTTATACATCTCCAGCGCGGTGGCCATGGTTTGAAATTCTCCTTCGACTTTGGCGATCATGGCCCGGACCCGAGCATTGAGAAAATTGGGAACGGCAATCGCGGCCAGAACGCCAATGATGGCGACAACGATCAGCAATTCAATCAGGGTAAACGCGCTTGCGGTTTTTCCGCACATGGGATTTCTCCGTTTCTTTTCGTCCTCTATCAATAGGTGTCTTGCGTTGTGTCACCATTATAAACAGACAGCGGCAAAAAAACCATGCATGAAGCGTTATTCTTTTTTAATTGTAAATTTGAGATGGTATCCTGGCGTGAATGTTTTTATGGGAGGATATGAGAGGACGACGCAAACTGCCAATGCATTCAGCCGGCGGATAGTTCCCGCGCATGATGGTGAATGCATTCTATCGCTTCACAAATGGTTTCCGCCTCTTCCGCGCTCATGTCGGAATAGAGCGGCAGACTGAGTGCGTTCGATTCGAGGTAGAGCGTATTGGCGAGCCGTTCCTGCGCATCCTTGTCGACAAATTCCTGATATGCTTTCATGCGATGCAAAACAGGGGAATAATATACGCGCGTTTGGATCCCTTCCGCTGATAAAGCGTCCGCCAATCGCATCCGATCAAGGCCGAATTCCCGTTCTTCGACGACAATCGAGAAATCTTTATACGACGAACGATTGCATGGATCGATTTTTTGGCAGCGGATGCCGGGAAGGGAAGCAAATCGCTCACAAAAATAGGTCGCAACACGATTCCGGTGTTGCGCCGCCGCTTCCAATGATTGAAAGGATTGCAGCGCGAGCAGAGCGTGCAGTTCACTCATGCGCGCATTGATTCCGGCAAACAAACAATCGTAATTGCCCGGATTGCCGTAATTGCGGCCGATCCGTACATGGTCGGCGATGCGATCATCGTTGGTGGCCACGATCCCCCCTTCCGCGGCAATCAATAATTTGGTAGGGGACATGCTGAAAATTTCGGCGTTCCCAAATCGACCGAGAGGCTGTTTTTTGTGAAGAGAACCGAATCCGTGCGCCGCGTCGAAAAGGAGCGTCAGGCCGTGTCTTTGAGCCAACGACTGCAGCTCGTCCACGGGAGTGGGATTGCCGAATTGATGCGCCGCCAGAATCGCGGATGTGTTTGAAGTGAGAGCCTGTTCCACCGATTGTGCGGTCACGTTCATGGTTTCGCGATCCACATCGGCAAAGCGCAGCCGCAATCGGTTCCAAACCGGTCCCAGTCCCGAAGCCATGAACGTAAAACTGGGAAGTACCACTTCGGAATCCGGCGGCAACGCCATTGCCTGCACCGCGAGCATCAGGCCGGTTGTACAGCTGGAAACGGCTATCGCATGGTTCACGCCCAGTTGGTTTGCAATCACCTTGCCTAACGAATCGGCATAAGGCCCCGTAGTAATCATTCCATTACGCAGTATTTCCCGGTACGATTCATCCAGATCTTCCATTGCGGGAAGGCATGGGCGAACGAAAGGCAGAAGCGGCGAACGGGGAGGATTTCCATCGAGAATGGCAGGTCGACGAACCATTGAAAGTACCTTGATTGTTTTAGCTTACAGTTTTTAAAATTATTGTCGATAAAACGGTTATACAGGATAAGTTTTTCAATTATATCCTTGAAACGGCGAATTGGGGAGGTGTACGGTTTGTCGCTGGGGAAGAACACGGTATGAATACTCGTTAAAACCTTACACTTTCATGACGGTGGTGATAAAATTTTACAGAGCGGGTAATATTTTGTGAATTGCGGTTGAGTAATCTTTTGAGATGAATGGGTATTTTTAAGCCGATGAAAAGTAAAACCGCCATCAAGTCGAAAATCACGAAAGAAGAAATCGAACAGCGATTGGCTGTGGGCAATGCCGTAGCGGAAATTGAAAAAATGAAGCGAGGCATGTCCGGCGGTCTCATTGTTTCTTCCGACACGCCGTTTAAAGAAGTCCCGTTGCAAAGTTTGTCTCACATCGGCAAATCCACAGATCACATCTATAAGGATGTGCAAGGTGAATTAAGTACGTTTCTCAATAAACTAGGCGAATATGCCTTTTCCCCCAGCGAAACGAAACGTTATTTTCCGAACAACAAGATCAAATATCTGATCGAACTGATGAAAAAAGCTAACATGGAGCTGGAAGCTCGCTATATTATGGACATTTTTAAAGATCGGGTAAAACAGTTGAATGGAGGCAAACTCCCCACGGTCAAGGAAAAAAGCGGTTTGTTCGGAAAAGTCACGGAACGTCAAATGAAACCGGAAGAAATCGCCCTGAAATTTCAAATCGAGGAAAATTATCCCCCCGGCGAAAACAAACCACTCAACGTTGTCGGAACCCAGGAAAGTTTGATGAATCATCTCTATGAAATGTTGTTGAACAGTGAAGATATTTTAGATCCGCTGAAGAAAGGACCGCGAAAAACCGTCGCCCGCTTTTTACAAGCGGCAGGCATGCTCAATCCCGCCACAAAAGATCCGCGAGAAAAGTACTTCGTCGCTTGTTTGATGACGCCGGATAAAATTCAACCGCAATCGATTCAGGATATGGACCGATTGATTAAATTGCAGGTCATCATCAAAAAAGGAACCGAATGGCTGGAAGAAAAATTATCGGCCTCCCGACAATCTTCCGATCAATCCTCCGCTTCCCAATAATTTTTTTGAATTCATTCCGGATTCATCCTCTCTCCTTTCTTTCCTCTTTTATGATATTCTTGTTTTTGATGAAGGATTTCTGATCTCATGGGGAATCCGAAGGGATGCACGATCGGAAAACGAGATCATTTCAAATCGAGTGATTGATGAGTTTTTTACATTTCATGCATACAGGTGGGAGACGTTCCTGATGTATATTTACCTACCCCTGGCCAATATGAGCATTCACATTCTCACGCTGGTTGGAATGGGGTGCGTTGTAGGTTTTTTATCCGGTTTGTTCGGAGTGGGGGGAGGATTTCTCCTTACGCCGCTCATGATCATTTCCGGGATTCCGCCGGCGATGGCGGCAGCCAGCAGTTCGAATCAGATCGTCGCGGCGGCGGCGTCCGGCGCCACGGCTCATTACCGGATGGGGAATATCGACGTAAAAATGGGGATCGTAATCCTGGCGGGGAGTCTCGTGGGTGGAAGCATGGGAGTGCAGGTTGTCAAACTTTTGCGAGCGCTGGGGCATTTCGACATCGTGTTGCAAGGATTGTACATCGTGATGTTGGGTGGAATCGGTGGTTTGCTGTTTGTGGAAAGCCTGAAAACGCTGCGACGAAAAAAAGAAGTGTTCACTGAAAAACGAAGCGTTCCGTTTTCCGGAAAATGGACGCCCCTGTTCCATCATTTACCGCTGCAAATGCATTTCAAGAGCCTCGGCGCGGAAATCTCCGTGTTCGTTCCGATTACGGCGGGGATCATCATTGGTTTTTTATCCGCCTTGATGGGAATCGGAGGGAGTTTCATCATGGTTCCGATTCTCATCTACATCATCGGAATGCCGACGGTCATGGCGATCGGGACCGACTTGTTTCAAGTCGTCATTAGCAATGCCAATATTACCATTCAACAAGCCGCTCGCAATCACACCGTTGACGTGGTTCTGGCATTCAGTCTTTTTTGCGGGGTGGTGTTGGGCGCGCAAATCGGCGCTCGAACCGGTCGTTTTCTGCGCGGCGAACAAATTCGCATGGTCATGGCCATTTTTGTTTTGTCGATGATGGCGAAACTTATAATCAATTTGCTATTGCCGCACGATCATGGTATCGTACCGGCATATTGAAAACATTTTGTGGTCGATTTTGAAATACACAAATGACTGTCATTGTTGTTTTGGTTCTGCTTTGCGGACAGATGAAACCATCCGTCGACGGGGTGAATGTTCCAATTACGTTGGATCGGGATATCGTCCGAATCCATTCCTTTTTTCATGGTGAAACGGTTAAACTCTATGGAACCATCCCCACGGAAATCGATGGCGTGATTGCGATTCTTCGTTCGGACCGATCCGAGAGGAGACACGATCGCCCGTTGCTCTGTCAAATTTCGACAAAAGATCAACCCGCATTGTTTCGGTTTCGAAAAACACGGTATCGTGTTCACAATTTTCCTGCACTTTTTTTATTGGCTTCCAACCGCCCTTTAACCGATTTGATCCATGAAAACGAAAATACGCAGCCAAACCATCTTCCGGTCGGGTATGCATCATTGAGAGAGGAATGGGATAAAGAACTGATTTCGGGAGTTCCCTCCAAGGATGATGGCGATGTGTTGTTCGATACGTTGATTCGATGGAAAGAAAAACAAGGATTGTTTGGTTTGAACGAGGAAAAACTGGAGCTGAAAGACAACGGCCATTTTTTATATTCGTTTTTTCTACCTCCCGCGGTGGAGGAAGGGAACTATACCCTCACCGCGCACGTGATCAAGGATCACAACATGATAGGGACGGGGCATGCGTCCCTCTCCGTTGAATCGATCGGAGTCATCCATTTTTTGCGAAATTTATCCGTCAACCATCCTTTGCTGTATGGTTGCGTTTCAGTACTCACTGCTTTGAGTGTTGGAGTTCTCGTCAGTTTTATTTTCAGGCGCAAGAGCGGAAGATAAAACTGACGATGCCCCGGCATACCATGAGAATTCCATCGGAAGATGGGCGCGGAATAGAGATCCGATTCATTATTTGCTCCAAACAGGAGGCGAGAGCCATGGCAATCATCACGATTTCACGCGGTTCACTGAGCATGGGGACCATCCTGGCCGAAAAAGTGGCGCGGGCATTGGATTATGAATGCGTAAGCCGGGAAGCTATAATCAAGGAATCGGCTTGCGAGTATGGATTGGAAAAAGAAGAATTGACAATCGCGATGGAAAAACCACCCACGTTTTGGGAGCGGTTTACTCATGGTCGCCGGTTATATTTGGCTGTCATGCGCGCGGCTCTTCTCGATCGGGCTTGCTCCGGAAAACTGGTATATCATGGTCTTTCCGGGCATTTTTTATTGAAAGGAATCAAATGTGTCCTGAAAGTACGTCTCATAGCGCCGATGGACATGCGTATACGCGCTGCCATGGAGGAAAAGCAACTGAAACGTGAGGATGCCGAGTATCATATTCGCGATGTGGACGAAAAACGCAGCCGCTGGACGAAATATTTGTATGGCGTCGATTGGCGGGATCCCTATCAATTCGATTTGATCATCAACCTCGAAACGATGACGCTTTCCACGGCGAAAGAATTGATCTGCCAGACGATCAAACGACCGGAATTCCAGGTCTGCATTACCGCCATGGACGATCTCGAAAACCTGGCGTTGGCGGCAAAAGTGGAAGCGTTTTTAGCGGCGGATATACGTACGCGATCCGTCAATATCGATATCGAAGCGCTCAACGGCGTGGTGCGATTGCGTGGAATGATCGAAACCGAGAATTTGCGTCCAACCATCATCGAAGTCGTGAAGCGGATCCAAACCATCAAATCCGTGGAAGATGAACTCGTGGTGCAAAGTATATCTCCTCTTCCCACATGACTCCTCTTCTCAAAAAAAAGAAAACCAACGCGACTTGTCGTGCGGAGCGACAGCGAGCGCGGGGCCGTGGGATTCCCTCTCGAACGTTGGAGACCATTCACTCGCCTTGGAAAAGATGAATTTTTCTGGTATTGTATTTTTCATTCATGAAATCGGTTAGTCGGTTTTGAGTTGAGATGTTTCGAAATAAAGATTACGAAAAACAATTTGCCAACCATATCTGCCCGAAATGCCGAGGCCGTTCCTTCGCGGTCAGCAAAGTTTCGCTCGCCAGTCTTCCGAAAAAACTGATCATGGGAAGAAACGATACTCATTACTTGCTGGTGACGTGCGGGTTGTGCGGGTATACGGAAATGTACAATCTGCAAGTGCTGGCCAGGCTGAAAGAGGAGGCGCCCATCAATCAAACCTCCCCCGTCATCGAGAAAATGGAGTAAGACCCCTCAGCGTTGCACATGGTGATCCCGGCGGGTGCGGCGTCCTTCCGTCAAGGCTGATTTAATGCGGTTTATGATTTTCTGCCGGCTGGAATGCTGAATGTGAGCAATTTCCTCGGCAATCGCCGCCAGGGCATTTTGATAGATTTCCGCTTCCGCTTTTGCCAATTCTACAATTTTGTCTTTGTAGAATAGGGTTTTGACGATCTCCACAATCGCATCCGTCCGGCGTTGTTTGATGTCTTCTTTCGCCTGATCGACCTGAATCCCATATAAATCCGTGGTTTCCGCGCCCTCTTCGGGAAGACGGATCGGAGTATGGAAAAATTCCAAAATTTTTTCAATGGCGTCTTCATCCAGCAGGAACCGCAGACCGCCGGCGTGAGCGAAGGAAAAAGGCACCATGACTTTTACATCGCCGGATTGGAGAACATAAAACTGCTGTTCCACGCCTTCCACTTCCATTTTGCGGATTGCCTTGATTTTGCAAATGCCAAGGCCCGATTTCATTACTGTGTCGCCGATGTTAAAATTCATGGGTTTTATGCCGTCAAAGTTTTTTAGATTTTATGAAAGGGATGGATACGGGGCTTATCAGGGAGATAAAGACACGATCAATACCCACGTCAAGCCCCACTCCGTTCGTTATCTCTACTCCGGTATGCCGCACCGTTCAATCCGAACTGCTTCAATGACTTCGTTGGTGTGTCTTTCTCACTTTCCCGGCCATGAGACAGGGCATGGATAGCGTAGTATTCAAAAAAGAAGTCAGGCGGATTCCACCTGGTCTTCAAAAACGAGAAGAGGATCGGAACCCTCCGTGATGGTTTCTTTCGTGATGATGCATTTGGAGACGCCTGACATGGACGGGATTTCGTACATGATCTCCATCATGGCTTTTTCCAGGATGGCGCGTAGTCCGCGTGCGCCGGTTTTGCGCAACAATGCGCGTCTGGCCACTTCGTCAAGCGCATCATTGGTGAATTCCAATTTTACGCCTTCCAGTTCGAACAACTTTTGATACTGTTTGCAAATGGCATTTTTGGGTTCGGACAGAATCGTTTTCAATGCATCGAGTCCCAATTCCTCCAATGCGGTAATACATGCGAATCGGCCGACGAATTCGGGGATCAGTCCGAATTTGAGCAGATCCTCCGGTTCCACGATGGTCAGGAGATGATCTTCATCGATGGCCACAACTCCGTCGTCGGTGGTATCGAAACCGATTACGCGTTTACCGATTCGCCGTTCGATAATCTTGTCCAATCCGACAAACGCCCCTCCGCAAATAAAAAGAATATCCGTGGTGTTGACCTGGATGAATTCCTGATGTGGGTGCTTTCTTCCGCCTTGCGGCGGCACGTTGCAGACGGTCCCTTCGATGATTTTCAATAAGGCCTGCTGTACGCCTTCGCCCGATACGTCCCGCGTGATGGAAACGTTTTGTGTGGTCCGAGCGATCTTATCGATTTCATCGATATAAATGATGCCTTTTTCCGCTTTTTCCACATGATAACCGGTCACCATGAGAAGTTTTAGAATGATGTTTTCAACATCTTCCCCCACGTAACCGGCTTCCGTGAGGGTGGTGGCATCGACAATGGTAAAAGGAACGTTCAAAATTTTTGCCAGAGTCTGGGCAATATATGTCTTCCCCGATCCGGTCGGTCCCAACATCAAGATATTGCTTTTTTGCAGTTCCACGTCATTGGTGATGGCTTCATGATACCGAATCCGTTTGAAATGGTTGTGAACCGCGACGGAGACGGTTTTTTTCGAAAGCTCCTGACCGATGACGTATTGATCCAGCGCTTCCTTGATCTCTTTGGGTTTGAGAAATTCGCGCAGTTCAACTTCGATCTCCTCATCAAGTACGCTGTTGCAAAGCAAAACGCATTCGTTACATATATATGCCGGCTGCGAGGTGTGTTTTTGAGGAGGACCCGCTATCAGCTTTTTGACTTCATCTTGATGTTTCCCGCAGAACGAGCAATACAATGGCTTGTTCTTGCTGGTATAATCCATTGGAATCCTCTCTTACCATGTTCTATTATTGAATTCCCAAGGCAATTCATCCGTTTTGCATATTGGAAATAGTATACACTGATTTAGTCGGAATGACGGCGCGTCAACTACTCTTTTTTATCATGCGTTGCACCGTTCCCCTTGCTTTGTTTGAAAATGTTGTCGATGAGTCCGTATTCCTTCGCTTCTTCCGGCGACATGAAGAAGTCACGATCCGAATCCTTTTCGATTTGTTCGACAGGTTTATTCGTATGGTGCGAAATGATATGATTGAGTTGCGATTTCAATTTAACAATTTCGCGGGCTCGAATTTCAATATCGGAAGCCTGCCCCTGAAATCCTCCCATCGGTTGATGGATCATAATGCGGGCGTTGGGCAAGGCATGGCGTTTGCCGGGCGTTCCCGCACATAAGAGAACCGCGGCCATACTCGCCGCCAAACCCATGCAGGTAGTCGCCACATCAGGCCGGACATATTGAATCGTGTCATAAATAGCCAATCCCGAACTGACCGAACCTCCCGGACTGTTGATATACAATTGAATATCCTTTTCCGGATCTTCCGCCTGTAGAAAAAGGAGTTGGGCAATAATCAGATTCGCCATGTGATCCTCTATCGGATCACCGATGAAAATAATTCGATCTTTTAAAAGCCTGGAGTAGATATCATAGGCGCGTTCACCCCTATTTGTCTGCTCCACCACCATTGGTATCAACACCACTTTGATTTTCCTCCCCTTCTTGTACATCTGCCGTAGCTTGCGCGGGTTCTTCCGTTTCCTCTTCAAAAATTCGAGATCGCAAAATGCCTAACACCTTCTTTTCGAGAGCTTCTTCCCGGAAAAAGTGAGCCAGGCCTTCCGATTCGATTCGCTTCATGAAGGTTTTCGGGTCCGTGTTGTATCGATGAGCAACCTGATGGATATGATTGGCAAATTCCATTTCGGTTATTTCGATCTTTTCCTGTTTTCCGATGGTTTGCAGGATAATGGAAAGCCGAACATCTTCCGCGGCTCTCAGTTTGTTGCGCTCCAAATGTTGTTCATCTCGTTGTGTGATCGCTTCCAACGAAGTTCCCATCCGGCGCAACTCCTGATCCTGAGACGCATTGATGTAATTGTATCGCGCGTTCACCATGCTGGGTGGAACATCGAATGAATTCCGTTTTAAAAGCTCTTCCCGAATCGATTGGAAAATTCGTTCATTTTTTTCCATCTCTTTCCGACGAGCCAAATCCTCGCGAACGCGTTCCTTCAAATCGTTCAGCGATTGGTAATCGCCTAAATCCTTGGCAAATTCATCGTCCAATTCCGGGGGCCGTTTTTCACGAATTTGTTTGATTTTGATTTTAAAAGTGGCGTCTTTTCCGCGATTTTGTTCGACCGGGTGATTTTCAGGCAGTGTGAGAGTCACTTCTTTTTCTTCGTCGAGTTTCATCCCGATCAAAGCGTCCTCGAATCCCGGAATATAGTTACCGGTCCCCAACTGGACAACGATTTCATTATGGGTCGCTTCCGGGAACGGCATTCCATCAACCGTCGCTTCGGAAGAAATGGTCACGTGATCTTCACGCGCCACCGGTCGATCTTCAATGGTGGCGAACATGGCGTTCTCTTCCCGCATGTGGTTGATGACATCCATCACCTCGGTTTCACTGACTTCGGTCGATGGCGGTTCGATCACAACATCTTTGTAATCGACGGATTCCAATCTCGGTCGATATTCGAAACGGGTTTCGAACACAAGCGGAGCGGTTTCATCTTTTTCCGTCGCTTCCCCTTTGGTTTCGTCTTCGATTTCTTTGAAATCCGGCGCGCCGATCGGATCCAAATCCAATTCTTCCGTCGCTTTTTTAAAAGCGGAATTCATCGCTTTTTGAACGGCTTCTTTTCTCAGTTCCTTGCCAAACCGCATTTTGGCGATACTGCGAGGAACTTTGCCTTTGCGAAAACCGGGTACGGAAGCATTTTCCATAAATTCTTCATACACATCGCCCAGTTCATGGTCGATGTCTTCCATCGGCACTTCAATTTTCAGCATTTTCGAACAAATATCGGTTTCTTGTTGGTCCAGGATCTTCAAGGTTCAGCCGCTCCTCAATACGAAATCAGTTGAAACAAATGATGCGATGATCTCCAGCCGATGCCAAACGGAAAAGACCATCGCCTTATCTTACTCCAATAATATGATGGCGTAAACGTTAATTTTAACCAATATTTTCCATTCATCAATGTCAAGAATCGGATTCTTAACCGGATTCCACTCGACAGGAACGATATGCTTCCATTAATTGTTCCGTTCCCCGTTCCCACGTAAAGTATTTTTTCGCTCGTTCTCTCGCCGCGCGACCGTCCTGATCACGTTTTTCCTCATTCGTTGCATAAGCCAGGATTCCCTTTGCCAAAGCCTGTGGTATCCCGGCGTCCACCGTAATGCCGCACCCATCCAACATCCACGGCGCTTCCCCCACCCGCGACGCCACGATCGGTTTTCCCGCCGCGAGATATTCGGCTATTTTCAATGGACTTTTTGCGCGAACGGCGTGAGAATCGTCGAAACAGGCCACACAGATGTCGGACGCGCCGATGATTCGGGGAATGTGATCCGATTCGATATAACCGGGAATATGCAACGTTTCACGCACAGGCGACAATTCCGCCCGTCGGCGAAGGTTTTTCAGTTGTTCTCCCCCTCCGACAAGCAGAAATTGGCAGTTCGGACATGCGGACAACACCATCGGCGCCGCTTCCATCAGTTGATGAGCGTAAGCGGCGCCTTCCATTTGCCCGATATATAAAATCGTAAGTTTATTCGGATCCAGCCCCAATTCGATTAATTCCTTCGCGCCGCCGATGCCCGGCCGGAACCGTTCCAAATCCGCTCCCACCGGCAGATGCCACATTCTGGATTCCGGAAATCCCAGCGCCGCCGCTCTGTCACGAATCGCACGGCTGGAATAGGTAATCGTCGAGGCGAAATTCGGAAGTTCGTATTCATAAACAGTCAATTGCAGACGCGAAAGCCATCTTCGTTCCACGATCCGGGAAATGGCGGTTTCATCGTCGTCCCAATCATAATGCAATGGTTTCCGAAACGTACGGCAAATCCATAAAATTGGTAAAGAGGTTGCCGCAAAACATTTTTGTAAATGGATCACATCGCATTCTTTCGCAAGAGCGGACAATAAACGCGCATTCTGCACGATGTGAAACTGGCGCGGCAGCAAATCGTAAATAAGGGGATCGTCCGCCATTTTTTGACGTAAGGGTGGGTGATCCGGTGGTTCTTTGCGGGGAAGATGACACAAATGGACTGTACATCCCTTTTTCATCAGGCATTTTGCCAACTGTAGAATCCGAATGGTCCAGGGATCATACCATAAATCATGGGGGTGAACCATTAAAACGTTCAACTTCAATTTACCTTTTCGCTGTTTTTATCAAATGAATGGTGATCGGGTCGCCGATTCCCAAACCGGTGGTAACCGCCGCGTTTCCCTTGCTCACGGCGATTTCCATGCGATCGAATCCGCCGAAAACGGCCAATAATTTTCCCGGTTCCTTATCCCCGAACGCATTGGAAATCCCGTGAAGGCGATTGGCCGGCAGTTGAACAACGATATCCTCGTTTTTGCAATGATTTTTCGAGCACCAATCCATAAATACGGATTCTTCCAGATTGGTAACCAGATTCCCGAAATGATCGATGTAGCGAATGTATGTTTCAATGGAATCGTTCGTGATCTGCAATGGTTTGAATATGGGAAGAATGACGGGATCGTCAATCTCGTTTCCCATTTCCGAGGCGGGGATTCCCCGCGCCAAATGCGCCGCGATCGGCGAAAAAATATCACGTCCATGAAAGGTGTTGCTGATTTTATCCATCCAAAATTGTGTATTCGTCGCCGTAAAAATTTTCTTCGAGTGGGTGCTATTCAATAACGGACTCAGCAGCCCATTATCCGGCGCCACGAACAGATGCCCCTGCGTTTCGAGTATTAAGACCCGTCTTTTTGTTCCCACTCCCGGATCCACTACACACAAATGAACGGTTCCTTGCGGAAAATAGCCATAGGACCAATTATTTAAAAAACCTCCCGCGGAAACGGCAAAAGAAGGTAAGTCATGGGAGATGTCCACGATATGCGCGTCGGGTACGATTTGCAGCATGACTCCTTTCATAAGCCCGACAAATCCGTCTCGCAATCCAAAATCGGTCAATATGGTAATAATCGGTCGATGATTCATCTCGACGCTCCTTAAAATGTGTTTGAATGATATCATTTCACATCGAAATCGTTAAAATTTTGCGAGGGAGTATGGATTTCATTATGGATGCGTAATTTTGTTTTTCCATGCTCCAACAAACGAACGGTTTCCGCCGCGACCGGAAATGTCACGATGAATTGTGTTCCCTGGCCGGGTTCGCTATGAACCGAGATGCTGCCGTTATGCTCGCGGATAATCCGATCCACGATCATCAATCCCAAACCGGTGCCTCGTGATTTGGTGGTAAAATACGGCTCGAAAATATGCGGCAAATCTTCCGGCTCGATCCCCTTGCCCGTATCGGCAAATACGAGCGTGACCGTCCCGTCCTTACAAACCATCCGCAGGAAAACTTCGGATTCCTTTCCATTGAATTCTTCTTCGTATTGGCTGTCGATGGCTTCGATCGCATTGCGCAGTAGATTGATCAACGCTTGTTTCAGTTGTGTTTCATCGGCTTCGATATACGGCCATTCTCCTTCTTCATGCAAGGAAACGGAAATGTGATTTTCCAGAAACTCCGGTTCCATCAACCGTAGCGTTTCGGTGACGAGAGTGTATAAGCTGACCAGACGCAGTTGCGGTTGGGAAGGCTTGATCGCGCTTAAAAAACGATCGATCACGTCGTTGAGGCGTTTGATCTCGTTGGAAAAAATGGTGAGCACCTCTTCCGCCTCTTGATCTTGTATTCCCTTTTTTTTGATATGCCGCTGCAAGAGTTGAAGATGAATGGACAACGAATTCAGCGGATTGCGTATTTCGTGGGACATGCCGGCGCTCAATGTCGTGAGGGCGGCCAGTTTTTCCGCCTCCCGTAATTTTTGATCGCGCTCTTTATGCTCGGTTTCATCCTCGAAAAGATAAAGGGTACCGAATCGCTGCCCTTTGATACGCAGCGGGATCATGCTGACCAATAAAAATTGCAGCCGATCATGCCGCCGCAGCGTGAATTCGCGGGAATGAATCGTTTCCTCGGTTTCCATCCCTTCCCGGCACAAATCGAGTAGCGGTTGATGATGCAGCAAACGGACCAATTGCAGTTCGGGCGTGTTGATTCCGTCGCCTAAACCGAGGATATCCCGGGCGGATTTATTGATGTACACGACTTTCTCTTCCACGTCGATGACGATCATTCCTTCATGAATGCTGTCGAAAAGATGGACGAGGAGATCCCGTTCGTTGGCGATATCCTTGAGATAATCGACGATACGCTCTTTATCGATTTTTTCAGCTCGATCCAACAAACGATATAAAAAACCACTTTTCATTGTCTACAACTCGTGAAGGCATATGGAACTTGTATTGTCTAATTGATGTCCACGCGTGATTTATTTTTCATTCACGTCTTTATATTATAACGTTTCCGCAGGTCAGCCGTATTATCCATGAATTGCTTGTATGAGTGTATCGCAATTTCCGTGGATCCGGTTCATCAAAACTTCGGTGGATTGAGCAATTTTCGCAAATCTCGCACCATATAATTTTCCGGATAGGTGATTTCGAATTGTTTTTCCGGTAAATTGGGATCGATGTGAATTTCTTCCACCCGCTCGATCATGCGAATCGTTGATTTCTGTTCCTTGATTTCCGTAATGGAATGAAAAACGTAGGCAAAATCGCCGGAATCGGTTTGTTTCCATTCATATGTCATGGTACGTTTCGATTCCTCGATGCGGACAATGCGAAAATGCGCATCCAATGCGATGAGCCGGGTTTGGGGAAAGTCGGACGTGTTAAAGTGGAGAGAAAAATGATCGGTTTCAGGCTGAATTTGGCCGTTCGTGCTGGCGTTTTCGATTAAATTCGCCGTGTTCAGAGAACCATACATTTTTCCGGCAAAAAGGATGGCGATGCGTTCGAATTGTGACGAATCCGCTTTTTTTATATAAACGCGATGGCGCTCGTGATCGATTTGGGTGACTTTATCCGGCTCGAACAGCCATTCTTCATTCGGCGAGGAAAAATCGGTGGGTTTGTCGTCCGCAAAGACGGATTGAGAAAGGATTTTTCCGTTCTTCACGTCGACAAACACCTTCTGCCACATGAATGTTTCGCCCGGTTCGCTGAGAGCATGTGGTGGATAGAGTGGAATCGGTTGATCCCCCGCGAGAATCACGCTATTACTTTTCAATAACAATTGTATCGATTGGATCGCATCATTTTCGAAGCCATTCAAACTCGCTTGTGACAAAGAGGGATTAAAAAGATAGAACGACAAAACAATCCAACACATATACCTCTGTGTCAATTTCATGATTTTTGGGCTGAAACAGGTTCGGAAGTTCCTATCATACGTCATGTTCTTCACTCTCTTTTTTATAATATCATAATGAATGGAATAGACCTATTCGAGCATCATTATAATCCGCTTCTGTTATCACAACAGGTAAATCTCCTTTCCATTGATTTATAATGCGCTGTAATGTATAATTTTATGTTGAGTTTATGGATTGTTTTTCTGGCGCGCTGTTGTCCGAAGAAATTCGCTCACGGCGATAAGGCCGGAATTGCGGTTGAGGTCGCTTTTCTTCATCCTTTATCCCCAACTCGCCCGACCTATCGAGTCTGTGCGCCCGATTGTGATCCGTATTCTCGTGGTATGTATTCCGAATATCCCGATATCATTCATAACGGGCTTTTTGTATCACGAAATGTAATTTTGGACAATTGCGCAGCATTTGCCATAGGTTTTGCTGTATTTTAGTTTTGGAGTTCATTGCATGTTTGCTCAGAATGAACGGATCAAACCGATCAATATCGAAGATGAGATGAAGACGTCGTATATCAGCTACGCGATGTCGGTCATCATTCAACGCGCCTTGCCGGATGTGCGCGACGGACTGAAACCGGTGCAGCGGCGCATCGTTTACGCCATGCGCGAGCTGGGTCTCACCTCCCGTTCCGCTTATAAAAAAGCCGCCCGTATCGTGGGTGAAACGATGGGGAAATACCACCCGCACGGCGACGCCGCCATTTACGATACGCTGGTGCGCATGGCGCAGGATTTTTCCTATCGTTATCCTCTCGTCGACGGCCAGGGTAATTTCGGATCCGTGGACGGCGACAATCCCGCCGCCATGCGATACACCGAGGCCCGCCTTTCCGCCATCGCGGAAACGTTGTTGACCAATATTGAAAAAAATACCGTTGATTTCATGCCCAACTTCGATGGGCAGCTGGATGAGCCGGTGGTTTTACCGTCGGAAATCCCCAATTTATTGATCAACGGATCGTCGGGCATCGCCGTCGGCATGGCGACTAATGTGCCGCCGCACAATTTGGGCGAAGTGATCGACGCCACCGTCGCCATGATCGATGATCCGGATATCGATACCGGCGGATTGATGAAATACGTGCTGGGTCCCGATTTTCCCACCGGCGCGTACATTTGCGGGCGAGCGGGAATCGCCGAGGCTTATTCGACCGGACGCGGGCGCGTAATCATGCGCGCCGTGACGCACAAAGAACAACTTTCGCAGGGCAAAGAAGCCATTGTCGTCACCGAAATTCCTTACATGGTCAACAAAGCCAAATTGGTGGAAGAAATCGCCGCTTTGGTGCGTTTGAAAAAGATCGAGGGAATCTCCGATTTACGCGACGAATCCGACCGTGACGGAATGCGCATCGTGATCGAACTCAAACGCGGCGAGAATCACGAAGTGGTTCTCAATCAGCTGTATAAGCATACCCGCATGCAGTCCACATTCGGGATCATCCTGCTGGCGCTGGTCGATAACCATCCGCGATATTTGACGTTACGTGAGATGATCTCCCATTTTATCGATCATCGCCGCGAAGTTATTATTCGACGAACGCAGTACGATCTCGAAAAAGCGGAAGCGCGCGCGCATATTTTGGAAGGATTGCGCATCGCCGTCGATAACATCGACGAGGTGATCAAGCTGATTCGCGCTTCAAAAGACCGCCAGGAAGCAATGAATGGTTTGATGACCCGCTTTGAATTAAGCGAAATCCAGGCGAAAGCCATTCTCGAAATGCAACTCCAGCGGCTGATCGCGTTGGAGCGGGAGAAACTGGAAGAGGAATATCAACAGCTGATTAAAGATATCGATTATTACCGCCAAATTTTGAGCACGCCCGAAATCGTGATGTCCATCATGAAAGACGAACTGCTTGAAATCAAGAAACGGTTTGGGGACAAGCGTCGCACCAAAATCGTGACGGATGCGGCGGATTTGGAAATCGAGGATTTGATTGCCGAAGAAAACATGGTCGTCACGATTTCTCATTCCGGCTATGTCAAACGGATCGCCACGTCTGTCTATCGCAAACAATTGCGCGGCGGCCGCGGAATCACCGCGATGGGGACGAAAGAAGAGGACTTCGTCGAGCAACTCTTCATCGCTTCGACCCATCACTACCTGCTATTCTTCACGGACAGAGGCCGCGTGCATTGGCTCAAGGTTTATGAAGTTCCGCAGGCGGGCCGCGTCTCGAAAGGCAAGGCCATTGTCAATCTGCTGCAACTCGAACGCGGCGAAAACGTTACCGCGATGGTTCCCGTCGCGGAATTTATCGAAGGCCGCTTTCTGATGATGGCCACGCAGCGGGGAGTCGTAAAGAAAACGGATCTGGTTGCCTATTCGAATCCGCGCAAGGGCGGAATCAACGCGATCAGCCTTGACGAGGGAGACCGGTTGCTCAGCGTCTGGCTCACTTCCGGTAATGATGAAATCATTCTGTCGACTCGCAACGGCATGGCGATTCGTTTTTCCGAAGAAGATGTGCGGCCAATGGGCAGAACCGCCCGCGGCGTCATCGGCATTCGGCTGGAAGAGGATGATGCCGTGGTGGGGATGGTTCTTTGCCGCGAGGGGGCTTTTCTTCTGACCATCACCGAATGCGGATATGGCAAACGCACCGATGTCAATCTGTATCGCATGATTCACCGCGGCGGAAAAGGCGTTATCGATATTCAAACCAATCAACGCAACGGAAAAGTCGTGGGGATTCTTGAAATCTTCGACGACGATGAATTCATGTTGATCACGAAAGGCGGAGTCGCCATCCGCATGAGCGTCAACGATGTGCGCGCTATATCCCGCAACACGCAGGGCGTCCGCATGATCCGTCTCGAAGAGGGAGATTCTGTGGCTGCTATCGGAAAATTACCCGAAGCCAAGGAAGCCAAACGCGATCAAATCAATTTTTCTGCTTCGACCGATCCGGCCGCGATGGAAACGGACATTGATCAAGAAGTGGAAGAGGAAGACAATGATGATGAAAGTGAAGATCAACAGGTATAAATCCGGATAAAAAAAACGGTAATATAACCGATGTCTTGCTGCATCCCGGCAATGTGCGCTTTGTCATCAATAGGGCGGTGCATAACGTGCGGTAAATAAATACAAAAGAAATTCCTTGCTTTATTGTATCGTTTTGTTGTAAGATAAATGGATTGGAATCAGGAACATAAATACCTCATCGATCCCAACGGCTTGAAATGCCGGCCAGGTGTTATTATCGGATCGACGATTCAGTAAAACCGGTTTTTAAACTTATTGATTCATACGGCAAATGATTTGATTATGATGGGAAGAGGGAAGATTTTTCCTCCGGAAAAAGAATAGATGGAGATTCATTCCCCTCTCGCAAAAAGATTCTCAGAATGATATGGATTGATAAGTGATTGAAAATCAATGAGTTAACTTCTCTCAAAAAGAAGTGGCATTCTCCTTGCTTTCTTGAATTACCGAATATCGAATCGAGGTAAGGTGAATGCGGATTTTGGAGTTCATAGAACATTCGGTTTCACCGACGACGAAATTGATCATCTGCACGGCAATCGGATTGGCTCTCTTCGTCGTATATTATTGGGAGCCGAATCGAAAACAAAAAAAACCGGCGCAGAAAAAAAATACAGGATTTTCGGGATACATAGAGGTTGATCCGAATCAATACGATGAACCGGATAAAATGATCGGTCCAATCGAAAATAAAAAAGCTAGTATGGATCGTCACCCGACTCTTGAGCAGTTGAATGAATATGTCGAGCAGGTCAAACGGTACAAGTTTGAAAACATCGACCGGGTGTAAGGAATCGAAGGAGATTTCAAGCAGTACGGCAGTACCCACAAATTAGCGTCCACACGATGTGTGCGAGGAGCCTCGGATCCTCCCTGATACTGAGTTTTCCGAACTCCTCCCTCATCGCCCTCAACCCTGGGGGCCTTGTGCCCCGTTGGCGCCAGATAAGTTCTGGCGCATTTTTTTTGTAACCATATTTCTTCATATGATTTATTGTGAAGAGTGGCAGAGGATGGTCAGTTTGTGTCAGATCTACACAATCCCCTAAAAAATCATTCTTTCACATAACTTCCGTCAGGTTTTCTGATGAAACTGCGGCAAAGGGGGAAAAAGGAGCGCCAGCCGCCGTCGTCGATGGAGCCGAGAACCACGACGGTTTTTTGCGTCTCATCGTCCCAGCGGAATTCAATTTCCAGTTGATAGCGTTTTCCGGTTTCCGAAACGACCTCTTTGGTTTCCGTATGGCCCACGAGATTGGCAAGATAGGCGTATGGCCATTGTTTGTAGAAGGCTATTTCGTTTTCGAGAATGTGCGCTGCTTCTGTTTTATTCATTTTTTTAGTGGTTTGAGGTTGAAGACTGAAGGTTAACCTTTGAATTCTATACTCTGCACCATAAACCTTCATTTTTTCGCGCTGAGACGCGAAGGCGCAGAGAGTTCAGCCTTCAGTTACTATTATCGTTCCGAGAAATGGGCATAGTCAACGGCATAGCCTCAAGATTTTTCCAAATGAATATCCGGTTCATTAAAATGGATATTCTGGCAAAGGAAAAGCGATCGGGTAAAATTTGCATACCGGTTTGACGCATCGGGTATCATTTTTTTGGGGGGAGAATTACAATGAAAGCAATGCGGGCGTATTCGAATGAAAAAGTGATAGCAAAATAGGGAAAAAGGAGAGTCAACCACGATGAATGAACTAAATCGACGTAGTTTTTTGCATAAATCGTTGTTTGGAGCGGGCGTGTTGGCTTCGTTGCCGGCGTTGGCGAGTGAACCGGGGACAAGCGTTTCTCGCTGCGTCGCCGATCGGGTGGATTTGGGAAACGGAATTCGCGCTTCCCGGCTGGCGATGGGAACCGGGATGCGCGGAAGCAATCGGGAATCCGACCATACGCGGTTGGGGCAGAAGAAATTCACGCAATTGGTGCGCCACGGCTTCGAGGAAGGCTTGAATTTTTTTGATATGGCGGATTTGTACGGCTCGCATCCGTTTCTGAAAAATGCGTTGGAAGGGATACCGCGGGAGCAATACGTTTTGCTGACGAAGATTTGGTTTCGCAAGAATCAAGTCATTCATCCCTCCGGCGGCGCGAAGGAGGAAATTGATCGGTTTCGCCGGGAATTGGGGACGGACGTGATTGACATCTGCCTGATTCATTGCGTCACCGACGTCAACTGGCTGGAGGATTTAAAGCGGGTGCGGGAAGAAATGTCGGAAATGAAGGAAAAAGGCGCAGTGCGGGCGATTGGATGCTCCTTCCACGATCACGCGGCGATGAAGGCGATGGTGGAACAGGAATGGGGGGATGTGATTCTGGCTCGCATCAATCATGCCGGCAATAAAATGGATGGTACGCCGGCGGACATCACGGCGACGCTGAAAAAAGCGCGCGCAAAGGGAAAGACGGTGATCGGCATGAAGATTTTCGGCGAGGGCACATTGATCAAACCGGCGGAAAAAGACGCCTCCATTCAATACGTGCTGCGGAACGATCTGATCGACGCGATGACGATCGGCATGTTATGCACGGCGGAGGTGGATGACAGCATGACGCGGATTAATCAGGCGTTGAAATCATGAATAGCGAGAGGAAAGCGGTTATTTTTGACATGGACGGCGTGCTGATCGATAGCGAGAGAGCGCATCAGCAGGCCGAGATCGGCGCATTGGCTTTGCATGGATTGCGGGTTACGGTCAAGGATTTAAAACCGTACGCCGGCGCGAATCGGGATGCGTTCCGCATCGGCATCGACAAGCAATTCGGCGTGAAACTGGATTGGGACGCGGTGTACGAAGAGAAAGACAAGCGTTTGTTTCAGATGTTCGAGGAAGTGAATACGCTTCCCGGCGTGATCGATTTATTGCGGGATTTGAAATCCGCCGGTTTGAAACTCGCGATCGCCACCAGCTCGACGAAAGCGCAGCTGGATTTTATCGTGCATAAATTCGGCTTCGATTCGCTGTTTGACGAAATGGTGTGTACGATCGATATCACTCGCAGCAAGCCGGATCCGGAAATTTTTCTGGTCGCCTCCGAACGGTTGGGGGTGGAAAGCGGCGAATGCGTCGTCATCGAGGATTCGCTCAACGGATTGCTCGCGGCGAAGGCGGCGGGGATGACTGTGATTGCGATTACGTCCACGTTTCGGCGCGAGGAATTGATCAACGCGGATCTCATTATCGATTCGTTTGATGAACTGTCCGTCGAAATGTTGCAGAACTTGAAGGAAGAACAAGTTATTTCCGGCGGCGTTCGTCGATGAGTTTCATTTTCGTTTCCACCGCTTTGGCGAGATCGACGTTGCGCGCGTTGGCGTAATTGAGCAGCGCGATGAGCACGTCGGCGGCCTCGTTGGCGAAACGTTCGGCTTCGATTTCCAATCCCTTCCACACCTTCTTTTCCAGATTGGCGAGTTCCCCGGCTTCGCCGTTCAATTCCAACGCGAAAAAATTCGGTCCGCGGACGGGAAACGCGGCTTTTTGATAGATGTCGAATTCCAACTGCAGTCGGGCAAGACCTTCGTAAGCGGTCGGAAGTATGGCGCTGTCCGGATCGGGCATGGGTATCAGCCTTTTGTCGATGGATTGGTGTATTCCTGAATCCGTTGGAATGGTAGTTCGATCATGCGCTCGTTGCCAAGGGACCGCAATCGTTTTTTTCATACGTTTTCATATCGTATATTTTTAATTTTTAGATGCCGGCGTTACGAATGGCGTCAGGATGCCGGTTACGAATGGCCGGCAGGTTGTCGGCGTATCGCATGTTTTTTCGGTTTATCCCCTTCGTGAAAATGAAATGGAAATCCTTGTCAAATCTGGACGTTTGTCCTATTTTCGCCTATAATAATGATCCCTACTGATCGAACCAAACGGGAATTGCATGGATTACGCTGTGAGATCAAATCGCAATCCCGTTGAATTCATGATTCTTTTTTCCGCGCCGGGAAAGATCAACAGTCTGCGGAGAGGTCGATCCGATCCGCGAAAGCAGTTCGCAGGATGTGGACGAATACCACTCCCCCTCTTGCTTGGACCTGTTCATCAATTTCTTTTTGATGCGAAGCGTCGCAAGGATTGATGAAACCAACTTGATGAAATGGCATTACCTCTTAATCTAAGGGTGATGGCGTATGCGTGCAAAACGCTGTTTCGCATTGGCGTAAGAACGAAAAAAGGCCTGAATTATGACGAATGGACGTTTACCGAAACAATTTGGTCTCTATGACCCTGCGATGGAGCATGATAACTGCGGTGTCGGTTTTGTCGCCAACATCAAAGGCATACAATCGCACGATATCATCGAAAAGGGATTGACGGTCCTGCTCAATCTGACTCATCGCGGCGCGTGCGGATGTGATCCGGACACGGGCGACGGCGCCGGGCTTCTCATTCAAATCCCGGACGAGTTTTTCCGCCGCCGATGCGCTTCGCTCGATTTTGACTTGCCCCGTCGCGGGGAATACGGCGTGGGGATGGTTTTTCTGCCGACCGATCCGAAACAAAAAGAGTGGTGCTGCAACGTGTTGGAGCAAACCATTATAGAGGAAGGTCAGAACGTGCTGGGATGGCGCGACGTTCCCACCGACGATGCTGCCATCGGTTTCATCGCCCGCGACGTAAAACCGGACATTCGCCAGATTTTTATTGCCCAAGGCGTGGGAATCGAGGATTCGTCTCATTTTGAGCGAAAACTTTATATTATTCGTAAAGTAGTGGAAAAAAAAGCGCGGGAACAGATGGACGATGCGGGGTATTTTTATATTCCTAGCCTTTCCTGCAAAACCATCGTGTATAAAGGTCTGCTTATCGCCCACCAGATCAAGAAATTTTACCCCGATTTGAGAGATCCGACGATGAAAAGCGCTCTTGCGCTGGTTCATCAGCGGTACAGCACCAACACGTTCCCGACCTGGGATCTGGCGCATCCGTTCCGTTATCTCGCCCATAACGGCGAGATCAACACCCTGCGCGGCAACGTCAATTGGATGCACGCCCGCGAATCGTTGTTCGCGTCGCATCTGTTCGGCGACGACATCAAGAAAATCTGTCCAGTCAACGATCCCGGCGCCAGCGATTCGGCCAATCTCGACAAGGCTCTCGAATTGCTGATCATGGGCGGCCGCTCTCTGCATCACGCCATGTTGATGCTCATTCCCGAGGCGTGGAGCGGTCACGAAAGCATGAGCCGGGAAAAAAAAGACTTTTATGAATACCATTCCTGCCTGATGGAGCCGTGGGACGGACCCGCCTCCGTCGCCTTCACGGACGGCGTCAGCATCGGCGCGGTGCTCGACCGCAACGGCCTGCGTCCCTCCCGTTATGTCGTCACCCACGATGATTTCGTGGTTATGGCGTCGGAAGTCGGCGTGCTGGACATCGCGCCGGAAAACGTTAAGGTTAAAGGTCGCCTGCAGCCGGGCCGCATGTTTCTCATCGACACCGATCAAGGCCGCATCATCGGCGATGAGGAACTCAAACACAGCCTCGCCGCGCGCAAACCTTACGGCCAATGGTTGAACGAAAACCGCATTTTGCTGGAAGACCTGCCGCAACCGCCGGAAAAGAACGGTCCGGTGGTGGAAACCACCCCATTGCTCCAACGACAGCAGGTTTTCGGCTATACGGAAGAAGATGTAAAGATTCTCCTCACCCCCATGATCAGCAGCGGGCAGGAGCCGGTGGGTTCGATGGGGAACGACGCCCCGCTGGCGGTCCTCTCTAACCGTCCGCAGCTGCTCTACAACTATTTCAAGCAACTCTTCGCGCAGGTTACCAATCCGCCAATCGATTCTATCCGCGAAGAATTGGTTATGTCGCTGGAAAGTACCATCGGATCGGAACAAAACCTGTTCGAGGAAACGCCGCTGCAATGCCATATGCTCAAATTGCCGCATCCGATTCTTGATAATGACGAATTGGAGAAGTTGCGTTCCGTTTCCATCGGCAAATTGAAAACCGTCACCTTAAAAACGTTGTTTCGCGCAGCCGAGGGTGAAGAAGGTCTGCGCAATGCGCTCGAAGAATTGTGCGGCAAGTCGTCCGAAGCGATTGAAAACGGCATTAACATCATCATTTTAAGCGATCGCGGCGTCGATCGGGAATGGGCTCCGATTCCCGCGCTGCTGGCCAACGCCGCCGTTCATCACCATCTCATTCGCGAAGGCACGCGCACCCGCGTCGGCCTCATTGTGGAAAGCGGCGAGCCGCGTGAAGTCATGCACTTTGCTCTGTTGATCGGTTTTGGCGCCAGCGCCGTCAATCCCTATCTCGCTTTTGAGACCGCGGAGCAATTGGTCAGAGAAGGGAAGGCAAGCAATGAAGTGGATGCGCATAAAGCCAAAACGAACTTCATCAAAGCCATCAAAAAAGGCCTGCTCAAAGTTTTTTCGAAAATGGGAATTTCTACGGTGCAGAGTTATCAGGGCGCACAAATTTTCGAAGCCGTCGGTCTCGGCCCCGATCTGATCGAAAAATACTTCACCGGCGCTCATTCCCGCATCGGCGGCATCGAACTCGATATCGTTGCGAAAGAATCCCTGCTGCGCCACGAATATGCGTTTCCTCAACCTCCCACCGTTCATCCCGATTTGGACGCGGGGGGCAATTATCAATGGCGTCGCAGCGGCGAATATCACATGATCAATCCCGATTCCGTCGCCAAATTGCAGCACGCAACCCGAATCAAGAGTTACCAGACTTTTAAAGAATTTACCCGCATTATTAATGATGATAATAGAAGAAGAGCGACCATTCGCTCGTTGCTGGATTTTCGTTTTGCGCCGGAGCCTATTCCTCTCGAGGAAGTGGAACCCGCATCCGCGATCGTGAAACGATTTGTCACCGGAGCGATGTCGTTCGGCTCGCTCAGCAAGGAGGCCCACGAAAATCTTGCCATCGCCATGAACCGCATTGGCGGCAGAAGCAATTCCGGCGAAGGCGGCGAAGATCCGGCGCGGTATTCTTCTTTGCCCGGCGGAGACAGCCGTCGCAGCGCCATCAAGCAGGTCGCATCCGGACGTTTCGGCGTCACGATTGAATATCTGGTCAACGCGGACGAATTGCAAATCAAAATGGCGCAAGGGGCCAAGCCCGGCGAAGGTGGGCAATTGCCCGGTTTTAAGGTGGATGAGGTGATCGCGCGCGTTCGTCATTCCACTCCCGGCGTCACCCTTATTTCGCCGCCGCCGCATCACGACATTTATTCGATCGAAGATTTGGCGCAGTTGATTTATGACCTGAAAAATTCCAATCCGCGCGCCCGCATTTCCGTCAAATTGGTCTCCGAGATCGGCGTCGGCACCGTCGCCGCCGGCGTTTCCAAAGGCCATGCCGATCACGTGCTCATTAGCGGCCACGACGGCGGCACCGGCGCGTCTCCGCTTTCCTCCATCAAACACGCGGGCTTGCCGTGGGAACTTGGTTTGTCCGAAGCGCAGCAAATTTTAGTCGCCAACGATCTGCGGGGACGCATCGTGGTCCAAACGGACGGACAAATCAAAACCGGTCGCGACGTCGCCATCGCCGCGTTGCTGGGCGCGGAGGAAATGGGCTTCGCCACCGCTCCGCTGATCGCGTCCGGCTGCATCATGATGCGCAAATGCCACCTCAACACCTGCCCGGTCGGCGTCGCCACGCAGGATCCGGTCCTGCGTAAAAAATTCAACGGCGCGCCCGAATACGTCATCAATTATTTCTTTTTCGTGGCGGAAGAGGTGCGTGAAATCATGGCCCGGTTGGGGATCCGAAAAATGGAAGACATGATCGGCCGCGTCGAATTATTGAAACCCAAAGACAACATCGATCATTGGAAAGCCAAATATCTCAATTTGTCGGCCATCCTGTTCAAACCCGATGTTCCTCACGCCATTCGCTGTATGAAAAAACAGGATCATGGATTGGAACATGCGTTGGACAATCCGCTCGTCGAGTTGGCGAAAGATGCGATTGCGCAGCAAAAGCCCGTCGAAATCCGGTTGCCGATCCGCAACGTTCATCGTACCGTCGGCACGATCCTGAGTCAGGAGATCGCGCGCAAATATGGGCTGAAAGGACTGCCGGATGATACGATTCGCATTCATTTCACCGGCTCCGCCGGCCAAAGCCTCGCCGCGTTTCTTGCCAACGGTATTTCCATCACCGTCGAGGGAGACGCGAACGATTATACCGGCAAAGGGATGTCCGGCGGCCGCGTCGTTATCTATCCTCCTAAAAATTCCAGCTTCGCGGCGGAAGAGAACATCCTGATTGGAAACGTCGCCCTTTACGGCGCGACTGCGGGCGAGTGTTATTTCCGCGGCGTTGCCGGGGAACGTTTTTGCGTTCGCAACAGCGGCGCGACTGCCGTGGTCGAAGGCGTGGGCGATCACGGCTGTGAATATATGACCGGCGGCCGCGTCGTTATTCTGGGCGCTACCGGCCGCAACTTCGCGGCGGGGATGAGCGGCGGCATCGCCTATGTTTACGATCAGGATAACACATTCGAGCAACGCTGCAATCCTGGCATGGTGGGTTTGGAGTCGCTCAGTGAACCGGACGATATCATAGAATTACGTGACATGATTCAGCGGCATTTTATTTACACTGAGAGCGCCGTGGCCGAGAAAATCCTGCAAAATTGGGATGAATGCCTGACAAAATTCGTCAAGGTCATACCGCAGGAATATCGCCGCGTGCTCGAAGAACGATTGGCGCGAGCGCGTCAGGAAGAAGACATGGAATTGCAAGAGGTCAGCAGTCATGGGTAAGGTTACAGGTTTTTTAGAAATTAATCGTGAAATCCCGGAAGATCAATCCGTTCAGGAACGGATTCGACATTATAAGGAATTCCATAAAAATCTTCCCGAAGAAAAATTACGCGCGCAGGGCGCGCGCTGCATGGATTGTGGCATCCCTTTTTGCCATTGGGGATGCCCGCTGGGAAACATCATTCCTGATTGGAATGACATGGTCTATCGCAATCGTTGGAAAGAGGCCATTGCGCGCCTGCATAAAACCAACAATTTCCCTGAATTCACCGGCCGCGTCTGTCCCGCGCCCTGTGAAGCGTCTTGTGTGCTCGCCATCAATACTGACGCGGTCACGATCAAGGAAATCGAACGCAACATTATCGATCACGCCTTTCGTGAAGGCTGGATCGTCGCGGAACCACCCGCCAAACGAACCGGCAAAAAGGTAGCCGTCGTCGGCTCCGGCCCCGCCGGTCTTGCCGCGGCGCAGCAACTCAATCGCGCCGGTCATTTCGTTACTGTTTTCGAAAAAGCCGACCGCGTCGGCGGTCTACTGCGCTATGGCATTCCTGACTTCAAGATGGAAAAACACCTGATTGATCGTCGCGTTTCCCTTATGCGTGAAGAGGGCATTGTGTTCAAAACCGGTATAAACGCCGGCGTCGATATTACGGCGCAAGACTTGCTGGTTCAATTCGATGCCGTCGTCCTCGCGGGCGGGGCGATGGTACCCCGCGATCTTTCTGTTCCGGGTCGCGATCTGCGGGGCGTTCACTTCGCTTTGGAATTCCTATCGCAGCAAAACAAACGCGTCGCCGGTGATGAAATTCCGCCGCAGGAAAGCATCACAGCGACCGGCAAACGCGTCGTCGTCATCGGCGGCGGCGATACGGGTTCGGATTGCGTCGGCACCTCGCATCGGCATGGCGCGATTTCCGTCCGGCAATTTGAAATCATGCCCAAGCCGCCGGAAGACCGCGTCGAAACCAATCCCTGGCCCGATTGGCCTTTCATTCTTCGCACGTCCACTTCGCACGAAGAGGGCGGCGAGCGCGATTGGTGCGTCAACACCAAGGAATTCATCGGCGAAAACGGCCAACTCAAAAAACTTCACTGCGTCCGTGTGGAAATGGACACGGCAGAAAACGGCCGTCCTTATTTCAAGGAAATTCCCGGCTCCGATTTTGAAATCGAAGCGGATTTGGCGCTGCTGGCGATGGGCTTCGTCAGCCCCGTCAAAGAAGGCTTGCTCGCCGATTTGGGCGTCGCATTCAATCCGAGAGGCGTTGTCCAGGTCGATGAAAATTACATGACCAGTCTTCCCGGCGTGTTCGCCGCCGGCGACATGAGCCGCGGCGCTTCCCTGGTCGTGTGGGCAATTTGGGAAGGACGCCAGGCGGCCAAAGGCGTCGATTTGTATTTAATGGGACGAACGGATTTAACTTAATCCGACCAGGCAATCCGAAAACCGCCCGTATGCTGCCGATTTTCCGGCTTGAACTTCGCTCGGTCCGCCGATCGCAAATACTCAAACCGCCCCATCCATGACGCTCCGCGAAACACTTTCTCTTCGCCTGTTTCCGGCCCGCGCGGATCAGTAACCGCATCGGCGGTATAAGGTCCATACCAATCCGAGCACCATTCCCACACATTTCCATACAAATCAAAAAGCCCCCATGCATTTGCTTGCAGCTGTCCCACCGGATGCAGCTCACCTTCCGAATTTCCGCGATACCATGCATGATCCGCCATCTGTTCTTCCGTGACCTCGTCTCCGAAATACGTGGCTGTTGTGGTTCCCGCGCGACAGGCGTATTCCCACTCTGCCTCGGTGGGAAGGCGATAGCCGGATTCGCCGAACAATTCGTTGAGTTTCTGTAGAAATTCCTGCGCGTCCTGCCAGTTGACGCGATTCACCGGTAAATTATCCCCCAGCTGGGTGGAAGGATTGGTTTCCATCAACGCCAACCACTGCGCCTGCGTCACTTCATAGTTGCCCAAATAAAAATCCTTGCTGATGGCGACGGGATGAACCGGTCCTTCATTTTCTTCGCGAAATCTCTCCGATTCCGGACTCCCCATTTGAAACGTTCCCGCGGGAATTTTCACCAAAAGCAACGGAAGCGCTCCATCCGGCAAATTGGGCAATGCGGCGAGTTTCTCATTTTCTCCCACCACCGGCGCTGGTTCGGTTTGCGGCTCTTCCTGAACCGGTTCGGTATCCTCCAATGATGGTTGTGTCTGAACGATTTCCACCTCCTGCGGCGGCGAGCAGGAAACAAACAGGCATACAGCGATTCCAACCACACCCGTGAGCAATACCGGCATCCAATTTCGAGTCGGTTTCATGGTTGTATCCCCTTTTAATCATATTTTCTTTCCCCTACATTTTTGACCGGCATTCGCATAAAGTCCATAGGGATTTCCATTTTTTCCGAATCTTCACTGTCATTGTTTTGTATGTTTGTTTTAATTTCCATTCAAGTTAAAATGGTTTTAGAAAAAGGTGATGAGTATTCTATGGTGATTGCATGATTAAGTACAACTCCCTGTCTTACGAAGAACTGAAGCAACGTCTGGCCAACGCCGAAGCGGAACTTCAGGCATTGCGCGAGGGCCGGACAGGCGCCATCATCGGCGAGCACGAAACGCTGGTGGTGCGGCTGGCCGAGACCGAGCAGCGCGAAGTCCATATCAAGCAGGTATTGCTAACCATTCGGAAAGTCAATCAGTTGATCGTATATGAAAACGATCCACGCTGCCTGATTGAGCAAGCCTGCGCCGCTTTGACCGAGACCATGGGGTATTTTAACGCCTGGATCGCCTTGCTGGATGCGGAGGGTAAGGCGGTTGTCGATACCGTCGCTTCCGGTTTTGATGGCGGTTTTGAGGTTTTGCGCGAACGTCTCGGACGCGGTGAATTTACCGCCTGTATGAAACGGGCGCTTGAATGTAATGAAACGATTATTGTGGATAATCCGAATGTGCAATGTTCGGATTGTCCGCTTTCGGCGGAATATGCCGGACGCTCCGGTTTGAGCCGCCGCCTTGCCTTTGACGGCAAGACGTATGGTTTTCTCTCCGTCTCCGTTCCCGGCGAATATGCCCATAACGCGGAAGAGCAAAATCTGTTTGATGAACTGGCGGACGACTTGGCATTTGCCCTGTATAAAATTGAAGCGGCTGCGCGCTTGCGCGAGAACGAACGGCGTTACCGCGAGATTTTCGAGGGCAGCCGTGACGGCTTCGTGATGGTGGACGCCGTCGGGCGCATCCTTGACGCCAATCAGGCCTATTGCGAAATGTTGGGCAATTCACTTGAAGAACTGCGTGAATTGCCGAATTTCTATAGCATCACCCCTGAACGTTGACGCGAGTGGGAAGCAAAAGAAATCTGGGAAAAGCGCCTGTTGGAGCAGGGCTATTCCGGCCTTTACGAGAAGGAATACATCCGCAAGGACGGCGCGGTTTTTCCGGTGGAACTGCGGTCCTACGTGGTTCGGCGAGACGATGGAGCAATCGACTATTTGTGGGGAATCGCCCGCGACATCAGCGAGCGCAAGCGGGCGGAGGAGGCGCTTCGGAAAGAAAGGGATCTTTCGAATCGCATTATCAGCGACGGGCCCCTTGCTATCACTATTGTGGACGGAAATGGTTCCATCGTTTTCGCCAATCGACAGGCGGAAGATGTCCTCGGATTGAAGTGTAGCGAGATCGCAGGCCGCGCGTACAATGCGCCTGCCTGGCATATCACGAACCTCGACGGTGAACCTTATCCGGACGAGGATCTTCCTTTCCGTAAAATCATGGCAACGGGAAAGGCGGTGCATACCATTCAGCACGCTATTCTGTGGCCCGATGGTACGCGGAAGATTCTCAGCATCAGCGGCGCGCCTTTGAAGGATAAAAACGGCCGCATCGAACGCATTGTTTTCGCAATCGAGGATATCACCGAACGCAAACAAACCGAGCGCGTTCTCAAGCAACACAGCCATGTGTTGGAGCATTCGCCAAACGCCGTGTATGTTTCCGATGAACAAGGTCGGCTGGTGTATTGCAACGCCGCGGCATCCATGCAGACCGGTTATGCCTGCGACGAGATCATCGGGAGAACGGTTTGGGAGATAGACGCAGATGTTTCTGAGACAAAATACCCGTCCTTTTTTACCGATCTGTCCTTGACCCATTCGATCACTCTTCGAACCCGACATCGCCGCGCTGACGGAAGTTTCTTTCCCGTGGAAATTTCGCTCTCGAAGATGGAACACGAGGGAACGGCGTTGCTTTGCGGGATTGCCCGCGACATAACCGAGCAGATTGCGAGAGAGGAGCGCATCGCCCTTTTGGGTCGAATGCTTGACGCCGCGCCCGCCTCCATCACCATCCACGACACTGACGGACGCTTTGCCTATGCCAATCAGGCGACTTTGACCTTGCATGGTTACTCCGATATGTCGGAATTTCTGTCCGTCAACCTTCACGACCTGGATGTGCCCGAGAGCGAGGCGTTGATGGCCGAGCGTTTCCGCAAAATCGCCGAAGAAGGCGAGGCTCGCTTCGAGGTTGCTCATTTTCGCAAGGATGGTTCGAGTTTCCCTCTTGAAGTGCTGGCCAAGAAGATCGAGTGGAATAGACGCCCCGCCGTTCTGAGCATTGCTACCGACATTACGGAACGAAAGAAGGCAGAAACGCAATTGCGTTTACATTCCCTGGTGTTGAATCAGATTGAAGATCGGGTGACGTTAACCAACCTGGATGGTATTATCACCTATGTGAATGAGGCCGAAATACGTTCGCTGGGTTATACGCGTGAGGAACTCATCGGATCATCCACAGCGAAATATGGAGAAGATCCTAAACGCGGCGCTAGGCAGCGGGAAATCTTGGAAGAAACGCTACGTAACGGACACTGGCGCGGCGAGGTGGTTAACTATACAGCCGACGGACGCGAGATGATCCTGGATTGCCGTACCATGGTTGTAGTTGATGAGCGAGGGGAAAAGATAGCTTTGTGCGGCGTTTCTACGGACATCACCGAGCGTAAAAAAGCGGAAGAGGCGTTGCTTGAGAGCGAGACAAAATTCTACGACCTTTTTCACAAACACGCCGCAGTCAAACTTATTATTGATCCGGATACCGGCAACATCATGGATGCCAATGAAGCGGCGGCGCATTTTTATGGCTGGTCGGTTGAAAAATTGCGACAGATGCGGATTCAGGAAATCAACACACTTTCACCCGAACAG
>QZKN01000168.1 GCA_003598175.1 Candidatus Omnitrophota bacterium
AGGTGGATTTTGTCGCCTTCCGAATTATTGATAAATGAAAACAGGTTTCCGGAAACGACGTTGCGGCCGGCGAGCAAATCCCGTTTTGCGGAGGCGTCGCCGACATTGCCGGCGATGATCATCAAATCCTCGACGGTGTCGCTGTGGAATTTGATATTGAGATCGGACGTCAAATCCAGATCGTTGGGCGAGACGCCGATTTTATAGAGATGGCTGTAAAACCGGATTTTGTCGCCCCAATAATCGGGACATTCCATCAATGTACAGGGCACGATCACCGCGCCGGCGGTCCCGTTGTCGGTGGGATCAAGATACAAATCCAAATTGGAGCGGATCACCGCATGAGGTCCGTCGACAAAAACCTTAAAATTCGCATAATCGGCAAGCGCCTGAAATGTGCTCGCCACAATGGCCGAAGTTGCGGCTGTCAGATCGCCATAGATCGAATCGCCGTTTTTCAAGACGAAGGCGTCTTCGATCTGTTCTTTGGCGATTTTCGTTTGCGCCTGCGCCGTGGGCATGGCCAGACTGATCAGCAGCAAACCGCACAGGAAATAATAGGGAAATTCTTTCATGATCATCTCCTCTTCTTCTTATATTTACTTTTTAACTTGTTATTCGTTTCTTTCGTGAGATATTACGTAGCGATGTTGTATGCGATAATGAGATAAGGGAGCGCTGGTGAAGGTATATCCTTTGCCATCTTCGTTTTCGTTGTAATCGATTCCGTTTTGCAGAAGGATTCCGTTCAAAAAAACGTCCAGCGTTCCCGCGCGAAAAAAATGAAGGGTGGAAAATTGAGTGCGTAAACCGTCCGGAGATTCATCGGGGATTCGATCCAATGCATGGGTGTGCGCCTTGCCGAGAAGGAACGGAGGGCGCGAGTCGATGATAAAGGATTGTTCGCCGTCATCGAACGAGAGAATCCGGGTTGCGCCCGGTCGGTGATAAATCTGCGAAAGCGTCAACGCCTCGGAGGGCGGTACTGGCGGGGTGGGCGGTTCCGCTTCTGCTCCTATGACCGTTTCAAATTCTCCCGTGGGAAGAGCGATGACGAGATCGATGCGAGGATGGTTTTGTGGAGGAGTGAAAACCTCGCCTTCCGGCGCAATGACTGTTTCTTTCGAGCCGGTGAACGATCGGCCCACCACGGCCCAGCCTGGCAAAATGCGAACATTCATGCCGGGCGGATCGGTGGGATCAGTTTGCAGGCTGGTTTGATCGGAAACGGCGATCACACCCGATTCACCCTGAGCCAACAGCGCGGAACCGATCTGGTGAAACAGTTCCAGAGCCGCGGCAATATTTCCGTTCCACCGATTCATTTTTGAGGAGGCGAGCGGCACTTCCTGATACGAAAAAAGGGAAGAAGTGTTTTCCGAATTGGTTGGATCGTATTGGCCGTAGCGAGTCATATTATTCCTCCTCGCTCATGTTTTTTTTCATTTTTCATTGTTGCCGATTCGGCATTCTTTTTTCCGAAAAAAGCAAATTCGCCAAATAATTCTTCATTCAACGGATTGGGTACATGTTCGACCAGACAGATTCCCTCTTCGGAAAGAAACGGCTCCACATTTCGCAGCGAATCGCAGAAAAAACGCCTTCGCAGCCAGATGCAATTCACACCTTCCGCAAAGGCCGATGAAGATTCCGGCATTGCCAGCCGGTCACTCAACAATTGTTCGGATTCAAACCAGGCAAGCAGCGGATCGTTTCGTTCGCAAATCAGGAGAACGGGTTCCTCCTCGATGAAAGCGGCTTCGCTGCGTTCCGCCGAGAGGCAGGTATAGCGATCGGCGCTTTTGTAAACCAACGAACCTTCGAGCACGTCGACGATGTGATCGATCCAGCGGTAACATAATTTCTCGTTGTAGCGTTCCCCGACGCGATGAGAACACATTCCATTCTGCGCATCGCAGATCGAGCAGCGCCACTGGTTGAATTTCCATGCCAGGGACACTTCGCGATAGACGCCTCCGTCGATGTTCAGCAGCAGATCCTTTGCGCCGGAGGTGTCTCGCAGCCAATAGAACCATGCCTGAACGAAAAAGATGGATTCCCCTTCCTCGTTTTCGCCGCGCGGAACCACAATCGCCTTGAAAAAGCGCGCGAGCGGCAGGGAACTGCGGTTATGCCCGGTGAGAACAGATTGGCCGATGACCTTCTGTGTGATTTCCTCCAGCGCCTGCCGCGAAAATCGACATCCATCGGATATACACAATTGGCTCGAGCAGAGATACATGCTGCGGATGTATACCTGATCGGCGCGCAGCGGTTTCGGCGCAAGAGTATTGATGAGAGCCAAATCCGCGGCGGTAATTTCCGTTTCCTGAAACAACGGCGCGGCGCGGGTATGGATTGTTTCCATTTTGGGTTGTGTATCGACCAAACACGTAGTGGTTGTTGGTTGTGAGTCGGCGTCATTCATTGTGTTGACTCCTTATGATCAGGAATATGCATATCATTTTCGGATTTTTTGTCTGAATCCGGATGGCCAGGATAAAAGGATGATCAGGATTGGGATAATCGGTGATTTCAACCCTCAACCTGTTTATCTTTGCATTTCTTCTTCATGATCCATTGGTTACAATGTCTTTTATTAAATCCATACATCTCGATATTCGATTTTGCATTGGGCGGTTACCGTGGAGGGTTCGATTGAGATTGTCAGATGATTCGAACCGGCTTGCAGGAACGGAAATTCCTCGTTGCCGGCGGAATATGCATTGTTATTCCCCACCAGGACGCTGCGATTTTCGGCGTCGATTATGGCTATTTGCCCCTCTGTGATGGGTGTGGATAAGGTAAATTCACTTGTTTCCGTTTGCACGTGAATTGCGCTGATATCGTTTGCGGGAATAACCGTCATGCGTAACGGGGCGAGCCAGTTGCCTCTATTGAAGAGGGGAAACACAGCGCGACCGGCGAGAATTTCCGTTTCGTGGCGGTGCAGGATCACACTGCGTTCGTAGCGGTCATTCGTCAGGATAAGCAGGTCGATCCAGGCCAGCGCTTCCGCCGGATAGGGAATGATTTGAAACGAGCGTTTGCGGCCACACACGTATTTGCCGGGAGAAAGAGACAACGTCGCCAGCTGACGGTCAAAGGATTCCATCGCGGCGCGCAACGAAGAAAGATCGTTCAGCAATGCGGATTCGTTGTGGCGGCTTATCAACGATTGAATGCGTATTTCTTTTCGCACCTTGCTTTTGGCTTCGATTTCATGAACGTGAAGCATCGTGGTGTTATCGGGAAAACTGTAATTTCCGACGCTGATCATAATTCTCACCTTTCCTTTTCGAAGCATCATGTTTTTTGGTTGTGATGGCGGTGGTTGGCGATTGAAACCTTATTCTGTCTTTCTTGCCAGGATCAAACCGGGGATGGAGGTTTCAATATAGGGACTGAGCATTCCCCAGGCCTGCTCCCAAAAATCCTGAGACAGTTTCATCAGATTTTGGATGCGCGCCTGACTATCGATCCGGACGCCGGATATGCGAATTTCCCGGGCGGAGATGGCGGAAGAGACCACCAGCGATTGAAATAAATGCGAGAGCGCCAGTTGCACTTCCGCCGTAACCATTGCCATAGTAACCGGAGATCCGTCTGTCAGCGTGGTTCCGTCCAGGATTTCCTGATGCGCTTTCGCCAGGCAGAGTTGGATTTGTTCCGACGTGACGGCGTCGAATTTATCCAGCAAGCCGTTCTGTCTTACATCGATTTCCGTTGCAAATGCCATCGGATTACTCCTTTGCTCTTTACGAGTTCAAGGATGCGCGGGAGCGGGGGGAATCCCCGCTCCCGCGCCGGATTTCGGTTATGCCCACGTGACGTTGAGAACTTTGGCGGCGGCTTGAATGATCTTGGCGAAACCGGCCGTTTCGGAAATGGCGGTTCCTTCGATCTGGCGGCGAATCAGGCGTTCGCTTTCCGTCATCACTCCGGTTTCGTACACTTCCTGTAATGCGAAGCGGCGATCCAGGCCGATGATTTTGTTGTTCGGAATGCAGTCATCCACCAGCAGTTCCGCGCCGAATAATCGCGGGCTTTCTCCCCGCACCTGAAAACCCGCCGAGACCACCGGCTCCTTGATTTCCGTCACGTTCAGCAGTGTGGACGCGGTGGTTTTGTTGCAGAGCAGCACGTTCAGATCGTAGGGATCGAACTCCAGGTAAAATTTGATCAAATCCGCATACGTCAGCGTACCGCTTGCGGCGGTGTTGACGCCGTCAGCGGCGTTGTCGTTGCCATCGCCGTTAAAGAGAACGTCTATGGCGTCCGTGAATTTATCCCGCTGCAATTGCACGCCAATCGCCCGCAGGAAAAGCGCCACGACGGACGTCCGCTTGCGGCGAATGGCTTCGTAGGTGGATTCCAGATAGCGACCGTATTTCTTGATGGCGAGTGTGTGTTCAGCGGTTTTGATTACGATTTTCGGCAGGACCGCGCCTTCGGCCACGACGGCGAGAGATTTTTCCTCCTCCGCCGTAACCGAGTCGTCCATGTAGATGCTTTTGTAGGTGTTGTCGTCGATCTTGATGCGATTGGCGAGGATGTTGCGCAGTTTGGTGAAATCGTCGCAGCCGATTCGCACCGAGCGGGAAACGAATTCCGGAAACAGCACCGCGCTTTCCTGCGATGCAAAGAACCGGTCAATGATATCCGCATTTTCGCCGTTCACGCGAATACCGGCCAACGCCAATTGTCGTTCGAAAGCGTCCAATTCAGCGTTGCCGGGGGATGGATCGAGAGATTCGAGGTAGCCGGTCAAATCGTAACCACGCTGATTGGCTTCCGCATACATGCCTTCATGCAGCGGAATCGTCCCGGCGCGATGAAGTTCCTGGGGAATGCCATGCAATTTATCTTCGGATAGTAACATCGATTTTTCTCCTTATTTATTAGGGGGTTAGACTGAAGGGGTTTAGGCTGAAGGGGGATTAGGCTGAAGGAGTTTAGGCAAACTACCAAATATACTTGATAACTTTTCACCTGATAACCTTCCACCTAACACCCTTCAGCCTTCAGCCTTCAAACTATCAACCTAGTAATACATCACAGGTATGATTGGCGTTATCGACGGCGAGGGTGCTTCCGCGCGCGATGTTGCCGCCGGCCGGGTCGCCTGCCGCGCCATCTACTGCCGGGGCGCGATACACTTTTCCGGCGCCATCCACGACCACGCCATTGCCGACGGCAGGGGCTGTTTTCGTGGTATTGACGGAGAAACGGGCGACGCCGGCGATTTGAACCGTCGCCAATCCGCCGCACACGTGTTCCAGCCGTCCCACCAGCTGACCGCCGTCGGAACCATGATCCACTTCGTTGTTGCCGGAGAGCGAAACCGCATCACCGACATTGTCGATGGTCAAATCGTAAGCTGCGCCGGTTTGATCAATTTCAAACGTTGCGTACAACGCGCCGATGCCGTTGTTGTCCACTGTTCTTGCCATGAGTTTTTCCTTTCTTTCCAAGTAATGAAGACAGTAATTACTATATAATACAGATTGAACTCTAACCGGGTAAAGCAAGCGTCTCGCTTGCCCATCGATGCAGGCGGGGACGCCTGCTTTACCCACGAATGGAAAATCGTTGTCGAGTAACTTAATTTGGGATTAGCGATGTATCGTAGCAGAGTCCACGGCTATGGTTGTTTACGCCGACTATCCCATGCGAAATCTTGTCCAATCTCGTTCCTTCGGGATTGTGGTTGATTCATTGGTGAGACAAGACGCCGGTTGGTTCGGATAGAGAATCTCGAATTCCCGATTGACATGCGCATACAGACGGTTGATTTCTTCCGGCGGCACGGTTTCATCCGCCAGCAATGTTTCCATTTGTTGCAGCCGTTCGCGTTCGCCGGTGTGATGAACGATGGCCCTTATGCAGGAACGAATTTTTTCTTTTTGCCTTTGGAGTTCGTTTTCACCGATGAGGGAGAGGGCGCTTTGTTTGTCCATCTCGCTGCGAAGTTCCGCGATCACGTCGTTCTGTTCGTCAATCACCTGATCACGAGTTGCCAATTCGCAGGACAACTCCCGACAGCGCCGCGCCAGTTTTCGAACATCCAACACGGCGGCGATCATGGATTCATTTCGTTCCGTATCCACTGCCACATTCATGAGAATCACCTCATTTTTCATTTTTTCTCTACCTATTAGAAAAAGGTCCGCAGATTTGTGGATATAATTTGGCGGAACACTTATTTTTGCAGTGGGATCTGCTTGAATTTGCTTGGTTTATATTGCGTCCATTAAAAAAATAATCTTACAAAGGTGGCCATTGCCAAGGCGCGAACGGTGACGCGTTTACCACTTCTCAGGTTTCCATGATTTACTTGCTCCGGTTTGATCCGATTCGTCTTGAATTCCGTTGCGGTTTTCATTACGATTATAAAATCGCAATTCCTTGCAAAGGAAGACAATCCGAATGAAACGAGCGGCGCCCTTTCTTGAGATGATCGGTATTACCAAGACCTACCCTGGCGTTCAAGCATTGAAGAACGTCAATTTTCGCGTAGGAAAAGCGGAGATTCATGCGCTGGTGGGGGAAAACGGGGCGGGAAAATCCACGCTGATGAAAATTCTCGCCGGAGCGGAGCACATGGATTCCGGTGAGATTAAGATGTATGGCCGTTCCGTTTCCATCGATTCTCCTCATTGCGCGCAGGAACTGGGGATCGCCATCATTTATCAGGAATTCAATCTTGTTCCGCAGCTGGGAGCGGCAGAAAACATCTTTCTGGGGCGGGAGCCGAAACGTTTTGGCTTCGTTGATTTCAAAAAAGAAAAACGGGATGCGGAGCAACTCCTGCAAACGCTGGGCATTTCTCTCGATCTTGATATTCCCGTTCAGTATTTGTCCGTCGCGCAACAACAAATGGTGGAAATCGCAAAAGCCTTATCCGTGCAAGCGAAAATTATCGCCATGGACGAACCCTCGGCGACGTTAACGCAGCACGAATTGAAAAATTTATTTACCTTGATCCGCACTCTCAAGGATCAAGGCGTCAGTGTGATTTATATCTCGCATCGGCTTGAGGAAATTTTCGAAATTTGCGACCGGCTGACGGTTCTTCGCGATGGGGAACGAATCGGCGTGAAAAATGTGGATGAAATCGATCGTGACGGGATTATCGAAATGATGGTTGGCCGCCAAATTACCGATGAGTTTCCCAAGGAAACCTTTCCGCCTGGTCCGGAGATTCTGCGGGTGAAAGGTTTGAGCCGGGGATTCGTGAAAAACGTTTCGTTTTCGGTGCATCGAGGAGAAATCGTGGCATTGACCGGCCTTGTCGGCGCGGGACGAACGGAAATTGCCCGCATGATTTTCGGAGCGGATCCGCCCGACGCCGGAAAAATCCTGCTGGCAGGAAAGGAAGTGCGCATCGCCTCGCCGCGGCAGGCAATCGATCACGGCATTTGCCTATTAACGGAGGACCGCAAGAATCAAGGCCTGATTTTGGGGATGAACATACGGGAAAACATCACCTTGCCGACATTACGGGATTATTGCCGTTGCTTTTTCATCGCCGGCGGCAAGGAACGCCGGCAGGCATTGCAATCGATGCGGGAATTGCGCATCAAAGCGCCTTCCGGTGAATCGGAAGTTCGTAATCTGTCCGGCGGCAATCAACAAAAGACCATATTGGCCAAATGGCTGCACGCCAAGTCGGCGCTGTATCTCTTCGACGAACCGACGCGCGGCATCGATGTGGGAGCGAAACGCGAAATTTATTTGTTGATGAATGAGTTACTGCGGCAGGACGCCGGGATTTTGATGATTTCGTCCGAATTGCCGGAAGCGCTCGGCATGGCTGATCGTGTGTTGGTCATGAGCTGCGGCCGATTGGTCGGTGAACTTACGCGCGAGGAAGCCACGCAGGAAAAGATTATGGACCTTGCCACCGGCGCTCCGCATCCTGATCGTCGCATTACCTGATTCGCCTTTCCACGCGATCCTCCTCAAAAAAAAATTTCATTTTTTTTGAAACATTTCCCCACCCTCTTACGTACTAATGGTAAAGCCGGCTGAAGTCATGTGAAAAAGGAGATAAGCGAGATGGTACACAGGAACCATTTTCACAATAGAAATAGCCGACGACCGACCCTGTTGGTCGAGACGGAGCCCAAACCAGTGCAGCCGCAGAAGTGTGACCGGTTGGAACGCTTCGCCCAATTTTTGAAAAACCGCGGATGCCCCGTAAAATTGGTCTACCGTGAAACCGAGACGGATATTCGGTGGATCGGGTAAGAGGTGGAACACGTAAAATCATCAAAACCACAAAGAAAAGGAACCATGAAGCAATCATAAAAAGACTTTAATCCTCCCCATCTTTTCCTAGCTGCAGCGGAGTTCTTGCAAGAATCGGAACTCCGCTTATTTTTTCTATTCCATTTTGATGTATGATACCTTGCAGGAATGCTATTGCCGATGAAATTGAAACTTGATGCGGAGAATAAAACGATGCATAACACATCCAATGTTATTCGAACCACGGTTGATACCATTGTCGAGGAAATCCCGATCGCGGATATGCATACTCACATTTATCCACCCTCGTTCGGTTCACTGTTGTTGTGGGGAATCGATGAACTGCTGACGTATCATTATTTGATTGCGGAAGTGATGCAGGCCGCGCCGCTGCCGGTCGAAACGTTGTGGAAACTAACCAGGCGGGAGCAGGCCGATTATGTCTGGGAGCATCTGTTCGTCCGGCGTTCGCCGATATCCGAGGCCTGCCGCGGCGTGTTGACCTGTATGCAATCGCTTGGCTTCGACGCCGCGAAACGGAATTTGAAAGAAGCTCGCCTGTATTTCAGCGAGCAAAACATCGATGAATACATCGAAACCGTTTTTCGCAAAGCCAACGTGAGCTATGCCGTCATGACCAACGATCCTTTTGACGGAGCGGAGCGAAATGTATGGAAAACGAATTATGATGAACATCCGCGTTTCAAAGCCGCGTTGCGCATCGATCCGCTGCTGTCGAATTGGGAAACGGCTTCCAATCTGCTGCGGGAACAAGGTTTCGAGGCCGGACCGTCTCTCACCGATTCCGCGTTGACCGTTGTTCGCCGGTTTCTCGACGCCTGGGCGGATCGTATGAATCCGCTGTATCTGGCCGTTTCTCTCCATCCCAATTTCCGGTATCCCGACGATACGCCTCGCACGCGCATTATCGACTCGTGCATTCTTCCGTTTGCCCAGGACCGCGACATTCCTTTCGCCCTGATGATCGGGGTGAAGAAATTAATCAATCCGGGATTGAAGTTGGCGGGAGACGGAGTTGGAAAAACCGATCTGTCGAATGTAGAAAACTTATGCCTGCAACATCCGGCCAACCGTTTTTTGGTGACGCTGCTCAGTCGGGAAAATCAACATGAATTGTGCGTGCTGGCGCGCAAGTTTCCCAATCTGATGCCGTTCGGGTGTTGGTGGTTTTTGAATGTGCCCAGCATTATCGAGGAAATCACGCGGGAACGGATGGAAATGTTGGGGCTGAGTTTTATTCCTCAACATTCCGACGCGCGCGTGCTGGATCAATTGCTTTACAAATGGCCGCATTCGCGGCGAATCATCGCGAACGTATTGTGCGACAAATATGAAGACCTGATGCGAACCGGCTGGACCGTGTCGGTGGAAGACATTCGCCGCGACGTGATGCGGTTGTTTTCGAAAAACTTCGAGTCCTTTCTGTCCGCTGATTTTTAATGCCGTCTCGAACACCATTGGATTTGACCACGGGATGGGAGCATTATGATTCGTGCTTATGCCGCATACCCTTATCGCCTCACGTTCGGTTTGATGCTTTCCCTCATCGGGATTTCCGCGATCATCCGAAGCGAGATGGGATTGCACACCACGACGCTGAATCTTTGGCCGACGTTGCCGATGGCCGTTGGCGGCGTCCTCGTTCTGCGGCGCCGGCTACAAGAAAACCGATCGAAAACGAATTTGTTGATCGGCTTGCCTTTGCTGGGAACCTCGCTTGTTTTCAGTTGTTTCACTTTGGAAATCGTATCCTGGTCGAAGCTATCCGTGTTGTGGCCGGTTTTTCCTTTTATCGCAGGGATCACATTCATTGGCTCTGCGGGGGATTGGAAAGATAAGGTTCGTCTCACGATGTTGATCGTTGGTTGGATGCTGGCCGTCAATGCGTTGTTGTTTATGGCGTTTACCCATCATGGATTACCGTGGCGTTTCTGGCCGGCGTCTCCGATTCTGACCGGCTTGTGGATTTTCCTCGCGCAGCGGATCGTCCGGTATTCCGTCACCTGGACGGTCCTGGGTCTGATCTCATGTGTCGGTGGATGTTTTTTGATTCCTTTTGCCGCCGGAATGCTGTCATGGAACTCGCTGGCCAATTATCAGTTTGTGTTGTTCTTTTTTTTAAGTCTGTCATTCTTAATCTGGTCCAATCATGACCGCGACAGACGTCGGGGAATTTTATATACCTCTTTTATTTTATTCGTCCTGTCTCTCCTGATGCTGGCAGGTCCGTTGCTGATCGGATGGGAGCGTTTCGGCTGGAATTTGTGGCCCGTCATGTTGATTCTCGTCGGAGTGGGATTATCGAGCACGTACGGCTTCGATCCCAAAACGTGGGCGGCGCTGATCCCGGGGGTGATTCTGCTGATCGGCGGCGCATTTCTCTGGCTGTTTACGTCCGGCCAACTTCCTTGGTACGATCTTCTTCATTTGTGGCCGACGTTTCCGCTGGCCATCGGCCTTTCGTTCGTTCTGGCCGCGATGTCCGGCGGCCGCTCCCGTTTGCGCATGTTGTTCTGGATCGGCGTCATGATCATGCTGGCTTCGGCGTTGCTGTACGTATTCGCTTTATGGCCGGTGGGATTGCTGCTGGTGGGACTGATTCTGCTGATCCCCATTCCGCGCGTCTCGCGCAAAGCGACGAAAACCGATCCGGTTTCCGTCCATCGACCCCAAACTCCGACGGATCAATCGTTGCATTCGTAACCTCACAATCCTGCGCACTCACGCATCGACATTGACGGCGATTTTATTCAAATCGGGGGTGTATTCTTTGGTCACGTATTCTTCCAGTTCACGAATACGGGTATGGAGATGATCGTCGCTCTCCTTCGATAAGGCTCGAGCGCGTTGGTACACGAAATACGCGCCTTCCCGCTCATTTTTCTCATACAATTTATCGGCGTACCGGCGATATGCCGCGGGATTATCGGGCGCGCTTTTCATTTCGATGATATCGTTCCATTCGTCCTGGGGATTCAATTGCTCCGCCCATTCACCGCTGCGTTGATACAAGTGCAGCAGGAACGGATTGCTCATCGTGAGAAAGGCGGACGAAAAGGAAATCGCATTCAACATTTTGTGCAAAACCTCCTTCTCCATCACGCCATACGCGGCCTCCTTGACAATCGACACGATGTTTTTCACGAATCGAAAGGGAGGAATGCCCGCAAAATCATTCACCATCAACTGAATCAAAATTTCATTGCGGTGTTCGTCGGTAATTTCCTGGTGAGAATCCTCGGTCTTGTCGGGCGTAATAATGATACGGGATTTTGTCAGGTACGCGAGAACCGGGTAATGGATGATTTGATGAAACCGCAGGCCGAACGGTTTGGAGACCATTTCAAAAATTTGCAGCGCGTGGATTGACATGAATCCGTGCATCGACAAAAGATGCCGGTCAAGTATTTCGGCCAATCGCCGCCATTCGTTTGTCACGAGTTCATCATTTACCAAATTGGCATAATCAAAATGATAGGGTTCTTCGCCTTGGAGAAACAAAGCCGCCTGCTGCTGTAATGTCGTCGAGACGCCGATCGACGCAGCCGCCACAGTCCGCACAAAGAGGGATTGATACAACGGCGCTTTCTTATGAATACAATGAAGCATATCCCCGATTGCCCAGCACAATGCGCGTTTATCCCGTTTCACTTTCGTTTTTTTCATTGCCGGAATCAGAAACTCCAATGCGAGATAAGGATTGAATTGATCGGACATGCTGCGAATGAGAACCGGAAGGATATCTTCCTGCTTCGGCATTTGTCCGGTCAACGCGCCGCTGGCGCGCATCGGATCCGTTGTGGCAATCATAAATAAAAAAAGGGATACCGGTTCGAATAAAAGATCATTCAGCTCCGGATTTTGCACCATGAGATCGCAGAGTAAATACGCGTGGCTCTCTCGTGAGGTGGTGTTTCTCATTTCCAGCGCAATCTGTTCACGTTCCTTGTCGCTGAGTTCAAGATTGACCGTCGATTTCCTGGCGAGGGATGATTTGTTGCTCCGTGATATTTTTTGGTTTCGTTTCATTACTTCTCCTGCGATTGAATCCTTTGTTGTATAGGGGAAAACGTTCCGCTATCCGCTTTCTGTTTGGATAAGCGGCTGGCGCGATTAAGCATGGCGCCAAAACCTTCCCGTGGGGATATCCTCGAGTCCCGCGGCATTTTGATCAGACCACCGTTGGCTCCGACTGAGAAAGGGAACGCAGTAGAGGACTGGATCTGTGGGGAATTGGAAATACGATTCGAATCGATCGCTAAATCTCCGGATTGCAGCATGGAATCCTGTTGCGGCGTCAATCCACCGGTCCAGGGCAAGGTTGAAGTGGAAGAACCGGTTCGCGCCGTGGGAACTCCCGTGATCGTCCACCGTTTTTGATGATATAGGGTACCATAACGGCAGACGAAATTGAAGTCATGGCTGGTAATGCCGGGCGTAAATACCAGAGACAAAAAATCGGAATGTTTCGCGTCTTCTTCGAACTGAAACGGCACCATGACAATGGGATCGAAGCCGGAGGAAATCACCAGATTCCATTTTTTTTCCTCTTCCGGAATAAATCCAAAATCGTAACGGCCGGGATCGAGCGGAAAATTGCCGATGCGAAGTTGAACGTTGGTGCGCAATTCCCCGATTTGAGGAGACAACGTTGTGTCGAAGGAGTTTCCACCCTCTGTTGGAGCAGGATTCACACCGGGGGCGTACGGTTCCCAATAAATAGCCCGAAAACGCAATTCAACGCGAGCGCCGTCGCCCTGTTCTAAAATCGCCGTAATCATGGGCGTATCCGCGTTGCGAGCGCCGGCAAAACTCAAAACCGGCAACGATAGCAATGAGAAAATAAGCATCCATCGTTTCATGATTCCCTCCTTTTCAACAGCGGAAATCTTTATTCGATTGTCGACCGAAACGGCGTTTCCTTGATCGGATCCATGGAAACAAACGGGAAGAAATCACCCTCTTCATTAAAAACGGGAAAAAACGGTTTTCAACCTTCCCAATGCCGCCTCGTTCGTAAAAAGGGCGCACAATACGAGCAGTCCCATTTCAATTGGCGTGAATTCATGATAAACCCGTTCACTATAATTTTGTATTGTATGGTTGCACAGTTTACTCGTCTATCGGCTTGAATTTGATTTCAAATTGAATCACTCTTGAACCATACACCTTTGATAACTCCGTTCGTCACGATACAAAAGGACGATGTCAATGGATCACAAACCCCGCCTGTTTTTCCCGATCGCGCTCGCGGCATTGTTATTTGTTTTACTCGCCGGTCTCATTACCAGTTACGCGGCATTGGGCGAATTGACGTTGGAACAATTTATCGATATTCCCGGTTTATTATTTGTGATTATGGGCACGTTCGGATTGACGATCTCTCGTTTTTCCATGCGAAGCATGATTGCGTCATGGATTGCGATTTTTCAGAAACATCCTAACGTTGATTTTTTCCTTTACGATTATTTTTGGCTTTGCCTGATCCGGAATTTGCTGGTTCTCGGCGTCATTGGCAGCCTCATGGGTGCAGTTGCCATTTTGCGCGATCTGTCCGACCCGGGAATGATCGCTCCAAGTATGGCCGTCATGATGTTGACTGTTTTGTATGCAGTTTTTTTCAGTTTGATTCTCCCTATCCCGGCCTTGTTTATCGGAAGACTCCGGTCAACAAAGAGAGTTTCTCATGCCCAAATCGTACCGTGGCGAATCCACGCCTACCATCGCGTTGGTCTTTCTCTTGTCTTCGGTCTTGTTGGATCCGCCATATATTTTGGATCCGCCATGCATTTGTCCTATTGTTGGGTTTTTCTCGATAATTTTTCTATTGTAATCTTTGTAGGGCCATGTCTGGCGGCGATTCTCATTCTCGCAGGGAAATTATGGATGGGAATTGTATCGGGACTGCTGGTTTATTCTCTCCTTTATTTGGGCCCCCTGATCGTGGCAAGCGATTGGAATCTGTTCGGCGCCAATATGAGTGGTTTGTTTGCAATGATTTTTTATGAAAATCAACAACGACCGTTCCCAATCTGGTTGTCTGTTTTGTTCCTGCAATTGATTTTTTGGGGAATGATAGCCTTTTCCAAACGAACGAAACCAATCACGGCGGGAGAGCTTTTTACTCTAATCTTTTCTTTTGCCGCGTTGACCGGATGCATGCTCGGTTTGCTTTGTATGATCAATGATCTGAAGAATCCGGAAACGATCGGCCCATCCATGGCAATCGTCATTTTATCCAATTTTTACGCGCTCCTGGGATTCACATTTTGTTCCTTCTCGATGGAAGACAAGGCAAATTTGATTCGCGGCAAGACGGACGATCTGGCAATCAGCCATATTCTGTGGTTTGTGTACCCGATATTTTTCATGGCCATTATGATGACGGCGTTCACACTTTTATTTTTAAGTATCACCGACATTCATATCAACATCGGCGATGGGGTAATCATACCACTTCAGGAACTTGATCATACGGTGTTTTCGATGATTCTGATTTGGTTGACAACGTTCTTGATTTTTGTGATCGGATTTGTCTTCGCTCAATTCTTTCTGATTCGCCATAATTTGGAACAACTTCGCCAGACGCAAAATCAATTGGTTCGTTCCGAAAAGATGGCATCTCTCGGCCAATTGGTCGCCGGCGTCGCGCATGAGATCAACAATCCCGTCAATTTCATTCGCAGCAATATTCCTCATATGAAAGAATATCTGCAGGGATTTAAAAAAGCGTTAGACTGCATTCGGAACCAACAGGATTGCCTGTCGGATCCGGCGCAGAAACAATTTCAAGCCATTTGGGAAGAAGAAGATTTACATTTTGCATGTGAAGACAGCGAAAAAATCGTACAATCTCTGGAGGAGGGGTCGGATCGGATCGCGAATATCGTAAGCGATCTGCGTTTGTATTCCCGTAGCGATGATGACTATTTTACCCTCTTCAATATTCATGAGGCGATCGATTCCTCACTCACACTGCTGCACAATCGGTTCAAGCATCACGTAACCGTTCATAAACGATATGGAGAGATTCCACTCCTTGAATGTTCACCTGGCAGAATCAGTCAGGTCTTCCTCAATATCTTGAGTAACGCGGTTGACGCCATCGCGGGAAGTGGAAACATCCGGATTCAGACGTATACGGAAAACGAGCGGGCGCATATCGAGATTCGCGATGACGGAAAAGGAATACCCGAGAATGATATAAACAAAATTTTCGATCCGTTCTTCACCACCAAACCGGCCGGCGCCGGAACGGGTCTCGGCCTTTCAATCTCGTACGGCATCATCGAACAACATCGAGGAACCATTTCGGTGGAAAGCGAAGCCGGTAAAGGCGCGACCTTCCGGATATCCCTGCCAATCAAAAAAACAAACAACCAGAATACGTCAACGCGTCTCCCATAAGGGGAATCTTTGATCGTAAGGAAATGAGGGGATCATGATAAACGGGAATGCAGCAAATCCATCCGAGGAACAACGAGCTTTCGAATTCGCGTTGGCGGAATTGCTGATCGATACGGGAATCATCGGCGCGGAGGATTTTAAACGATCTCTCTTGAAATGGCGACGGAAGCTTGGCGTTGACGCCGCAGAGGATCCATTGGCCTTTCTGCAAATCACGCCGCCGGTTTTCGATTTCATGGTTCCGGAGCCGCCGAGGCCGAAAACGGTGATGATCGTGGATGATGTGAAGTTTATTCGGGAATTGATCCGCACCACGGTTACCATGCATGGATATTCCGTGATCGCAGAAGCGCAAAATGGTTTGGAAGCGCTCGAACTGTTCAAAACCAAACGACCGGACTGCGTCATCATGGACATCGAAATGAAAGGCATGAGCGGCCTTCAGGCGTTACACGATATACGCAAAATCGACAAAAAAGTCACCGTGATTCTCATGACGGGAAATCCCAAAAAAGAGTATTTAAAAGAGGCGTTGGATTATCAGATGACGGATTTCCTCGTTAAACCGATCGATGTCAATCGCTTGTTGGCGGTTTTGGGAATCACGAACGAGCCAAGCGAGTAACATCCGATCCATGAAAAAAGGGAGTGGAAACCATGTCTTTGCATCACACCATTCTTTGTGTGGACGACGAACAACATAACCTGGACGCCTTATACCGCACGTTGAGGAAAGAATATACGGTTGTAACCGCGTTGAACGGGGAACAGGGGTTGCAACTTCTCGAAGAAAACCGGATTTCGTTGATCATTTCCGACCAGCGGATGCCGGGTATGACCGGCGTCGAATTTCTGGAGAAAAGTCTGCACAACCACCCTGACATCATCCGCATCATACTGACCGGATTTACGGATGTGGAGGATCTGATCGGAGCGATCAATACGGGCAGGGTGTACCGTTACATCACGAAACCGTGGGATCCGAATGATTTGAAAGTGACGGTCAAACGAGCGATCGAATCCCTGGAATTATCCCTGGAAAACCGACGTTTGTTCGAGGATGTCATCCGCTTGGAAAAACTCGCAACCATCGGGCAGGTGGCGAGTGGAATCGCACATGAAGTGCGGAATCAGCTCAGCGTGTTGATGGGGATTCAACTCATCCAATCGCAATTTCCGAAAAACGAACTGATCGCTCAGGTCGCCGAGCAAATGCTCTCGGCGCGAAACCGGATTCTCAGTATCCTGGACGAAATCAAGGCGTTTGGGAGACAGGAAATCCAAACAATCCAAAAAGAAGTAATTGCCGCCGGCGATTTACTGGATCATACCGTCACGATCGTTTCACTGGATCCGGATTGCAAGAAAATTCAATTCGATATCAAAGTCGATCCATGTCCACCCATTCCCTGTGATCGCAAACGAATTATCCAGGTCCTGATCAATCTGATCCGAAACGGCGCTCACGCCATGAATGGCGAGGGAACGATGAATCTCACCGCCGCACATCAAAAAGGAAACGTGCAAATCAAAGTGCAGGATTTCGGCTGCGGAATTCCGGAAGACCAAATCGATAAAATCTGGGATCCTTTTTTCACGACAAAAGGAGAAAAAGGAACCGGCCTTGGCCTGGAAATCAGTAAACGTATCAGTCAGGCGCATCATGGCCGATTGCGCTGCACAAGTGAAGTGGGAAAGGGAACGACGTTTATTTTAGAACTACCGTGTTAAAAACTTTTGCGTTGTACTCGAGTCCTAATCCTTCCCGCCATAAGCCCGATACTGCGCATACGCGTCCTGCATCCGTTGAAAGGCCCCAGGCGTCCCGTCGTATTCGATGAAGGCTTTGACGATTTCGACGATCTCCTCGTCATCGGGTGGTTTGAGGCCGTATTCCTTATCCACGTCGGCGATCGCCGCGGTCAGACCGCGTTTCATCGCCTGGTCGACGTAAGCGCGCAGGAGACCGATCTTGCGTCCACGGGGAAAATCACGGATCAGGTTGCTGACGCCGAGAATCGTGCCCACTCCTTTCATTTCCCGATCTTCCATAATTCGGCGCAGGCCTTCGAAGCTACAATAGTTATAGCCGGGTCGGTTGAAACAGGCGAACTCGACGACCAGCGGCATCACCGTCGTATCGAAGAATATCTGTTCGGGACGAAAACCGCGTTTAGCAGCCTCGCGGAAAAACAGCAAGGCGTTTTCGTGCATCTGTTCGGGAGTGACGTACTGCCCACCCGCGCCTGCCGACATCGAAGATTCCATCAACATATAAATGACCTTGAATGGACCGATGGCAACCAGGTCCCAAAATTTTTCCAGGTTTTCGGCGTTGGCCGAATTGACCAGCGGCGGTCGCGCATCCTGCGGCGCTGTGCGGTAATACTCCGTGATCCCCGCGCGCAAGACTTCCACGTCGGAACTGTCGACGCATGGCGGCATTCCTTGCCCATGCTCGACGATCAGGCGGACCGTGTCAGCCATCAGGCGTTTGGCGAGTTCCGGATTGCCGCCGCCGGCGTCGTCGACGTTGCAGTCGAGATAATCGCAGCCTTTCAGAACCTGCGATTCGATCGCCGCTTGGATGTACTGTACGCCGGGCGATTCGGGCGCAAAAATCGCGCCCTCTTCTTTGATTTTATCGAAGGCGATTTTGACTTTGGGAATGGTGGTGTGGATCAATTCACCAACGATGACGAGCGGATTGCGATGATGGTGGTCCATATTCAAAAAGAAACTCCGAAATGACGAGGTGTGGTACAAATCCGCCTCTTTCGGCGGGTTGACCAATTTGCGCAGCGCTTCGACGTCGCCGGTGAAGAAGCGGGCGGCGTCGTAAACCAGCCGGGCGGCGCAGGGTTTGCTTTCATCCACGCCGCAGCGTCCGTCGACGGTCGAATCTTCGCAGGGAACATTCGTCAATCCCTTCGTGCATTCCCCCATCAGGCAGACGAAAAAATTCTCCGGCAGAAAACAGTCGCCGCACGAGCGGCATTTGGCCATCACGCGTTTGAGGATGGTTTCCAGCAGCATGAGCGATTCATAACTGAAGCCTTGTCCCTCGCGGATGCCGCGATTGTGTTCCATCAGGTAACGCATGGCCTTATAGCCAACCGAATCGGGTTCGAACAGACGATCATGGGTGCGGTTGAGTATTCGGCGGCGCAGGGGAACGGTGGGTGTACGCGGTTGCGTGGGGCTATCGTTATTGTAAAGGTAGTAGTTATCGTTGTTTTGCGGCGGGAAGCAGAGATTTTCCTGCTTCTCGCGCCAGCCGCTGCCGATCGCGCGCGCTCGATCGATGATTTCCTTTACCAATCCCAAATCCTCGACGTTGCCGAGATCGACGCCGGCGGCGCCCAGGTCGCGCCACATGGCCGCCAACTGCGCGCAACGCTCAATCCAGCCGTCACGCGATTCGCCGGCGACGCGCGCGTACAGCGCCTCGCTGATATAACAACCGGGCAGTTTTTCACGCCTCATACGGCGGGCGGCGGGTTCTGTGAGATAAAAAACGTTGCCGATCACCGGTATATGGATTTCGTTCTCGCACAGGTAGCGGAAAAAATCTTCCACCTTACGCGGATCGTAGATCAGATTGGTAATGAAATAGCCCGCGCCGCCGAAGCGTACCTTTTTTTCCACCTTGAGCATCTGTTGCATGCAGACGCCCTCTTCGTATTTGGCCAGACCGACTCCCGCGCCGGTGAAGAAGTCCACGGCGGGTTGTTGGAGACCCGCCGTCACGCGCGCATCGGCGTTCATTTTGCGAACAAGCATCAACAGGTTCAGCGAATCGAGATCGAATACCGATTTGCCGACCAACGGTTTGTCGCCGGTGATGATGAAGCAATTCCGCACGCCGTGCGAGGCCAGGCCGCGCAGGAACGTCTCAATTTCGGCGCGGTTCATCCCTTTGGAGCTGACGTGAGGGATGAACGAAAGACCTCGCGTTCCTCCCGCGCCCCTGACGTGAGCGTATACGTCCGACGGCGAAGCGGTAACCACGCCGCTGGGATTGTGGGTAACGGTCACCGCCGTAATTTCGACGTCGTTCCAGGCCGGCGGATTTGATTCGTATTCGGCGAGAAATTGCAATAGCTTTTCGGGTTTTCGCCCCGCCGGACAAGTAAATTCAGCCGTGATGGTAAAGCGGTCGCGACTCCGCAGCATTTCACGAAAACGATGTTCAGACAGGATCCCTTCAGACATGGTTGCTCGTTTTCCCTCCCCCTTTTCGTGATGAACTCATGTTCTTGTGACTTACAATACGCCGGTATGGGAAAATCTCAATTCTCGAATTTTAATTTACAATAATAAACCGGTCCCATCCGCCGCAGATCACCAATTCCCTGATTTTTCAGGATATTGTGAAGCATCCGCATAAAAAAGCAATAGTAGCGCAGAAGGGATCATATCTTTTCGATTTACCACTATATTACAAAAACTTGGACCCAGTCGACATACCCCATCCAACGATACCGGCAAATCAGGCGATTGTCTCGTTGGTATCCGCGGCCGGTAGGGATTTGGCCCCTTCCAGCATTTCCTTGATGCCGCCGATGGAACTCAAAATGCCGGTAGCCTCATATGGCAGATAGATAACCTTATTATTTTTACCGGACACCATTTCCTTCAGCGCTTCGATGTAACGCACGGCAATCAGGTAATTGGCGGGATTGCCTTTGCTGGCGGCAATGGCTTTCGTAATTTTACCGATGGCCTCGGCCTCGGCTTCGGCGACCAGGATTCGCGCCTGCGCTTCCCCCTGCGCTTTGAGGATTTTCGCCTGTTTATCTCCTTCGGCTTTATTGATTTCCGCCTCGCGAAAGCCTTCCGCCTCAAGGATTTTGGATTTTTTGTCGCCTTCCGCTTCGAGGATGACGGCGCGCCGGTTGCGCTCGGCGCGCATCTGTTTTTCCATCGCGTCCTTAATGTCTTTGGGGGGATTGATATCCTGCAATTCGACGCGGTTGACCTTGACGCCCCATTTGTCGGTGGCTTCGTCCAGAATGGCTCTCAGTTTGTTGTTGATCGTGTCGCGAGACGAAAGGGTTTCATCCAGATCGAGTTCGCCGATGACGTTTCGCAGGGTGGTCTGAGTTAATTTTTCGATGGCGTCCGGCAGATTGGCGATTTCGTAAATCGAGCGTGCGGGATCGGTGATTTGAAAATAGAGGAGCGCGTTGATTTCGGTGACGACGTTATCGCGCGTGATGACGTTCTGGCGGGGAAAGTCGTACACCTGTTCGCGCAGGTCGATGCGGGATTGTTTGATATTTTTTGAAATTTTGGCCCCGGCCGCGGTTTCTTCGATATACCGCCATTCGATCTGGCGCGGCCTCTCGATAATAGGCAGGATAATGTTGACGCCGGAATTCAGCGTGCGATTGTATTTGCCCAGGCGCTCGATGACCATGGTTTCGGCCTGTTGAATGATCTTGATGCCGATCAAGACGAAAAAGACAACGAACACGGCAAACGCCACGAGAATGATGGTGGCGCCGATTTCCAAAATTTGATTCATTTTTATTTATCCTTTCTCCTCGGAATGATTGGAGTGACGATTAGTTTGGTCCCATCCACACGCAGAACCTTGATTTCCTCTCCTTTTTCGATGATCGCATGATTGTCCGCAATCCCCCGCCAATCCTCGCCGCGCACGATGACGCGGCCGGAATTATTGTGCGCATCGATGCGTTCGGATACCAATCCGGTCATTCCGATCAACGCATCCGTATTCGTGTGCAATTCGCGGGAATCATCGTGAAGAACGTATCTCCATAACGGCCGAATGATCGCGAAGACGAAGAGCGTGGAAACGATGAACACAACGAGCTGGATCGTCACTTCAAACTGAAAAAACGCGGCAATCCCTGCCGACAGGCAACCGATGGCAAAGCAGGCCAACACAAAGGTCGGCGTGAGAATTTCTCCGATCCACAACGCAAAACTCAAGACAAGCCAAATCAGCCACATCGCCAACGCCTCACATGATCCTGTTTGTACCGTGAACATCACGGGGAATGGTTCTTTCCATGTATTATACGGGATTTTTCCGGTGGGAGTCGATGTTTCATTGCTACTTTTTCTCCAACCTGCAACAAAATACCTGCAATCGTATTTAGGAATCCGGGAAATCTCTAAATTTTTATTTTGATCCTGTTTATAATGAACAGTACTCGCAACATAGCAAATGAAAAAGGAACAAATAATCTTTCATGCAAAACCGTGAACGCGTCCTCACAGCGATCCATCATCAAGTCCCCGATCGCCTCCCCCTCGATTTCTGGGCCGAACCACCCGTTTGGAACCGTTTGCTGCACGATTTAGGATGCGCAACGAAACGAGAACTACTCGAACGCCTGCATATCGACCTCCGATGGTGCGATCACAAATACAGAGGCCCAGACCCATACATAGCAGGTGATTTACTGTATGAAAACATGTGGGGAGAGCGATTTCGGCTGCAGTCGGATGGCGTGTATGTCGCATCCGGAGGCGCTCTCGAACATTGCGCGTCTTTCCAGGAACTCGAAAATCATCATTGGCCTTCGAATGACTGGGTATCCCACGTCCATCTCCAACAACAACTCCGGCGCGATCAGGAATACGCCATCCTTTACGGTTACGCCGATATCTGGCAGCGCATGGCCATGGTCCGCGGCCTGGACAACATGTTTCTCGACATGATCGAGCGGCCCGATTGGGCGCATTATATGACCGGCAAACTCACGGACTTCTATCGCGAGGATTGGACGCGCGCGATGGAAGCGACGAATGGCCGGATCGACATTTTTTTCCTGATCAGCGATTTGGGAACGCAAAACGGGCCGATGATCAGCGTGGAACTGTTCCGCACATTCATCAAACCGCGCATCCGGGAAATGGCGGAGTTGGTTCATTCCTTCGGAAAAAAACTATTGTTCCATTCCTGCGGTTCGGTGCGGATGTTCATCGATGATTTCATCGACGCCGGCGTGGATATTCTCAATCCGATTCAGCCACTCTGCCGCGGCATGTCGCCGCGCGAGTTGAAAGACGAATTCGGCGCGCGACTATGCTTTCATGGCGGCGTCGACGTGCAGGACTTGCTGCCGCATGGCTCGCCCGAACAAGTCCGCGCCGCCATCCGTGAATTGATCAATACGATGCATCCGGACGGCGGGTTTATTTTGTGCCCCAGCCACACGCTCATGCCGGACATCCCCACGGAAAACATCCTGGCGATGTATAACGAAGCCTGTCGCTTCCGTTTCTCCGTTCATTGAATCCAAAACAGGGTTCGTTCGAGCAGATACAACACTTCCGGCAGATTGTTATGCCGAAAATAAGGATACACCATACGGACAAGACTACCGAAACCGAACGTCAACGAGATGAGAAACAATATATTGCGATGCTTCTCGTTTTCGATCGTGAGGCAAAAGGGCGTGGCCAGCAGCATATACCAACCTTGCCCGATGCTGTTGTATTTTACGAAAAAGACAAAAATCACCGAGGCGAAGTACGAAAAGATTTCTTTGGTTTTCCATAAAAACCGGAATGAACACGCCAGGAAAATCAGTCCGCTTACCGTATGTAAAAACATGATGCCGAACGGCTGCAGCGGAAAGATCGTAAAACTGAGAACCGCCCACGGAATGTGGTTCAAGCGGGGCACGTATCCCGCGCCGAACAGCGGCGTGAGGTATTGCGAGGTAAAGAAAAACACCAAACTGGGAATAAATCCGGCGATAGACCACAGAATACACTCATAATATCGTTTCTCGGAAGATGAGTATGTTTTCCAGATAAAATAAGGGAACAGAAAAACAGGAAATAGTTTCGTCTGGATGGCAATGGCAAGATACAGGTAGGCAATCGGCTTTTTCTTCATTAAATAAAGGAGCGAAAGCAACACCCAAAACGCCGCCATCTCTTCGAACTGCCCCTCGTGCGAACCATACCAAATGCCGATGGGATGCGCCCAATACAAAAAAGCAAGCGCGCGGCTTTGCGTTAGTTTAAAGATCATGCGACTGTTGACGGCGGCCAGAATCGTCATGACCAGCTTACCGAAGACCAGACTCGGCCAAATTTTGGCCAGCAACGAAAAAAACAGGATCGTGATGGCCGGGTACGTGTATTGATGAACCGACCAGAGCACACTGTACGACGCCGGCGCAAAATCTTCCGGACACAGATCATAAATCAAGGGACCGTATTTCCAAAACTCGATGCCATATCCGATATTGCGCAACAAATCCGTCGTATCCAACGGAACGCGGAAACAATAGACGATGCGGAGAACTCCGATCCCTACGAATACCCACGTCCAACGATGAAACAACAAATCATAGAGATTGCGAAACAGGGGTTTCATAAAAAAGTTTGCCCTCTAATCTATCCATTATAAAAAAAGGTGAAATGATTATACGATCATGCGAAACCGCTGGAAATGTCTTGCATTCATCTACTTTATTTTTACGCTACAAACCGCCGTTACGAGCATCGAACCGGTCGCGCCGGAAATGATCGTTATTCCGGCCGGAGATTTTATTTACGGAACGAATGAAGAAACGCGCCGGCAGATGTTCGTTCCGTTGTCGGAGCCCGCGCAGCAAACCGTTTATTGTCCCACCTTCGCCATCGGAAAATATGAAGTGACGGAAATGGAATTTGAACGGTTTGTTCTCGACGCCGGATATGAAACCGATCGCTATTGGTCGGAAGAAGGCCTTTCGTATCGCCGCCGTTACCGCATTCATAAAAAAAAGTTCCTGGCGCAGACGGAACGCAAGGACTTCGAGAACAAAAGCCGCGCTCCCGTTTGTGGAGCGAGTTGGTACGAAGCGGAAGCCTATTGCGCCTGGTTGTCGGAAAAAACCGGCCGGCTTTATCGTCTGCCGACGGATATGGAGTGGGAAAAAGCCGCGCGGGGAACGGACGGGAGACTTTGGCCGTGGGGCAATGAATGGAATCCTTCCTTCTGCAATTGGATGGACCGCGAAGATCATGGCGCGGAATCCTTCGGAGGATTGGATGGGAATGCCGGAGCAGCGCCGGTTGGTTCTTATCCCCAAGGCGCGAGTCCGTTCGGTTGTATGGACATGGCCGGAAACGTGCAGGAATGGTGTTCCGATTGGTTCGACTTGAAAAATCCGGTTCACAAAATCCTTCGCGGAGGGAGTTTTTACACTTCGAATCCGCGCAATTTACGCTGCGCCCGCCGCCGCGGTCTGTTTCCCGAATTGGCGTTTGTGGATCGTCTGGAAATGGGATTCCGTCTGGCATCGGATGAATAGAATGTTGACATTTATTCGAGTCCAAGATCTTTTCGAATTTGTTCGTAAGGTATCGGTTTCTCTTCTCGCTCTTGCATTTCCGCCAACGCAGCATCGGCGAGTTCGTTGTCATAGTGATCCTCTAACGCTTCGAAAAACTGAAACTCTTCCATTGAGAGCAAAACGAATTGTTTTCCACAATGAGTAAAAATGATCCGATCATTTCCTGTAATGATTCGCTCACATAGTACGTCCAATTCACTTTTTTCAATGATTTGCGGCATGATCGCTCCCTTCACAATTTAAACATATTATAACAGCAATGAATCATCGCACAACTAATTTGATAATTTCCATATTTTTTGTGGCAGGACTCGCACCGGTCCGATCAAGCCCGCTTCCAGGAGCGGCGTTTCGCTCCACGGCTGCTGCCAGGTCAGGGAATGAGTCATATTCGTCGACGTGAATCGTTTCTCATTCGGTAGTTTCGCATCGCCGACCAGACGATTTGACCACAGATTGGCCACTTCGACGACGAGACGATTGCTACCCGGCCGAGCGTATTCGGTTATATCGAGCTGAAACGGTGGTTTCCATACAATTCCCACATGATGACCATTTAAAAAAACATCGGCCACTTCTTTCACTTTTCCCAAATCCAAAACCAACGGATAATCCGAACCGATCCATGCATCCGGAATTTCGAAATCCTTATAGTAGGTGGCGATGCCGGAAAAATATTGGATCCCTTCCTCGTCCGATGCCGTCCAGGAAATCAACGTGGGAAAATGCGCAATCGGCGGCGCGCCCCAACCGAACGGAAATCGCACTTCCCACGCGCCATCGATCGCAAACGGTTCGGGAATATCTTTCACGTCAATTATCATTTTTTTGTCTTGCGATGTTTCAATCGTGTAAACGCCAGGTTCCTGGATTAGCAATTCCAACGCATCACAATCCACCTTACACACTTCAATGGTTGGATTGCGATTGGCTCCGATCGTTGTCTGATCACCCTCTTTTGTTATCGACACAACATGACTCTCCGTCATACCCTCTTTAAAAACAACAAAGACGGATTCGGAAGGCGGAAGGGACAATGGCAGTTGAATGCCTTGTTCGGTAATTTTATAAACAGCGCATTTCCGCATTTCCCCGCTGTCGGTATACCACAATTCGGGAATTTTATCTTTCACACGAAAAGTGCACTCGCCGGAGATCCCTTCCTGGGTGGTGTTGTAGACAAAATAAATGTCTTCCTGCTCTGTCCGGCGATGAATCCAATCCCATTTCAGCGCTGATTCGGAATCCGTTGTTTGAAAATCAGGACCGATGTTCTTTTCGAGTAAAACGTCTTTCAATTGTTTTCCCCATATGATCCTGCCTGCGCCGATCTGACGTTCTTTCACACGCAAACCATCGCAGTCGCCCCACAATCGCTCCGCCGATCGGTTCACTTGCTCATCCCGCTTTGGAAAGTCGGTCAATCCATGCGCGCGCGTGGGTCTCTGACCAACGACGGTCGCGCCGGCTTTGACCAGCGCCTCCAGTTTTTGAAGAACCCGCGGATTCATGTCCGCGCGTTCCGGCAACACGAGCAATTCATAGCTCATGCCGTCGGGCAACACGATTTTACCGTTCTTCACATCCATGCGCGTCAGGATCACTTCACTGTTCACGACGTCGTAGTCATAACCATAGCCCAACGACGGATCGATACGTTTGGGTTTGACAAAATTCGGAGCTTCGTCGCCGTAATAATACAGAACGTCCGCCACGAAACGGCCTTGCTGCAGTAAGAAACAGCTGCGGGCGAGGTAATCGATAAAAGGCTTCGCCTTCGGCCACCACACACGATTCGAGCCGATGTGCGTGCCAGCGTGATACACCCAGCCGGGTTTTCCCGCTTCCGGCGGACTGTGCGGACTGGTGTGGAAGGTGAAACGGTTCAATCCTTCCGCCATGGCGCGGTCCGCCAGCGGCTTCAAATCGAACGGACCGATTTGCCAATGATGCCAGCTGGTGAAGGCTTCCCCATCCACGAGCGTTTTGCCGTAAATATGAGAAGCGCAGGCAATTTCTTTGACCAGCCACAAAATGTCGTTCCCCTCTTCGTCGAAACGCTGGTGTTTGTACCAAAATTCTCCGCGTGGTATGTCAAGCGAGCCAAGCGCGCGCAAGGCTTCGAAGGGGCAGTTGTGCAAAGGCTGGCCGGGACCGCCGGCTTCCGAGCATAATACCAATCCATGGCGATTGCAGATTTCGCGCGCTTTTTGGTAGTGGTTTTCAATGATCAGATCGGAAAGCGTCATGTTGAAATCGAAACGGAACCGGTCGGTGTAATCCTCGTTGACGAGGGTCCAACCAAACAATGCGGGCAAATAGGCGTCCAAATCATACCCACGTCGTTTTTTGAACTCACCCTGCAATTTCGGCGTCCAGATCAATCCCGTCAATTGATCATAACTGGTCACTTCGTAGCTGGGCAGATACATGATTTTTAGGGCGCTGTTTTCCAGATCGCCTAATTTCTGTTGGAGTTTATCGATCAGATATTGAAAGTGAAATTCCGTCGCATCCGCGTTGAAATGATCGATGATCAAACCATTGGATTTGGGGCTGGGAAGCACCAACCGCTCGCCGGTGCAGGCGCAGACGAAACGCAGGATTCGCCATGTTCCCGCGGGCGCGTTCCATTCCAATTTTTCGTCCGATGCCAATTGATCCGTCAAGTTCAGAATGGAGTCTTTGTTTTCGATCAACCGATTTTCGTTGTCAGGAATAGCGAGAACGGCAATCGTTTTATTGAAAACGGGCAAACCGCTCTCGTTTTTCGGCGCTTTTTCCGGAAAGGTGGGAACCGGAAGTGGCTCGGAAAAACGGCCTGGCCCTTCCACCGTCGTTTGGGAAAGAAACAATCCCATCGTTCCCAATTCGGGCGGGATCCACGGTCCGCCGGCGTTCCAGCTGCTGGACGTGATCACGCCGAGTTCCAATCCCAAACGCTCACATTCCCGCGCGGCGTAGCCGATGGCGTCAAGCGATTCAGGACCGAAAAACGCGACTCCCTCCGGCACGATTTTTTGAGGATCACGCGCGCCGATATCGAAAATATCAAAGCCGCCGAGTCCTTTATCCTTGATTTCTTCCAAATCGCGTGTGAGTTGCGTGTAACTGACGTTGCCGTTCACCCACACCCAATACGCGCGCGGTTTGGCGTCAAGCGGCGGACAAATAAATCCATTTTCCAAATCCGATTGCGACGCAATCGGCTTAGTAAAAAACACGGATTGCATGAAAATAATACAAACTATAAAGATAAACAGATGTTGCCCACGATCCTGATTCCGTTTCACGGTGTTCTCCCCTCTTCGCTGTTTACATTCATCCTGCTATTCGTGTATAAAACAGATCATCCATGTTGTCAATGTGAAATTCAGGAAATGGATTTCTTTTCCGACAAACCATAAAAAAAACGCTGGAGAAATTACCGTTATGGGGCATTTCCACCTCGGCAATTCCGATGCCATACCGAAAGAAGCGCATTCGGATGGAAAAGTATCATCCGACGCATTGATTTGATTGAAAAATGAGAACAACGAAGATAGGATGGTAGGAACAAAAGCAATGATACAACATAAAAAAAGACGAAAAGGAAATCAGAACGAATGAATCGAATGAAAAGAGCGCTTCTTGCAGGAACAATCCTATGGCTGGCAGCTTACGGAGTATATGCGGTGGATATCGGCGGCGACGAACTCGGCATCACGTTGGATTTCACCTATGCGAGCAAATACATTTGGCACGGTTACGACGTATATGACGGGCGCGGCGCTTTTCAACCAGGATTGAATCTTGATTTCAAGGGATTTTACGGAGGAATTTTCGGTTCGTGGGCCGACTCAAGCAGATTTACGGATCAAAGTGAAGTCGATTTTTACCTCGGATACGAATTTACCTTTTTCAAGGATGATTGGTATGCAATTTACAACTACATCACATATAAATATTATTCTCATCCTTCGATGGGGGATCGGAACGATCTTCAGGAACTGGCCAATGGATTATCGTTCCCGAAATTGATCCCCATCGGCCCTTCTTTTCTGGTTCCCTATTACGACACGTACTATATTTGGGCGGGATTTCAAGGCGAACGCTGGATTGACAACGGCAATGTTCACGATTTCGGTTTCGCGTACGACCTGCCGGTTCCCTCCCTCCTTGCCGAACAGGAAAACCAGAAAATCCGATTCAATTGGGGGATTACGTTCAACGACGGCACACTCACGTCAAATTCGGAATGGAGCCACACCACGTTCGGCGTCTCCACCACATTTGAGTGGAACAATTTCTATCTCACCCCTTCGCTCCATTATCAATGGTCCCTGGACAATGCCTTCAACGCCGTCAATCGCGACGATGAATTTTATGCGTCCGTAGGTATGGGGTATCGGTTTTAAATTTCGTCCTCCGCAAAATTCAATTTTCCGCCAACAGACGATTGAATTCCTCTTCGGAAAGGATGACGATGCCTAACGAATCGGCTTTCTCTTTCTTCGATCCGGGATTATCGCCCACCAAGACATAATCGGTTTTTTTGCTGACCGATCCGGCGACTTTTCCTCCCCGCTTGCGAATCAGATCCGCCGCCTGCTCGCGCGTGTAATTCGCCAACGTTCCCGTTAACACGAAGGTTTTGCCAATCCAGGGAGCGTCGCCTTGCTTTTTCTTCTCATCAATCGCCTGGGAAAAATCCACGCCCGCATCTTCGAGACGTTTCAGTTCCTCGCGGTTGTGTTCTTCGTGAAAAAAGTTATAGACGCTTTGCGCAACGGTCGGGCCGACTTCGTGAATGCCGGCGAGATCGTCCAGCGTCAGTTCGGCAAGTTCCCACAGACTCTTTCGGCCTTCCACCAGCACTTCCGCGAGATGGCTGCCGACGTGACGGATGCCGATGGCGAACAACTTGCGCGCCAACGGACGGGCCTTGCTTTTTTCGATACCATTCAACACGTTTTGCGCGGATTTATCACCCATGCGTTCCAAGCCCGCCAATTGTTCATGCCGCAAATGATACAAATCGGAAAGATGCGTCACCAGTTTTTGGTCAACGAGGGCATTCACCAGCATTTCGCCCACGCCTTCGATATCCATCGCATTGCGCTGCACGAAATGCTCGATGCGTTTTTTCATCTGATCGGGACAAGAAAGGTCGATGCAGCGAAAAGCGACCTCATCGCCCTCGCGCACGAGATGACTGCCGCAGGAAGGGCAGACCATTTCCGGCTCGAAAGGAATCTGCGTTCCGTCGCGCTTTTCCGTCAACACGCGGACCACTTTTGGAATAATTTCGCCGCCCTTTTGAATGACCACATGATCCCCCACGCGAATGTCCTTGCGCTTGACCTCTTCGAAATTATGCAAGGTCGCGTGGCGGATCGTGGTGCCGGCAAGCAAAACCGGTTCGAGAATGGCGCGCGGCGTCACCACTCCCGTTCGTCCGACGCTCAATTCAATATCCAATAATTTCGTCACCGCTTCCTCGGCGGAAAATTTATACGCAATCACCCAGCGCGGACTTTTCGACGTGCTGCCAAGTCGTCTTCGCTGTTCGTAAGAATTAACCTTGATCACCAGGCCATCCACTTCAAATTCCAGATCACGCCGCTTCCGATCCCATTCCGCCGCACAACGAATCACGTCGCCGATGCTCTTTTCCAGCGAAAGTCCGGGAACCACTCGCAATCCCCACTCGCGTAATGCCTGCAGAAGGGAATAGTCTTCCTCAAACTCCATGCCTTCCATTTCGCCGATGGTATGAACGAACAAATCCAGCGGCCGTTTGGCCACGATGGAGGAATCGAGCACTTTCAACGTCCCGGCGGTGGCATTGCGCGGATTGGCGAAGACGGCCCCTCCATTTTCTTCACGTTCGCGATTCATCCGTAAAAAACCATCCCGCGGCATATAGATTTCCCCGCGCGCATCAAGATAATCCGGCCATCGTTCGCCGCGTAACTGCAGCGGCAGGGAACGAATCGTGCGGACATTTTGCGTGACGTTGTCGCCAAACCCTCCGTCGCCGCGCGTCACCGCGCGCTGCAAGACGCCGTTCTCATAAATCAAGGATATTGCCACGCCGTCCACTTTCGGCTGCACCACATATTCCGGACTATCGCCGTTCAGCCCTTTCACCACGCGATTGTGGTAATCCCGCAATTCCATTTCCGAATACGTGTTGCTGATGGACAGCATAGGAATACGATGCTCGACCGTTTCAAACTCGTCCAACGGCTTCCCGCCGACGCGCTGTGTGGGAGAATCCGCGGTCATCAAATGAGGATGCTGCGCCTCAAGTTCCTCCAACTCCTTCATCAAAAAATCGAATTCCTGATCGGAAATTTCCGGCGCGGCAAGTACATAATACAAATACTCGTGGCGGCGAATCTCTTCGCGCAATTGCCGCACACGTTCCTCAACATGACTCGACATCGCAATGCCTCCATTCAGTCCAATTTCTGAACCGCATTATAGTATTGTATTTGGATCGACGCCTAAAGCGCGGAGTTTGGCCGATAACTTTTCATTGATTTTTCGTTCTTGATCGGCTCGTATGCGTTGCTCCATGGCAATGGATATCGGTTTCCTCTCCTGATCACACCAACGCAACCAGAGGGCATGTTGCTGCTCGTATTCTCCCTCCCATAAAAGCAATCCCAATTCCACTTTCTCCAGCCAATACGTTTGTTTTTGCACGTATTTTCCATCCCGCAATTCGTACACCCGCAGATCCGTGTCGAGGATCTCGTGATCGGGATCGAAGATGACATAGTCGGAAACGCCGATCTCTTCATATATTTGTAGTTTTCGGTCGATTTCTCCTCCTTCCCGATTGGAAACCACTTCCACGACCACATCCGGCGCTTTACCGAATACCCAGGTGAAATAGACGCGATTCTTTTTTGCCCGCAGGTCTTTTGCCGCCTTGACTCCTAAACTTAAAAGCATGTCCGGAACCACGGGAGGGCGTTCCGGGTGGAAGTATAATCCCACGTTGGCGCAGGCAAGAAAAGGTTGGGGGCAGTTCCATGAGGTATGTAACGGTTCCACCAATAACCGTTGCTGTTGGTCCGAAAAGAGATTATCCACAGGCGTATCGTCCTCTGTGATGAATTGTTCATAATCGATTTCGTCCACGTGTGGGATCGTAACCATTTTTTTTAATTTCATGGTATTTTGATTCCTGTCGCTAAAGATTCCTCCATCGGAATTATACAACGAAACGTGACTCGTGTTGAGTTTTTACCGCATCGTATACACTTCTAACCGTCGCCGCCGTACTGTGAATGCACATGACCGCCCGATACGCGCTCAAATCCGATTTCGGAAGCGATCCCATTCGCCCCGGCCGGATGCATCCACAACCTCCATCGTTTTTATACTCGTTCCAATTTATAATGGCTTGGTCAATGGAACGTTTTCATTGCGATCGACAATCACTGGAGAGGGAAAACAATAATGGAGAGGACGGAATCATACACTCGATCCTTCACTCTGATCGAACTACTCATCGTCGTCGCCATCATCGGCATACTCGCGGCGATCGCTGTTCCCAATTTTTTAAACGCGCAAATGCGGGCCAAAGTTGCGCGCGCGTTGGCCGATTTGCGCACGATGGAACTCGCCATTCTGCAATACATGAACGACAACAACGACAATCCGCCTCATTCGCACGAATTGAATCAAAATTGCTGGCTGACCACGCCCGTCGCCTATCTCAACGGATTTCTCTACGATCCGTTTCAGGATTCACCGATAGCGAGAGACCTGTTTACCGATACGAATCGCCTCGGCTACACCAAAAGTCAATATCACTGGGATCCCTACGACATGCGCTATCACAGCAGCCTGACTCCCGTCTATTTCGATCCGAAAGTCAATCCCGATTTCGGCAATCGGCGCAATTCCATAGGTATCCTCTTCGGAATGGGCCCCACCACCACCTACCAAGGCCAAAGCACCACCGACTGGCATCCCTACGAGATTTCCAATGGCCTTTACAGCAACGGATTCCTGCGCCGTTACGTTCCCGGCCGCCCCAAAGTCAACTTTTCGATACCGTAAAACGTCGGTGAGAAATCTCATGGAACGAAAGCATTGAATTGTTCGAATAGATGGCGGGTAAAAAATCCGAATCAACTGATTTGTGCGCCCGTGTCATCCTACCCATTTTTCCTACGCACACAAATTCATTTGCGTATGATTCATTGCATTTCATTCTTTTCCGTCATCTTCACATTCTCACTTTTTGCCAGCCAAGTTTCTCCCACAATTCCGCATATGGACCATTTTTCGCACGACGCCGAAAATAAGCGATTTCTTCATCGGGCGATAGGTTTTTAATGGTTTCATAGATTTCCATTTGCGCTTTGCGCTTCAATGCGATACAATCGAACGTCTGTTCATTTATTTCCATCTTCATCGAATCGAACCTCCTTTGGCGTCAGAATGGTAATGATATCTAATCCGCACATTAAATTCACTCGATTGTATTCTTAATTTTATCCAAATGTACTATGTGTTTGAAATTCCATGAAACCTTGGCATCAGCGTGATAAACTGTGGCAATCGCCACATGAGTGGCATCATCAACCCATCTTGAATCCAATACCTCCCGGAGCTCTTCCCGGTTCCGCTTTCAATGCGCTTGGCAAGGCTTGCAACAGGGCGGTCACCGCCGCGTTCCAGGCTTGGTTCACAGCCGGATATTCCAAACCGTTTGCGCCTTGCGCATACCGTTCATCAATTACAGCCCCAAGGCGGCGAATTCCGGCTGCGTTTGCGATCTATGTTTTTGGTCTTTGATGCGTCGATTTTTCCATTTTCCGCCTCATATACGGTGATTGTAAATTATTGTTACATGAGTAACTATAATTTGATATGATACAATTCATCAGCATACCATCTTTTTTTAAGCCAACAGGAACGAATTTATATCAAATAAATTTACGGATCGGGATTCGACGGATGAATTCATCCTGTTATCGAATAGGACCGCATATGGTGTTTTTCGATATATTGAAATCCTCCGGATTATTTCTTAAACTACCATAAGAAATGGATATTCACGAATGGAAAGTGAGATAAAATGCCGTTAATCCGATTTGTTTTCAATCCTGGTTTCCTATTGGCAATTCATTTCTTTTCCTTTTCTTATCTCACACACGCACAAAACATCAATACGGCGGAGAATTTCCCCGATCCGAATTTTCGTGCTGGAATCGAGAAGTATATGGGGGATGGAAGCGAGCGGGGAATTTACGGTTGAGCAAGCCAAAAACAAGATGGAAGCGTTGATCTGTTCGAGCCGTGGGATTCATAATGAATTCAAACATAAATAGCATGGTTAAAGGGAGATCGCGAAAATGAAGGAATACGATTTATTGAGAACTCATTTGCGTTTGATCAGCTGTTCCATCCTGCTGTTGATTATAGGCAGTATCCAAGCGCACCGTGAAACCATCCTGTTTATTAATCATGCGGATTCTTATACTTTTTTCGAATTGATTAAACTGATCGGCCCCTACGTTTTCATTCTCTGCTCTTCGATCGTCATTTTCATGACCGTGGTAACGGCGCATATGCAAAATCAAGAGTCAGACAGGTTCGATCCCTTGCCTGAAAACGCTGCAACGAAATTATCCCATGCAAAATACCGTTATGCCATGTTGAGCGTAATGTTTTACTTCTTTTCGGCGTTCATAATCTTGATGGGTTTCCTTATCTTTTTTTCCAAATCGGTCCTAACCAATTCCACTCTCATCAATAGCCTTATGATCTTCATATTTTTTGTTTTTACCGTGATCTTATGGTTCGAACGAAAGAAAACTTCCAAATCATCAACCTCGTAAACAGCCTATACGCTGGAAATTTCATGACAATCCGCCTATAGTTTAAATCAGACAAAAACATTCCCTTTTCATTCAGGAGAGAGCCATGATCATCAGAAAAAAGACTACGGTACGTTTTTTACTGGCCTCGATGCTGTTCGTGGTCCCTCATATGATCGCCTCTGCCTCCGATTTGGAGACAAAAATCACTCACATCCAACAAATAAAAAGCGATTTGGAGCAGTCCATCGCCGCCCCTCTGCCCATCTTTCTTAAAACCATGCAAAATGGCCTGATCTGGATGCGGTCTCTTCACCAGGCCAGCCAAAATGTTACGCCCGGCCAATCCCCCGATGGGACCGAATTTGTCGCTTCATGGAAATCCATACTGCAAGGCCGGAAACCCGCTACGATTGCGACGTCCCAAGCGCTCGCCATCCTTGAACAATGCGCAGAACCCCAGAAAAGCGGTGATGCTTTCAAAAAAGCCCTTCAGCTTGCCGATGAGCTCGTTCTCGAATTGGAAGCGCTGGATCGAATCGAGCGCAATCGCCGCCAGGACATGCAAATCACTGTCAAAAAAGCGGATGGAACGCCTCTTGGCGATGCGTCGGTGCAAATTCGGCAGATCCGCCACGAATTTCTGTTTGGCTGCAATATCTTTCGCTGGGCGGAAGGCGACACGCCGGCAAACCAACTTTACAAAGACCGTTTCAGCGATCTCTTTAATTTCGCCACGCTTGGCTTTTATTGGGCGGCGTATGAACGGCGGGAAGGAGAGACGCTCGCGGAGCGGTGGCAAAAAGTGGCGGAATGGTGCAAGCAACACGGCATTACGTGCAAGGGGCATCCGCTGGTTTGGAATTATGCCGATCCACGATGGATTCCGGACGATCCGAAAGAGGTCTATCGTCTGCAAATGGAACGGGTCGCCCGCGAAGTGACTCGCTTTGCCGGTTTGATCGATATGTGGGACGTTGTCAACGAAGCCACGCCCTTCGACCGCGAGTCGTTTTGGGAACGTTCCCCCAAAATCACGAAGATGTGGGAAGAATATGGCCAGATGGACGTGACCAAAACCGCATTTCAGATCGCTCGCAAAGCCAATCCCAACGCCGCCCTCCTCATCAACGATTATTATCTGCACACCCGCGAGCAAGCCGAGCGGGACAATTCGATCCGCGGCAAGGAAAGAGAAATTTACGAAGACGTCATCGATGCGCTCGTCGATGAGAACGGGAAACGTCTCTACGACGTGATCGGCATTCAATCCCACATGCACGGCGGCGCATGGAGCACGGAACGCATCCTTGAAGTGGTAAAACGTTTCGCGAAATATGGCGTTCCTCTCCATTTCACCGAAACCACCGTGGTTTCCGGACCGCGAAACCGAGAAAATCAGGAAAGAGAATGGGGAGAAACCACGCCCGCAGGCGAACAACTGCAGGCGGAAGAGGTGGAGCGTTTTTACCGCACGATTTTTTCCTGTCCGGAAGTGGAAGCATTGACGTGGTGGGACTTTTCCGACGACGGCGCCTGGCAGAGAGCCCCCGCCGGCTTTCTTCGCCGCGACATGAGCGCCAAACCCGCCTATGACAAGCTGATGGCGCTCGTCAAAGACGCATGGTGGACGTCAGAAACCATAAAGACGAACGCCAACGGCCAGGCAAAGACGCGAGGCTTCACGGGAACCTACGACATTACGATCAGGGCGAAATCGGGAGAAACCATTCAAAAGACGTTGACGCTCAATCGGAGCCAAGCGGGAAACCATACCATTTATCTTGATTGATCTGCGGACAGAATTTATCCGGGATGATTCATAACACGGCAGCCCATCATTTCGCCGGGATCTGGCGACTGACGTTGATGAGGTAGTCGTTGGTGCGGTTCAGTTCGTCGATGATGCCGCGGACGGCGACGCAGCGCTTGCTATAATCGTTTTTCTTTTCCTCGTATTTCATGGGAATTTCGTTTTCCAGCTTTTTGACCAGTAGTTGCTTGTATTCGTCGTCAAGCAGACGCTCCAGTTTCTGACGGACGAGAATGAGATGGTCCTTGATGGCGGCCCACAGCTGATTGAGCACATGGTTGTAGAAGTTGTCGGCCTTTTCAATGTAGTGATTGCCCAGCAGGTCGCGGATGCGTTCGGTTTTGAGGTCCAGATCCTCGCGCTGGAATTCGTTGGATTCGTGATTGAGGTTTTCGTATCCGATTTTGGCGATGTCGAGCAGGCGGTCACAAAGATCGGGCTGCACGAACCATTTTGTGATCGGATTTTTCCGTCTGTAGATTAAGATGTCATCCAAATCCCGCGCGTAGTTGTCCACCATGCCGCGCACGGTCATGATGAAGCCTTCGCGGTCCAACGACTGCTCGATGTTTTCCTGAAACACGCGGTTATATTCGATTTCCTTGTTCAACAAGTCGATGACTTCGAAGGTGCGCGCCACAAATTCGTTAAAAATGGTGGACACGTTCGATTTGGTGACGTCGATGAACTTTTGTTTGACCAGCAGGTTCAATTTGTCGATGATTTTGGTTTCCACTTCGAAATAATAGGGGAATTTACGGTAGGGTTGGCTGATGATTTCGATATAGGCTTTTTGCGCGTCGGTTTCCGGCCCTTCCGAGATGGTTTGGCGGATTTGTTCCCGCACCGATTGCAGTTCGTCGCTGTTCTTGAATTTTTCCAGCTTGTCCATGATCACGTCGGTGAGCATTTCATCGAGATTGTTCTTGATTTTGATCTTGCCATCGTTGACCTTGCTGTCCGCCTGCATCTTGATGTCCTCGCGCATCTCCTTATCCAAACGATTGTCGAGATAGGTTTCGTAATCGTTCTTGACGTGAGTCATCAATTTATACAGCGGATCGCTGATTTCGTTTTTGATGTTTTCGATATAGCTTTGAATGGTGACTTCGCGGATTTTATTATTAAGAAAATCAAAAAGATCGTCGCGCAGGGTCAAAATCTGGCTTTCGATCAAGGCGGATTGATGGTCGTTTTCATAACGATTTTTGACGTCGAGCAGATATTCAGCCTTGTGATTTTGCAGTTTGTGATCCTTGATTTTGTTGTGGCGCAGGTATATCTGAGAAAGCAGGCCGTAGAGTGCATTGGTTTTATAGTATTTGAATTCCTGAATGCCGAAATCCTCTTTCATGGCTTTATTGAAATTGAGGTCGGTTTTGATGCGCTGTTCGTGCGTGGTGAGGCCGTCCCAGCGATTGAGCACCCAAAAGGTTTTTTGCGCGATTTTGTTGTCGCCCTTGCGGATAATCTGCATGATTTCGTATTCGTCCTTGTCGAACACACGCAGGGCAAGCAGGACAAAGACGACGGCATGGGCGCGCTTTTCGATAAAGTGGTACGTAACCTTGCGATGGCGTGGATTGGGCACGCTGACGCCGGGCAGATCGACGAGAGTCACGTCTTCCGGCAACTCGCAATTGATGTTGAGCAGGACTTTGTCGATAAAGACGGATTCCTTTTCGTTGGTAATAATGTCTTGCGCTTCACTAATGGAGACGACGCGCTTGACGGGAACTTCCTCGATTTTGCGGTCGCTGCGCAGATGGACGAAGGCTTTGAAATAGTTGACCAGGGTGCGGTTTTCCCCATTTTTGGCCAGTTCCTCGATCTCGGCGATCAGGTCGCGCGAGGGCAGGTTTTCGAGATGGGGAGCATTGAAAGCCGCAACAATTTCCCGGCGGTACATGATATCGAGATCGTCGATTTCGTCCTTGCCCAGATAGTAAATGACCGCGAAATTACGTTCGTCGGGGCTTTTCTGCAGCAGCGTGGGTACAGCGGTGGTGATTTCCGGCGATTCGGGCAGGATGTAATCGCCCAGGATGGCGTTGACGATGGAGGATTTGCCCGCGCTGAAACCGCCGATGAACGCGACGTACAGCCGTTCCGCTTCCAGCCGCGAACGATAGATGTCGAGCAAGTCGAGCGAGGATTTCAGCGCGTGGGGAATAGGGGGAAGCTGATTTTTATATTTGTTGAACAAATGGTCGCGCACGTCCAGCAACGACTCGACGGATTTCAACAGGGTCAAGCGGAATTCTGTATATTTGGCGATGTCCATGGTTTTTAATAGTAGCCGGTAGTCAGTAGTCAGTAGCAAATAGACGGAATTCAGTCGATTGTTTTAAGATCACATTGCTTTGATATTTCTTGTTGGTGTGGATATGTTTTGATCTTGTTGGGCATTCGTGTGTTGAATTCTTCTTATTTGTACTGCTTTTGGTTCATGAATATATGAGGTTACATACAGTATCATTTCAATCAAGGCCTTGATTTCCGACAGGGGAAGGTAAAACAGTGAGCGCGAATCATGAGCATTTGATTATCTCGAAAATTACGCCTTGTGATTGAAGAAACCAATGATCGCGTCTCGGTCACAAGCGACTTGCGCCGCGATCGACATGAAACAAAAACAACAATTCAAGAGAATTACTTGAAATAATTCCTGCTCGCTCACGTATTGGTAATGACAGCGGGATGAAAAAGATCACTACCGCGGCAGGAGGAAACTAAAATGAGACAACGAATCAAACGATGGATCCGCTTTGGATTTATACTTTGCTTGTTTTTCCTATTCAGCGGTGTTTTCGTTTTTGCGCTGTCAATCGCCCCGATTTGGGGGGATGCCGTGTTATGCATCGAAGTCCGCTCCCATCACGGCGATCAAGTGGATGTTTCCGTTCCCTTATCGCTGGTGGGTACTGTCTTCAACGTCATGCCGAAAGAACTCCGGCAATTGTGTAAAGACATGAACGTAACCCCCGCCTCGATCACCGACGAACTTGCAAAAATGCGTGGGAAGGATCTCGTGCGCGTAACCAGTAAGGATGAAAACGTCCGCGTCTACATCGGCGAGGGAATGACCGCGCAGGGTTTCGTGAAAGTCCACGTGCGGGAAGGCGGAAGACATGGACATAATATTCACGTCTGGATTCCCCGCGGATTGATTTCATTTTCCGGCCAGGTTATAAACCTGCTTGGCATCGTGGACAAACACGTCGAATTGCCGCCGGAAATCAGCCATTTACGAGTCGTAAAAGGATCGGAAATCACCCAATCGTAAAATCTCCATTTCCCAGCATCAGCATATATCGAAGCGAGAGTAAAATCTCTCGCCGAACTCGCGCCCGGTCGAAACCGGGCGCATTTTTTTCGGAAACCAGCTTTTGGGCTGATGAGAAGATTGCATTGGGCTTCGCCGAACGTCAGGAAGTATTACCATATCCCTATTCTCCATTTGCACAAAACCATGAACTCCATGTAGGAAGGATAGAGACATTGCTTATGAACTTCACGGACGATTTTCAACTTGACGCCTTCGGGACGAACATCGTTTATGACGCCGCGCCGTCCGATTGGCTTACCCTGTTGGATTCCAATTTGAAAGTGATCCATCAGGATTTTTACAATGAAGATCAGGAAGGCTATTCCAATCTGGTAAAACGCCTGCGCGCGTGGACCTGGTGCCACAAGGTCCCCAAAGACCATCGTGATTACGTCTCCATCGACCAGATTGCCGAAATCGCCGCCAGTATCCGCGCCGAAGCGAAGGTTTTGGTCACGGTCGGCATCGGCGGCTCCGATCTCGGCGCGCGAACGCTTCACGATCTGCTAAATCATCCCTATCACAATGAGATGGTCGTCGCTGGGAAAATCACCGGGATTCCCGAAATCCACTTCACCGGCGACACCTTTGATCCGTTCCGCCTGCGCGGACTCCTGACCATGCTCAAAACGCGCAATTTATTGGATCAAACCGTCATCAATATCGTCAGCAAAAGCGGAACAACCGCCGAAACGGCGCTTGCCGGCATGATTCTCGCGGACGCCATCGGCAGCGATTGGATGAGCCGAACGGTGGCAACGACAGGACTGTCGCCGAAAAGCCTTTTATACCAACTGCAAGAGAAAGGCGACGGGAAATTCATGGCCATACTGCCGGTTCCGGACGGTGTGGGAGGACGGTTCTCTTTTGCCTCTCCCGTCGGCCTGCTTCTTTTGGCGGTCACGGCGGACAGCGATCCCCAAACTCGGCTGCGCGATGCATTCGAAGGCTATACCAAGACGCACGAAGCCTTTCTCACACTCGCTCCCGAAAAAAATCCCGCCTATCAAATCGCCCGGTTTCTTCACGCCGCGGAAGTGTTTTGCCGAAAATCCGCGTTGGTGTTTTATCCCTATTTCGACAATAAAAAATTGGGAGACTGGTTCGTGCAGCTGTACGAAGAATCCGTGCAAGAGCGTGGATCCGGCTTGAACATACTGGCAACCACCGGCCCGACCGGCAATCATTCGCTGTTGAACGGAATCGTCAACGGCGCACGCGACAAGGCCGTCCTTTTCCTGACGCCGCGGGATTTCGGCGATGTCATGGCCGTTCCGGAAGACGCTCCGCTCGAAGGTAGTCTGAAGATATTCCAAGGGCTCACGTTAGCCGCCGCGCAAACCGCTTCCTTGCGAGGAACCGCCGAAGATTTCATCAGCCGCATGGTTCCGACGGCGACGCTTTCCTTTCCGAAACGGGATACATCATCGATTTTTGCTTTGATGCGGCTGTTGATGGATGTCGTGGCGGTTAAAGGACGCTTGCAGTCGCTCCATCTCGATCCCATCAGCGGAAAACGAAGAATCGCCGATGAAGAAACCTACATTCAAAACGGCGTGGAAGGATATAAAATACGAATGCGGGACAATATCAAAAAATAAATAACACCGCAATGAAAAAACGGCATCATTCCAGTGAGACACGGGCGAGACGGAAACGAACACGCCCGTTTTCAATTCGTTAAATTAACAACTCGATTACGAAAAACCCGGCAAACGGGATAACCAGGAAAATCGTGGTTTTTGATCCCGTTCCGTTTTTTCTTCGAAATCAAAATCCAGTTCGTCAAATTCGGTATCCAAAACGGAAAATTCATCCTCTTCCTGAGCAAAATGAAATTTCGGGGACGAATAGAAGAGTTCATCCTCATCGCGCTCCTTCGATTTGTAGGCGCGATGATCATAATTTAAAAAACAATGCATGCAAACAACCGTTTTGGAAGGACGGCCACAAACAATACACAAGTTGGAAACGTTTTTTTCGGGCATTGCGCGTACCTCTCACCGATACAAATCGTTCAATACCCTCAACCATACAAAAAAACAGACCTACCGTGCGGATTTCTGTCAACTGATAGTATAGCACAAAATTAAAGATTCAATCAAAAACAATTCCCAGACAATTATGTCGAAAGAATTTCAGTGAAACAGGCGGATTTTAACGTGAAAAAACGGCGCAAATCCCAAATTGCCTGCCTTATTGTTATCGGTGAAAGCAAATGAATCTTGAGAATGAATTTGATTTTGTTGCATTTAATGTGTATGGGTTGATAGGTTCTCTAAAACGATGCGGGATTGGTTGGATTAAATAGAATGCTGAGAATTACATAAACCAGAGTACCCAACACGGCGATGCCGACCACGGCAATGGCAATGATTTGCAGGGTGGACATTTCCGTACTAGGTTTCATAATTTGATCCGTGGGGAATGCTTTTTCCCATTTGGCGTCCGTTATTTTTATCTGTTCATGTGAGTTTTTTACCGAAATTGTATCGAATGATTTTGCCGGCGTTTCATCTTCCCGATTTTCCACCGTCTGCTTTCGCATTTTTGCCGCCGCCGAACGCGCTATACGCCGTTCCGGGGGATTTTCCGGCTCAAATTCTTTCAGTCCGTCCCAAACCAAGTTGAGTTTGGGATAATCGGGTTTTAATACTTTAACCAATTGATAATGATGTTTTGCATAAGGAAACTGTTCGAGCGCGCTGTAACACAGGCCGAGATAAAAGTGGATATCCGGATTTTCCTTGTCGTTTTCCAGTGCAAGTATCAACAAATCCAACGCCTCCGCATGTTGTCCATGCCGCGCCTGTTCTTTGCCTTTTTCCAAAAGATCCATTTGAGTGGAATCCTTCCTATTTTCTTACTCCGGAATAATAGTACAGATTTCATTTTACTTCCAGACTTTTTCATTCACGAGATTGGGAGGACGTTTTCCCGTGAAAAATGCGATCAGGTTGTCCACCGCGATCAACCCCATCCGCGTGCGGGTGGCATAGGTGGCGCTGCCGATGTGGGGAAGAAGAACGGTGTGGGGAAGCGAGAGAAGTCCCGGATGGACTGTCGGTTCCTCTTCATACACGTCCAGACCCGCGCCCCAGATCCGCCGCTCTTTCAGCGCGTCCACCAGCGCCTGCTCGTCAACGATAGGACCGCGAGCGGTGTTGATCAGAATGGCGTGAGATTGCATCCGCTCCAATTCCCGTTTTCCGATCAAATGCGTGGTTTCCGGCGTAAGCGGAACATGGATACTGACAAAGTCGCTGCGTTCGAGTAATTCATGCAATTCTACGTATTTGATTTCATGCGGATATGATTGTTCAAAGACTTCATCCCGTTGCCGGGAATGATATAAAATATTCATGCGAAAAGCCGCGCCGCGTTGCACAAAAGCTTTTCCGATCCGCCCCAAACCGATGACGCCGAGCGTTTTGCCGGCGACATCCTGCCCGAGAAAATGAAGCGGCCCCCATCCCACGAATTTTCCCGCGCGCAAATACGCATCCGACTCGATTACGTTTCGCGCCGCGGCGAAAAGCAGCGTCCAGGCAAGATCGGCGGTGGCATCGGTCAACACGCCGGGAGTATTGGTGACGGCAATTCCCCGCCGGGTGGCGGCTTCCACATCGATATTATTATAGCCCACTGCATAATTGGCGAAAATTTTCGCCCGGCCGGCGCAATGCAGCACTTCTTCATCGATGGTATCGGTAAGAATACACAGAATTCCGTCCCGTCCGGCAACCTGTTCGAGAAGGACATCATGCGGAATCACTTCGTCATGGGGATAAACGTCGAATTGGATTCCCGCTTCCCTCAACCGATCCAACGCAGGTTGGGGAATTTTTCGGGTAATGTATACGTTCGGCGCCATGCGTAAAACCTCCCGGAATTTTTCATGATTACAATTTGATGGTTTTTGGAAAAAACGGCAAGGGGCGAAAACGGAATGAATCCTCTTTCGCCGGCGGCTGTCCGAACGATCAGATCGCGCGTTGATCGATACGATAAATGCTACGCCGAGGCAATACATTGTTGGACACGGTTTTCGCATATTGTTTCATTTCCGCCGCCAACTCGGTCATGAGCAGATAATTGTTGACTTTTCGATGCTGATTGGTGACGACTCCGATGGAAACCGTCATCAGGGGAAATTGCATTAGTACTCCCTGCCGATTGACGGAGACGATATATCCGCGATTCATGTCATCCTCTTCGTATTGAAAAGGAATCAACATGTCGAAACTGCTGGTGACATATTTGCATATGTCCTCGACGAAAGCGTAATCGGTGATCATGATAAAATCATCTCCGCCGATATGTCCCACGAAATCCCCCTTGCGTCCGAACATCACAACCCCTTCGTTGAGAATGGTGGCGAGAATGCGAATTACATTATCGCCGCGATTGTAACTATACTTGTCATTAAATGCCTTGAAATTATCCAGATCGACGTAACACATGGCCACCGGCTGGTTTTGTTCGAGCCGTTTGGTGGTTTGTTCTTCGATATGAATCGCGCCGGGAAGGCCGGTCAGCGGATTGGACACTTGCAGGCGGATGTTGCGGCGCATACTCGTGTGAATGCGGGCGGCCAGCACTTGCGAAGGAAACGGTTTGGCCACGAAATCTTCCGCGCCCGCTTCCAACGTCTCGATTTCCTTCATCAAATCACGATTTCCGATGACAATGAGAATCGGCATGGTATACGTCAACGGATTTTCCTTGAGCTGATGCGTAATCGCAATGGCCTCGTCGCCCAGGCCGTCCATATCCAGTAAAAGCACGTTGGGAATGTTGGCCAGAATTTGTTCATGCAAACCGCGCGTCGTTTCCTGCTTTTCGACCAGATAACCGATGTCTCGCAAATAATTTAAATAGCAATGATCGGCATCAACGAGTCCGACCGCCAGGATCGATCGTGGACGGTCAAGAACCTGTGATTCTTTGGGAATCAATAAAACAGGGGATGGTTGATTCATTTCAACGGACATAAAAAACGGGCGCCTCTTTCATCAATGAGTTACCGGGTCAATCGATTTTATCGCAATCCACGAATGGATGCACCTCTCTTGATCTTATTGGATGATCGTGCGGATGTGAATAGGTTTCCTACGGTTTGGAATGGAATTGTTTATTGCATACGCGTTTTTATCACGCGGTGATTCATGCTGTCCGCGATATAAAGAAATCCTTTCGAATCAACCGCGATCCCTTTCGGGCCGTTTAGATTTCCCGGACCGGTTCCGAACCCACCCCACTTGGCAACCTGTTTCCCCAATCGGTCAAAACGGAAAATCATGTGCGTCGTCGAATCGGAAACATAGACATTCCCTTGTTGATCCACGGCCACGTAAGGTTCGATCCACAGCATGTCGACGGGTTTTTCATACTTCCAGCCCATCGTCATCGCCCACTGTCGCGCGAATTGCCCGTTTCGTGTAAACGCCGCGACTCGCATGTTGCCGACGTCGCAGACATACACCAATCCATCCGCTCCGACGGCAATCCCGACCGGCTCATTGAGTTCCCCCTCGCCGATGGTTCCGTCATACGTTCCGTCCGGCCGGAATCGCAGTATTTTTTTGTTGCCTGTATCCGAGATAAGTAGAGTTCCGTCCGCCGCCATGGCCAGACCGCGCGGGGAGAAAAACAATTGATTCAGCCCTTGCGTGATCGGGGGTAAAAATTCGCCGCCTTCCGCGCTCGGACGATATCGGATGATACGCCCGCTGCCGCGAACCCGACCGAATCCTTCCAACGTCGTGAACGTTTCAGCCCACGTATCGGTGATAAACACGACGCCATCCGGCCCCACGCCGATCCCCCCGTTCGGGCCGTTGCCCTGATTGATCGTGAATTCGCCGATATTCACGCCGGGGCCGCCGAAATAACCGATGTAATTCAAATCGGAATCATACGCCTGAACCCTGCCGTTGAGCGCATCCAGAACGTAGACCCGGCTTTCGTCCGGAGACAACGCGATTCCGCGAGGTTGGTTGAAATCCCCTTCGCCGAAACCATGTTTGCCGACGCTGCCGATGATTTGCAACGGTTTGGGCATCTGATCCGCGCCCTGCGGTCCTTCGATTTTGGCTTCGGGTTCGATCAAGGGCGTTTTGGCATAAAAAAGAACATTTTCGGAGCCGGGCTGGCCGCCCCAGACCTTGCGATAGAGTACGTAATCGTACAATGCTTTCCAGGCTTCGTGTTGCTTGTTGAAATGGAGAAAGGGCACTTCACTTTGCCCCAGCGGCGGCCACCAGACGCGATGCTTGATCAATCGCCGGGTATATTGGCCTTTCGCCCAGACTTTCATTTGATCTCCATACGTGACCAGGTATTCATCATCGACCAACGCATAGGGAACGTCCGCCGGAGGAAGCCCTTTCGATTGCGGATAGGTGCGATAATTCCGCAAGTACCATGCATACGGCCAGTTTGCCTCGCCCTGCAATCCCGCGATGACTTTGGTGGGATTGGGCGGCATGTATTCCGCTCCCAATAGTTCCGCTCCGCGCTCAATTTCCGCCACGATGGCTTTGATTGAATGATCGGTTTGCGTGTAAACCATCGTTTCACGCGGATCGTCATTGTTATACAGGTTCAACCATATATCCGTTCTCGCCTCATATGTTACGAACAATCCCACCACGATCACAAAGATGGTCCGAAGAACGCCGGGACGCAGCCGACTCCATAAATCCCCGATAAAAACTCCGGCGAGAAGCAAAAGAGGCTGCGCCTGATGCACGAGTAGCCACGGCACTTTTTCCTGCAACAACGCATACACCAGAACGGAACCGACGCTCCAGTAAATGAAGAAACAGCGGATTCCGTCCGGCAGCAGGCCGGCGTCGGAATCGACCATCGGGGAAGCGCCTTCCTCGGATTCCTTGGGAATGAAGGAAAATGCCGCCGCCAGTTTTTTGGAAATGAAAATGACTCCCGCCAGGCAAAAGAAAAGCAGGCAGATGAAAATCGCCTGTTGCAAGGTTCCAATCCAGGCCAGGAAATAACGGCTGTACGCATAAACGAGTCCCCAAAAAGCCGTTTGAAAAGCAACAAAGTTCACCAGCCCCAATCCGCGAAACGTATAGACGAAGAATGCCGCCGCCGCAAACACGACGGCGAGAATCTCGTAAATCACCAAACGCGGGAAAAAATAAAGGGAGGAGCCGCCGATGCGGGGATGATCCTGCTGGAACATCCAATACAGCAAATAATCCACCACCCCGGCTTTCATCCCCGAACGATTGGTCCCCAGCGTGGTGAACAGCACGGAATAGACGGCCAACGCGACGAGAATACAACTTAAAACCGCCACGTTGCGATACGCAAATCGCTCGAAGAACGTGATGGTTTCCGTTTCCGGCGCGGCCTTGCGCCGAATCCAGGCATACAAAATAAACAATCCCAAAACAACGGCGACCGCGGTGAAAATCCAGAGCGGCAAAATCCATGGGTGGGTGCGCGTATAATTGTCCCACGTGCTGTGCAGAACGTTCATCGTGTTTTGCGTGTTTTGATCGAACGTGGGCGGCAGCTGCCAGTTTTTGACGACGTGGCGCACCAGCGTGAAGGCGAAGCAGGAATAGACGGCGTAGATGGTGAGCACCTTCACGAAGGGAGACCGTTGATCGAATATTTCATACAATGCGCGCTTCCGGCCTTCCCTTGGATAACTGAATATATAATAAAAACCATAAAAGACGATATAAGAACCGAGAAAAAATCCGGTCATGTACGAATTTTCCTTGCAGGAATACATCAAGGCCAGGAAAAACGTCATCAGCGCCAGGTCGCGGTTTCGCCGCAGGCGAAGATACTCCAAGCCATACACGATGATGCCCATTGCCATGGTCGCCATGTAGATATCGTTTCGCGCGAATCGCGCAAAATAGGTCATTGTGGGTGAAACCGCGATCAGAAGCATGCAGGACAAGACGCCGGCTTTGCCGATATAGGGTTTCATCCGCCAGATAAAATAAAATAACAACAATCCGAAACTGACGAACGGCAGGCGCGCCACGAAATCGTTATCGCCGAACAGCAGAAAAAAGAGCGCGCCGTAATGATAGAGAAACGGTCCATGATAAACGGGATTGTACGCATATCCCTGCAGATTCCCTTTATAAATCATGTGAGAATAAAACGCATGAATGGACTCGTCGTGATGAAAGGCCATTCGGTCCAGCGCCGCCAAGCGGATAAATGCCGCGAAGAGAAGGATAATCGCAACGTACAGGCCGTATTTTGTGATTCGATAAGAGTCTTGTGACATAATCGGTTTCCTGATCTGAAATATTTTTTTAAACAACTATATATATGATATAATTTATCATGAACACGGTCCATCGTCCAATAACAACAAACACGAAAACAATGGAGAAACGTGAAGATTTGTCGTCCGCCGGTTCATTCGCAAGAATTCTCTACATTTATACTTTATCATTTTGTGATTTCCAGGTAGAATAGTAAAGAGCGATTATACGATTTTATCAATCAGGGAGAACCGGAATGCCAGGTGATTACGAAAGAACCTGTGTCGTATGCGGTGGTCCGATCGGCAAAGGCGGAAGCGATATTTGTTGCAAGGAAGAAGATCAGTATCTTCTCATCTGTTGCAAAGGTCATTTGCGGGAATTTCAGGATCGCGAATGTGGCATCGATGAAGTCATCGAACTGCTCTTTGACGATCTCGCCGAGTTTTTGGAAAAACGAAACGATGATATCGAAAATTATGATCATGCCAGTGTATATTCTGAGCTGGAACGGCGCACGCTGCGATGGGTCAATAACAAAATGATCAATTTCCGGCAAGTGTCGGGAATCTCGTTTTGCACCGTCTGTGGCGCGACCATCATGGCCGGACGCACCAAATGCGCCACCTGCGCCGGCGCCGGCGCCATCGGCGGAATTCTCCAACAAGGCCAATCCGCCCCTGCCCAACCTCCCCGCCGCGGAATGCATTTCAAAAAATGAACATTGCAATCCCGTGATTCGGCGGTAGCATGGCCGCAATTGCGTTTCTTCACCACGTAAGGCATTTTCATCGAAAAGAATTCGATTTATTCACCCAGTTGTTGCATCAGCTCGTTGGCTTCGGGATGAGTAGGAGACCGTTTTAACACCTTTTTGATCAACGCCTGGGCATCCTTATACTTTTCGTTGGAGATTTTTTCTTTCGCTTCGAGAATCATCATGGCGATGGCGCGGTTGCTTTCCTCCGCTTCCTGAATGATGCGATTGAGATCGGTCAGTTCCTTGGGATTGTTGGGCGAGAGAGCCAATGCCCGCTGGGCCGATTCGATGGCGAGGGGAAAGGCGCCTTTCGATAAATACTCTTTCGCGCTTCCCATATTCAATGTGATCAATTCGGTTTTCTTTTCGTTTTCCCGCTGCGCTCGATTCATGCGTTCCTGCCGGCGGATTTCCTGTTCGAGAGGATTGTTGAGAAGCCGTTGCAATTCGGCGCGCAAAAAATTCGCGGACGGGTGCTCTTTCGCGCGCGATAATGCATCCTGCACATTTTGAAACGCGAGATCGAACTCGTTCCGATCCAAATTCTCCAATGATTTCACGATGATTTCATTGGCGTAATTCATATCCAGATGTTTGCGTTCGTGCGCGGCGATTTCACTGCGCAACGCCAGGATTTGCTCATGCAGCGTCGTCGTCGATTTTTCGTGCGCTTCCCGAGCTTTGGCGACCGCCTGTTCCCGATTTTCGCGAACGCCTTCGATGGTCTGCTGGGCAAGCAGCAGTTTATTTTTCATCTCTTCCGTGCGTTGATTCGCGGCCAGGATTTCATCGTTTTTTTCCTGAATGGTCTTATTTAAACTCTGAATTTGAGCGGTATTGCGCGTATTGATGGTTTGCAGGGCGTTGATCTGTTCAAGTTCCTTTTTCTGTTGGCTGTTTTCCGTCTGCAAGGTTTTGATCTGGTCCCGCAAGGTGACCATTTCGGCGTTTCGGGCTTCGACGATTTTGGCATAGCGATCCCGTTCCCGCTCCAGAGCATTTTGCCGTTCCTCGGCCAATTTGTTGGCTTCCGTCAATTCCTTCAAGAGTTGATCCAGGCCGCCGGCGGGGAATTTTTCATTCAATGTGTTGTATTTGTTTTGCCAGGTGAGGGATTCACTCGTTTTTGCCGTAAGATCATTCGTCAAGGAACTGATCCGAGAGGAGGCAAAATAGGATCGCACTCCCAGAAAAACCGACATCATGAGAAAAACGGCGGCGAGGATGCAAGCGGCAATGGAGGTGAGAAGAAACGGGCGTTTGCGTTGTTCCTCGGCGGCGTCTTCTTCCATCCGGCTGGCTTTTTCAATATTACGATACGCTTTCTCGATTTCCGGATTGAGCGCGAGGGTTCGTTCCCACGCGCGAATCGATTCGCTGTAGAGGCCTTTTTGGGCGTAAATCGTTCCCAACAGATTGTGGTAATTCGGAGACATTCCCGACAGGGAGATCGCGGCTTCCAACTGCGCGGCGGCTTCGTCCAATTTTCCGGAATGGGCCAAGGCCAGCGCTTCGTTGTAATGGGTATTGGCCGTATCCATAAGGCTTTTGACGGTGGAAAGATTTTCACCGCAATTTTCACACACCGCCGCCTCGACGGGATTCGTGGCGCCGCAGGCCGGGCAAATTAATGCGTCCATCAGTTCACTCCTTTACGTGATAATTCTATCTATTCATAAAAAACGGTTTGCCGCATCCATAAGTTACAAGGAATCTATTCTATTCCAAACCGGCTTGGTTCCGTAGGTCCTTTCGGTTTTCGGCATTGTTGAACATACGATTTGAAGTGTGGAAGACCATGCACTTACACGGCGGCAAAAGTAATATCCAACAAATCGGATACAAGTTCCCCATGTTCAATCCTGTCGGCCAGGACGCGAAGCGCTAACGCCTGCGCTTTGCTTCCGGCCTCTTGCGCTGACTGCCCATAGGCAAGCACGCCCGGAAGCGCCAATATCTCAGCCGGCCGGCGGCCATCCTTTTCCTGTCCTTTCCAGCGCTTCCCCCACCTTGGCGGCCAGCGTTTCCATGGAAAAGGGTTTCTGGACAAAATGCACGCCTGCCTCCAGGACGCCGTGGTGGGCAATGACGTTGGCCGTATAGCCGGACATGTACAGGCATTTCATTTCCGGTTTGATGGAAACGAGCCGTTCGGCCAATTCGCGGCCGTTCATTTCCGGCATGATCACATCGGTGATCAACAGGTGAATTTCATTGGAATATTCCTCCGTCTGCCGAATCGCCTCATTGGGAGTATTGGCGGTCAGCACCGTGTACCCCAATCCTTCGAGATATCTCTTGCCCAGATTCAAAATCGATCGATCGTCTTCGACGATCAGCGCCGTTTCCGTACCCATTCTCACCGCTTCCTTCCCATGTTCGGTCGGGATGATGTCGGTTTCATCACGGCAGCGGGGCAGATATATTTTAAAGGTGGTTCCTTCTCCCGGTTCACTGTATACGTTGATGTAACCATCATTTTGCTTGACGATGCCGTATATGGTCGCCAGTCCCAGACCGGTTCCCTTGCCTATGCCTTTGGTGGTGAAGAACGGTTCGAAGATTTTGGTTAGCGTCTCCTTATCCATGCCGCAGCCGTCGTCGCTGACCGCCAGCTGAACAAATTCGCCGGGAAAGAATCCCGCATGATCGGCGCAATACGCTTCATCGAACGATGCGTTGGTCGTCTCGATGGTGACTTTTCCCACCCCGGCGATGGCGTCGCGCGCGTTGACCGCCAGATTGGCCAACACCTGGTCCAGCTGCGAGGGATCGATCTTCACTTGCCAGAGATCCGGACTGGGTTTCCAGACCAGATCGATGTCTTCGCCGATCAGCCGTTGCAGCATTTTAAGCATTTCCGAAACAGAGTGATTCAAGTCCAGCACGACGGGGCTAACGGTTTGTTTCCGCGCGAAAGCCAGAAGTTGACGCGTGATCGAAGCGGCTCGTTCGGCGGCCTTGCTGATTTCCTCGATGTCGCTTTGGGCGTCGGAGTCGTGAGACATTCTATGTGCAAGCAAATCGGCATATCCTTGAATGACCATAATGAGGTTATTAAAATCGTGCGCCACACCCCCCGCCAGCCGTCCCACCGCCTCCATTTTTTGCATCTGGCGAAGCTGCGCCTCCAGCATCATGTGCTCAACCTCCGCCCGCTTGCGGTTGGTGATGTCCCCAAAAATACATTGGACGCCAACGATTTCACCGGACGAGTCTATGATTGGAACTTTAATTACATGCACATACCGTACTTCTCCACTGGGAAGAATATTTTCTTCTTCGGACTCGAATATCGTTCGGGTTTCGATTACATGACGGTCGTCCTTACGAAATTTTTCGGCCAATTGGGGAGGGTAAAAATCGAAATCGGTTTTGCCTACAATTTCTTCCGGCGATCGGCCAAGAAGACGGCAAAACGAATGGTCAACGAATGTAAAACGGCCTTCCAAATCTTTTCGAATAATACACTGAGGGATATTATCGACCAACGAGCGATACAGATTTTCCGAGTGTTTTAGTTTTTCCTCCACTCGCTTGCGTTCGGTGATGTCGCGGATATTGCACTGGATTATATTGTGGTGGTTAACCTGATAGATGTTACTGACGAATTCCACCTCGACCCATCGCCCATCGATAGTTTCCAGAGGCAAGTCTTCATAGCGTACGTATTTCTTATACAACAATTCTTCGAATTTACCTTGATTGGCGGCAATATCCTTGAAGTATCCCAATTCCCATAGCCTCTTACCCAGAAACTTTTCGTACGCGTAACCCAACAACTCGCACAAGAATGGATTTACGTCCAAGATCATTCCCGTCTCGGCGTCCAGTATCAGGATGCCGTCTTTCGCGGCCTCAAAGAGCCGGCGATACCGAATTTCCGAGGCGCTCAGCGCTTCCGCCGCTTCATATCGCTGCCGGTAGAAACGGGCTCGTTGATCCCACCAAAGCAATCTTGTAAGCACCCCCGCCCCGACAAGCAGGGTGACAATCAATCCTGACAATTCCCACAAACGCTTCCACAGCGGCGCATTGATTTCCGCTACATCCATGCGCGCAACCAAAAACCACGGTGAATCAGGAACGGCGTACACGGCGGCAATTACCGGGACGCCGCGATAATCGGTCCCCTCCACAATGCCTTCCTGCCCCAACGCCGCCTTCACGGCGGGTATGTTTTTATTGTCAAGCGAACTGCGCAATACGAGTGCTGTGTTCTTTTTATGCCGGAATTCATTGAGATACAACGCATCGTTTCCATCCCGGCGGACAAGCAAAGTCTCGGCCGTTTGGCTGAGCGTAGGCCAGCGGGTGATGAAGGGATAAAGATAGGTTTCGGGATCGATGTACAGAACTAAAACCCCCAGAGGCTGGTTACCGTTCTCCACATCGATAAGGGGGACTACAATCAACAAGTGGATGGGATCATCGGGGGTATCACGATGGAAGTCCAGAAAGATAATCTGCCCCGTACGTAAGGCATCCGCCGCGTTTTGGGAAAGAAAAGCGCTGACCGGCTTGGTCATTTCGGGAACAGATACCTGCAGGACGCCGTGAGAATCGAGCAGAAAGATGCGGTCGTACCAGTTAGCCGCCTGCACTTTGTCCAGCCAGGTCCGAAGCCGATTGTGCGCATGTGCATCTTCCGGATTCGTGAGAAAACGCTGCACCAGCACATTGAAGTGAGCGTTATGAAAGAAAATAGAGGCGTCGCCCAGGCGCTCCCCCCGCCATTGCGCCAATTCATTGACTTTCAGCTCCGCGATGGCTATCAACTGGCGCTCCACTTCGGCGCGAAAATGTTTCTGGTAATTCCGGAAGTAAAGATAACCGGCCGTGAAGAGGCCCGTGGCCGTAAGGATGAAAATCAGGATGAGCGTAAAAGTGGCGCGTCCGTTCGCGGCGTCAGCCACCCGTTTTTCCGGCCAGGCCTGCAATCCGGAAAGGAGGATGAGCGCCGTTACCAGCCCGAAAAATGCCAGATTCGTAGTCAGCGGGGAAGGAATAACTTCGCTGCCGGAAAGAAGAGGTCCACCCAAAATATAACCGACTAAGAAAATTGTACTGATTATTAAAGTAACGGCGCCCCCCAACACAGCCACCATGATTCTCTTGCGTCGATCACAGGACGAAGTGAGCAACAACAAAAACGTCAAGCCGGCCAGCGTGAAACAGAAAGCCGTGACCGGAGACATATGCCCGATCGGCGCTCCGTTTATCGTCCCGGTAATTTGAAAACCGAGATGCTCGACTTTCGAATGAATTCCGAATGAGGAGAGAAAAAACAGCAACAGGGAAACAATCATGCCAAATGAGGCGGATAGAATACCCAAACGACGGACTCTACGGTTTTGCGGCATTCTTACGTGGAAGACAATCAGCGATCCATATAAAAGGAAAAGCAGCGCCGTGCTTGGCGCCATCGGAATTTTATTCTGTCCGAATGTGGATAGCAGAGGAATTCCCGCCATCCATCCGACAAGCGCGGACAATCCGAAGCCGGCCGTGAGAACTCCACATGCCTGCGCAAGCGCGGCCGGAATGACTCTTTCTTCATCATATTGAGCGTCCATGTGTGATTCCGTCCTATTATGTCTTTATAATATTATACTAATATTACCAGTATACATAAACATGACTTATCTCGTCAACATCGGATAAATTATTTCGCGTATACGATATTTTACCAACGTCACATTATTTGGGAATGGATTGCAACGAATTTACAGATAAAACCTGCGACAAAAATTCCTGCATTTCTTGCTACGCATGGTCGGGAGATCGATTACTTCGCGAATGGTCTGAGACCAGGACCTGTAGAAAGGATTGTGTAGATTCAACCTGTTTTTTTATTTTTTTAGGTTTAATCCGGAAAGGTCTACATTCTCTCTGCTTTCAGGCTGTACGATTGAATTAATACATCCGCGGGAATACGCAAGGATTGATGAATCCGCCGGATCATGGAGATGGTGAGAGGGCGTTTCCGGGCGAGTATTTCTAAAACCCGTGCACGGGTTCCGATAAGCGGCTCCAAATCCTTGTGGGTCATTTCAAGGGCTTCCATGCGGTGAAGAATCGCTTCAACCGGATCAGGTTCTTCAATCGGATGGTTTTTATTCTCGTAAGATTCAGCCAATGTCGTTAAGACATCCAGCCGGTCTCCGGCGGGAGTATCCGGTTCGGCATCCATTAGCCGATCGATCTTTTCCAGGACCATCTGATAATCCACTTCGCTCTTAATTGGTTTTATATTCATTTTTTGCCTCTTGTTCTTACACCGTGTTCACATCGATGGCATCGTATTCTCGATGGGTTCCAACGAATCGGATGTACACAATCCGGTAAGGGTAGTTAATTCGCACGACAAGGCGGAATTTGTTCCCACCGATATTAAAACATACCCGATTGCGATGAAAAAAACTGGCTTTTCGATAATCCGCTCTAACATCGTCCGGAGTAGCCCAATCGGCGGAGGATGCAACCTTGAACCATGCTTTCAACGGCTGTTCCGCCTGGGGTTGACGCTCCCAAAACTTATGTAATGTGCTTCGTGCAATGATTCTCATTCCCTATTATATGATCACTCCGATAGGGAAACAAGAAGAAACCTTCATCAGGATTTCCATTGCATTATAATTATATTAAAAGTGCGGACAAGTTTTCAAGAATAGATTTTCATTTTATTGAGTTAGATTCCATCTTCCTACGTAGAATACAAGGCTGATCGGATTCCATGGAAGTCGGTGTTCGGTTCTGTGAAATGCACGCTCTACTCAAATCGGTGTATAAGGGATTGTGATTCAATTAAAACGAGTGGATAAGGTGTAGGAATTATCCGAAAGAGATCCGCACGATCCTCAACTCGGCAATCACGCATTGAAAGGAAAACTCCTGAGATACCGCTCCGTGGCTGCCGGTTGGGATTTACGATTGATCTTCAAAAAAGAAAGCAACGATCGGAAAGCCATATTTGTTCGCATCTGCTCGAAAGCGCTTCGTTTAATAATCAGCCGTCTCATACTTGGACAACATATTGCTCAGCTGCCCCATTTTTTCCTGGACGAATTCTTCATCGTCGGCGTAGCGGGCTTTTTCCAGCTCGCCGATGACCTGCATGGCTTCTTCCGCCAACGGATCGTCGAGAGCGGAGAAAACGCGCCGGGCGCGAAAGACGAGGCTTTCGACTTCATTCGACATGTCTTGCCGTTTGCGCGCCTCGATCATTTTATTCACGCGTTCATGCGCCGCCTGCGTCAGATCGCGCACTTCATCTTCCGTGAGGCGGTTATCCGTGGCGATAATGGTGACGCTGACTTCGTTGCCGGTGGTCAAATCCTTCGCCGAGGCTTCCAGAATTCGATCCTGGTTCAAGCGGAAGGTCACTTCGATGCGCGGAACGCCGCGCGGAGACGGTGGGATATCATCGATGCGAAGCATGTCGAGAAAGGTATTGGCGGAAGCGACCATTTCTTCCCCTTCATAAATGGGGAAACTGATGGCCGATTGAAAATCGCGCGTCGTGGTAAAGAGGTCGCGCGCTTCTGTCGGATAGGTGGAATTTCGTTCGATCAGGACGCCATACCGGTCGTCGGACAAACCCACGCCGAGAGAAAACGGGGTCAAGTGAACGATAACCGGTCCTTCCCGATGCACCGTATCCGCGGCGGTTTGTTCCAATTCTTCATCCAGCGGAGCGAGTATTGACGCCTGAACAGCGGCGCCCAAGGCGACGCATTCATCCGGACTGACATCTTTTCGCGGTTCTTTCGCCACGATTTTCGAGACGATCTGCTGCACCGCGGGAATGCGTGTGCTGCCGCCCACCAACAGGACGTTGGAAATATCCTCCGGGGTGAGACAGGCGTCGCGGATGGCTTGATGGGTGGGTTCAATCGTCATTTCCAGCAAGTCATGGATCAAACTGACCATTGTGGCGCGGCTCAGTTCTTCTTCCAGAGTGATGGGGCCTTTCGAAGTCATGGCGATGGCTTCGATGATCACGTGGGTATTCGTGACGCCGGATAGTTCAATTTTGGCTTCCTGAGCCGCTTCCCGGAGGCGGAACATCGCTTTTTGATCCGAGCGCAGGTCGATTCCTTCTCTTTTTTGAAACCGTTCCAACAGATATTCTACGATCCTCTGGTCGAAGTCGTCGCCGCCCAAATGGTTATTGCCTTTGATCGAAAGAACCTGAAAAACGCCTTTTACCATTTCGATGATGGAAACGTCGAACGTACCGCCGCCGAGGTCGTAGACCATCAGAATCTGGTCGCTTTCCTTTTCCAAACCATACGAAATCGCCGCCGCGGTCGGTTCGTCAATGATGCGCCGGACATGAAAACCGGCGATCTGGCCCGCGTCGCGGGTGGCTTGACGCTGCGCATCGGTGAAATACGCCGGAACGGTGATGACGGCTTGTGGGCATTCTTCTCCGAAATAATACTCCGCATCCGATTTCAGTTTTTGTAAGATACAAGAGGATATTTCCTGCGGGGTAAACTGTTTGTCGTCGATGTTGACCCGAAAGCCCGTTCCCATTTGGCGTTTGATCGAAAAGACGGAACGCTGTGGATTCAAGCCGGCCGCTCTTCTGGCTTTTTTCCCCACCAGCACCGTCCCATCTTCCTGAAAAAAGACTACTGACGGAGTAATTCGATCGCCCAGCTCATTAGGGATAATTTCCGGACTACCCCCCTCCATGTAGGCAACAACAGAGTTGGTTGTTCCTAAGTCGATACCCAATATTTTCGCCATGAAGCTACCACTCCTCCGACCACGGTTGTCAAGTCGGCTTAATAATATAAGATAATGGTTTTGTTGTCAAAAAGTTCAAAATTTATCAGGATATGGCAAATCATCGTCCTCCGGCGACGCCGACCGGGATTGATTCTCGTTTTGGATCCGAACGGAATCGATCTCGGCGTTTTTCGCCACGATGACTTTGGCGTCTCTCAGGACGCGATTGCCATAGGTGTATCCTTTCACGATTTCTTCGATTACGGTGTTATTCGGCGCGCCGGAAACTTCGCGCACGTCGATGACTTCCTGCAGAGACAAATTCAACGGTTTTCCGACGGAATCAATCGCAACCAGTCCTTCTCTCTCCAATGCCGAAAGCAGGCGGCGATACAGCGTTTCCAGCGTTTTCAACCAATTGGCAAGGATTTCGTCTCCCTCGAGGTTCTGAGCGTTGGCATGTTTGAAAATACTACCAAATCCATCCAGAATCGGGAGAGTCCTCTTGAAAAAGTCCTCTTTTTCTTTATCAATTCCTCGTTGTAAAAGAAGCGGACGCGCGTCCGTTTTCGTGTTTCTGGTTTGTTTATTGGGGCGGTAAAGCAGCGCCAAGGCATCGCTATTCCCTTCTCCCCACGTTTCAACGGGAAGATTCTCGATGGGAAACGCTTCTTTGGGATTTTCGGATGATTTAAACCAACTGATCACCGCATGCCTCCGAGTCGTTTCGATTCGCGAATTCCCTGCCGGGCAACTTTATTGCGAGGCTCTACATCTAAAACCCGTTGATATTCCTGCATGGCGGCAGAAAAATTCCTCATTTGAAAGAACGTATCGGCCAAATGCAAGCGCAAATCCACATTATCCGGATCGTATTTGAGAGCATTTTTAAATTGAACCAAAGCCTGGTTGAAAATTCGTTGATCCTTGAGCCGCTTCCCGAAAATAGTATAGCCGCGGATCAAGTGATCACTAACCTGCGAACGTCCGGGCGCTTTTTTCAGCGCGAGATTCCACATGTGGAATGCCCGATTTTGCTGATTGGTATTGAGATAGGCCCAACCGAGCTGGCACAAGACGTCCACATCCCCTTCATTTTCCCGCAAAGCCTGTTCCAATGCTTCCACCGCCTGTTTCCAATTTCCTTTTTGGATGCAAGCGTATCCCAGTTCCTTCGCGGAGCCGGCGGAGCTGCCAAGTCCGTCTGCGGCGGATTGATTTCCTTCGAGATATTTCCCACCGGTGTATTTATGGATGGCAACGATCAAGGCCTGCAAATATTTATTATCCGGATTGGATTTCAACTCCTGCCGGTAGGAATCCAGAACCGTTTTCCAGCATTCATCCGCTTCGGCTTTTTTTCCCTGTTTCTCACAGGAAAGCGATAAATTAATATAGATGGCGCCATTTTTCAAACCGTGTTCCAGCACTTGTTGGAACAATTTTTCGCTTTCGTCATAGCGTTCCTGCAAAGCGGCTTCGAATCCTTCGTTCCAAAATGTGCAAGCCAGATTTTTTTTCGATTCGGAATCATCGGGATTCATGGCCAAAATATGTCGCCAAAACGTACGGGCTTCGTCCGGATTCCCATGAAAAGCCTGATAAAGGGCGATGCCGCGCATGGAATGCAGAACCTGTTCTCGCGGTTCCCCTTTCAGTTGTTCGGGTTCATGATCTCCGCAGAGCGTTTTGATCTCCTGGTTCAACTTGAACAAGGATAATGTTTGTTGGGGGAAATCGGGAAAATCGGAATGATAATAAGGGGGGGATGCGGCAAAATTTTCGATATCCGCCGTCGCGCGAGACGACGGTTCCTTCAAAAGATCATAAGCGGTGCGGATTTCGATGAATTCATCGGGAAAATATTCCGGATTATACTGTTTCACCAGTTGAAAATAACGTTCCTTGATTTCATTATCGCCGGCCCATCGAGTTATTTTGAGGATCTGATAGGGAGATCGTGTGAGAACGGTAGTATGGGTATCCACTTTGTTTTAACTCAACTATTTTTTGAATTAATACCCGATTCGGGAATCATCTATAAGAATTTATCACGCGATTGTAATGAACTGAACCCGGAAAAGCAACAGACACGACTGATTTTCGAGAATTACACGTGGAAATTCTTCGGTTTGAGACATCAAACATGATATCATTAAAAAACGAAAACGTCTTGTATTATAAGGAAAATGTTCCAAATCGGAAGATATCAGGCAAGGAGTAGCGTTACATCCATGGCGAATATTCCCGTAAAAAAATTTTCTCAAATTCTTGCGACTCACCCTATAATTTTGTTGTCGTCCCGTTCGGGAAGATCCAACTCGATTTCACCATTGACGAGATATCTTCCGTTAAGCGATGATCCGCCGTTGATCGGAATTTCGCTTAAGCCCAGTTCAAGCAGTTACCATTATATCAGGGAATCCGGAGATTTCATCCTGGCCGTACCGAATAAAACACATTTAAAGGTAGTTCACTTTTGCGGCGTTCATACCGGGAGAGATACGGATAAGGTTTTCCATTCGAATTTGCCTACATCACGCGCCAAATCGGTGAGTCCGCTGCTGTTGACCTCCTGCATGGCCAATATCGAATGCAAAGTGCGCGACATCTTTCGAAGCGGCAATCGCCCATTCATCTGCGGAGAAATTCTAACGATTACGGCGGATTCCTATTATTACGATCAGGATTGGCTGCCAACCGCGGACTTGATTTATTACAACGGCGGAAACACGTACCGCATGCGGGATAAAATCATCGATATGAGTCCCATTCGCCCCGGTTACATTCCGCCGGGAACCGTGATCGGATAAGATTCGGAAACCGCATCACCCGATTGCGACAACAAACGTTATAGACTATGATAGATATTCATTCCTGTATGCGGAAATGGATGAAAAACGCATGATCATTCGTAAATTCGTAACGCCGCTTTTCTTTTTGGGGATTGCATTCGGCTTGCTTTTCAATGGTTGCGCCACAACGGAGCCGACTTATATTTCGGAACGGCGATCCTGGGTCCACAATGTGAATCCAACGGATCCGGAAAATATGTCGGATTGGGAGATTTTTGATATTTCCCCTGATTTGTTTTCCGGAAAAACGGAAACCGGAGAGAAAATACGATACGAGTTGTCGGAAATATTATATTGACTTCCTCTTTTTCGGCTTGATCACTCACTTAACGCAGGAATTCTATCCACAAGCATCACCCGCGTAATTTTTGGCGTAATAACTCTTGTACGAGCTGCGGATCGGCTTTGCCGCGACTCTTGCGCATGACCTGGCCGAGCAGGAAGTTCATGGCTTTGTCTTTTCCATCCTTAAATTCCTCTGCCGGGCCGGGATTTTCCGCTATCGTTTCCTCCACGAATTGTTCGATTTCTCCCGAATCGCTGACCGCTTCCAGGCCTTTTTCTTTTACAATGTCGGCCGGCATGTTACCGGTTTTCATCATTTCGGTGATTACTTTTTTGGCGATGTTCGAATTGATGGCGTCGCTTTCGACCAGGCGGACGAGTTCGGCGAGGTGTTGGGGAGTGATCGGAAGGTCCCCGATTTCACTATCCTCCCTCAATTCTCGTAAAATGTGGACCATGATCCAATTGCTGAAGGTTTTGGGCGCGGCGTGCAAACGGCAACATTCCTCAAAAAAATCCGCGACCGTTTTGTCGGCGGCCAGCACGCCCGCGTCGTATGGCGGGATTTGATAGGTCTCGATGAAACGTCGGCATTTGGCGTCCCGCAGCTCCGGCAAGCGGTTTTTCAAGGCGTCAAGGTATTCCCGTTCCAGTCTGACCGGCAGAAGATCCGGTTCGGGGAAGTAACGGTAGTCCTTTGCGCCTTCCTTTACGCGCATGGGACGGGTTTCTCCTCGTGTGTCATCCCATAAGCGAGTTTCCTGGACCACACGTCCGCCCTCGTCGAGGATTTCAGCCTGCCGCGCCATTTCATAATCCAACGCGCGCAACACCGCTTTGACGGAGCCGACGTTTTTCACTTCCACCTTCGTGCCATATTCCTGCACACCGCATGGCCGCAGGGAGATATTCAGTTCGAACCGCAGGGAACCTTCCTGCATTTTGCAGTCGCTGACTTCGAGATAGCGCAGAAGACAGCGCACGGTCTGCATGAACGCCTCGGTTTCCTCGGCATTGCGCAGGTCGGGTTGACTGACGATTTCGAGCAGGCTGGTTCCGGCGCGGTTGAGATCGACGAGAGTAGTGGGCTGTTTGCCGCCGGTGGAATGGAAATTTTTGCCGGCGTCTTCTTCCAGATGGATGTTATGAATACCGATTTCCTTCTCGCGTTCGTCCTTGAGCTGAATCGTCAGCCTGCCGTTTCGCGCCAGCGGGCAATATTCCTGTGAAATTTGATAATTTTTAGGCAAATCGGGGTAATAATAGTTTTTACGATCAAAAATCGTGACTTCCGGAATATCGCAATGGAGGGCCAGGGCCACGATCAGCGACATTTCCATGGATATTTTGTTTAAAACGGGAAGCGTTCCCGGCAATCCGAGACAAACCGGACAAACATAGCTGTTCGGCTGACCGCCGAATTCCGCCTTGCATCTGCAGAAAACCTTTGATTTGGACGCAAGTTCGACGTGCGTCTCCAGGCCGATGACGGGTTCGTATTTCATTGGGCACCTTCTGATAGGGATCAATTCCATCCTGACCGATAACTCGGTTTTGATTTATGCGATTGTAGCAAGAATCCGGTATCCTCCGAAGCTGTATTGGTTTACGAATTGTTCGGGTAAGGATATGGGATTAGAGGTTTACCGCCTCTGGAATAAAAAGATCGATTGAATACAAAAAAACCTAGCCAACGCTTGTTTGCCTGCGATATCATGAATCAAACCAAAAAAAATGGATGGCAATAAAATTTTTAAAGCGTGCTTACGTACTGATGAAGTATGGGCGGTTCATGGCTTGTATATGCGATGTTTGTATTCTACTTGTCAATATGATTATTGATTTACCATTTTTACATATAAACCGACATGATCGGTTGATCACAACGAAGCATGAAAAATTGTGGTGCGGACCTCTGGTCTGCACATGCAGGTTGGAAGCCCGCACCACAATATTTTCTTATAAACCCACGAAAGGAATTGTAACCATGAAGAATTCCCACTTCCCGTGTCTCGCGTTGTCTGTTTGTTTAATGATCAGCCTTATCGGCTGCGCGATCGGCGACCTGGTGGAAACCGTGGTGGAAGTGCCGTTCACGATTGTCGAGGCCGCCATCGAGGTGCCCGTATCGGTGGTGGATGCGGTGACGGACATCCCGGAGCACTTGAAATACGAATTGGGGGAGGAGCAGGAATGGACGTTGGACAGCCAGGACGTTTCACAAATCATCGCTGAGACGAAAAACGGCGCCATTCAAGTGGTCAGTATCGATGGCAACCAGATTCTTGTCAAATCCCGGGTCCGGATTCATGCGAAAAGTCGATCGGCGGCGGAAGAATTTGCTCAACGAGTCCATGTGGAAACGTATCGCAGCGGCAATGAAGTCCGCGTGACCTGCGAGCATCCGCGCTCGTCAAATCGCGTCAATTATTCCGTCCACTATGAGATCCAAGCGCCTTCCGTAATGAATCTGCATCTGAAAACGTCCAACGGAAAAATCAAGATTGCGGATATCGACGGCAACGTGGATGCGTATACGACGAATGGGCGCATCGAACTGGATCGCATCTGCGGATCCGTCCATGCCGAATCCACGAACGGCTCCATCCGCGCCGATGTGGAGCATATCGACGGGGAGTTGTCGCTGACAAGCACGAACGGAAGCATGGAAGCGTTCATTCACGATGGCATCGCGCCGATCCGGATGGAAACGACGAACGGATCGATTCGGTTGCATTTGCCGGACAACTACAGCGGCAATCTGAATGCGCGAACCACGAACGGCGGTATTCATTCCGAATTTCCGGTGACCGTTTACGAAGCGCGGCGCAATCGCATGGTGGGGCGCATGAATAATGGGGAGTTTCCGGAAATCCACCTGCAAAGCACAAATGGAAGCATTTATTTGAAAACACTTTCGAATACGGCGACTGTCGCGAATAGAGAATAATGCCGATTCGAGGCTACATTCTATTCCCACCCATCGGCGTCGAAGAAAAACTCGATGGGGAAATCATCTTTCCATAAAATCCATCCGGCCTGTTAGACCTGCCTGACTATTTCATATATAATTGTGCGACCAAACCGACATCGGCCATTGATTGACGGGTTTCCCATGCATCATTTGGGATGACGCTGATGAGTACTATACCCATGAAAACAGAAATCCATCGTTACTTTTTATTGGCGGTCCTGATCGGCGCATCATCTGTTTCTCACGCCCAGCATCCGGGCGTCTGGCGCTATTTTCCGGAAATCACCCTTCCTTTTGTGGTGAATTTTACGCCGGAAGGATACGCGCTGATTCATAATCACGAGACGGTTTTTATTTACGACGGCTACGAAGTGAAAAAAATTCACGTGGACAGCCGCCTGGGCGCAATCCAACAGGATGAACAGGGACGCATCTGGTCGGTCTACAACGATCACTCGCAAATCATGCCGCCGGATTTTTATGGCATGATTCTGTATGATCCCGCGACGGAACAGTGGCAGCGATTCCCGATACCGGATTTGCAGGGGAAAAATATCGGGGATTCGGATTGTTTTGAGTTTTATGAACCCAATCAACTAATTCTAACCAACCATGAGAAATTTTTTACATATGATCTCAAAACCGGCGAATCACACGACATTCTCCGGAGAGAAGATGTTTCTCACGAATTTTTTCTGTCGCTCAATAAGGGATCAAGTGAAGGCGTCTTTTGGGGAATCGGGGATCAAGGAATTCTTCGCTTTACTCGCAATACAAAAGGCGAGTGGACTTGGAGAAATTATCCACTTCCCGGCGCAGATCACAGAAAAGTCCAGTGGTATCCGGTGGTTCTATCCGATCAGGAAATCTATGTACGAGTCGCGGAGTTGAACGACGAACCGCCATCCTATTTTCTGATGCGATTTCATGGCGACCGCTGGGAAAAACTGACGCAGAATTACCCGTTTCATCTCCGCAACGGCTGGGCTGATTCGCTCGGACGGATTTGGACCAGCGGATGGCTGGCTGGGTTGATCTATCTGCAGGAACCGGGGAAAGAGATCAAAACCATCGAAGGAAACGATATCTTGGGCTTGACTTTATGCCATTCCGCCTTTTGTAAAGACGATGTAGCCTTGATCGGCTCCGTCGGCGGTTTGATGCGACATGCGCCGGCCTTATGGCAGCCCCCGGCGAAATTGAATCCCCAATTCAGTGGTTATGACAAAGTGTTGGGAAGCGACGAACAGGGAAATCTTTGGTTCGCAAAACCCGGGCAACTCATTCGCGGGCAAGGAAAGGAGATGCAACGCTACGATTGGAAAACCATGGATCGGATCGAGGATTTGCAAACCATCAATCTCGATTTACAGTGTCATCCCTTGGCGGATGGACGGACAGTTCTTTATCTGTATAAGAATTTTTGGGATTCGAGTCAAAACCAACTGACAGTGTATGACGCCGCCGCCAATCTCATTCAGTCGGTCACCCGCCCCGACAAGATTTTCGAAAATGGTTTTCCCGGCCCGAACAAGACGATATACCTCATTTGCAAAGATACCCAAACCAACCTGCTTTCGCTGGAACAATTTGACGGCGCGACTTACCAACCGATCGCCGATGAGAATGCCATCTCCGACCTCGATAATAAAACGCGCGTCTTTTATACCCGTTCCGGCGATATCTGGCTATTGAATTTTTATCGCGGTCCATACGGAATGATTCGCAAGGGGAATTATCAAACCATCGAACCGCCGGTGAATCACCTTACCGAGACGCCGGGAAACGCCTTTCTGGAACGATCGGATGGAACCATCTGGGCCGGTTTCGGCTATGTCGTGTATGAATATGATCCGGATCAGGAAACCTGGAAACAACAATTGGATTGCACCGAGGATATCGGCGTCAGAGAGATGCTGGAAACGGAGGACGGCAGCATTTGGGTGGTCGCCCGGAAACGAATTTATCGCCTGAAGAATGGCATCTGGGTATACTACAATTACAAAGAAGGACTCCCGTCTTCCACGTATATGTCCATATTTAAAGACCGGCAACAACACCTGTGGGCGGTTTCGTATACCAGCGATTCGTTGTTTTGTCCGGACGCCGACAGCGATCCGCCCCTCGTCGCCATTCCGGAAGAGGAGAACAATCACCAATTTTTACCAAACGTGAATATTCGCATCACCTTTACCGCCCAGGACCGCTGGAAATATACGGACACGGAAAAATTGCAATATTCCTATTGTCTGGATGAGGGAGATTGGTCGCCGTATTCCTACGATCCCTTCGCCGTTTTTTCCGATGTGGATCCGGGAAATCATCGGTTGCAAGTCACGGCCATGGATGTGAATTACAATCATGCGGTTACGCCTGCCGTCTGGGAATTCGTCGTTTCCGAGCCGTGGTATAAAGAACCGGGATTTATGATCATTATGACATTGGCTTCGCTGGTTATTATTATGCTGCTTGGTCTTCTGGTTTTCCGCTATTTCAATTTAACCAAGTTGGTCGCGGAACGAACGGAACATTTGGCCAATGCAAACGAGCAGCTCCTCAGCCATCGCGAGAAACTGCAAGCTCTGACCTCCGAACTGTTTTTGATCGAAGAACGGGAACGGCGCAAACTGGCGACGGATTTACACGACAGCATCAGCCAATCCCTATCTCTCTCGATGTTGGAACTGTCCTCATTGGCGAAAGCAAAGGCCGTGGAAGAAATCAAGGAGCAAGCGGCTCACATCCGTAAACGGCTCGATCAAACGCTGCAATCGACGCGAAACATGACCTACCAACTTTGTCCCCCGCTTCTGTATCAAGCCGGACTGGGACCGGCCATCGCGCAATTGGCCGAAGAATTTCACACGCATCATGGGCTTGTGATTGATTGTACCGAATCGGGCGAGTCTGCGCCTTTAGCCGATGAACTGCGGTATTTTCTCTTCCGCGCCACGCGCGAATTACTGGTGAACATCACCAAACACGCGCAAGCATCGCATGGGAATGTCTGGTTGGCGTGGGCAACAGAATCCATCCGGATTCAAGTCAGTGACGACGGAATCGGATTTACCCGGCAGGAAACCCGAAACCATGTATCGGATCAGGGCGGGTACGGCCTGTTCGGTTTGCGGGAACGTGCAACACGAATGGGCGGCGAGTTGGAGATCCAATCGATCCCCAAACAAGGAACGATTGTGAGTTTGACGATTCCATTGCGAGAAAAGTAGGGGGTCCCTCAATGACATTAAGTTAGCGATAAGAATCGTGGTGAAATCCCACCCCAACGGAGTGACAGAAGATATCCAGCGGGCAACGCCCCTGGAAAAGTTAAGAAAAACGTAGAATTCCACCCCAACGGGGTGACAGAAGATAGCCAGTGGGCAACGCCCCTGGAAAAGTTGGGAAAAACGTAGAATTCCACCCCAACGGGGTGACAGAAGATAGCCAGCGGGCAACGCCCCTGGAAAAGTTGGGAAA
>QZKN01000162.1 GCA_003598175.1 Candidatus Omnitrophota bacterium
GGGAATCCTCATTCTTCCATTTTCGATTCCCAATATACGCGCGTCATCGACGGCACGTTGGTCAAAATCCTGTCGTGGTATGACAACGAATGGGGCTTCTCGAACCGCGTGATCGATCTGATCAATAAGATCAGCTGATCGCTTTATAATACGGCTTGTTCGGATGGGGCTGCCGTCAGGGTAGCCCCGTCCATACCATCAATGTTGTCCTGCTGAAATTTGTTTACAGGATTGGAAAAATTAAGCAGATAAGCCTACTCATCTTGAATTGTTTTTTATAAGGCTTTCATTTTAAGTTTACTCGTAAGAGAAAAGGGATAGGGTCATGGCCAAAAAAAATATCGATGATATCAATCCAAAAGGAAAACGAGTTCTGGTTCGCGTGGATTTCAACGTCCCGCTGGACGACAATCGGAATGTGACCGACGACACCCGCATTCGCGCCGCGCTTCCGACCATCCAATCTCTCGTCGATCGCGGGGGACGCGTGATATTGATGTCTCACCTGGGCCGTCCCAAGGGGCAGGTGAAAGAAGAATTTCGCCTGGAGCCGGCGGCGAAATCCCTTTCCACGTTGTTGAAAAAACCTGTCACGGCGTTGAAAGATTGTATCGGCGACGAGGTGAAAAACGCGGTGAACGCGATGCAGGACGGGGATGTTGTGTTGCTGGAAAACCTCCGTTTCCATCCCGAAGAAGAGAAAAACGATCCTGCGTTTTGCAAGCAACTGGCCGAATTGGGGGATTTATACGTCAACGACGCATTCGGAACCGCGCATCGCGCTCACGCTTCGACGGAAGGCGTAACCCGCTTTTTCGATACGAACGTCGCGGGATATTTGATGCAAAAAGAGATCGAGTATCTCGTGGGCGCATTGGAAACGCCGGCGCGGCCGTTTATCGCCATTTTAGGCGGACTTAAAATTTCCGGCAAAATCGACGTGATCACCAATCTGTTGGAAAAAGTCGATGGCATCCTGATCGGCGGCGCCATGGCGTATACGTTGCTGAAAGTCAAAGGCATCGACGTAGGCGATTCGATCGTGGAAGTAGAAAAACTGGACGTGGCCAAAGAGACGCTGGCGGCCGTGGAAGCGAAAGGCGTTTCGTTCCTGCTGCCGGAAGATCACAAAGCCGCGACGGAAGTCAAAGACGGCATCGAACCGCAGGTTATCGACGCTCAATCCATTCCCACGGGACTCAAAGGAATCGACATCGGCCCGGCGACGATCAAACGGTATGAAGAAGAGATCGCCAAGGCAAAAACCATCGTTTGGAACGGACCGATGGGCGTTTTCGAAATTCCCGCCTTCGCCGAAGGCACGATCAGAATCGCCAAAGCGGTGGCGGCGTCAAACGCCGTGACCATCGTCGGCGGCGGCGATTCGGTTTCCGCGGTGAATCAAATCGGCGTCAGCGATCAAATTACCCATATCAGCACCGGCGGCGGGGCGTCGTTGGAGTTGTTGGAAGGAAAAGTATTGCCGGGACTCGCGGCTCTTTCCGACAAGTAATAAAATGAGTATGATAACGGGTTGTTTCATTCCCAGCTCACAAAGGAGAGCGTGATGTTGTACTTTTTATTCTGTTTGTTTCACATTGCGGTGTGCGCCGCGTTGATTTTCTTCATCCTCATTCAATCCAATAAGGGCATGGGACTCGGCGGCGCGTTCGGATCCGTCGGCGGCGACAGTGTGTTCGGTTCGTCCGGTTCCATCAATATATTGATGAAGATTACAATCATTCTCGGCATTATCTTCGCCACCTCGAGCGTCGCACTCACGATGATCAAACCGCCGAATCCGCGCGGCGTGATGGACCAGAATCCGGGAACCACCTCCATTCAGGAGCTGATCGAAGCCAGCAAAGCCGAGACGGCGAACGTTGAACTTCCGGCTGGAGATGGAATGACGGGACAACCGGCTGGACAACCGGGGGAACAACCGGCGAATCAAGAACCTCCGCAGTAAATCGGATTTTCGGAACGCAATGAATTTTTATAAGCCCGGATGATGGTTGATCCGGGCTTTCTCATTCTCGAATTGCATAATTTCATGAAAAAAATAAAGGTTTTGCGCATCATCGCCCGTTTGAATGTCGGCGGTCCCGCCATTCATGTCATTCTTTTGACCGCCGGATTGGATCCCGAACGGTACGAGTCGATCCTGATTTCCGGCCTGGAAGCGCCGGAAGAAGGCAACATGCTTGATCTCGCCGACGAGAAGGGCGTCAAACCGATTCGGATGGCCCATCTCGGGCGGGAATTGCATCCGATTCGCGATATCGTCACCCTGTGGCAGCTGGTTCGCATCATCCGCAGAGAAAAACCGGACATCGTGCACACGCACACGGCCAAGGCCGGATTCGTCGGACGCATGGCGGCATTTCTGGCGGGCGTTCCCATCGTAATCCATACGTTTCACGGCCATGTGTTGCACGGCTATTTCGGACCGTTGAAAACCGGCTTTTTTCGGCTGGCCGAACGCTGTATGGCCAGGTTCAGCACTCTGATTATCGCCGTCAGCGAACAATGCCGCCGGGATTTGCTAAAATACAAAGTCAGCGGGCCGGATCACATCCGCACGATTCCGCTGGGATTGGAATTGGAGCGATTTCACGACAAACCGGTCGGCGCGCGCGAAGAAATCCGTAAGGAATTCCACATCCCACAGGACGCATTCGTCGTGGGGATGATCGCGCGGATGGTTCCCATTAAAAAGCACGAGGATTTGTTCCGCGCGATTCCCATTGTGCTGCAATCCTTTCCCGATACCTATTTTCTCATCGTCGGCGATGGCGAACGAAGACCGTTTCTCGAAGAACTGGCGCGGGAACTGAACATCACGCATCGCTGCGTCTTCACCGGATTTCGCGAGGATCAGAAACGCGTATACGAAGCGGTGGATTTGGTGGTGCTCACCTCCGCGAACGAAGGCCTGCCGGTCGCGGTCATCGAAGCATTGTCCGCCGGCAAACCGGTTGTCTCCACCCGCGTGGGAGGCGTGCCGGAACTGATCGAAGACGGCCGGACGGGCTACATCGTCGAGCCGGAGAATGTGGAATCCATCGCGGAAGGTTTGATGAAAGCCGTTTCCCAGCCGGAACAAACCCAAGCGATGGGTTTCATTGCGCAGAAAGAGACGATTCGCAAGTTTTCGATTCAGCGGTTGATTCAGGATATTGATCTGTTGTATCAGGAATTATTACAACTCGATCGATAACCTTCATTTGCTTCTATGAAGATGTTGAAAATATTCCTCTCGGGAGATGCCGGCCGTTTTGAGATTATTCAATATAATAAAGGCAGGTACTTCATTATATGTCGGAATTACAATGGGTCTGGAAACGTCTGCTTTTGTATAGGGTCTGTAACTTCCTTCCTGTCTGATAAATTTGAATCCGCAGGAGATGAAAATCTTCTCCAATATTTTCCAATGAACGGGAGTGATCCTTGGCATTCTCTTACAAAGCAATCCTGTTCGTGTGGAAAACGCAAAAACCGTTGAACGATTGCTGGAAATCCTTTACACTACCGGTGATTCCTTATTGCCGTTTTCTTGTAAATCGAATTGCGGGGAGGAAAAGAAGATGAAAACGTATTGGAATAACCGGTTTTTCGTTTTGATCATGGTTTTACTTCCATTTTCCGGATTATCGACTCTCGCCATTTCCGGCGAAGCGCAACCCACGGATGCAAATCTTGCCAAACACCTTTTAAACCTGGTGGACATTCCACGCGGGATCGGCGTCGTGCTCGGCGGGGAAGACGGCCAGGTAGGTCTGGAAATCGCCCGAACGAGAAAATATTTGGTTCACATTCTCGACCCGAACGAAAGTTCGATGCTCACCCTTCAAAATATGGCTGACCGGGAAGGTTTTTACGGCAAACATATTATCATTGAACAATTTCCATTCACGGAAGGTTTGCCTCATGCCGAGAATACCGTGGATTTCATTCTTACCACGCATCTCACCGAAACGATGCTCAATCAATCGTTTTTGGATCAGGTTACTCACGCCCTGCGGCCATGCGGCGTTGCCGTTCTCGGCGTCCGCAGCGAACAGGAGAAGGAGTGGAAGCCCCAAACCATGAAACGCCGATTGAAAGAGGCCGGCGTTAATGAATACGCGGTTTTTCATGATCAATTCGGCGCGTGGGCGAAAATCACCAAACCCCCGTTGACCGGCGTGGACGAATGGTCGCATTGGGAACACGGTCCCGACAACAATCCGGTTTCCACCGACGCCGTTATCAAAGCGCCGTATATGACGCAATGGCTGGGAACCCCTTACTACATTGCCATGCCCGCCATTACCACCGCGGCCGGCGGGCGCATCTTTCTCGCCATGGGCCACATCGCCCATCACAAACGGGAAGAACCCTGGCTGAACACGCTGGTTGCGCATAACGGTTACAACGGAACGGAATTATGGTCCCGAAAATTACCGGACGGGTATCTCGCCCACCGCTCCGCGTTCATCGCGACCGATGAAACCTTTTATATGATCGACGCCGACGGCAACGGCGTGGTCATGATCGATCCCAAAACGGGACGAGACAAAGACCGCATGGAGATTTCCGAAGTAACCGGCGAGTGGAAATGGATCGCGATGCAGGACGGCATTCTCTACGCGCTCGCCGGCGAACAGAAAGATCCGCCGGAAACCACCGTCGTCCGCAGCGAAGACACGCATTGGAGCTGGGGCGAACTCAGCCAGGGCTATTACCAAAAACGCGTGCCGTGGGGATTCGGAAAAACCATCGCAGCGTACGATTTGAATAAAAAGAAAGTATTGTGGATTCACGAAGAGGAATCCGTGATCGACTCGCGCGCCATGGTCGTCGGCGACGGTTATGTGTACTTTTATGGACCGGACTCGCATATCGGTTGTCTGAACGCAAAGTCAGGTAAACTGGAATGGACCAACAACGACGCCGAAACCATCCGCCTGATCGAGGAGCCCGGCCGTGGATTGGTTTCCACGCCCGGCTTTCGCACGATGTGCTTTTGTGTTCACACCCCCGAAGCCTTGTTTTATGAAGCGCAAACGCGCATGAACATCGTCGCGATATCCAAAACAGACGGTTCGCGTTTGTGGACTCACAAAAAAACCTCCAACAACCCAAATGTGATTTACGTGGACGGAAAACTGCTGGTGGGAATCGGCAAGGAAGGCAAAACGCTGATGCTCGATCCGCTGTCGGGCGAGATTCTCGAAGATCTCGGATTTCAGAAACGATCCTGTGCGCGATTGACGGCGACGCCGGATTCCTTTTTCTGCCGCGGCTGGCCGGAAGGACTGACGCGTTATGACCGCGAATCCCAAAAATTCCTGTTCAACGGCGCTTTTCGTCCATCCTGCAACGATGGCGTGATCGGCGCGAATGGTTTGCTTTATCTCGGACCGTGGGCCTGCGACTGTAATTTATCGTTGATGGGACGTGTGGCGCTGTGTTCGGACAACCAGTTCGATTTTGAACAACCAGCGAACAGCGATCCGCTGCAAATCAAACGCAGCGATTCAACACAAATCAAAAAAATCGATCTTTCCGAAAATGATTGGTTCACCTATCGCAGCAACAACACCCGTAACGCCGCTTCCAACGCCATCCATGCACGCAACGCATCAAAAATATGGGAATATGCAGCGACGGAAGAGTTTTTACCGACCGCGCCGGTTTCCGCCGGCGGTCTTCTATTCATGGGAGGAAGCGACGGCATCGTCCGCGCCATTGATGCGACCAACGGACAATTGCAATGGCGGTTTCTGACAGCCGGTCCGATCATGCAACCGCCGGCGATCTGGCAGGATCGCGCGTATGTGGGCTCCGGCGATGGGTATATGTACGCACTCGAAGCCGCCACCGGCGATTTGCTCTGGCGGTTTCGCGCCGCGCCGGTTGAGCGCCGCATTCCGGTTTACGGTTCCCTCTGCTCGACCTGGCCGGTGAACAGCGGCGTGCTGGTGGAAAACGGCGTCGCCTACACGGCGGCGGGAATCATCGATTACGACGGCACCTACGTGTATGCGCTCGACGCCGTCACCGGCGCAATCCAATGGCAGAACCATTCGTCCGGTCATTTGGACAAAGAATTGCGCAAAGGCGTATCGGCGCAGGGAAATCTTACGATTTCCGACGGACGATTGTGGATGCCCGGCGGCAACGTCATTTCTCCCGCCGCGTATGATCTGAAAACCGGTGAATATTGCGCCGGTTCGCCCGGCGACGGCTCTCCCAAAGCCAATCGCGGCGAGGAAATCGCCGCGTTCAACAGCCAATACATCCTCCAGGGAGGACGCCTGCGTTACTCCGCTACGGAAAATGTCGTGAATCCGGGAAATTTTACTTTATACGATGTCTCCTCGGGTCGCGAATTGGAAAAACGAATGCCGCTGAATCAAGGCAAGATACCGCCGGCGTGGAATCAGGATATCGCGGTATGCGTGGATGGACGTTTTACCGTTCCGGTCTGTTATAAAATCAGCGACATCGAGGACTATTTGAAAAAAGGAAATCCCAGAGAAAAACCACACCCCCTCTGGAAAGCGGATGCGCTGGCGCAACGTGACGTCATATCACTGGCGCTGGCCGAAAACGCTGTCGTGGTCGTCTGTGAGACCCCGCGGCAACGAACTCTCGCTCCGGCATGGACGATTTGCGCGTTGAATCCCGCCGATGGTACGATAATGTGGCATCAGAACCTGCCTTCGCAGGCGTTGACGGGAGGATTGATGATCGATAAGGAGGGACGCGCCGTCACGGTGTTGCAGAATGGACGCGTTGTATGTTACGGAGGGGAGAAAAATCTGCAATCCTACATCCATTCCCTCGATCAAATGGCCCGCGAGGATGCCGGCGGAAAAAAAAACGCCATTGATCTTTTACAACAATCCCTGAATGTGATCCACACGCGGGAGTCACGCGATTTCGTCGTGCAAAGCCTGAAGAAACTCGGGGTGGAAGTGGGACGGGAAGCAAGACAAGCAGGCTGCATCGTCGATTGGATGCTGATCGGCCCGGTTCCGTGGAATGAAAACGAACTCGCTGACAAAATCTATTTTGACGAACCGCACGTCGATGTGACACGCACGTACGAAATCGAAGGACGAAAACTACACTGGCGGGAGCATCTGACCAACGACGAAAATGGCATGGTGGAACTGGTCGGTTTGATGGGACCGCAGGATTCCCTCGCCGCCTACGCTTATGCGGAAGTGAAACTTCCCGAAGATCGGGAGTTGTTCCTGAAAATCGGCAGCAACGACGGTTTCAAATGCTGGTTCAACGGCGTGGAAATCGGAAAATTCGACGGCGGACGCGGCTACAGACCGGATCAGGATACGTTCAAGGTTCACGGCAAAAAAGGCGTCAACCAAATACTCGTTAAGATCACACAATATGGCGCGAGCTGGGCATTCAGCGTGCGACTGACCGACGTCAACAACAACCCGATCGATTTGACCACAAAGAAAATATGATGTATCGCCGCCGTCTCGGCGGCTTTTGGGAACGTCAGCATACTGCCGGCAATACGGATTCCATTGTACGGTGTTTCATGAATACAAATTCTCTATTTCATCGATTCCTTTTCTTACTCGTTTTCCTCCTTCCACGACCAGTCGGCATTGACTGCTGTGAAAACATGATTCTTCGCGACGCCGCGTTTCAGGAAAAGCGCGATATACATCGTTTGTGCGTTATGGCGAATCATGAAGATGAGGAAGCATGGAAACGGTTCGCGGATTTGGAAACCTGGTTCCAAAACAATGGCGAGGATTTGAATATTGAATTGTTGCGTGTGGAAGCGGATCAGCCGGAGATGACGTGGAGGGAATATGGCATCCCCTCCGCCCCTCCTTCCCTGCCGGTTACCGTTTTTGCCGGTCATTATAACTTCGATAATAGCAGTTTTTACATTCAGCATTGGGAGCCGGGACCTGCCGATGAGGATTTGGAGGCGATCCGATCGTCCCCCGCGCGGGAACAAATCCGCCAAAAAATCGGCGAGAACCTGGCCATCATTCTTTATGCGCCCGGAAACGACGATTCAAGCCCCGTTGAAAAGATACTCGAATCCGTCTTAACCGATTGGAACCAAAAGGAACCTTTCCCACTCGACGTGATTCGCGTGGACCGCGCGGATGTGCGCGAACGAATCCTTTTATCGTTCACAGGAATCCAATCCACCGATTTGGATTGGTTGGGCATCGTGTTCGGGCATGGAACGCTCATATCGCCGCCGCTGCAAGGCGAGGAAATCACTGAGGACAATCTCTACCAGCAATTGACAACGTTGACGCTTGATTGCTCCTGCCTGCAGTCGCCGTCCAGCTTGGGCGTGGATTTGCCGATGGTGTGGAATGAAGAAAACAAAAGCCAAATCATTTTCCGGGGACCCGCCAAACCAGCCGCCAATGATCCGATCATGGCCATTTTGGCGGAAGAAGCAAATCAGGGAACAACGAAACGGGTATTCTGGCTCGCCACGGTATGGTCGTTCACGTTTCTGGTCACAATCGTTATTCTCGCCGCATTCTTCATTATTCTACATAACCGCAAATTTAAAAACATATAAACCGCCATGATCGGTTGATCTCAACGAAGAATGAAAATAGATTGTGGTGCGGACCTCCGGTCTGCACCACAATGTTTTCATCTATATTCCAGGCAAGCGTTTTTTCCATCCATCTCAACGTTCAGGCAACGAATCGGTATAATATCATCATTCCTGACGTGGAATCGATGAAATACAGCCGAAGCAACCGTACTACCGGATCGAATGAACGACAAATCGCCCCTGTACCAAACCATTCATACATTTTCCTCAACCGCCGAGTTCTCACGCGTTTTGAACTTGATCCATCAATCCGGCGTTGCTCCGACCTGTGGCCAGATGATTGGCTCGTCCAAAGCGCTGTTCATCGCCGAACTTGCCCAAAAAATAAACCGTCCACTGGTGGTTGTAACGCCCGAGCAGAGCGACGCCTATTTGTTATTGGATGATTTACTGTTCTTTTTGCAGGGAAAAGAAACCGCCATTCCGGTTTTCGTTTTCCCTCATCTTGAAATCCTGCCTTACGAATCGCATGCGCCGGAATTGACAATTCGCATGGAACGACTGGCGCCGATCCAACATTTCATGGAACATGCGGATAGCGCGCCAAATGCCTTTATCGTCGTGATCCCGATCGCCGCCATCCTGAAGCGTCTTCCTCCGTTGCAAATGTACGAGCGCAACTCTCTCCGTTTTCAAACCGGCATGGAAATCAACCGTGAAACCGTCAGCCAATGGCTGGTAACGCAGGGATACGAATTCCGCGATTTGATTGCTCAGCGCGGCGATTTCTCCGTACGCGGCGATATCATCGATATCTATTCGTTTTCCCATCCCGACCCGCTCCGCGTCGAATTTTGGGGCGATGAAGTCGAATCCATACGCCTGTTCGACGTATCCACCCAACGCTCCAAAGACACGATTCGGCAGGCGTTCGTTTACCCCAGCAACGAAGATCCTTTGATTTCCGATGCGCTGACGTTGAATCAACCTTTGCGCAGCCTGCCCGCCCTTTTCGGCGACGACACACCCACGATTTTCATCGAACAGGAGTTGATTGAAAAACAAGGCGTCGAATTTTATCGTCTCGCCGACAAACGGTATCGCGAAACTCTCGCCGGAAACGCCGACGATCTTGAAGTGCATTTGGGCGAAGCAGATTTTCATAAACGCCAGCAAATTCTATTGGCGCCGCCGGAAACTCTCTATTTTTCCTATAACGATTTTCTGGATGAAATGGATTCCCGCGCGACCGTGATTCTCACGGAATTCACCCTCGAACCTCAGGAAAATCACGTCAATTTCGGTTTCGGCGCGCCGCAAATATTCGGCGAAGACAAAAACGAGCGTATCCAGGCCCTTATCCGTTCGTGCCTCGCGGGAGAACAAGTCCATATCGTCTGCGACAACACCGGCCAACAGGGCCGCATGGACGAAATCCTCGACGATCAGCGAAAAAAAATGGAAATCCCGCCGGACTCCCCCTTTCCGCAAACGTTGGTCGGCGATATCCATCGCGGATTTTTTATTCATGGCCAAAAATTGCTACTTTGCACGGATCGAGAAATTTTCGGGCGGTATCGCCGATTTCGCACGCCGCTTCGCGAAGGAATCGCCCTGCCCATGATCGAACTGGTCGATTTGAAGCCGGGCGATTACGTCGTGCACATCGATCACGGCATCGGCCGCTTCGTCGCTCTGCGCCGCATGGAACACGACGGCAAGGAAGGTGAATTTCTGGAAATCCATTACGCCGACAACGGTGTGTTATACGTCCCCATCGAGCAGGTGGACCGCGTGGGTCGCTATATCGGCGGCAATGATGTGGTTCCGACATTGTCCAAACTAGGCACAAAGAATTGGGATCGATGCAAGACCCGCGCCAAACAAGCCATCGAGGACATGGCTGAGGAACTGCTCGAACTATACGCTACCCGCTCGATCCGCAAAGGCCACGCCTATGCGAAGGACACAACCTGGCAGCACGAATTCGAGGCGTCCTTCCTGTATGAAGAAACCGCCGATCAATGGCGTGCGATTGAAGAAGTCAAGCGGGATATGGAAGATCCACAGCCGATGGACCGCCTCATTTGTGGAGACGTCGGTTTCGGAAAAACGGAAGTGGCCATTCGCGCCGCCTTTAAATCCGCCATGGACGGCAAACAGGTCGCCATTTTGGCGCCGACCACGATCCTCTGTGAACAACACTATAACACCTTTCGCGAACGGCTGGCGGAGTATCCCGTTCAAATCGAAATGCTTTCCCGTTTTCGCAGCCCCGGAGAATTGAAACAAGGAATCCAACGGATACAAAACGGAGACATCGACATCGCCATCGGCACCCATCGGCTCCTGTCGAAAGACGTTCAATTCCACGATCTCGGCCTGGTTATCATCGATGAAGAGCAGCGATTCGGCGTCAAACATAAAGAACGTCTGCGCCAAATGCGGCAATTGGTGGATACGCTCACTCTCTCCGCCACTCCCATCCCCCGTACTCTTTATATGTCGCTGTCCGGCATACGCAACATGAGTTTGATCAGCACTCCCCCCAAAAACCGGCTTCCCATCGAAACCTATGTCATGGAATGGTCCACCGAAGCCATCGAAAACGCCATCCTGCGTGAACTGTATCGCGACGGGCAGGTATACATCGTACACAATCGCGTCGAATCCATTCTCCAGATCGCCAATTATATCCAGGATCTCGTTCCCAACGCGCGCGTTTGCGTCGGACACGGGCAAATGTCCGAACACGAGTTGGAAAAAGTCATGATGAACTTTATTCGCCATGAATACGACATTCTCGTGGCGACCACCATCATCGAAAACGGGCTGGATATTCCCAACGTCAACACCATCATCATCAATCACGCCGATCACTTCGGCCTTTCTCAGCTGTATCAGCTGCGTGGACGCGTCGGACGCGACCGCCACCGCGCCTACTGCTATCTGTTGGTTCCCAGCAAAAAAGCATTGTCCTCCATCGCTCGCCGGCGTTTATTGGCATTGCAGGAACACAACCAGCTGGGCGCCGGTTTTCATTTGGCCATGCGCGATATGGAAATACGCGGGATCGGCAATATTCTCGGTCGCCAGCAACACGGCCATATCGCAGCCATCGGCTTCGACCTGTACAGCAAATTGCTGTCCGAAACGGTCAATACGATGAAAGGGAAGAAAGGCTATGTACAGCAATGGGAAACCACGCTCGAAATCACGCCGAAAGGCGCGATTCCACCCACGTATGTGGAAAGCAGCAAGCAACGAATGGCCCTGCACCAACGCATCGCCAAAATCAAAACCGACGAGGAAATCGATCACTTGCGGGAGGAATTACAGGATATTTACGGCAAACCACCGCAGCCGGTCGAACGCATGTTGCAAGGATTGCAGATTCGCGTAAAAGCCTATCAAGCGGGAATGGATTTGGTCCATATCGGTAAAAATCTCGGCTTCCTCAGTTATCACCCGTCGCAGGCGGAACGATTCAATCCGCTGCGCATCCTGCAACTGGATGGGAAGAACGGAATGAAACTTCACGTCGAAACAAAAGGCGATCACCTGCTCATCCGCATCGAAGACGTGAAAAAAAGCGGGAAATTGATCGATCAAATTATCCCGCTGATCGATGCGCTTCAGCAGGAACCGGAAAGCGATCCGGACATGCCGGTTCCTCCCCCACCGCCGGAAATGCCGAAGAAAAAAAAGATTCGCTCAAAAAAACCACTGAGACAGTTTTATTGACGCCCACCATATTTTCCTTGTTCTTCCTCCATTTTGGTTGTAAACTTTTATAACAATCAGTAGTTTACGCATGATCTTTTTGGCTTTGAGGTGCGATTCGTTGACTGTGACCGGCAATACCAGGCCAACTTTATATAAACCATCCTCGACCGATGAATTCGTTTTGCCCCAGGACGGGGATATTTTGGAATATATCACTCTTGATCCGGCCTTTCTTCTTGCGGATAAGGTATGCGGATTTCCAATTTATCTTTATCATCCCGGACGCGACCGATTTGTGCTATTCAAGTCGGACGGAACGAAAATCAGCCAGGATACGCTTGAAATTCTCAGTAAAGGCGGCCGTCGCCCCGTTTTTGTTCCGCGCGCGAATTCGTATGAGCTGAATCATTATCTCTCCGAAAACCTGACAAAAATCGTCGAAGATCCGAACGTCCAAGTGGAGGAAAAAACGCAGAAATTCCATACCATGGCGCAGATGGTCATGAAAAGTCTGTTCGAATCGCCGCCGGATATGGATTCGTTTCTGGTCACTTCCAAAAATGTGAGCGATTCCATCGCCATGCTTCTCACCACCGAACCCCAGGCGATTCTGCTTCTCAACAATTTGCGCTCGTACGATTATTACACCTACAGCCACAGCATGAACGTCTGCGTGCTCAGCGTCGGCCTGTTCCAGGAAATTCAAAAAAAATGCACGCCGGATCACGTGCGGGATTTAAGTCGCGGCGTACTGTTGCACGACATCGGCAAATGCGACATTCCGACGGAATTGACCAATAAGCGCGGTCCTCTTTCCGAAGCCGAATGGGAAATCATGCGATCCCACACGACCAAAGGTTTCCAACGTTTGATGGATGACAGCGAAATGACCGACGATACCCGTTACGTGGCGCTCTACCACCACGAAGCCGTGGACGGCTCCGGCTATCCGACGGGCAAAAAGAACGACCAACTTCCTCTCACCTCCCGCATCTGCAAAGTTGTCGACGTCTACGACGCCCTGACCTCGAAACGATCCTACAAAGATGGGATGACGCCTTTCGAAGCTCTGCAAATCATGACCAAGGAAATGAAGTCCAAACTGGATCAGGATATTCTCAAGGAATTCGTTCTTTTCCTGCAAAAAATGGGAAAACTTCGCGTCCGTCGCGCCGGCTGATTTTGACGAAAAACTTCAACCTGTCTATAATGAAGAGTAAATCGAGGTGAATCGAATGAATCCGATAACCATGATTCCCAGTTGGTGTGAAATCGATTACCCGGAAACGGACGGAAAACCGATGGGGGAAACGGACATCCATGTTCAGGAACTTCTTGATGTGCTCGCCACACTGAAAGATTATTTCCGTAATGATGCGGATATCTACGTCGCGGGAAACATCATGTTTTATTATGAAGAGGGAAATCCCCATGCGGTGATCTCACCCGATCTCTTCGTGGTCAAGGGAATTCAAAAACAATTCCGAAGAATATATAAATTGTGGGAAGAAAGGATTCCCCCGTGTTTCGTATTGGAAATCACATCTCGTTCGACTCGCTTGGAAGATGTGGGAACCAAGCGAGCTCTCTACGCGATGTTAGGCGTCAGCGAATATTTTCTGTTCGATCCTTCACAAGAATATCTTATTCCACCATTGCAGGGTTATAGATTGGCGCAAAATGAATTTCTTCGTCTGGAAATGGACGATGAAGATTCGATTGCCAGTCGAGAACTGCAACTGCGGCTGTGTATTGATCATAATCGTTTACGATTGATTGATCGGAAAACAGGAGAAAAATTATTGCGCACAGAGGAAATCGCCGAGGCGCTCCGACGAGAAATCAGCGCTCGTCAAATTGCGGAAGCGGAATTGATGAACCTCAAAACCGAGTTAAAACGGCTGCGTGGCCAATAAAAAAGAGAGGGACACAATAACCTGTGTCCCTTGATTCTTTCCGCGTATAAAAAGAAATACACGAATTATTTTATTTCAACCGATGCGCCGACTTCTTCGAGTTTCCCTTTGATCGATTCGGCTTCTTCCTTGCTGACGCTTTCCTTCACCGGTTTGGGCGCGTTATCCACCAATTCCTTCGCTTCTTTCAATCCCAGGCTGGTCAGTTCGCGCACGACTTTGATCACCTTGATTTTCTGGGAACCGGCGCTGGCCAGAATTACGTCGAATTCGGTCTTTTCCTCGACCGCGGCGGCTCCACCACCCGCATCGCCGGCAGCCATAATCATACCCGCCATCGGCATCGCGGCGGTCACGCCGAATTTCTCTTCAAACGCATCCGCGAGTTCTTTCGCTTCCAACAACGTCAAACTGCCGACTGCTTCCAGTATTTGCTCGATTTTTTCACTAGCCATTTTCTTACTCCTGTTTTGATTTGTTTTTCCATTTATGAAGAATTCATTGGATTTCCAACGTCAATTCTCTTACGATTCACAATCACGAATCGGCGTGTCATGCCGCTTCTTCCAATTTGTCCGCATACGCCTTCATGAGGCCGTGTAATTTTTGATGCATGCCTTTCAAGCAACCCAAAATATTACTGGCCGGGGCTTTGATCCCGCCCAAAATTTTTGCATAGAGCTGCTCTTTTGAAGGAATTTTCGACAGAATATCAACCTGAGCGGCATCCAAATATGCCTCATTCACGACGCCCGCTTTGATTTTGACCGGTTCGTGCGTCTTGGCGAATTCAACGAGTTTTTTCGCTGGGGCAACAGGATCGTCTCCCGCAAAAATGACCGCACTCGGGCCAAATAACACCTCTTGAATTTTTGCATAGGGTTTATCCTTGACAATCCGCTTCATCATGCGGTTTTTGACCACCCGCATGGTTCCTCCCGCACTGCGAATATTGTTTCTCAGTTCGGTCACCTGTTCCACGGTCAGGCCGCGATAATCGAAAATGAGCATCCCCGAGGATTTTTCCAGCAACGCGTTATATTCTTCGACGAGTTTCTCTTTATCGGTGCGTTTCAACGACATTCCGATTCACCTCCTTTTTTAGAAAAAACATCATTCATTCTATTTTTTTTATTCATTTTAGATTCACGCTCCCATCGGCAAATTTTCAGGAACGTATTGAATCAACCATCCCTCCTGAAATCCTTTTTCTTTTTCTTTGAGCAAGAGATAACGAATGCGCCATCGGCCGTTCTCATGGCGCGCTTGATAGATCGATTCATGAGGAACATCCATTTTTATGGTTTCGTCGGGCGTAATTCCGGCCAACAACGATAATACGAGCCGATTAATGGCAAAATGAGCGATAATCAACAACGGCTCCCCGTCCGGGTGTGATTCGATTCGTCGCACGACCTCTTTTGCACGCGGCACGGCGTCGCGATTGGCTTCTCCGCCGGGTGGACGGTAATTCCATTTGTCGGCTTGGCGAGCGCGCCATTGGCCGGGAAATTTTTCATCCAATTCCGGTAGGGTATTTCCTTCGAAATCGCCGAAAGACACTTCTTTCAGCGATTCCGTCGTCTCCAACGAAATCCCCAGCTCCCTGCGGTAGATTTCAGCGGTTTGCCGCGCGCGTCCGAGAGGACTGACGTAAGCCGCACGAATCCCCGGATTGAGAGACCGAAGCGCCTTCGCCACATCCATCGCTTGTTGTTGTCCCCGTTCCGACAAAGGAGAATCGATCCATCCCTGCAACCGCTTGTCGCGGTTGAACAATGTTTCTCCATGCCGGACAAAATAAACGGTTTTCGAACTCATGGAACAACCTAACCAACCAAAAATAAAAAAGCCCGATCCTGACGAGATCGAGCCCTTGCATGGCAAATAGAGACACACGAACGAAAAATCCATTCGTCCGGTGGTTAAATCTATCCATTTGCGGCATCAATCTCGGCAGGACATTTAACCACGAAGGGAACCTGCTGTCTTCAATCGATACGAATTCGTTTTTCCTATCGCCGGCATTTTGCCGGCAATGGTTTTTTCCCTTTCGATGTTTGATCCTTACATTTCCAGCGCTGGTGATTCTTTTCACAAATCAAGCCGCACGAGACACATCGCGCAACTCGTTGATATCCAATCGCACGCTCGGCCCCATCGTCGAGGCGAGATAAATGCTCTTCATATAGGTTCCTTTGGCGGCTGTCGGTTTGGCTCGGATCAATGCGCCGATTACCGTTTTCACGTTATCCGCCAGCTGCTCGGGAGAAAAAGACGCCTTGCCGACGGGAACGTGAATGCCGCCCGCTTTATCGGCGCGATATTCGATTTTTCCGGCCTTGAATTCCTTCACCGTTTTCCCGATATCGTTGGTAACGGTTCCGGTTTTCGGATTGGGCATCAACCCGCGAGGGCCGAGAACGCGCCCCAATTTCCCGACGTGCTTCATCATATCCGGCGCGGCAATCGCAACGTCGAAATCGACGAAACCATCACTGATTTTCTTGGCCAGTTCTTCACTGCCGACAAAGTCCGCGCCGGCTTCCGTGGCTTCGTTGGCCAGATCCCCTTCGGCAAAGACCAACACACGCACGGACTTTCCGGTCCCATGAGGAAGAGAAACCGTTCCTCGAACCTGTTGGTCCGCTTTTTTCGTATCAATGCCGAGATTGGCGATCAATTCAACCGTTTCGTCGAATTTGGCTGTCGCCTTATTCTTGACCATCGTCAATGCTTCCAGCAGAGGATAATTCTTTTGCTGTTCGATATCCTCGACAAGACTTCGATATCGTTTGCCTCGTTTCACCATCAGTCCATCACCTCGATTCCCATAGAACGCGCGGTTCCCGCAATCATGCTGGCCGCTTTTTCGACGGAGAAGGCATTGAGATCTTTCATCTTCAGCTCCGCGATCTCTCTGACCTGCTCCTGCGTGATTTTTCCCACTTTATCCCGATTCGGCACTCCCGATCCTTTTGCCAATTTGGCCGCTTTTTTGATCAAGATCGCGGCGGGGGGAGTTTTGGTAATGAACGTAAAGGAACGATCCTGATAGATGGTAATGACGACGGGAATAATCATCCCCATCTGATCTTTCGTGCGATCGTTGAACTGTTTGCAAAAATCCATAATGTTAATCCCGTGCTGGCCCAATGCAGGTCCGACGGGCGGCGCCGGATTGGCCTGCCCGGCCGGGCATTGGAGTTTCACTTGCGCCAGAACTCTTTTCGGTGGCATCCTAATTTCTCCTTTATAATTTCCGCAGGAACGGACTGAGCCGTTACAGTTTTTCCACTTGTAAAAAATCAAGTTCAACCGGGGTGGAACGTCCGAGAATATCCACCATCACTTTCAAGCGCCCGCGTTCCTCGTTGATCTCGGCCACATAACCCGAAAAATTGAAGAAGGGCCCTTCTATGACGCGAACCGTGTCTCCGATTTCGAAAACAACCTTCGGGCGAGGCTTGTCTTCCGTTTCCGACATATGCGCCATGATTTTTTCCACTTCTTCATCCGAAAGTGGTATCGGCGTTCTGCCGGGTCCGACGAATCCCGTCACTCCAGGCGTATTTTTTATCAACGCCCACGTGTCGTCATCAAAATCCATCTCGATAATGATATAACACGGGAAAATTTTCTGGGTGGAAATCGAACGTTTCCCGTCACGAATTTCCACCACCTCTTCCGTAGGGATCAATATACGCGCAATTCTCTCGCTCAAGCCTTCCGCTTTCACAGTCGACTCGATGTTCTCTTTCACCTTGTTTTCAAAACCAGCGTACGTATGAACCACGTACCATTTCATAGTCATGGAGCTCCACCACCGATCAATTACCGTTTCTGATTGATTCGGCTAACGCGAGCGCTGGCCGGAATTCACGATCGCAAGGATCCATAAAGCGTTACTGTATGACTTCACCTTGATTTCAATAGAATTGAAAAAACCAAGTGCGAACGAACTTCATGATGACGTCCCACAAGCCGCTGTAGGCGGCGAAAATCGCCACCGTGATTAAAACAACAATCGTGGAATTGTACACTTCATCCTTTGACGGCCACGTCACCGTATCCAGCTCCGCCAAAACGCCATAGATGAAATCACCCACTTTCGTCTGCACGAAACGGGTGCCTTTCAGGGATTCAATCACTCGCTTTATCAGGCTTTCACCCATGACCTAACCTCTCAATTATTCACTTACTGGCGCCACTTTGTGGAAACATAAGTTTAATGGTGTATCTGAAAAAGAGGAAAACACAAAAAAATACCCCCATCTTAGGGGTGAAAATATATTATCCCAATTTTCACAGGATGTCAATGCCTTTCCTTGATTTTTGCGCACACAACGAAATGGAAATAAGATGATGCGCATCCATTTGATTCTTCAGGATTTATGACCATAAAACCTATTTTCATTTTTTCACGTTCACTTTTTGATTTCTCATGGGATTGAAACGTTTCTCCATATTCAACCGCTGCTGTATTCCTTGAATTCTTGTGCACGGGAAATAACATTATTTTTCAATTCGTTTCAAATTTGTATCTTATTTGCGCGCGAAGCGATCATCAACTCAGGAATCGAAGCAACAATATAACGATAAGGAAGAAATCAAATCCGTAAAAAACCTTGTAGAAATCCATTTTTTGTAGACCATACATCGATTAAGAGGAATACACCATGAACATGAAGAACCTGCTTTATCTCGGATGTGTTTTGATCGCATGGTCGAGTGTATGCATCGGCCAAGAACTGCAAAATGATCATCAAATGATCTCCCAAGCGCCGGCGGATCAACAAACACAAACCGAGATGACCGCGCCTCCGGAGAACGTCGCCTCGACTCATTCGAATGAATCAAGCATATCTCATGGATCCGAAAACGGAGATCACGAAGAGCACTCGTCCATTGGCGAACATTTGCCATTGTGGTCGACGATCCCGTTTCTCGGCATCTTGCTCTCGATCGCATTTTTCCCTTTGTTCGCTCCTCATTTCTGGCATCATCATTTTCCCAAAATCTCCGCGTTATGGGCCGCAATCCTCGCCATCCCCTTTCTTGTGATTTACGGAGAAACCGCCGTTCACGAAATTTTACACATTTATATCCTCGATTACATTCCTTTTATTATTCTGCTATGGGCATTATACACCATATCCGGTGGAATCCTCCTTCGTGGAACGCTGGTGGGAACGCCGGCGGTGAACACAGGCATGCTTCTGGTGGGAACCATACTGGCGTCATGGATGGGAACCACCGGCGCGGCCATGTTATTGATTCGCCCCTTTCTGCGTGCCAACAAGTTTCGAAAAAACACAACGTTCATGGTATGTTTTTTCATTTTTCTGGTGGCCAATATCGGCGGCTCCTTGACGCCGTTGGGAGATCCGCCTCTTTTTCTGGGATTTCTGCATGGCGTCCCCTTCTTCTGGACCTTTGCACTCCTGCCCCATATGGTCGTATGCACGGTCATCCTATTGATCGTTTATTATGTAATGGACATGTATATGTACAAAAAGGAAGGAGTGCATCCGCCAACGGGCGAAAAAGAGCCGCTCAAATTGGAAGGCGCATATAATTTCCTGTTCCTGGGCGGCGTCGTCGGCGCTGTTTTGATGAGCGGTCTGGTCGACATGGGTTCCATGTCGATTCTGGGCGTGCACAGAACCATACAGGATAGCCTGCGGGACGGCTTATTGGTCGTGATGGGCATTTTTTCGTTACTGTGCACACCTAAAAAATTAAGAAGCGACAATGAATTCACCTGGTTCCCGATCAAGGAAGTGGCCTATCTATTTGCCGGAATTTTTATGACCATGATCCCATGCCTGGCCATTTTGAAGGCCGGCGAAAAAGGAGCGGCGGCCTTTTTACTTCTGGCCGTACAGCAGCCGGTTCATTATTTCTGGATCACGGGAATCCTTTCCAGTTTCCTGGACAACGCGCCGACGTATCTCACGTTCTTCAGCAGCGCACTCGGTAAATTCTATGCCGGCATCCCCGAAGCGGAAGCGGTTCCCAGTCTGCTCGCGGAAAATCCCCTATTCCTGGAGGCCATATCCGCCGGCGCCGTGTTTTTCGGCGCGATGACATATATAGGTAATGCGCCGAATTTCATGGTTCGTTCCATCGCGGAAGAGGCGGGAACTCCCATGCCGAGTTTCTTCGGTTACATGTTGAAATATTCGTGCACGATTCTGTTGCCGATATTCTTCATTGTCACGTTTCTTTTCTTTTTATAAATCCAATACGATTTGCCCATCAGAAATCCATATCCCCATAACCGGTTGATCCCAACGGAAGATGACAATAGGTAGTGGCGCGGACCTCCGATCTGCACATGGAGACAGGATGTTCGCGCTCCGGCATTTTCATAGAATAAATTACTGCAAATGTGTGAATCGGGAAACAGGATTTATACGAGAAAAAGGGGTGAATTGGATTCACCCCTTCGTTTATTTCCTTGATTTTTCGAGAGGGAATAACCGGATTCCCAGTTTTCCTTACATATCCTGAACCCGTTGGGCGATTGCATCGCCGATTTTGGTCGTCGACATCTCCGCTTTGATAATATCACTTACCCCCAGACCGGGCAGGGTACCGCTGCCGAGAAAATCGGAAATGGCTTTATCCAACATTTGCGCGGCTTTGTCCTCACCCAAATGTTCCAACATCATCTGGCCGGCGCTGATACAGGCAATCGGATTGATCACGTTCTTGCCCGTATATTTCGGAGCGGAACCGCCGATGGGCTCAAACATGGAAGTGCCTTCCGGATTGATGTTTCCCCCCGCGGCGACGCCCATGCCGCCCTGCACCATCGCCCCCAAATCGGTGATGATATCGCCGAACATATTGCCGGTCACGATGACGTCGAACCATTCCGGATTTTTCACCATCCACATCGTGGTGGCGTCCACGTGCGCATATTCCCGCTTGATTTCCGGATATTCCTTTCGCCCCATTTCATGGAACGCCCGTTCCCACAAATCAAACACGTAGGTGAGAACGTTGGTTTTTCCGCAAAGCGTCAACGTGTTGTTCTTGTTTCGCTTTTTCGTATATTCGAACGCATATTTCAAGCACCGATCCACCTCGAAGCGGGTATAAACCATTTCCTGAATCGCCACTTCGTGGGGAGTGTCTTTTTTAATCGTCCCGCCGCAGCCCGTATAAATACCGGCCGAATTCTCACGAACGACCACAAAATCGATTTCTTTCGGTCCTTTGTCCTTAATGGGAGTCCAAACGCCCGGATAGAGTTTCACCGGCCGCAAATTGATGTACTGATCCAATTCGAATCGTGTGCGCAGGAGAATCCCCTTTTCCAAAATTCCCGGTTTCACGTCAGGATGGCCGATGGCGCCCAAATAAATCGCATCGAATTTCTTCAGTTCTTCAATCGCGCTGTCCGGCAACACCTCGCCGGTGGCGATATAACGATCGCCGCCGAAATCGTAATTGGTATACTCACATTTGAAACCGGCCTTCTCTTGCAACACATGTAATACTTTGATTCCTTCGCGTAAGACTTCAGGTCCGGTCCCGTCTCCACCCATTGCTGCGATTTTATATGTTCTCATAAATTCCTCCGTTTTTGATTTTTCTGTTCCTTGACGGGAATGGTTGTAAGAAAGATAGGTTTAGTACATTTCTCGAAAAAATCAAGACGCATGATGACACAAATTGAATTACCACGCCGCAAACAATCAATTAGCTGGTTCATTTTGCATGAGTTAAGGAATTCAAGGCGGCCTTGAAAAAAGGTTTTCTTTCTCTCTGTATACGTGCGTTTCCGTCTGAATCCGGATGCGCGGCTTGTGAATTCGCACGCGCCGATTAATAATGAAATAAAAAAATAGGATTTCGTTCATGAAACCGGTGTCTATTCATTTAAATACGCCGATTTCGGCGAGTAAGAGCACTCATCATGAAAATTAGAACGAGTTTTGCCAGCGATAACAATTCCGGCGTGCATCCCGAAGCGCTGCAGGCGATATGTGCGGCGAATGACGGCCATACCATCGCCTACGGAAACGATCCGTATACGGAAACGGCCATCGAAAAACTGAAGGAGCATTTCGGCAAATCCATCGATGCGTATTTCGTGTTTGCCGGCACGGCGGCGAATGTGTTGGGATTGCGGCAGGCGGCGGATACGTTTCATTCCGTCCTTTGCGCGGATAGCGCGCATATTTACGTGGACGAATGCGGGGCGCCGGAGCAGTACATCGGCTGCAAACTGCTGCCGATTCACTCCCGCGACGGCAAGGTCAGCGTCGAGGGGATTCAAAAACATTTGCATGGAATCGGATTCGAGCATCATTCCCAACCGCGTGTGGTTTCCATCACCCAAGCAACGGAATACGGAACCGTGTATTCGCCGGAAGAGATCAAAACCATCGCCGATTTCGTCCACGAGCGGGATATGGTTCTGCACATGGACGGGGCGCGTCTGTCCAACGCGGCGGCAAGTTTGGGCGTCAACCTGCGGCAGACCAGCGCGGACGTCGGAGTGGACATTCTTTCCTTCGGTGGAACCAAGAATGGATTGATGTTCGGCGAATGTATTCTTTTCTTCAATAAAAAATTATCGCAGCATTTCAAGTATATCCGCAAGCAGGGAATGCAGCTGTATTCAAAAATGCGATATATCGCCGCGCAGTATATCAGTTTCTTAACCGACGATCTGTGGCTGCGCAATGCGCGTCATGCGAATGAGATGGCGTTATTACTGGCGGAAGAAGTGGAAAAAATCCCCAAAATCATCATCACGCAAAAGGTGCAGGCCAACGCCGTCTTCGCCATTGTTCCCGCCGAAGCGATTCCATTGCTGCAAAAGAAATACTTCTTTTATGTGTGGAACGAAAAGACGTCGGAAGTGCGGTGGATGACCTCGTTCGATACGCAGGAAGAGGACGTTCGGGATTTTGTGGATTTTATGCGGCAAATTGTTAAATAGGCTGAAGGCTGAAGGGGAACTGGCTACTGACTGCTAATTGATATGAGTAAAGCGCATTTTCTTTGTGTGTATATTGATTTGCCCTCATTTACTTAAATCGAGAACACATGCATATCCTGCAATACGACCTGGTTTGTCGTTGGTTTCTTCATTATGAATACGTTCGGCGGTGTTGGCTTCGCCGAACGTATCGGCGATGTCGCATCGGCCTGCCTCTGCAAGCGTTTTTTCCAATTTTTGAAATTCCTCGAGGCCGCCTTTTGCAGTACAAACCTGCACAAAAATCAGTTCTTCCGGTAAATTCAGGATTTCCTTCGACAAACCAATCACGATGGAACCTTGATTTTCGTTATTGACGCTCACCACGTCAAAATACGGATAATCGGGATTGGCAAATCCTGACGCGCTGTAATGGCTGATCACGTCTCGTTTTTCATTCATGATCTTCACATCATATTGGCTGTTATTTCCCTGCTGAAACCAATGCCCGATGCGGATTTGCCGCTCGGCGCCTCGTTCCCACTGCATCGTCGGCGTGATTTGTTTCTCTCCCTCATTCGGTGAATTGTAATCGAACAGCAGCAGTGTATCCTGCAGCGTCAATCCGCTTAAATCCCGATCGGAGTTGTAATCGATTTTTAAATAGAGTTTTTTCTCGCCATTCCTGATTGACAGACCAAGAAGGTCGCGGGGCGCATCGGTATTGAATTGAAACGCTTCATGCGAGGCGTCGGTGCCGTATCGCACCAACCAATCCTCCGCCGGATCCTCCGCCAGCCGATCCTCATCCCGCCAAATCATTGTTTCGGCAGAGGAACGCAGATTCTGCGGCAATTCTTTCAATGAGGCAAAGACCAGATCCGCATCCTCCGTTTCCGGCAGTAAAGAAATTTCCACGAGATTATAATCAATGAACTTTTTTAAGCGTGTGTCGGGAAAACGGGAAAGCAGATCCTTGAAGGTAGCCAACGACAGAATAAATTCCCCTTTCGCCATGAAATTCTCGGCAGTGGAAAACAGGCGTTCTTCATCGTCGCGCCAAATCATCATATCCTGCTTCGTATCCGGATCAAGAATGTGATACATTCCCTCTCCATCTTCCGCTTCCGTCGGACTTTGATAGAGCAGGCGATTGTCCACCGGTGAAAAAATAGCAAATACATTGCCGAATGGATTCTCGGTCAAATGAACTATTTTTCCGGATGCAAGTTCGATGATCGCCGTTTGATCTGTGGAGATTGCCGCTCTTCTCTGCTCTTCCTGCAAATTTTCCGTATCCATTGTAACCGCAACCAGACGATGATTCGGATTGAAAGAAGGTTGCCCGAGGGTATAAACATTCCGGCCGATCTCCCGCCTGGTCCGTTCTTTCAGCGAATAAACATACAGTGTTCCCACGTCGCTGTTTTCATCGGTTGCAGCCGTAAAAAGAATGGTCTCGTCATCGATCCAGGTCGGCCAATAAAAGCCAAGTTCCTCATCGGACAACAACACTCGTGGGGAATCCTGTCCCATCTCATAGAGATAGATTTTTTTGCTCTCCACCGAAAACAAAATGCGGGAACGAGAGGAATCAATTGCGGGAAATGTGATTTGTTCCTTGCATTGAAACAGCGCTCTTTCCGTATCGGGATGAGCAATATCCTTTTCATAAAACTCATATCGTTTTTCATCCTCGCTGATTTCTTTGGCATAGTATAAATAACGGCCATCGTCGGAGACGGTAAATGTGAACATCTCGACTCCGTCGGCAATTTCATACACCGCATCCGATTGGATATCCAACTTGTAGAATTTCATTTCCGACTCATTTTTGGAGCCGGTTCCCAACAGGATATCGTCATCCAGGAGCAGCCATTGGCAATATTTCACCGGCTCGTCCGGATTTCGCGCGTGCCGCGTCGCTTTGCCATTCTGCGTATCCCATATCCATAATCGTTCATCGTCCGGTCCGATGAATGCTACCCGTTTCCCGTCCGGGCTCCACGAAAACGGTGGATATTTGCAGCCGATCAGGCAAAGACAAATCATGGAATTCAAAACGATGTATTTACAAAAACCACAATACTTTTTCATCATATTTCTCCTTCACCACGATATTTTTTTACGAATGTGTTGAACGTCCGGCTTTTTTCCAACTCGCGAACGGCCGCCGTATCCGAATAGGTTTGAAACAAAAGATCGTAGGTATCCGCAGCGTTCTCCCAATTGCGAATCCGCATTTGCTGTTTGAATTGCGCAACCAGACCTTCCGCCGCCGCTTCCTGTAAAAGGCTTTTCGCCTGCGTGGGAGAGATTTGGATGCTCACAAACGTCGGTTGTCCATTTATGGCCGGATTGAAAACAGGTTTAGGCGAAAATAGGTTCGTCTGCACCAACAGCATACCCGCCACTCCCGCGACAAGTCCGGCTACGAAATTACCGGCTTGAAATTCCCATCGGACGATCGGAAACCATGCACGGATTGTCCACCGCTTTACCGGCAACGTTGAATCAAGCGCGCTATTGAAGCGCCGAATGAACTCGGTTTGTGGTTCAGGCGCTTCGACGAGCCATTCCTGCAGCAGGCCGGACGTTTTCTTCAACGCTATCAATTGCCGCTTGCGCGAAAGATCGGTTTCCAGGAAACGTTCGAGCGCTTCTCTATCCTCGCGCGGCAATTCTCCGTCGATGTAAGCGGAGAGTGCGTGCAGCCATTCTTCTTCCGTGTGTGGTGGTTTCCAATTCATTGTGACAACTCCATTAACGGTTGCAAACGTTGTTGCAGTTCCAATCGCGCCCGCGCCAGGCGGCTTTTTACGGTTCCTGTGGAGCAGCCCACGATGTCGGCGATTTCGGTGTAATTCAAATTTTTAAATTCACGCAGAATCAGGGTTTCACGCAAGAGCGGAGACAATTCCCATACGGCTTTCGCGATCCGGTCGTTTCGCTCGCAGTCGTAAACGGCAATCGCCGGATTCGGAGCGGACGAAACAATCCCCAAATTCGAATCGGTAACGGATCGTTGTTCGACCGTCACGCGGCGAAAGTGATCGACGCAGGAATTGCGCACGACCACAAACATCCAACGGCGGGTGCGGTCCGCATGAAAATCCTGTCCCTGCGATTTGGCCATTTTCAGGAACGCTTCCTGCACGATATCCTCGGCCGTCTCGCGAGACCCGACCATACGATACGCGAAGCGATAGAGATCCTTGAACAGCCGTGAAAAATGTTCCGACAGCGCCGATTGCAACCCGGATTCTCCTTCCACGAAGATCAATTGGCATTTATTCCGGAATGTTCATATATAAACAACGGAATGGGAGAAGGAAAGTTCCATCGAGATAGAGATTTATAAAGATTTTTTGAACAACGACAAGGATGATGTTTGGGGACAAGTGAAGCAGCGGCAAAAACAATCTACAAATCAGACAACCAACACTCCATCTGAATCCTGAATGGGATACGGTTTGATGCGACGGATGGATTGACCATCCTTCCGTTGCGCTTCCATTAAATCATAGGCATTTTGTAGATGCAACCAATATCCGTTTGAAAAGCCGAAATAACGCGCCAGACGCAAATCCGTATCCGCCGTAATTCCACGACGGCCACGAACAAGGTCGTTGATGCGATTGGCAGGCACACCAAGGGCTTGCGCCAAGGCATTCTGTGACAAACCCAATGGCTTTAAAAATTCTTCCCGCAATATTTCACCGGGATGTGGATTTTTCAATAATGTCGCCATAGGAAACCCCTTCAATGATAATCGACAATTTCAACATCATATGCGTCCGCACCTTGCCAAATGAAGCAAATACGGTATCGATCACTAATACGAATACTTATTTGACCAACGCGATCTTTTTTCAACGATTCCAAATGATTTCCAGGCGGTACTTTCAAATCATCTAACGTTTGTGACGCATTTAGCAAGCGGAGTTTTCGCAAAGCCTGATCCTGTATTTCATCAGGAAACTTTCGAGAACGTTGGCCGTTCCAGATTTTTTCTGTTTCTTTACAACGAAACGATTGAATCATTGCTTATCATAGCACTTGTATGGTATACGTACAACAGGAATATCATTCTCCCACGAAATTTTCTTGTCAAGCAACTTTACCATCTCAGATCACAGAACTTACAATTTCTTGATACGAATGTTTTTGAAGTAAACGGTTTTTTTATTCTCGTTTCGTTGAATGGCAATATGTCCTTTTTGCGGATGATTATTCAACTCATTGATTTTTGAAAGATCGACGCCGTCTTGAACGATTTCATCATTGATTCGCACCCATAATTTCATATTTTCGTATTTGATCTCGACTTGATTCCATTCGCCGATGGCTTTTGCCGGATTTGCCAAGGGAGGAATGAAGCGCTCGATGGCGCCGTTTTTCATCTCGGGTTTGTTCATACGCGCATCGTCGCCGGATTCGAGCTGGATTTCCAGCCGATTGCGAGTTTTGTAGATATCTTTCGGGGGCGTATGCAGCAAAATACCGCTGTTGCTGACCGCGTCGAACTTCATGTCGAAACGAAGAACGAAATTCTCATATTCCTTTTTGGAAATCACGGCCCAATAATCATGTCCACCAACTGACAGGATATTATTATCCAGAATTTTGGGTCCGGTTTTCTCAAATCCTTGAATGATCCAACCACCGGGATCCTGCGCATTGAATGCGTCGAACAGCGGTTCGAATCCTTCTTGTTGTTCCGCCGCGGAAAGAAAAAACGAAGAGGGGATTCCCATCAAACAGATGAACACGGTTGGAATGAACATTCTTCTTGCGAACATGATGATCCTCCTGAAATCGTGCGTTCCATTAACCAATCGTAAAAAAAATCGGAATAACTAAAAATGATCCGCAACGGTATCGCTGATCAAAACAGTATCATTTGCGGGATGAGAGGAAACATTTTTTGCGCCCGATCAAATCGGTTTTTCAGTTTGAATCGAGCCAATCGATTAATTTTGTATTCTGTTCCGTTTCCTCTTCGATATCGGCGAGAATCGTCAGGCTATCGCTCTTTTCCAATGCCCGGAAAGCATTCTTCGTTACCGCGTATCCGTTCGCGGCGTCTTCCTCGTTCATAAGAGACAACGTTGGATCCGTGGGAGAAAGAATCAACAACGGACGAGGAGCAATGCAGCCGGCCAGGTCGGGCAAATCGTATCCGGTCAGCGCTCCGGCGACATGAACCCATCCCGGCGTCTTGTATAACAGGCATTTCGTGACAGCCTCGTACGAAACCAAGGGTTGAATAAGAGCGATGGAACGCAGCGAAGAATCAAATGCCGCCGCGTGAATGAGCGCCGGGCAAAGATGAGAATAGGCCACTGCCGCCAGTTTATCTCGATCCACATCATTGCGCGCCTGCAAAAAGCGTGCGATGCGAACGATCTCTCCCGCGTGAATGCCAGGAAGACTGCGTCCGATCAGCACGCCGGCAAACGGCGCTTTGATGCCGGAAACGGTCTCGCCCACTTCCCCCAAACCGGACAAATCGGCCGACGCAACCAAAAATCCCTTCTTAACCAACGCTTCGACACATCCGTTTTCTCCCATCCCCGCACTTTTTCCCTTCGGATGCAGCACAATCACCGCCGGATGGGTTTCGTTTGTGTCAGGAACAAACAACAGCAAAGGCACGATGCAGGAGCCTTCGCTTTTCAAAACGTATTTTTCGATGCGGTAGCCATCTTTTGGAATTCCACCCACAAAAATAGCATCCGATGGTTCTGTCGGTTTTTGGTAGCCGGAAATCCGCACGGCTTCGCGGACGGTATTCTGCAAACGGAATTCCGGTTTCTCTCGGTTGAATTGCAAACGCTCCAAATTCTTCTGCGTATCGACCTGGTTGTAATCGAATACTCGCTTGCTTTCCAGCGCCGTTGCGATCTGACCGGTTTCAGTCACGGTGAGTTCCTCGATAGGCAAAGGTTCGATCTCGATATCCGTTGGATCGCCCGGTAGGTTGAGGTGTTTCTGCATGAAAGCATAAATCGCTTCGCGCGTTTTTTTCGTGTAGCCGTGCTCATAGTCATCTTCGGCCATTTGCAGATGATCGGCGGCGTCGAACGCGGCGAATGCGTGTTTGGCTTCCGTATACGTTTCCCGTGAACCTTGAATACTAAAAAAATCGTTCGTGGTCGTGACGAGAAGGGTCGGTTTGGGAGCGCGAATTTCGATGAAATCGGCGTGATCGAGACCCGCCGCGATTTCACGATAAAAATTCTGTTCGGCGTCCTGCGGCCCGATCGATTCGAGCAAGCGGTGAAAACTGGTGATGTAGCACGTGGGAGCGGCAACCGCAACGCGGTCATCCATTGCGGAAATGTAGGCGGTTTGCGTGCCGCCGCCGGAAAGGCCGGTTACGCCGATGCGAGCGGGATCCACCTCATCCCGCGTCAATAAATAATCGATCGCCCGCATACCATCCCACACGAAATAGCGGGCGCTGCAAACGCCGTTCAAAAAACACTGCCAGCCGAAATGCGAATGTTCGGCCGTCGAACCGCCCACCAACGATTTGTTCTCATCGGCATCGAAATATTGCAATCGCTCGCCCTGACTCAATGGATCGAAAGAAAACACGATGAAACCTTTTTTGACCAGATTGATCGCTAATTGTTGATAGAGCGGAGCGCGAAACGCAATGCCGGTGTGGCCGATGGGATTCAATATCGCCGGCGTTTTGCCCTGCAGGTTGTCCGGAATAAAGAGACAGCCGGTCACGAAAAACTGCGGCATGGATTCGAACATGATTTTTTCAATGCGATAACCGTCTTTCTGCACCACGCCGGTCACTTGCGCATTCAACGGCGTACGTTCCGGAAACGGGCCGAGGATTTGCTGGAGCGTCTCTTTCACCGATTCCTGCCGTTGGATCCACTCATCGGCGGTTTTCAATTGAGCGATGCCGGTTTTGCGTTTTTCCAAATGCGCGAAAGCCTGCTGGTTCAAATGCTCCAGCAGAAAATTCGGGGCGTTGGCCCAACGCAGCCAATTGGAGAGTACGTTGAGTTCGTTTTGTTCCGCCGAGGAAGCGGTTAGGACGAACGCGAAGGCAAAAACGGTCAAGAAAATAACAAATCGAAAATTACCTTTCATAATAAAATTCCTCCGTTTCATCGATCGTGTTTGTTTATGAACCATACAGGCGAGGACGCCTGTTTTACCCTTCTCCAAACATTGATTAAAATTCGGTTTCTAAAAACTATTCTTCCAAAACCTTTGGGGCTTCGCGGGGAATGCGTCCGCCGAAATCGCCCAACCATTGCCAATAGGTTTTCTTTTCCAAGTCGACTTCGTATATGACCACACTTCCGACTTCTTTGGCTTCGGCGACAATCTTCCCTTCCCGATCCCAAATGCCGGTGCGCGCGCTGTAGCTGGATGAAACCAGATAAATTTGATTTTCAATGGCGCGCGCGACAAACAGATTTTCGTTGCCGCCCCAAATCGGCATGAAAATGATTTCCGCGCCGTGATACGCCAATCGACGCGCCGGTTCGGGAAAAAAAACATCCCAGCAGATCATCATTCCCACTTTGCCGAAATCGGTTGCGAAAACGGGGAAGGAATCACCGGGAGTAATGCCGCCTTCGATCTCTTCACGTGGAAGAGTTGTTTTTCGGTATTTTCCCACAACTTTTCCCTGCCGGTCAATCAGCACAGCGGTGTTATAGACCGTTTCTTCATCCTGTTCGTAAATTCCGGCGACGATGTACATGGAATATCGGCTGGCTAGTTCCCCCAGAAACTCCGTGCTTCTTCCCGGAACAGATTCCGCCACATCCAAATAGGTTTTGCCGGTCCCGACGACGGTGACGCCTTCCGGCAGGCAGACAATATCCGCTTTCTGTTCGCCCGCTTCACGCACAGATACGGCGAACTGTTTCAAATTTTCTTCCGGGCCGCTGGTCTTTTGCGGTCGAAAATTCACTGTCGCCATTTTCACGAGCCGTGGTTTCGGCGGTTCGGATTGTCGCCAATCGACGTTGGTCCACTCCACGCTTCCGGTTTCGCTCCAACGAAAGATCAGTTCGATGAGAGCGGTTGCCGACCCTTCCGGAGCGGGATAAATCCCTTCAATCAGACCATGACCATCATTCGTTTCTTGTCGGGTGCGAGGATATTCCGGCTGGCTCACCCGTTTTCCTTCCGCGTTCCGCCAATCCACTCTGACGAGAATCGAACGGCGGGGCAATTCGACGTCCTGGCAGATATATTCCGCATGTATTTTATAAAATTCTTGTTCGCGAACCGGAAACGATTTTTGCCACGCGCCGTTGCTGCGAAAATGGCCTTTGCTTTTTATGAGCAAGGAATTTGTATTTTCGTTGACTTGCAGATTCGGCGCCAGCGCCTGCCGTTGCGCATATGGATTCCAATCGCTAATCCATTTTTCCGCTTCATCTGCAGTGGTCCAGTTTGCATTAAGAATAATAATCACACTTAAGGTAACGAAGCGTATCATGGTTCTCCACCCTATAAAAAATAGTCAACATGTGATTGATCAGGGTAAAGCAAGCGTCCCGCTTGCACGGAAAATACAGGCGGGGACGCCTGCTCTACCCGTAAAAAACAATCGATATCGAATCACCAATTGAATGAACAGTTAAGCCGTTTTCACTGATTTTCGATAGAGCCATATCATCACCAGCAGCAGCGCTGTGACCGCGACGCTATCGTAATCGATGACGCCAAGATGTTCACCCCACGATTGCGAGGTGTAATTCATATACGCCAGAAAGCCCAGCATCACGCCGACCAACGATTCGCCGGCAATCAGACCCGAGGCAATGAGAATTCCCCGTTTTTGCGCCTTCGGCGTTTCCGATTCGGTTTTTCCTTTCAAAAACGTATGCAGGATTCCTCCGGCGAAAATGGGAACGGCAAGACCGAGTGGCAAATAAATTCCGATCGCCACCGGCATGACGTACAGGCGAAATTGAGATCCCATCATGCGCAATATTCCATCAAGCAGGAGAAGCAGAACGCCGATATATACGCCCCACATGACCATATCCCATGGCAGATGACCGTCGCCGAAAAATCCTTTGACCAGCGACGAAAACAGCACAGCCTGCGGCGCGGCGAGTTCCCGCCCGCCGATGCCGCCGGTTCCGTTATTGATCGAACCTTCATGCAACACCGTCATGACCGGCGCCATGACGAACGCCGCGGCCAGCACGCCGAGAATCTGCATACGCTGTTGATTGCGCGGCGATGCGCCCACGATATAACCCGTTTTTAAATCGTTACAAACGTCGCCGGATGTGCAGGCGACGCAACAAACGACGCCCGCCACTCCCAGCGTAGCGATCATGCCGTCCGTTCCGCCATATCCGAAAATGTAAATCATCGCGGCCGTCAACAGAATCGTCGAGATCGTCATGCCGGAAACCGGGCTGTTGGAATTGCCGACCAATCCGACAATGTAACTCGCTACGGCGGTAAAGAAAAAAGCCATGACGAACATGATGACGGTGATCAGCGCCGTAATCCCGACTTCTTTATGCAATAAAATAAAATACACGCCGAAAATCAGGATGATGCAAAGCAGCATCAGCGAGAGAATGGACGCTCCGCTGATATCTATCGACCGATCGTTGCGGTTGTCATCCTCTCGTTTGAGACGAAATTGGGTGGACATTTCCGCTACGGCGGTGATTAGGCCATTGCGCACTTTCCAAATCGATGCGACCCCGCCGACGATCATGGCGCCCACGCCGATGTAGCGGACTTGCGTCGACCACAACCGCCAGGCTTCGTCCAACGCCGGACCGGCCTGGGGATCGGCGGCCATGAACGGGATGATCAGGAGCCAGGCAATCGCTCCGCCCAAAAAGATTTGAACCGAAACCGGCAATCCCACCACCACCCCTACGGCAACCAGCACGGGCGATATATCGCTGCCGAAATAAAAGACATGCGTTGCCTTGTAAAAAGACCATTCGACGGCGTCTTTCCACAAGCCCAAATACGACGAACACACCTTGAAAAGAGCCCCCACAGACAAGCCTTGAAAAACCAACGTTGCGCCGGATGAGGTTTCCGCACCCGCATTCGTGGAAATTTCACCCACGCGCAGGACTTCCGCGCAGGCCACTCCTTCCGGATATTTCAACTCCGGACTGTCGATAACAAATACCCGGCGCATGGGAATCATGAATAAAACTCCCAACAAGCCGCCGGCGAACGCAATGATCGTCGTGGTCCAAAAATCGAAATGCTCCCACAAACCGGCGAGAATCATAGCCGGCATGGTGAAAATAATCCCCGCCGCCAACGACTCTCCCGCCGACGCGCCGGTCTGAACCATATTCGATTCCAGCAGCGAGTGCCGGCCGAGAAGGATGCGATAGATTCCCATCGCGATGACCGCCGCGGGGATGGAGGCGGAAACCGTCATGCCCGCGCGCAGCCCCAAATACACATTCGCCGCGCCCATTACTACTGCGAGGATGATCCCCAACAAAATGGCAGAAACCGTAAACTCCCGATTCGTTCGATGAATCGGAGTCTCTTTTCCCGGTTTTTTGTAATCCATAAAATCGCATCCTTTCATCGCAAAACACGGTTTGTGAAAATATAGGGGAGTTTAGTGTAATTTTCTATAAAAATGTAGCGCCGGCATCCTTCCCGGCTTTTGGGAAATACCGCAGAGACGGAGGATATCCATTTTGGGTAAATACAGGCTTTCGGCCTGCATGTGCAGCCCAGAGGTCCGCACCACAGATTCATTCTCCTTTACAGATGATTAAAAGCCGCTCAGATTACGTTATAATGGAATATCCAAGAGAAAACGAAAACACGAGAAGGAGAGTCGAATGAAACGGCGCGAGTTTATGGAAAGTCTTTTGATGGTGGGGCCGGCGATTCAGCTGATTCACCATGCAAAAGCAGACGAAACAGCCAATCCGGCCGTGGAGGATGTGGATATTCTTGTCGTGGGCGGCGGTTTCGCCGGCTGCCTGGCCGCATTCGCCGCCGCACGGGATGGCGCGAAAACGCTTCTCGTTGAATCACGAACTTTTCTCGGACATGAAATGACTGCGGCTTTGCGTCCGTGGATTCCCGCCAACGCGCTTACGAATCTTGGACATGATCTGCGTTTGATTCTTTTTAATGACGAAGAAACGCCAACATCCAGCGGGAACGATGAAATCCCTCTCCGAATCGGTATGGTAAAGAAAAATTTGCTCAAAACCGTAATGGATGCGGGAGTTCATGTTCTGTTCATGTCGCAAGTGGTGGGTGCGCTTCATCACAAAAATGAGATTGCGGGCGTCGTTGTCGCCAACAAAAGCGGTTTACAGGCCATTCCGGCTCGTATCGTCATCGATGCCACTGACAATTGCGCCGTTGCACGCATGTCCGGCTTGACGGTTACGACGAACGTTCTCGACGCCTCGGCAAAACGCGTTCTTGAATTCACCTCCGTGTCGGAAAAAATTCCCCGCGTCATTTCCGCGCCTGAAACATTCGGATTGATCGGAAATCAAATCATAATCCACCGCGGCCATCTCGACAAAAATCATATTTATGCGGAATTTCAGTTTCCCCTGCAAACACAGCCACTCGATTTTCGGCGGCGTATGGAATGGGAAATCGAGGCGCGCCAGAAATCGATTCTTCTTTGTGAATATCTAAAAACAGGAGTTCCGGCGTTTCAAAACGCGGTGTTGCTGCAAGCGTCCGCGGAGTTATCCATTCCTTATCTCAATACGATCGAGACACTCTCTCCCGACACGCAGGAAGTGGAAACCATAAAGAATTTGTTTGTTATTCCTCCCCATTTCCCACCCGTTAATGCAATCGAGGATAATTCCTATTCACTTATCGATTCCACCACAAGTCGAATCATGGCCGCGGTACATTCCAAACGAAGAGAACAATCTTCACGAGATGAAAATCAACCGCTACTTTTTACTACAAATAAAATACAAATTCCTTTCGACTCTTTGCATCCTGAAAAACAATACGATCATCGGTTTCAATTGAATTTTTATTCTCTACCGCCGCCATCGCCCCATATGTTTCCACAATTTGAGAAATGCAATGTGCTCATCGTCGGCGGCGGCACGGCTGGCGCATCCGCCGCCATCGCAGCAAGCCAATCCATCGAGAATGTGATCGTGATCGAACCGTTTTCCGGTTTGGGCGGAACCGGCACGTTGGGTGGGATCAATCGTTATTACCACGGTTATCACGGCGGCTTTACAAAAGAGCTGGATGAAAAAGTCGCGGCAATGACGAAGCGGATCAGCACGCCGTTTGACTTGCCCGATTGGAACATCGAAGCGAAAATGATGACCTATTTCGATGCAATCGTGAATCAGGGCGGAAGAATCCATTTTCAAACGCGCGCCATTGGAACCATCGTAGAGGATCACACGGTGAAAGGGGTGATTGCGGCAACGCCGGACGGTCTTGTCGTGATTCGATCCAACGTAACCATTGACGCCACCGGCGATGGCGACCTTGCCGTGTGGGCGGGAGTGCAGTATTTCGTCGGCGATCCGCGCGGCGGCAACGTGCAGACGTTCAATCAATGCGACTCGAAAATCAACAAACAACTCGTCGGCGTCAATCTGGATTTGGGAGTCGTGGATATCACCAACGCGATCGATACCGCGAGAGGAATAGCGATCGGGCACGAGAACGGCAGTGTGTATGATTTTTCGCCTTTTCTTAGCGTTCGTGAATCGCGGCACATCGACGGCGAGTATCAATTCAACGAAGCGGACGTGTTCACGAAACGGCGTTTTCCCGATACCATCGCCATCGGCAAGACCGATTACGACCAACATGGGCTGCAGACCTCTCTGCTCGCCCGTATGGGATATATCCCCTATCATCGCGACGAAAAAATCGTGCGCATCCCCTACCGCGTCTGCCTGCCGAAAGGCGTGGATCAGCTGCTTGTGATCGGCAAGGCGTTCTCGGCGACGGCGGACGCGTTTTGCTTCATGCGCATGCAAGCCGATCTGCAAAATATGGGGTACGCCATCGGCCTGGCCGCCGCGTCGGCGGTTATCAATAAAACCTCGTGCAAAACCATCAATATCAAAGATATTCAGACAAAATTGATCGAAAAAGGAATCATCCAAAAGGAAGACATCGGAGAGGGGTTGGAAGCTTTGCCGCTCCCTTCGCAACTCATTTCACGTTTAAAGCAAAGGGATGAAGAAGCGTTGCTCCTTTCTCTTTGCGTCCCCCAAAACGAAATCGTCCCTCTTCTCGAAAAAGCATTTTCCAGCGATGCCATTGAGAATCGGCTATACCTGGCCATGGCGCTCGCCTGGTTTGGCTCCCCCAAAGGCGTGGATATCATTCTTCAAGAACTGGATCAGTTGAAAGATCAGCCGCAAAGCAGCGAAATCGATTCCAGCCAGCGGCCGCGCGGTGGTTTTCTCGGAACACCGAGCGCGTATTGGCGTGTCAACCAACTCATCATTCTTCTCGGACTCGTGAAAGATCGGCGGTCTTTGGATTTACTTTGTGACATCACCGCAAACACAGACGCGGGCGGACCACTGCAAGCCAATCCGCGATTGCATTGGCGTCGCGCACCCAATTACGATCGCATCATTTCGTTGTGTTTCACACTCGAACGTTTCGCAGACGCAGCGGCGATTCCTGCGTTAACTACATTGCAGAAAAAACCATATCTCAATGGCTATGTCGCCAAAAAAGACAGCGAAAACCGGCAAAACTATGCAAGCGCCTATCTTGAACTTGTAATCGCAACAACGTTGGCGCGTTGCGGAGGTTCCAATGGCTTGTCTACACTTGCCGAATATGTTGAAGATGTGCGTTCCGTTTTGTCCGATCATGCGTACAATGAATTGAAACAAATAACCGGTTGGGACTGTGGTAGAAATACGCGCATGTGGAAAGGCAGGATCGCCGCCGGTTGATTTGTCAGTTCAAAATGCGGTTATTTTTTATTGAAGGTGAAATAAAAATGCAAATGGAGCAAACCATGTATGACACAATCATTATCGGCGCAGGTCCGGCGGGATTGTCTGCGGCCATTTATACGTCTCGCGGCCAATTAGACACATTGGTCATCGAAAAAGGGCCATCCGGCGGCCAGATTGCCATGACCGAATTAGTGGAAAATTATCCCGGCTTTCCCGACGGCGATTCCGGCCCGAATTTGGCTGAAGCGTTTCAAAAACAAGCCGAAAAATTTGGCGCGAAAGTGGTCAACGGCACAGTGAAGGAAATCCGGAAAAACGGCAACGGTTTTATCGTCGTAATGGATAAGGAGGAATTGGAAACCCGATCGATTATTTGCGCGATGGGCGCCGATCCCCGCAAATTGAATGTTCCCGGCGAAGAGAAAAATGTCGGAACCGGCGTTTCGTATTGCGCCACCTGCGACGGTTTCTTCTTTCGTGGAAAAGATGTCATCGTCGCCGGCGGCGGCGATGCGGCGGTGGAAGAAGGGATTTTTCTCACTCGTTTCGCCAACACCGTGACGATCGTGCATCGTCGCGATGAACTGCGGGCAACCAAAATTCTACAGCAGCGCGCGTTTGACAATAAAAAAATTAAATTTATCTGGGATACGGTGATCACCGAAATCGTCAGCAACGGCGCGATCAAACACGTGATCTTAAAAAATGTAAAAACGGGGGAACTCCGCGAGCATCCCATCCATGGCGTCTTCATTTTCGTCGGCCATATCCCCAATACAAAGCTGGTGAAAAATCTATTGGAACTGGATGAACACGATCTCATCCAAGTGGACCTGTCGATGCGAACCTCCGTCCCCGGCATCTTTGCCTGCGGCGATTGCCGCAGCGCCGCCGCTCGGCAAATGGTCAGCTCCGCCGGCGACGGCGCGACCGCCGCGATTTCCGCGATCAAGTACGTGGACGCACAAAAAGCCGAAGAAGCTGATAAAACTGTTCGCGCGTAGAATGTGTGGATTAAGCAATATCAATTGGATTTCATTGGGCTTAATTGATATATGAACAATACACTTGACAACAATCATTCCTGCTTCTATTCTACATAGAAGTTCGATAGGATTGAATTCACTTGCCTGACAAATTGAATCCCTGAGTCGAAATAGAAGATGGTATAAAATGAAACCTGCCGGTCCCAACATAATCATCCAAGAAACGGAAACCTTTCTATATCGCATCGGTCGCCGCACCGTGGATTTTCTTGAAATCGCCGGACGATTAGCGCAATTGTTTTTAGAGACCGTGTCGATGTGCTTTCAACGCCCGTTTCGTCTTCGTTTGATCGTCGAACAAATGGTCAGCATCGGCGTGATGTCTATTCCCATCGCCCTGTTGACCGCCACGTTCACAGGGATGGTGCTAGTGCTGCAAACCGGCGTGCAACTCAAGCCGTTGGGTATGAAAATCTATTCCAGCGGAATTTCCGCCATCAGTTTTGCGCGTGAAATCGGACCGGTGTTGACCTCGGTTGTCCTGGCGGGTCGCGTGGCGGCCGGTATCGCCGCTGAAATCGGAACGATGAAGGTCACCGAACAAATCGACGCGCTGAAAACGTTGGGCACGAATCCCGTCAGTTATCTTGTCGTTCCTCGGTTTATCGCCGCCACCTTCATGTTTCCCATGCTGACCATTCTGGCCATCGCGATGGGGATCGGCGGTGGATTTATCGTGGGCGTTTTTCTTTTGAACATCACGCCGGGCCTTTATATCACGAACATTTGGAAATGGCTCGCCTTGAATGATTATCTTGGCGGCGTTTTTAAAACATTCTTTTTCGGCATGATCGTCGCCATTGTCGGTTGCCACAAAGGATTTGAAACCGGATTCGGAGCGCAAGGCGTGGGTGAAGCGACAACGCAGTCCGTCGTCATGGCTTCCATATTGATTTTAATTGCGAATTTCTTCCTGACATCATGGATCATACAGTTGCTTCCCTGAATGAATCCGTTACGGCGGATCAACCATCCACACAATCGACGCAAAGCCGCGGCGATGCCATGATTCGTCTGGAGGATCTCTATAAAAGACTCGGCGGGAAGCAAATTCTCAACGGGGCAAACCTTGCCATTGAAGAGGGGGAAACCCGCGTGATTATCGGTCGCAGCGGCGAGGGGAAAAGCGTTCTCATCAAACACATCTGCCGGCTTTTTCAACCCGACCGCGGCCGCGTGTATATCGAAGGCGAAGAAATTTCTCAACTCAGCGAAACGGAATTGGATTCCACTCGAAAAAAAATCGGTTATCTTTTTCAAAACGCGGCGTTATTCGATTCGTTGAACGTATTGAAGAATGTCGGATTCGCGCTGTTCGAGGAAAAACAATTTTCGGAAGACGAGATTCGCGAACAGGTTTTGGATGTACTGCGCCTGGTGCGATTGGGCGACATTTTAGAGAAAATGCCCTCCGAACTCTCCGGCGGTATGCGAAAACGAGTGGGATTGGCGCGAGCCATCATTCAAAAACCGAAGATCATCTTATATGACGAACCGACGACCGGCCTCGATCCCATCACCTCGGATGCGATCAATGATTTGATCATCAGTTTGTCGCAACAATTGAACGTAACGTCGGTTGTGATTACGCACGACATGGTCAGCGCCTTCAAAATCGCCTCGAAATTTTCCATGCTGTTGGAAGGGCGCATCATTTATACCGGCTCGCCGGATGAGGTTCGAACGACAGACAACGAAATCATTCAACAATTTATTCAAGGGAAATCGACAGGTCCCCTTTCCAATTTATAAAAATCAGCAAGCTTTCGACCGAAACGGGAACAACATAATGAGCAAAGAAGCCAAATTGGGATTATTCGTTCTGATCGTTTTTGCGGTGTTTCTCTTCTTCACGATCAATATGGGCGCTCTCTTTTTCTCCCGCGGGCAAAAGGAGTTTCGCCTCTATTTCCGCAATATCGGAACGCTCGAACCGGGCGCGCCGGTCAAGCAGGCAGGATTCGACGTAGGCGAGGTGAAGCGCATCTCGTTGGAAACCATTCGCATGCCCACTCCCGTCACGGAAATCGTTGTCGAAGTGTTCGTTTCTGACGAAGCCATCATTTCCACGGATTCCAAAGCCTCCATTCAAACGTTGGGGATGATGGGAGAAAAATACATCGAAATCAGTTTCGGCGTCGGACCGGCGGCCACTCATGATACCCGCATCGAAGGGAGAGGACCTCTCGAACTCGAACAGGTGATGGAAAAAGCTCTCACGTTAACCGACGATGTGCGCGACACGATTCTGGCGTTCAATCAGCTGATTGGAGATCCGCTGTTGCAGGAAAACATCTCCAAACTCATCGCCAATCTCGAGCAGTTTTCCGAGGATCTCAATCTGATTCTGGGCGGAGAACAGGAGACGTTCAAATCGATCATCACCAATCTGGCCGCCGCTTCCGCCAATTTGAATTCCACGCTCGCCACCGCCGAACTGTTCATTTCCGATGCGCGCGACCTTCTCGACAACAACAAAAAAACGATTACGGACACATTTGAAAATATTTCTGTCGTATCGAGTGAAATCCGCGAGCATCTGGTCGACGATGTCAAACAGATGAGCGGTCAACTCAAGGAGTTTTCCGTTCATCTCAACGATTCGATCCGGCGCGCGAACCAACTGATGGCGAAAATCGACGGCATGGTGGACGAGAGCCAACCCAACGTCAAAAGCATCATGGACAATATCACACAACTGACGGAAAAGGCAAAATCCGCATCCGAACGGGTCGATACCATGCTGCAGCATATCGAGCAGGAAAACGGATTGGTTCATAGCCTGATTTATGATCCGGAAATGGCGGAAATCACAAAACAAACGGTCAAGGAAACGTCCGGCTTGTTGAACAGCGTCTCCGGCATTCCCGAGCGAATCCGGTTTTCCGCCGAACTACGTTATTTCCCTGACAGTCCACGGTTTGATCGGGATGACAACTCCATCCGCGCCGATATGGGGCTTCAGTTTCGCATTTCCGATGAACTCTATATCTACGCGGGAGGCAACAGTCTGGGAACGGCCAACGATCTCGAGGCGCAAATCGGATACTGGTTCGGCCCGCTTTCGCTCCACGGCGGCGTGATCGAATCGGAAATCGGGGTAGGACTCGACTGGCAGATTTTCGATCGTTGGCTGGTGGGCGTGGAAGGAATCGGATTGACGCACCGCAATGCCGAGCGCCTGGACGCTTACACGGAAATTCTTTTGTGGAACGGGATTTCACTCATCGGCGGAATCCAGGACCTTACTGATCATCAATACGCGAACGCCGGACTGAAAGTACATTTCTAGCAAACGATCCGGTTTCGCCGAAACGGTTCAAATTCGTGAAAAATAAATCGATGTATGCCTGCACCTCCTGCGGCCATCAGCAAAGCAAATGGTTCGGCCGCTGCCCGCAATGCAACGAGTGGAATACGGCGGCGGAAGAAACGGTTCGTCCCGCCACGATTCGCGATCAGGCGGTTCGTTCGACAGCCGCTCGTCGCGAAGAACCGTTATCCCTGCCGGACATCGCCATTTCCGACGCGGCGCGTTATTCCTGCGGCATCACCGAAGTAAACCGGGTGTTGGGCGGCGGAATATTGCCCGGCGCCGCCATTCTTTTGGGAGGAGAACCGGGCATCGGCAAATCCACCCTTCTCCTGCAAGTCGCCGACAAAATCGCGCAGGAATACGGACGCGTACTCTATCTCAGCGGCGAGGAATCTCCCGCACAAATCAAATTGAGAGCCCAACGTTTACAAGCCTGTTCCGCAGAATTGTTTATCAAACCGGAAACGCTGGTAGATGAAATGATCGCATGGATCCGTTCTCTCCATCCGTATTTGGCCATTGTCGATTCCATCCAAACCACGGTCTGGTCCGAGCTGGGATCCGCTCCCGGCAGCGTGGGCCAGGTCCGCGACTGCGCCGCTCTGCTGATTCGCCTGGCAAAGGAAACCGATACGCCCATCATTCTCGTCGGTCACGTCACCAAAGAAGGAAACATCGCCGGCCCGCGCATTCTCGAACACCTGGTCGACGTCGTTCTTTATTTCGAAGGCGACCGCCATCAAAATTATCGCCTGCTGCGAGGCGCGAAAAATCGGTTCGGCTCCACCTATGAAATCGGCATTTTCGAAATGACGAGCGCCGGCCTGCAGGAAGTGCCGAATCCCGCCGGCGCGTTCGCCGGCGCGGGGGGACGCCGCCCCGCCGGATCGGTCGTCACGGTGACGTTGGAAGGAAATCGTCCATTGCTCATCGAAGTGCAGGCGTTGGTCGCTCCGTTTCACGGCTATGGATTTCCCCGACGCACCGTAACCGGCGTCGACGGGAATCGTCTCGCCATGATTTTGGCGGTGCTGGAAAAACGCCTGCATTTGCCATTGGGCGCGAGAGATATTTTCGTCAATGTGACGGGCGGCATCTCCATCGACGAACCGGCGGGCGACCTGGGCATCGCGACGGCAATCCTGTCCAGTTTTTTTGACATCCCTCTTCCCCCGCAGTATATTCTATTTGGAGAAATCGGTTTGTCCGGCGAAGTGCGGGCCGTGCGCGGAAGCGAACAGCGGCTTGCCGAAGCCCGGCAACTCGGTTATCATCACGGCGTGATTCCCGAGGGCAATGCGCGCGAACTGATCCGGCAGGGAATCCCGGTCGAAACCATTATACAGGCGCGTTCCGTGGAAGAGGTCAAAACAACCCTCTTTGAACCATGAAAGCAAAAAAACAAACCGGCGCAGAAAACGGTGTTCCATTTTTACGAGTCGTTCGGCTGCTTTTCATTATATTAACCACTTTTCTCGTACACAAATGGGCGCAAACGATCAATCCGCACATCCAACAGGAAGATCTCATTTATTATTCTCTTTGCGGCATGTTGGTGGCGTTTGTGTTGGTTTTCATCGAAAGTTGCATTCGCTACGCTTTCCCGCAGGAATTGTTCGTCGGCCTCTTCGGCCTGATCTGCGGCCTCTCGACCTCCGCGCTGATTCAACTCGCTCTGCCGGAAAGCCTGCCGCAGGAAACAAAAATCGTAACGCGATTGGGTCTTCATCTGTTTCTCGGCTATTTCGGGATGGTCATCGCCCTTCGTTATGCACACCGTTTCGATTTTTCCGCCACCAAGCTGCTGGCCCGCAGCGAGGATCGCCTGTATGGATGCAAGATTCTTGACACCAGCGTATTGATAGACGGACGCATCGTCGAAATTGCCGACGTCGGCTTTTTGGAAGGGCTGATCGTGATTCCCTCCTTCGTCATCAACGAATTGCAAACGTTATCGGATTCGCAAAATCACCTGAAACGTTCCAAGGGACGCCGCGGCCTCGATATTTCCAAACGCCTGCAAAGTTCCACCCGTTGCGAAGTCGAGATTCTGGAAGTCGATTTTTCGGACGAAGACGGCGTGGATAAAAAATTATTGGCGTTGGCGAAAAAATATGACGGCTCCATTGTCACGATGGACTTTAACCTGCATAAAGTGGCGGAAATCGACGAACTATCCGTCATGAACATCAATCAATTGGCGCAATCGGTCAAAATGGTCGTTCTTCCCGGTGAAAACCTGCAAGTCCAAATTCTCCGGGAAGGCAAAGAAGCCAAACAGGGGATCGCGTATTTGGACGATGGAACCATGATCGTCATCGAAAACGGTAAAAAATTATTGGGCAAACAGGTGGAGGTGACAGTCGTATCCATTCTCCAAACCTCCGCCGGCAGAATGGTATTTACAAAATTGAACGAACCGGCTGAAATCGAAGACAAAAACAACTCGTAACTCTACTTCCAATCCGCCAGCCGCACATCGAATTGCCCCTCCTCATCCCCCACTTGCCGCAAACAAACATCGTCGACCAGAATCTCCGTTTCCCCTCCTGCAACCTGCGCGACCACCCAAACGGTTTGATTCCGCGGCATAATTCCGCTACATTCAACCACATGCCAATCGTCCAATGGAATGCGATCGGTTCGAATATGCAATCCGGAGTTGCAATAACCATCGACGGATGCGGTAACCAATGCGAACATGCCCTCCTCGCCGTTTCGCCGTTGGACCGCCGCTTCCGTGACGAATGTTCCGCGTTCGGCGTCGCCGATCAGGCACACATTGGCCTTGTCGGCGTTATCCGACCCTATCGCCTTTAAACTGACGCTCCCCGCCCCCCGAACCGCCAGCGCGCGATTGTGGATCGAGGCGCGAACATGGCCGTTCGTCGTTCCGGCGTCATTCAGGAGGCGAAATCCGGTCACGGCCTCATGCACAATGCCTTCCGGCGCGACCGTATATTTTTTCTGCGTGATCAAATCCAACACGGAAAGATGCCCATCCGGCGTCAAAGAAACCTTCCTATTCGGATTCAAAGCCAGATCAGGCAACGGTGGAGCGAAAATCACGCGCATGTCGCTGATACACACCGTCGCCTCGGCATTGCCGCTGTTGACGACCTGCACCGCAGGCAGCACGTATCCGTCCGGCGCTCGATAATTCGTCGTCATAATTTTCGTTTGATTGGGCGCCAGGCCATAACCGCTGAGAAGAAAATAACCGAATTCCCCGCTCATTCCCTCAACCGCGCCATCACGAGAATTGAATCCCAAAACCGCAATTTGAACGCCATTGCTCCGCGAAGCCAGATAATTCGCGGAAATCGTGACCGATTCCTCCGTTTCGATCGGCGGGAAAATCAACAAATTTCCCTGTCCCGGTTTTACCAGCAGTGTCAACGTATCGCTCGCATAATCGATTTGAGCAGCCGGCATTTCCGCAACGGGAAAAATGGCAGGCGATTGCATTGAAATCGGCGTCGCCGGAGCAACCACGAGATGCGCGGTATGTTGAAACGTCACGTAATAAGGTTGAGACAAGCGGGATTCCACCCGCAATCGATACGATCCGTCTTTCTTCAATTCCGCAATCAATCCGTCGTGAGCAATCGAAACCGCTTCGTCGCCCGTCGCCGAGCGGATGTGTGTGGCGGCGCGAATGCGCAATCCACCCGCTCGCGGATTCGCATGGACAGACGCTGCGCCGATGCCGGCATGAAGAAAATCAGAATTCTTGATCCCTGCAAAGACGAGATTTCGAACCGATTCCACCGACTCCCCCGCCGCCAATCCATTCAGAAAAGGATTCAATGGCTCACTTCTCTCAATCCGATTGTTTGTATCGATCACCGGCGCGTTACCGATCCGATTACCGATGTGTACTTTCACTGTCAATCGTTGCAATGTCCCACGATCCTCGATGTGAAAGGTAACATCCCCCGCCTGCGGCAGCAATTTCACTGCGCCCGCAGCGGAAATCTCAGCCCGATGGCGCGAATCCGGCGCAATGCTCACCTTGCCGTAAGGCGCATAAACGTAATCGTGAAGGCTGAACGCCTTTTCCAGGATCGTTCCCGGCGGAATCATCATCCCCGCCGGCGCTGACATATCCGACGAAGCCCATTCCATGCAGGTGGCGCGAATCATGGCGCCATGACGCGGCGATTTTTCTTCCATCGCATCCACCAACCGCCATCCGGCGGCGTGTAACCCATGTTCCACCCATACATACGGCGGCTCCGTGGTAACAATCCATACTCGCGGCGGAGGTGGAAGCGTTGCCATGAAATCTTCGAAATAGTAGGTGGGCATCTTGCTCTGATTATAAAAATCACAAACCGGTTTCGAAAGCGCCGGAACGGCGATCAAAGCGTCGCCGGACTGCCGCTGCTCCGTCACGTATGCCATTCCTTCCCGCCACAGCGGCGGCTCCCGTTCACTATAATAAATAAAAAGATAGGTTATTTGAAATACAAGCAAGGGAAGCAACGCCACAAACGCCGCCCATCGCTGCCGGCGTCCGCCGCGGAGCCAATAATCCACGCCCTGCCCCGCCGCCAGGCAAAGCGCCGGAACGGCAATCGTGAGATATCGAATCCCCCCCAAAATAATCACTTTCCACAACGAGACGACAATAGGAAGAGCCAGCAACGTGAATACAACGACCAACGGAACCGACCGATTGAGCAACAGACGCGAAATCCATCCGCGCCGCATCCATCCTGCCGCTGTTTTATAATGCGCCGCCAGCAATACCAAAAATCCGATCACGGCAAGTCCCTGCAAAAAAGGTACGCCGACAATAATTCGCGGCGCGGATAGCAGATTGGACAGCACTTCAATTGGTGTTTTCCACGTGATCCTATAGAGCCCCCAAATCCAACTGAATCCGAATCCCGTCTCCAGTCGATCGGTCAGTTGAAAGAGCAACGGAAAGAAACTCAACGCCCAAATAAAACAGGTTAATAGAAATACGAGCGCAAAGGACCTGGCGCGAGTAGAGAGAATCCGTTGTTTTCCTTTTAAATTATACGAATTCATACACAAATAAATTCGGCCATAGACGAACATCCCCCAAATCACGCCGGCGACAAGGATAAACAATCCGAAATAGTGCGTCCACAAAACCAATACGCCTGTCAATAACCAAAAAAAGTAAATCACGCTCAAACGCCATCCCGCGCGGCCGCGCATCGGCGCCGTTTTCCACGGCCAGGCAAACATCCGCGCGCTCAGCGCGAAATACTAAACGCCGAGAAAAACCAGCAACGCATACATCCGCGCCTGCTGCGAATACCAAATCGCATGAGGACTGATCGCCAGCAAAAAAATCGCGATAAGACATGCCCGCCGCGGCAGATGCAGTTCCCTCCCCCACGCGTACAACGCCGCGATCGATCCCACTCCACATAAAACCGACAAAAATCGCGCCCCGAATTCTCCCGCGCCAAACCATTGCAGCCACCAGGACAGCAGCCAAAAATAAAACGGCGGATGCACGTCTCCCCGCAACGCTTCCCAAATTGCCCGGACGCCGCCCGCCTGTGCTTTTTGAATGCTGTGCACCTCATCGAACCAATACGATTCCTGCGACAAGGCAAACACCCGCAGCCAAAACGCCAGCAAGAGTATCAACAACAAAACCATCCTGTTTCGATTGAAAAAAAAGAAGGTGGAACAAGCGTCCCCGCTTGCATGTTTTTCCGTCATGATTGCACAGTCATCCAACACATATCTTTAGAATGATAAAACGATAGAAAGAGCCGGCATTCCCGTTTACGTCATTTCCTGCCAACCGGCTGAATTTTGAATACATTTTTGAACAAGATGCATGATAACGCCATCTCTCATCAATCAAAGACGGGTACGAATCCATCCCGTTTCAAATTGGCAGGTGATTCCACCGTATATTCAATCCGAATTCGTTTTCAGGTTTTAAAGCGGCTCACCACTTAAACACCATATTGGTAGAGCAGCAAAGGCCACGTTGAATCTACCCTTGCCTAAAGAAAAGATGATAATGTTATAATAAGGCGAAACGTCCAACATTTCAATCATGGCATTCTCATTTTTGAGAATTGAGAGGAAAACGCCCATATAAACCTTTATTTGTGTAGGTTCATGGTTCATTATTTTTTTATTTGAAAAGAGGAACCACCATGAAAACTACTCGAACGTGTTCTTGGTTTGGATTGATCTCATTTTTCACATTCCTGATGGCGGGGATTATGATCGAAGAATTTGCATACGCCCAACTCGCGAAAGTTCATCGCAAAGTCGTACAACTGAAAGTCGAACCTTCTGTTTTAACCAAGGGACATACTATTGCCGTAACCGTGCAGAAGTTCATGGATGTGGACGGTCTGCGATTGGTTCTTACCACGCGAGAGGGAGAAATACTCCTGCAAATCCCTTTCAATCAGACAGCATCCGTCATTTCGCAATCGGTTGAAATCCCTGAAATGCAGGAAGGGGAACTGCGAGTATTGGTGGAAGCAGAAACGGATGGAGTTTGGCGTCCGGTTGCGGATCAAACAGTAGCCAATTTGCCGGATTATTGCGAACAGTTGGAATCTGAAATTCGAAAAATTGAGTCGATTGAGAAAAACGCTCCGTCCGATTCCCGCACACTGCGAGCAGCATGGGCAACGTTGGCGTTTGCGGAAGATATGCGGGAACGAATGAAAAGCGCCGGAGCGGCGCATGTAAAGGATTTGAAGCAACGACTGGATTATTTGAAAGCGAAAACAAAGGAACTGGAAAGCGGAGCGACGCCTTCGGAGAGTAAAGCGGGATATCAACTGCGAGGCTATCGTTCGAAAATGAACGGCGAGATGCAGTTATATTCCCTTTACGTTCCCCAAAATTATGAGGAAACAAAATCCTGGCCGTTGGTGGTAATGCTGCACGGCGCATGGTCCAATCATCACCTGGCCTTACGGCGGGTGTTGGGATTGTCGAACAATCGTGGGGAGGACGATCCATCTGCAAAGAAAGTAATGCCAAAACTGCCCGATGTGCCATATTTTGTGGTTGCGCCGAACGGCTACGAGACGATGTCGTATGAAGGATTCGCCGAAGAGGATGTATGGAAAGTGATGGATGAAGTATCGTTCCTGTTTTCCATCGATCCTGATCGCGTCTATTTGACCGGTTTGTCGATGGGAGGAGGGGGGACGGGAAAATTGGGATTTCGAAATCCCGATCGCTTTGCCGCGCTGGCGCCGGTGTGCGGATTTTTCGATCCGCGAATCTGGCGTGATTATAACAATGATAAGCCGGAGTTTTTAAAACGCCTGGAAATGCTGTCTTCGACATTGGGTATCGCCGAAAACCTGCTGCATGTGCCCGTCAAAATCATGCACGGGGATCAGGATCCGGTCGTTCCACCGCAAGGTTCGGTGGATTTGCATGATAAGTTGCAAAAATTGGGTTATAACAGCGCGTTGGAAATGTATGCGGGAGTCGATCACGCCGCATGGGTTCCGGCGTATGAAAACGCCCGAATTTTCGAATGGTTTTCGCAGTTCAAACGGGATCCGAATCCGAAAAAAGTGATTTTCAAAACCGGCAATCCGTATGGCGGGATAGCGTATTGGATTACCGTCGATGAACCGCAAAAGATTCGCTTCATGGCGAGCGTGACGGCCGAAGTGAACGATAATGGGATCGAAATCACGACCGACAACGTGGCGCGACTTTCATTGCAGTTGCAGAATGTGGTTTTACCGACGACGGATCGGATTCTCATCCAAATTGATGGGCAAAAAGTCTATCAAGGAACGGCTCCTGAAAGCGAATTATGTTGTGTTTTTGAGGATGGCGCATGGAAAATGACAACGGAGAAGCCTGAGTGGAGATTACTGGCGGGAATGAAGGGACTTCATTCCGCGATGGATTCCCGACACGTGTATGTATACGGGGAAGCGGGATCAGAAAAAGAAATCGTTATGGCGAGAACGTTGGCGGTGGAAAAATCGCTGCCGGGCGGGAATGCGGATGTCCGCTGGCAGGTGTTGCCGGAAGGGAAATTGTCGCGGAATGACATTGCGAAGAATAATCTCGTCTTATTTGCTTCGATCAATGGTTCCACCTATTTGCATAAGCACCTGCGGAATCTGCCTTTGAAAGTAAATGGTAATGATTTGGAATTTGCCGGTCGGCGTATTGCGAACAATCAGGCGCTGGCCTTTATCTACCCCAATCCGGAGAATCCGAAGCGTTATCTGGTGGTATATACGGCGGCTTCAGCGGAAGGATTGCAGGCTCTGCGACCGGTGGTTTCCTCCTACGACTCCATTCGCGGACAAGTGACGGGGGATTTCATGGTATATGGCCGCGATGGAAAGCCGTTATGGGGCGGGCTTTTTGATAAGGATTGGAATGTGGAAATTGTCGAAAACTTTAGTATTTAAAGAAGTGGAGACAATCCTGCGACATCCACTCTCCGCTCATCGACGGGGAATGATCTCTCATAAACGAGAAATCGATGGTAAAATAGGAGCCAGAACGTATACGGTTGTTAATACGAAAGATATGACATATTTCATATCATTGCCGTGTTTTAATATCCACAAATGAAAATCAAATACGATAATGAGGCGGATCCATTGTACGTTACTTTAGCGGAGGATACCGGTAAAAAAGGGATCGTGAAACGGAACAAACGAGTTCCAAATACCCCCGTTACCATTGATTATAATTCCGAAAGCAAACTTTTTGGAATTGAAATATTCGATCTTTCCGCCTGTACAGAAACAGGGGTTACCGACAATTTCCAACTCCAATACATCGGGAGTGAAAAAACATTGGAAAAAGTTGAGTAGGATAAGATGATCGGACGATTCTCATGAAAACGAATACTATAATCATCCCGTAATCCATGAAAAACGCCCGGCAAAAAGGCAAAAATCAGGGTATGAACATCCTGTTTGCACAATATATGGTGGAAGATTGTGGACCAATACCACATTATGTGCTATTATCAACATTTAATCATATTTTTTGCTGCTGCGACAATTATATTTGCCAAATCCTGATCAGATATCCGTTTGCTTCCCTTGGGGTGGCCTTATAAGTAAAATGAATGATAAAATGTGTTTCCTGAGAGTATAAAATGGAAAACCGAATTACTGTCAATCCTCAAATCCATTTCGGAAAACCCTGTATTACCGGGACACGCATCCCTGTCCAATCTATCCTTGAACTGGTTCAAGAGGGACTTTCATTTGCGGAAATCATCCGGGATTATTATCCGGATTTGACGGAGGAGGATATTCGGTCCTGCATTCGGTTTGCCATTGCATTGATATCCAATGAAGAAATCCATATTCATGCGATATCAACATGAGATTTCTACTCGATCAGGATATTTATGAAAGAACAGCAGCATTCCTCTGCGATTTGGGTCATGAAGTGATTCGATGTTCTCAGATTGGACTTCAAGAAGCGACGGATGAAGCCATTCTCAAAGCGGCGCAAGAACAAAATCGTATTCTCGTGACTCGAGACCGTGATTTCGGAGCGTTGGTTTTCATAAAAAAATCAGGAGCAGGAATCATCTATCTTCGGGTGACACCATCAACTCTCGTTTCCGTACATAAAGAATTGGAGAGAGTATTGTCAGTGTATACGCAAGAAAAATTAGGCAAGTCATTCATTGTTGTAGAACCAGGTGGTTATCGATTTAGACCGGTTGTGATCATTACGTGATTATCGCGAGAACTGGAATCCTGAAAATCCGGATTCAGATAATAAAGATGCACTAATTGCCGTCGAATTTGACAAATCAACAAAATAAATGTTTGATTGCTTGAAAATGGGAACCACTTGAATATGCGTACTTTTGGAGGTTGTTCAAAATGGCGAGAATACCGCTTAACATGAAGACATGGCTGCGGAACATGCATTATGAAATCATGAGAACAAAAACCGGCAAGGAATCACGTCGAGAAACATTCGCTATTGCGAAACCATCCTATCCGGATATCGAAGAATACAGAATTCGACAGACTTCTCAATCGTTCCAATCAAAAATTAATTTTTTCGTCTTGAGTTGCGTCAGTTTGTCTTTATTTCTGTCCTGCGGCGCGCATTCCCCCCGCATATTGGATGAAAAATATCGAACCATTCATATTTCCGTGTTGAAGAACGAAACGTTTCAATTCGCGTTGGAGGAGCGCCTGACCAACACCATGATCGAGGTTTTCCGGCGCGACGGACGGCTGCGGGTTTCGCCGAAAAACCGGGCGGATGTGGAACTGACGGGAACCATCACCGTGGGCGAAGTGTTTCCGTTGGCGTATTCCGATTTGGATCGCGCGGTGGGATTCAATCTTGTGGTCACGTTGAATGTTGACGTAATGGATACGGCTTCGGGAGCGAAACTCGTCGAGAATAAGGAATTTACGACGAGAGGCGTGTATCTGCTCAGCACGGAGCCGACTCAGTCACAGTCCAATGAGGTCTCTCTCAAACTGGCGGATGCGGTGATGAGTTATCTGCTGGAAGGGTGGTGATCCGTAAGGATAGACTTCCATTGCGGATTTTCATGAACATCAGTAAAGGGGAGATATTGAAAAAAAAAGTCGTTTTGTTTATCGACGGGGATGACCTGCAAAAAGAAAAAATGATTGCCGCCGTCGAGAAAAAATTGTATGGCGATCAGGATGTGGATCGCATGATTTTCAATGCAGGGGAAGGCCAAACCGCTCGGGCAATCGAGGAAGTTCTTTCGTTTTCTCTTTTTTCGACCGAGAAAATCGTAATTTTGAAAGAATTGGATAAACTCGGAAAAGACGAAGAAGAGGAATCGGGCGGCAAAAAAAACAGCAAGTTCGACGCTCTCATCGATTTTATCACCCATCCGCGCGGGGATACGCCGTTGCTTTTGTTTGCCGATTCGAAAAAATTACCCAAACGACTGCTCGATGCATTGGAAAAAGATGCCGTTAAAGAATTAAAAAAGACCGATGTGAATCAAATCCGTGAGGAGATGATTCGACGATGCAAAGAGATGGATCTATCGTTTACGGCGGATGCGTTTCAATATTTCATCGACAGCGTGAAAAATGATGTGACAAGCGCGCTGATGGAATTGGAAAAACTGTCGGCGTGGTCGCAGAAAGGTGAGAAAATCACCCTGGAGGATTGCCTGAGACTGATACGGTCCAACCACGAAGAACAAGTGTGGGGGCTGATTGACGAAGTGGCAAAACAGGAAACGGAATCGGCGCTAAAGAAATTGTATCAACAATTCGAGCAGGGAGAGGAACCGATCGGAATAATTTCCGTTCTGGCGTCATCATTTCGCCGAATGTTGATCTGTAAATCGTTGACGATGGAACACGCGCCGAAAGAGGAATGGTCGAAAAAAACGGGGATCAGCGGATTCGTATTGACGAAAACAACGGAAAAAAGTCGAAAATTTTCCGCCGAGGCGCTTCAACATGGGATCCGGCTCCTGCGATGCGCCGATGAAGACTCCAAAGGCGGCAAATCCGATCGCTTTCAGGTCGCCGAACGGCTTGTGATCGATTTGTGCCGAGTAAATGAAGTCGATGAAAAAAATGACGACTGATCACTTTTATACTATTCTGTGTGGAGAAAAAACGACCGCTTCATGCCCTTTTCCATATTCATGGAAGAAAAGTATCATGATTTGGAATGACGATTCATCTTGGGAAAACGGCGTAAGAGGCTAAGCTAGTATGGTTACGCCGTAACGATGACCGTTTGTAGGTTTCCATGAACATGGTACGACGGCATCCTGCCGGCAATTCGCAATGCCGCCGAGACGACGGCGTTACATGTTCATAATTCGTTGTGATCAGTCGATCATGGCGGTTTCTATAATAAAGATTCTAATTCATCGAACAGTGGAGACTATGAATGAAACGCTCTCATATTTGTAACGGTATGATGATTTGTATGGGAACTCTCCTTTTCGGAATGATGGCAGTTCCACCGGCGCAGGGACAAGTGCAGGGATGGTGCGAGGAAAAATACCTCGTGCGAGACAAAACCAGCGTGGTCGAGAGTATTTCCATGCCGGCCCTCGTCGTGAACGGCGACGAAATATTCGTGGCGTATCGGCAAGGAAACATTAAACTGATTCACTCGAAAGACCGGGGAAAAACCTGGAGCTCGCCGGTGGATATCGCGCCGAATCTGCGGGTGTGCAGCGCCCCGGCCATTATGCTCACCAATTCCAAACTACTGATTGTTTGGCCATCCCTTGTGCAAATCAATCAGTTTACTGCCTTTCAACTCTTTTTCGCGGAAAGCAGCGACCGGGGGAAAACCTGGTCCGATCCCAAACAAATCACCCAGAGTAAAAATGATACCTTTTCTCCCCGCTTGCTGCATGTGGGCGAACAGATTTTACTGGTCTGGCTGGAAACGCCTCTGGCGGAAACATTGGGAAATATTCCGATGGGGCAACGCCCGAATTATTCCCCCGAATCGGTGGAATCGCTTTTCGAGACGAGGATCGAAGACAAATTGATCGATCGCCGAAAACAGGTCCATTCGAACTTTTATGCTTCCTTTTACAATCCCGGTATGAGTTCGTTTTCAAGCCAGACACAAATTCACGATATCTTCGCCCAGAGGATTCCGCATATTTTCGCGCTGTTTGGTCCTTACAAAGGCAGCATTTTTTTAACCGTAAACGAAAATGCCGACATACGGTCCTATGAAACGAAAGATAATGGCAGAACGTGGAATCCGTATTTTCAGGATCGGGAGTATTTCGATCCGGGCATGTTGATGGATCTGCTCATCGTGGATGGCAAACGATATTCCACGTGGATACGGCGCCAAGCCTATCAGCAGATTCCCGTCAATTTCCGCAGTGAAGAAGGCGTGGGAAATTTGCAGCTCTCTCCGCCCCATTATGTCCGCTCCTTGCCGCGTATCGCTTATAGCGACGGGGTGTTCCACGTCATGTGGGAGGCAGGACAGGAAGAAGAAAGCTGGTTAACCTACATGCGCACGGATGATATCCCGCCAACATCGGAAATCGTTGAACCAAAATCGCCGGATGTGATTGAGCGGACCGTGACGTTTCGCTGGAAGGGAGAGGATAATATCTCCGCTGTGGACCGGCTGATGTATTCATATACGTATGGGAATAAGCCCTGGTCGACGGTGCAATCGGAAACCTTCGCCACGATTCAAACGCCGCCGGATGACGAGTATGAATTTCAGGTGCGCGCGCAGGATGTGGCCGGTAACATTCAGTCGCCCGTGTCCAAATTCACCTTTAATACCTTCAAATCCGCGCCGGAAACGAAAATTACACAAGCGCCGCCGATGAGCGTGGCATTGAACGCCCGGCAGGTGGAAGTTCGCTTCACGGGAGACGATAACACGGATCCGCCGGACAAATTAATGTATTCCGCCCAGCTGGATGACGAGCCGTGGACCGAATTTGCATCCGGATTGTCGCACATGTTTTCCAATCTCTCCAATGGCGCGCATACGCTGCGGATTAAAATGCGGGATTCCATCGGAAATATCGACCCCACGCCGGCGGAATGCCAGGTGTCCATTAAAGTGGGATTGGAATTGGTGCTGGAAACCACGCCGCCGTCAAATACGAACGCAGATACGATCACGTTCGGCTGGACGACGAAAGATGATAAGGGGAATCCGGTCGATTTGCAATATTATTACCGACTGAATAAGAAATCCGCGGAAGAAATCCAAAACGCCAATCGCATTGAACTTCCCGATTTGGAAGAAGGCCGACATGAATTTACCGTGTGGGGCGTGGACGCTTCCGGCGACAAGACTCCGGAAATCACCTACAAATGGCTCGTTGATCGGACGCCGCCGGAGACGCGAGCGGCGTTTACGAAAAATTACGCCGGCAAGAAATACCCCATTATCGATCTCAGCGCGGAAGATCCCGTCTTAACGGATGGAGAGCGTACGGCGACTCCCACCCAATATGAATATCGCATCGGTGGAGGAGCATGGATTCCGTTTACCAATAGTGGAACCACATGGCCGGTTGAGAAAGCGCTTTCATTTATTTCGTGGGGTTATATCGTCGAACTGCGCGCGATCGATGCAGCCGGCAATGCTGATCCCACGCCGGCGTCGGTCGATCTCCGCATCTTCGTCAGAACCAATCCGTTGATTTTCTACCCGGTTGTGGTCGTTCTCGCGTTGGTGTTGTTGTATCTCTTGCGCATGGTCCTGCCGAAGGGGCGAGGAACCCGTCGGCGTACTCCATCCGCCAAGACAAGTTCCGCGATGATGGATGAAGAGGAAAATTCAACGGAAGTGAAAACGGAAAATAGTTACGGTTCCACGTCCTCGTTCAAATTCGATGATGAGGATGACAAAAATAAATATCCTTTTTCATAAGACGTCTTTTATCCTTTCTGAGTTGAGGGAGGCTGCTACCATGAACCTGGCAGCCCGATGGAAATATCTCGTCATTACGCTGGGGACGATCGGTCTGTATTTTCTGGCCACGCCGCTCTGCGTGAGCCGACCCGTCGTGTTGGAGTTGTTTACGACGCGAGGGGATCCGAACTGCAAGAACGCGGAAGACGCCGTCAGGCAATTGCGGGACGAATATTCCCCTGATCGGTTGCTGCTGCTCGTTTTTCACCGCAACGATTCCCTGGAAATCAACGCCGGCGTTTCTCGTTACCGGCAATATAACATCCGGCAATTGCCCGCCGTGGTTTTTAACGGAACGGTGCGAATTGAAGGCGGAAATCAAACCGCCGTTTTATATAATTCTTACCGTAATAATATTGAAAATCAACTGCGCATCGAATCGGAAGGCGCGATTACGGGTTGGATGCGGTTTTCGCAAGGGGAACTGGTAACGTCGGCAATCGTGACGATGCCGACGATTTCCCGTTCGTTGAATCTGGTTTTCGCATTAACGCAAACTCATTCCACCAACCAATTTGACATTGTCAGGTATGTCGAGACGATCGGCCTGGTTGCGGACGAAGTGACCTCCGCCGTGCGGGTCGTGGCCATACCGGATCCGATTATCGAAGTCGGCGCGAATACGATTTGGTTTATACAGGATCGAGATACGAAGGAAATCATTCAATCAGGCCCGGTTGCCAATCGTTCCCCTCTTGTAGCGGATTTGACCGGCGACGGTTTGTTGAACCAATGGGATGTTTTTTTCCTGGCCTCGGTATGGGGAAGCGCCAGCGCGATCGTGGATCTGAATCGAAACCAGCGGGTCGATGTTCACGATCTGCTTTTATTTCTCGGTCCTGAATAATTCATGGGATTAAATGCATGGCTTTTCTGCCCCAAAATTCCAACGAGAGAAAAAGACTGGTTTGTATCCTGCTGCTGTTAGGGTATATCGCATTGGAAATTCGCTTCGGCGCGACCTATGCGTTACGGCGGGATTCGAATTTTCGCGCGTTTCAGTGGGATTCCGAAACGTTGTGGACGCTCAAATCCTCCTATCAAGGCCAGGCGTTCGGACAAGACATTCATACCAACTCAGTCGGATTTCGCGGATCGCGGGAATACCCCGTTCGGTCCACGCATCACGTTCGGATTTTCACGATCGGCGACTCGCGGACGTATGGCTTCGCCGCAAAGGATGACGAGACTTTTTCCGCGGTATTGGAAGAGCAATTGCAGGCGCGGGGAGTGGATGCGGAAGTGATCAACGCCGGCGTACACGGATTTACCGCCGTGCAATGCCGAGGGCGGTTGGAGAAACTCGTGCGTTACCGTCCGCACGTCGTGATTTTTGCGCCGGGATACAACGATCGGCGCTACATCGCGTCCATGCCGGCGGATTCGAGCGCATCGTTTCGAAAAATCGCCCGCCTTCGGCGATGGCTCGACGCACTGTCCTGGAGCAACGTTTTTTTCGGCGCGCTGTGTGAAGTGGGAGAATCCGGACTGAAAGACCTCCAGGAAAATCCGCCCGGACTCGACGTGATTCCCGTGCGGGTTTCCGAAGAATTGTACGAAGAGGAATTGCAACGAACCGTTTCGTTGTGTCGGGAAAACAATATTCGATTGGTTTTGTTTTTAATCTATCAAGATCCCAGCGCCTATGATTTGGTGGAACGCGCCCAATATCTTTATGATCTGGGCGACCCGAAAGCCGCCATCGAATTGATCGAAGAAGCGTTCAACACGGTGCCGAACCGATCCTATTCCATGAGCCGCTACCTGCTCGGTTTGTGTTATCGTGCAATCGGAGAAGTGGAAAAATCGCGGGAGGCGTTTGCCACTCACCGTCCGTCCGGCTCGATTTTCGGCGAGGCGGTCTTGCGAAGCGAACGGCGCTATTACGACATCGCACGAAAAATCGCCGAACAACATTCGCTGCCGGTCGTGGACGGCAAAGACGCGATCACGAATGGAATTTTATCCGTCATCGAGGCGGAAGAAGCATTTCGAAAAGAATTTATCGATGAATGCCATTATACCGCGGAAGGGCATCGGCGCATGGGGACGGCTCTTGCGGAAACGTTGCTTCCTATCCTTTTACCTTCATCTGTGACTGAGCCGTCGCGCGTTCCATAAGCATATCGTGGGTGGCGCGTTCTTTCTCGTTGGGCGCGGGCTTGCGTTGCGTGTAGCTGCCGTCATTGTGCAAATCCCATGCTTTGCGATTATCGTTGAGCATGATCTCGAGGATTTGCCGTATCTCTTCACAAATCTCCTTGTCTTCCACCGGCGTAATCGCTTCCACACGGTCGTCCAGATTTCTGGGCATCCAATCGGCCGAACCAAGGTAATACTCTTCCTCGCCGCCGTTGAGAAAATAGAATATGCGGGAATGTTCCAGAAATCGTCCGACAATACTGATCACGCGAATATTTTCGCTGATTCCCTGCAAACCGGGACGCAGACAGCAAATCCCACGAACGATCAAATCAATTTGAACGCCGGCGTTTGAGGCGTCGTACATTTTTTCGATCAGTTGCGGATCTTCCAGGGAATTCATTTTGGCGATGATGCGCCCCTTGGTTCCCTGTTTTTGATGTTTGATTTCCCTGTCGATCAATTTCAGGAACTTTCGCCGCATGTTCACAGGAGCAACCAATAGTTTACGATACGAGTTATGTTGCGAGTGGCCGGTAAGAAAGTTGAATAGATCGGTTAAATCCTCCCCCAATTCCGGCCGACAGCTGAGAATTCCCAAATCGGTATAGAGGTTGCACGTCTTGGAATGATAGTTTCCCGTTCCGATGTGGAAATAGCGTCGGATTCCGTCCGGTTCTTCGCGAACCACAAGGAGTGTTTTCGTATGGGTTTTCAGGACAGGAAAACCGTACGTGACGTGCACGCCTGTACTTTCCAGCATGCGCACCCATTGGATATTGTTGGCTTCGTCGAATCGCGCTTTGATTTCCACCAAAACGGCGACCTGTTTCCCATTCTCCGAGGCGCGAGCCAGGGCTTTGATAATGGGAGAATTCTCGGCGGTGCGATAGAGCGTCTGCTTGATGGCCAATACGCGTTTGTCTTCGGCCGCTTCCTGTAAAAAACGCAATACGCTGGTGGCGAAGGAATCGTACGGATGATGCACGAGAAGATCGGTTTTGCGCAGCAGATTGAAGATGCTGCGCGGCGCGTCTTTATCCTCGAGACTTTTAAGGTGGGGAGAGGTTACCGGTTTCCACGGTTTGTCCTTCAATTCGGGAATGTCGAGCGAAGCCAGATTCATCAGATCGGGAAGACCAAGAGGTCCTTTAAGCTGGTAGACATCTTCCTCCATCATTCCCAATTCTCGCACCAGCCAGTTGAGGATGGGTTTCGAAGCCGAATCCGCAATTTCCAATCGAACCACCGGCGCGAATTTTCGGTGGCGCAGTTCCTCTTCGATGAGTTCGAGCAGATCGTCGGCTTCTTCCTCATTGCGTTCGATATCCGCGTTTCTCGTTACTCGAAACGGACAGTTTTCAATGATTTCCATACCGTTGAAAAGGTATTCCAGATTGGCGGCAATGATCTGCTCGAGAGGAACAAATTGATGGGGGATGCCCGTTTCCACCCAGCGAGGGCGGTTTTGCGGGATCTTGACTCGCGCATAGGCATATGTCTTGGCCTTGGGCCGTTGCAGGCGAATCGCAAGCGAAAGGCTGAGATTGCTGATGATGGGAAACGGCTGACCGGGTCCCGTTCCGAGAGGCGTCAGAATGGGAAATACGGATTTCTTGAAATAATTGTTGACATATTTCTTTTGACCGGCGGAGAGATCGGCGTAGTTGAGAAGTTCAATTTCATGTTTTTTTAAAGCGGGTAAAATGTCGTCCAGCAGACAGGTGCGTTGTTTCTCCACCAATTCCACCACAAGGGATCGAATCAGGTCAAGTTGCTGCCGGGGAGTCATCCCATCCGGCGTTTTCTTGGTGACTCGCGCGGCGATCTGGCGTTTCAATCCGCCGACGCGTTTCATGAAAAATTCATCCAGATTGCTGCTGAAGATGGCGAGAAACTTCACTCGTTCCAGCAACGAATTTCTTGCATCGAGTCCTTCGTGCAAGACACGACGGTTGAATTCGAGCCAGCTGGTTTCCCGATTGATGAACTGCTCGGAGCGATTGACCTTTTTCATAATGCACTCCACCTTATTCGATACATCTTGCTATACCCTTTATATATTGTTTTTTTCAAAATGACAAGGGATCGTTGGTTGAAAGGGAGTATCGCAAAAAGATTTTTATGATATGACGCCGCTTTCGATCTTTCGAGGATAGTGGCCTTTCGTATTTTATTATTCACGTTTCCCCACGATTGAAAAGGGTAATGATTGGGGAGATTATGGTTATCGTCGTGAACAATATGGATTGAGTGCAAATAGAGAATCCGCCTTTCATGAACTTTCCGATCAACGACCATGACCGATTGATTGCTACCAATGATAACAATGTAACGCCGCCGTCTTGGCGGCTTTTTGAGAAATATCGACGTTCCCATTCCGATGGAAACGCATGCAATCCGCCAGGAAAGGCGTTTACGGCCCTTTGAAAAGAATATCCCCATCCGAAATGACGCCATTCGAAACATCGTACACGAGGTAATCCTCATCCCGCCGTGAGTCGTTGTTGAAAAACAAATCGGGACCGAGGCTGAAGATGCGATAGGCGCGGGGGGCGCCGCGATGCAGCCAGAAATTATCTTTCGTGAAATAAAGATAGGGATACGGCGGTCTGGAAATAAAGTAACGCGCCGTCAGCGGATCGTCGACGTGGGTTTCTTTGGTGTGAAACAGATCTTCGGGAATTTGGGAAATGTAAGCGGTTGGAGTTGTCAAAACCCGCTGGATTGTTTTTTGATCGAAACGGTCTTCCTGCAGATCAAAATAATCGTTCCCGTCGAGCGGATATTTGTTGTGATCCATCTGATACGCTTCAATCGCGGTGGAGAGGCTGCGCATTTCGGCCAAAGCGGCGGTGGTTTTTGCCTTGATCTGCGCATGATGAAAGTTCGGCAACGCCATCGATGCCAGAATACTGATGATGGCTACCACAACTAACAATTCGATCAATGTGAATGCGGTTTGATTTTTCATTTTGTCACACGTTATGAAATAGCGGCCATTCAGAAGGAACATTGCTTATGCATGGCAGGTTTTCTCCATCTACTTTTCGTCTTCGTCTTATCCGCGTTGCGTTTCCCACTCTAAAGGATATCCTAAATTCAGTGAAATGAAAACAATTTGTCACTTCTCGCTATTGGGGAGCACGAATTAAGCGTTGGAAATCGAAAAATCGCTCCTCGTCGCCTTCATAGCGAACCGCGACGAGGGTCAAAGCGTGCGCGGCCAGCGTGGGCCCCGCCTGCTTTCGGTCTTTCGAGCGTAAGATATCGCCGATCTCATCGGGTGGAATTTTATTCAATCCCACTTGCAACAGCGTTCCCGCGAAGGTGCGGACCTGATGGCGCAGAAAAGCGTGGCCTCTGACGCAAAGATGGATCAACGGAGATTGATCGTGCACAGACACTTCCAGCATGGTTCTGACCGGATGTTCCGCGTCGCAATGGATATTGCGGAAAGCGGAAAAATCATGGTTGCCTTCCAGCCGTTTGGCGGCCTGGCGCATCGCCTCAATGTGGAGAGGTTCTCGAATCCACAACGTTCGATGGCGCTGGAGCGCGCTGGAAACGATGTGATTATAAAATGAATATCGATATTCACGTTCAAGGGCGTCGTGGCGCGCCCGCCAGTCAATCGGCATGTCGAGCACGCGATAGACAACGATGTCGTCGGGAAGAAGGGAATTGAGTCCCTTCAGCAAATGGATGGCCTGCAGGCGCGTGTCGGAAAAAAAATGCGCCACATGTTGCTCCGCATGAACGCCGGCATCCGTACGACCCGATGAATAAAGAGTGATTTCGTGTCGCAGCATGGTTTCAACGGCGGTTTTGACCGTGGCTTCAATCGTGGGCAGATTGGGTTGCCATTGCCAGCCGCAGTAGTTTTGCCCATCATATTCGAGATCCAAGCGGATGTTTCTCATTTTCACATTTACGATACAATAGGAAAGAATGGATTCCTGAATTATATTATGTATCAAACCGTGCGGAAGAAACGTATTTCAAAAGAAAGCACCTTTACGGTCGTAAGGGGTGAATCCGCTTCGTTGGAAGCCAAACTCGAATATGAATTTGATTTGGGAGTGATGATGAAATTGATTTTTTGTCGAGTTATTGTGTTTTTAAGATTGTACGAATTTCTTTTGTTTTTCCCTTGTTTGAAAAACCCGTTATCGGTCATGCAGGGGAAGTGGATTCTCGGTTTGGGCTTGGGATGTTTGCTGTGCGTATCGCTTGCTGCCCAAGCGGCCGTTCCCTATTCCTTAGCTCCGGCGGCGGCAAATAGGTATCCACAGGAAAATGAATCGACTCTCTTTAATCCCGAACGAAACGAGTATGTGCTCAGTTATCAGGATAAAGACTTCGCCCTTCAATATACATTCCGAACCATTGACCCCGTCATCCAAAAAGGTTTGATTCATACCCGCGCGGCCGTGGATGAAAAATATCGCATTCTTCCGATCAATCAGGGCGGATTGTACGTTCGTTCGGCGACGGGAGTAACGATCCCTCCCGCCCAAATGGCCGAGCAGAGCGACTGCACGCTCGTTTCCCATGCATTGGAAGGAAATACGATCCGTTTGCTTTATCACGAAACCATCGACGGCGCCACTTACCAAAAGCAGTATTCCTATCGCTTGTGTGGTAAAACCCTGATTCTTCGCGTGACGGCGGATGCCGTCGCCGATGCAACCAGCGGATATGTGGGATTCGATTTCGGGCATTCTCGTTTTACCCTGGCCCCTAAAATTTTTATATTGCCAAATTCTCCGATTCCCATCGTCCGCACAGGGAAGGATTTCTTCCTCAGCACCTACGTCGATCCGGTCCTAAGCAACACCGGCCGCTACGCCCAAACCATTCGCGAAGTCGATACACGCACAGTCCAGGCATCCAATACGCCGGCATGGTTGCTGCAAGTGAAGGATGGGCGAATCCCCGCGTTGGATATCACCGCGTACATTACGATCAGCAAACTTATGACTGACGTCGTTCCTTCTCCCACCGTTTCTCTGAATTCGCATGCGGACGAGATGAAAAAACGGATCGTCGTGGCTTTAAATGAACTCCCACTCGCCAGCCATCCGATTCAACCCGTCGCAATCGCTCGCCGTTGGGAATCGCCGGCGTCGGGATTGGTGGATTTGCGGGGAACCTTCGCGCTCGAAGGGGAAGGAAAAGCAAACTGCGAGGTTCGGCTGTTCAGCGTCAACGATGAAAAATCACACATTTTGTTCTCTCAGGAACTCGATTCGTTTTCCAAACCATCGACAGGAATCGAAGGCGCTTTTCCATTGGCCGAAGGCGATCAATTATCATTTCTTTGTTCGGGACCGGCCGTCGTGAACGGAGGAGTTATTTTATTGCGGGTGCAAATCGACCAGAATGGAAAACATTTCGATTCTTTTTACGATTTTTCCGACATACAGGGACATCGCGGATGGCATTACGAGCAGATACTCGATCAGAATACGAGTTTGCTGTTGTGGAATCCAAAACAGAATCAGTGGGAAAGTACGATGACGCGATCCTTTCAATCCGCGGACCGCATCGTGTGCCGTTCGGGTCGCCCGGGGGATGCATTTGCCGCCGCCGAGTATTTTTTTGATGAAATTCGCGCGATGGGTCTTACCGGTCTCCATTATATATTGGAAGGATGGAGCGACCATGCCCGCATTACCTTATTGCCGGAAGATAATCGCTCCGATCGGGTGTGGGGATCTGTGACTACGCTCAAACGATTGACGGAGAAGGAAATAAAGGAAGGGAATATTTTTTCCGACACGATTTCTCTCGATCCTGATCTATCCGCCATCAATCAGGATGGCAGTGAAACGGTCTCTCAAAAAATGGTGTTCGAAGAGGATTACGTCCATTATGTGCAAGAAAAAATCAAGAATGATCAAATGAAAATGGCGTTCAATACACTGACATTGCGGGATTTTCCCTCTCCGGATTACTCCGACCGATTGTTGATTCCCACGCAAGTGGGATCTTTTTTTGAACGAAGTTCCCGCGCGGCGACTCGGAGAGCCCACAATATTCTCAACCCGATCTTGAACCTATTTGGAAATCCGGTGTTGTTATGGCATAACCGGACTATGAAAGAAATGGACTTTTTTCTGTCCTCGTTCTCGTCGGGAGTATTGTCCCCTCCCAATCCGAAAAGCAA
>QZKN01000065.1 GCA_003598175.1 Candidatus Omnitrophota bacterium
CATCAAGACCCTCGTTTCCGCCCTACGGGATTATATTCGCACGGGTCAACTTCCTCCTTTCCCTCCTGTCATTACTTCAAATGACTGAACTGTTACTTTGGAAAGTATTCTGGACGAATGCGTGGCGTCCGGTCTACCGCAACTGTATTTGAAATGGCATTATCGCAGCCGCCATGAGAGTTTGATCGCCTTCAGCAATTATCATTATTACGACAATCGCCTGATTACGTTCCCTTCCCCGCAGGAACACTCGCCTCGATTCGGCGTGCAATGGCGCTACCTGCCCGAGGCGCTGTACGATCGCGCCAAAAGCCGCACCAATCGCGCGGAAGCGGAAGCGGTGACGGCGGAAATCGTTCGCCGCTTGAGCGATACGGAAGAATGCCGGCGTAGCATCGGCGTGGTCACTCTCAACATGACGCAGCAGCTGTTGATCGAGGATTTGTTGGAAGAAGCGCGGCGCAATCATCCACACATCGATCCATTTTTCAGCAATGAACAATCAGAACCGGTTTTCGTCAAAAATCTTGAAAATGTGCAGGGCGACCAGCGCGATGTGATCATGTTGTCTGTTTGCTATGGACCCGATCAGCAAGGGCGGCTTTCCATGAATTTCGGCCCGCTCAATCGCATCGGCGGCGAGCGGCGCTTGAACGTTGCGGTCACGCGGGCGAAAGAGCAGGTTGTGGTATTTTCCGGCCTGCGCGCAGATCAGATCGATTTGTCGCGCACCAAAGCAGTCGGCGTCATGCATTTGAAAACCTATCTCGATTATGCCGAACGCGGCCCGCGCGCCATCGCTGAAGCGACCTCACTCAATACCGCCGCTGATTTCGATTCCTCCTTTGAGCAGGACGTGTGGAACGCTTTAACCGAAAAGGGCTGGAATGTAAAAACGCAGGTAGGCTGTTCCGGCTATCGCATCAACCTGGCCGTCTGCCACCCGCAGGACGCAGGACGATATTTGTTGGGAATTGAATGTGACGGCGCAACCTATCACCGCTTGCGAGTGGCGCGTGATCGCGATCGACTGCGTGAAGCGGTGCTGCGCAATCTGGGATGGAACATTCATCGTATTTGGTCAACGGATTGGTGGCGATCGCGTAAATCAGAAATCGAAAAACTGGAATCTGCGCTAAAAAAAGCGTTGCAGAATGACGTCCGTTCGCCGTCTGCTGCGAAACCGGAAACACAAAAAAGTGAGGAGCCGAAAATCGCAGCGATTCCAGCCGCTCCTGCCAACCACAAAAACAACCTTTCGCAAAACCACATGGAAGAACTTGTCTTACCACGAACTCTCCCCACACTCGCAGGTCAGCAAACTTACGCATCCTATTCCGCAGAAACAATGTGGGGAAATGCAAACGATTTTTATGAAAAGAAAACGGATAAATCCATCCGGCAAGCGCTGCTCGACGTTGTGAACGCGGAAGGACCGCTTGCCTATAACCGTTTATTGCGCAGTGTCGCAGGCTTGTGGGGAATCAAGCGCATCACGGCGCACGTGGAAAAAAGACTCGAATCCCTGCTTCCCCCAAATCAAATTGTTATGGACCGCACGGAAAACGGAATATTCGTCTGGCCGCTTAAGATAAAACCCGCTGAATACGAAATTTTCCGTGTCTCTGCCGAAGACGATCCCAATTCTCGCGCGATCGATGAGATTCCACCGCAGGAAATCGGCAATGCGATTCTGGCCATCCTGCAACAGCAGATTTCCCTTCCCAAATCCGATTTAATTCGCGAAACGGCTTGTTGCTTCGGATTCAAACGCACGTCGGAAAATATGCAGGCAATCATCGACGGCGTAATTTTTTCGTTATGCCAAAACAAAGGTTGTATTGAAGAAGAAGGAAATATTCGATGCACAATGTGAACGCATGATTTATAATTATATAGGATTGGTAAAGGATACTTTTCCATAATTATGTTGAAGTTTACTGTTATAATTACAGATAATCAAAGCGATTGAATATCGCAATTCATGGAGAAACTCTTATGATTTTAACGCTTCATACGAACCAAGTGTTAAATATCCTCCCAACAGACTTAAAGGAATTTTGCAATAAGCATCGGATACGAAAATTATCGCTTTTTAGCTCCGCCTTGCGGGGAGAACTGCGTGCGGATAGTGATATCGATATTCTGGTGGAATTTCAATCCGGTCAGGAACCGGGTTTGATCGATCTGGCGGGAATGGAGTTTGAATTGATGGAGCATTTCGATCGAGAAGTGGAAATGCGCACCGCCGAAGATTTAAGCCGGTATTTTCGAGATGAAGTGGCGGCGTCGGTAGAGGTTCTTTATGAAGAATAGTAAGCGGCAGGAATAAAAAAACGATGATTCGTACTTACCAGGATAGGGAATGAGAATCGCCACAAATTGGAGGCAATCATGGATGAAAAAGTCTTACTAAATCGCATTACCATCAATCCAAAAATTTTTAGAGGAAAACCGATTATTCGTGGAAGACGGCTGGCCGTAGAGCACATCCTGGGTATGTTGGCTGCCGGTGATGATTTTGACACAATCTTGGATGGTTACCCCTGGCTGGAAAAAGAAGACATTCAAGCTTGTCTTGTGTATGCCCGACGCCTGGTCGGTTATGTACGGATAGAGTTACGTTTGATAGAAAGCTGAACGTGAAAAATACAGTTCGAACCTGTCTTCATGAATTCCGGCCATATGCAGGTCTCACAATAATTGCATTCCATTTTTATAAAAAAGCCGATCCACAAATTCCCGCGAAAGATTCAGGTTTTGCACTACTTTTTTGATCGCACGCAATTCTTCGTATAAAAAAGATGTAAAAACGAGTTTCTTGTGATCATCCGAAATCGACAACTCCCATGGCGTGGGCGTGACGTAGGTGTATTGATCGTTGATTTCAACCGATTTTCCCGGCGCCAGCGCAATGGGAATATCCGAACCGTAGAGAATTTTGCTTGCATCCACTTCGCGGAAGAGATATTCAAGCACTTCCCAATGATTCAGCATCGCCAAATCAAAATACAGATTGGGAAAATGCTTGATTTTCTCCAAATTTCCAACCACATTCTTCAAATAATACGCGCGGCCGATATGCGCCAGCACAATTTTGGCGTTCGGATACCACTCGCACAATTCAACAACCTGTTGTTGATTCAGCGGATCCGCCAATCGCGCTTTGCGGGGGATATGCAGCATGACAATGAGTCCCAAATCATTCACGATTTCCATCGCCCACGCAGGCAGCATCTCATGGATTTCCACATCGTTGACGTTCGGCTTGCGAACGTAATCGGGATAGGGTTTCAATCCATAAAAACCGCCCGATTCCAGCTCTCGACGAAGAGCAGCCGGTTGATCCTTCTTCGGATCGAACAGCCGCAGCGGAAAAAATCGTTGGCGATCACATACCCGCGCCAGATACTCGTTATTTCGCGTGAAATCATATTCCACGTGCGGAAAACCGAAACAAACCGCCAGCGTTTTCCTGCCAGGATAGATTTCCGATAGATCCTGCCGTAAGTCGTCAAGATCGTATTGCAGGATGGGATGCCCGCCGCAGGAATAGGGGCTGCCGGCGGGAACCACGCCTTCATTGAACACGTGCAGATGGAAATCCAGAATCGTATCCGGCAAAAAATCATCGAGTTCTTCTTGAAAAATCTTCAAATTCCGTTCGTATTTGGTAGTTTCACGCCACATATGAAGTCGCTCCGTCCTCAGGAAAAGCGAACAGCCAGGTTCGTTTCCGCGAATTGAATGATTAATGACAACCTGAAGGATATCGATCAATAGGCAAACTGAAAACCGTTATCGAACAAGAGGCGAAAACGGCTACGAGTAAATCCGGTTTCAACCTACTCATTTAGTACTAAAGGAACATTCCGGAAAATAGCACCATTAATACAACAATACCAAAAACAAAAAAGAGCCACCAAAAAACTACGCTGTTATACCATGCGGTTCCGAGATCGCTGAATATGTTTAATTTTCGCCAATTTAACGTGAGTTGATCCGTGATTTGCTCCGGATTCGGTTTGGCGGTTAAACAACTGACAACGACACAAAGAATGAGACAAAAACTCCAGTTCACGATGGCCTGCATGCCGTAAGGTTCGAGCCAGAGAACGTGATTGGGAGTTTGCAAATACATTTTCATCAGAATGCCAAAAACAAAGCCCGCGAAGACCGCGGCAGTCGCGCCCTGGCTGTTGATGCGACGGAAGAGAATGCCCAACAGAAAAATCGCGGCGAAGGGAGGCGCGAAAAAGGCATACAGCGATTGAATATAAACAAACAAACTGCCTTTCAATTGGCTGATGAATCCGGCCAGGACGATCGCAATGATCAGAATCACCACCGACGACCACATGCCCATATGAACGAGATGTTTTTCCGGCGCATTTTTATAAAATATACGTTTATAAATATCCAAAGTAAACACGGTAGCGGTGGAATTGAGCACGGAATTGACGGTGGATTGAATCGCGCCGAACAGAGCCGCCAGAAATAATCCACGCAGACCGACAGGAACCAGCATTTGCAGCATGGCGACGTAGCCTCGATCCGCCTCGGGCCGCACCTCTTCCCACGGCAGGTTCAGCACCTCCGGAAACCGGGCGAACAGGATGAGGCCGGGCAGGACCACGATCACCGGCATGAAAATCTTTATATATCCCGCCAGCACGATGCCCATGCGGGCGTGGTACATATTTTTCGCGCCCAACACACGTTGTATCATGAATTGGTTGAGCACGTTGTACCAAATGCTGACGGTGAAAATCATAAAAAACAACGACGGCCAGGGAACGATTTCGTGCGTGACCGGTTGCACGACGGCGAGCCGATTGTACTCATCCGCGTGGGTAATCTGCTGCGCGTTTTTGGCCACGACCTCCTTCCAAATCCCTTCCTGCGCCTGATTGCGCTCGATCATGACCTCGAATCCTCTTACCAACGAATGCGAATCGCCCGACAGCATATATAAACCAAGGACAGTCACCATTAATCCGCCCGCCAACATGACGATGACGGTAAAAAAATCGGTCCAGGCGACCGATTTCAGACCGCCGTAAACCGCCCAACTGCCGGCCACGACGCCCAGGGCGATGATGGCGAACCACAAATTCCAGCCGAAAAGTGTTTGCAAGGCCAGACCGCCGCCATACAGCACCGCCGCCAGAAACGCCACGACGTTGCTGATCACCGTCACAACAGCGAAGAACTGCCGCAACGTGACATTGAACCTTTTTTCTAAAAATTCAGGAATCGTAAAGACGCGCGTGGCCAGCAGGAACGGAATGAAAATCCAGATCAACAAACTGAACGATCCCACATTCAGCCATTCGGATGTGGCGACGCAGATTCCATAGACGAACGCGCCGCCGATCATGCCGATAAAATGTTCCGAGCTGATATTCGAAGCAATGAAGGAGCCGCCGACCACGTACCACGGCAGAGTGCGACCGGCCAGGAAATAATCATCCGAATTCGTCTTTTCTTTTCTGCCCACCCAAAAACCAATTACACAAAGGACGATAAAATACGCCCCAAACGCCACGTAATCCCATATATTAAGTACGAATTGGTTTAATTCATTCATTGCGAATTGATTCCTTAGATGAATTTGGCGGGAATCCGATGGCATTCGATTCCTATAAAATCGGCAAACGCGGTCAACGCCTCGACCTGATTGCCGAGCAGGAGAGCACTGTGATGCGTGCCGCCGGCGAGCGCATACTCTTCGAGAAATTCTTCCAGCGAGCAGGGGGGACAGAACCACCCCCGCACGGTATCCCGCATGGCCGGATTGATGGTATCTTCCTCCACAACCACCGGCGCAATAATGAGACGAAACGTGTCGTCCGGACCGGGCGCGAGATTGACGAATGTCGCCGGACCCGACGCAGGCGCACAGACAATGACCGCGGGATTATTGGATTTCGTCCACGGAAAATCTTTTTCGCACAAGCGTGGTTTATTCGCCGCAACACGTGGATTGATCTCACCCATATGCGAGAGAAAAACGGTTCCCCCTTTCCAATCCGGGCAAAAGATTTCCGTAAACGTTGTTCTTCCGAATGCGCCGTTCAACGCGGCGACCAGCGCGGCGGTCAGGACATCGCCTTCACCTGCATAGCCCAAACCTCGCGCCATTGCTTTCGAAATTTCGAGAAAGGGAACGGTATCAACAAGTCCTTCGCTGGTATCGAATGCCAGAAAATTGACGCTGAGGGCGTTATAATCACCTTCTTCAAGCACTTTTCGCAATCCCAGTCCGACGCGGACGGATCTGCGATGTGTTTCTTCACACAGATCCACTTCGTAGTTTTCACGATCACGTCGGATTTCATTCTCGATTACCTCTGCGGTCAGCGATCGGATTGCGTCTGCTAGACAATCAGGCGTTTTTTCATGGACGGTTATTCCAAATCGTTCCGCCAGCGCATGATTGGTCACGTGGAAATCGCCCATGCCATGAAAAGATTCACCGATGCGAAGTATTTTCGTTTCTTTGAACACGCGCGCCGCATACGCGGCGCGGGCGAAATTCGCTGCGCGTTTCAGCACATTGGATTCAACGACATGACCGGACACGATGAAAAAGGGAACACTTCGCCGCCGCAGCATACACGCCAAATCCTGCACGCCATGAATACCGTGATTGAACAGGATTCGTTTGGGATCCACATTCATACCGAAATCATAATCCATCGTGGTATCGAGCATGAGAATCGGCTTCGATGATGCCGCTAGCGTATCGACGGCTTCCAACGACAACGAATAGGCCAAATGCAGCGTCACGATCAGGTCAACGTCGGTTTGTTCAAAGAACCGGATTGCATGTTGAAATTCCGGTTGCAGGCGGCAAATCTCCGCGCGAACCACTTCGATTCCATCCTCCGTCAAGCCATCGAGAATCGTTTGCATAAAAGGTTCGAATTCATTCCGCAGGTCGGGAAAGGTGTTGTCGTATAATTGTAAATATAGAGGCAGCAAACCGATTTTAGGTTGTTTGTTCATTTTTTCCTCCCACCAAATCGAAACGCGTTTCCCGCGCGAACGGGCGAATAGAGTTTTTCGAAAAGCGCCAAATATGGTTCGTACCGTTTTCCTATTTCATTTTGTAACTTTTCTGTCGGCGGTTGAATTCGTTTTGCCTTGATCTGCGAGGTTTTTCGATCAAAGGCATACATCGCACCGCGGGCGACGGAAAATTCCTCATCCTCTTGCCAGAAAACCGGCAAGGGTGAAAACAGCGCAGTGATCAGTTTGCGAAAATAGACGCCTTTGCCGGCTCCGCCGCCAAGCACAAGGCCGTCGATCACGCCGGACCGTTTCACGGCGTCGAATACACGGGCCAATTCAAACGTCATCCCCGCCGCCAATGCGCGCAATTGATCCTCGCGCGTGGTTTGATCGCTTACTCCAAAAAAAGCGCCCGAACCATACGTTTTTTTAAAAAGAGAGTTTGGTTGGGAAAACCATGGCAAAACCAGTAAGCCATCGGGTGGTAAAAGTGATTTTTGAAAGAGTGTTTCCGCGTATTCGAGCTTTTCGGTATCCCGCGAATCCAATAATGTCTGCAATCCCCAATCCCACGCCGTATTGCCGGTCAGCAGCGGTTGAATCACCAGCCGGCCATCATCAACCGGCGAGGGAATCACCAATTGAAATGGCGACGAACCATTGGTTTGTTCCGGCAGCACGAAATTACCAACCCAGGCCGTGCCCAACGAACATTGCAGCGGATGCGAAGTGACGCCAAGAGTGGAAAGATAACCGGCTTCCTGATCGATGTAGGGTCCTGCAACCGGAATTCCCTGCGGCAAAGCGAGAAATCTTGCTCCTCGTTGGGATAACGGCGAGGTTTCATGCTGATTTCGTAAGGGGGCCACAAAAGAAAGGGGAATACCAAGCAAATTGAACAACTGCGGATCGAGTTGTTTTTTCCCGGCATGATACGATCCGATTTGAATGGCGTTGCCGGCGTCCTGCCGCCAAATATCTGTTAATTTAAAATATAGATACTCACCCGCGCCGATATGCAAATTCTCCTTCCTGAATAAATCCGGCCTTGTCTCCTTTAACCACCATAAACGACCCAGGCCATCCGGCGGGATGTCGTTGAGTGTAAATTTTCTCCAAAAATCAACGGGATTGTTGGCGGCAAGCCTGGCGATATGGTTTTGCGCGCGCCCGTCGTTCCACAATATCATGGACGTAAGCGGCTTGCCCGTAGATCGGTTCACGATCAGCGAACTTCCGCCTTGCGCTGCCAGCCCGATGCCGCTGATCTGCCGCCATTGTCCGCCGAGTTGTGTTTGGAGTTGTGTAACGATTTCTGTAAAGGTGCGATCGATGGATGAAGGCGTTTGTTCTCGACCGCCGTGGGGAAACGAACGAACAGGAAGACGACGGGCGGCTTGCGCCAGCATCACGCCGGTGCGCATATCACATGCGCAGATTTTAAGAACCGTGGTTCCGAGATCAATGCCGAGCAGGATTTTAGCAATCATCCGATGTCCACCATTCTTCCGATTCACTCCCGATCCAATCACTCCCTGTTTCCATAACGCAATCGGTTATCTCCCACTCTATTGCATCAAAAACAATAAAAGACGTTCTTTATTTTACCATATGCTTCAATGCATCCTTCATGCAATCGATCACGACATCCACCACTTCATACCCCGCCGTAAGCGGGAGTTTGGTCAACGCGCTGGGTGGACTTCCTTCTTTATAGGTTTGTACGCTGATATCCAAGCCGACATTATTTAAATAAGATGTAAACCGCTTTCCGCTTTCTAAATCGTTAAAGTACATTCCCGCCAGATGTCTTTTTCCTTCGATGCGATGAACAATCGTGGGATAATGATCGGCGAGTACACGCAACTGTTCTTCATAGTATTCCCCGATCGCGGAGGTGATTTCCGCATTCGCTTCCGCCCAGCGAATCGTGACCAGATAGGCGAGAGAGGCCAGTTCCTCCTGCCCGTTCGTGACCAGTGCGCCGAATTGCGGCAAGGTATCCATTGTAGAACTAAAAATAATTCTTGAAGCGGGATATTCGCCGCCGGGAAATCCTTTGCCGACCACGACAAAAGTCGGTTGAATCCCGTATTCGCGATACATATACAGTTGCGGACTCCAGACGCAGGATTGGATTTCGTCGTCAATGGTGGGAACGTCGTGTTTTTTACAGAGAGCGTAAATACGCAGGATGAATTTCTCCGTCAACCGGGTGGCGCCGTAATTCATCATCACCAGTTCGTGGAAAAATCCGGCGATTTTATATTTTTCTTGTTCATAACGGGCAAAAACCGATTCCAAATCTTCCAAATTATTGGGGCGCACGCAACGAATGAGGAAGGTTTTCTGTTTCTCGCATTGCTCGATGAAATCGGGCCACATGCCTCGCTGCATTTGCGCAATGACGGTCGTGCCGTGGTAATTGGCCTGGAGATTGCCCTGCTCGTCGCCGATGACGACGAGCACGGGGATACGATTATGGTACTTCGGCTGCGGCGAATCCGCCTGCGGACGATAAAAGCGGGCCAGAACCATTTTAATGGCGGCTTCCGCCGCCAGGCTGCCGGTTTCAAGATTGAGTACTCTATTCAAAACGTCATTTTTATTTGATTGAAGCGTTTTCTCCAATGCCGCGTGATCTCCGGGCGAGATGCCGGCGGCTGTGCGGATCAATTCCTCTTCCAATTTGCGGGTGATATGGCCGCGGGTGTTATTGTGGGTCGCGTTGGGGATCCCCAGCGTCCGCGCATGGTTGATCAGATGATAACCGGGAAATCCATGACCGAGCGGCACGTGATAATGCTCGCTTTTGGAAATCAAAAACAACCGCCCATCCTCGCCCACACGATAAAAACCCAATCCTCCCACCGGCGCAAGTGCGCGTTTCGAATGCGCGCGAAACTCGTCCGTCGTTCCTCCTTGCGCCGAATTTTTCAATGGCGGGCAGCAGACGGTTCCCACTTGCGGCAGTAGTTGGAGCAGGCGTTGTTGAAACGCCGGTGGATAAAAATCCACCTTTTCTTCCGCCAACGCTTTCATTTGTCGCGGATCGTCGCCGGCAAGAAACGATCGCGCATGGACAACGGCTTGTATATACTCTTTTCCGAGTAAATCCTTGAGACTAAGTTTTACTGAACGAAATTTGGTTTTTCGACTGCCCACCTAAGATTCCTTTCGATTCCTTTTGACTGAGTTCATGACATAAATTGGACCATCACGATCAAATATCATGCAGGAATTACAATGTGTTGAACAAGAGAAGTCAAGCAGAGGAGACGCTTATTTGGCCGCATTCCATTGCAGATCCAAATCGCGCATCATTTGCCGATCCAGTTCCGGTTCGCGACCGGCGGTGGTGAGATAATTGCCGATCATCATGCTGTCCGCGCCGGCGAAAAAGATCATGCTTTGCAGATCGCGCAGATTTTTTTCCCGGCCGCCGCAAATCTTGATCTCCTGGTGGGGCAGGATGAAGCGGTAGAGAGCAATCGTCATCAGGATTTCCAGTGGGGGCATGGGGCGAACCTGTTCCAGCGGAGTGCCGGGAATGGGGGAAAGGAAATTCATCGGAATCGTTTCCGGTTCGAATTCACGCAGCATCATGGCCATGTCGATGCGGTCCTCGAGCGTTTCCCCCATTCCGAAGATGCCGCCGGCGCAGAGTTTCAAGCCGCTGTCCTTGATGTTGCGCAGCGTCTGCAAACGGTCCGCGAAGGTATGGGTGGTGCAGATATTCGCGAAATAACGTTCCGAGGTTTCCAGATTGTGATGCAGTTGCGTGACGCCGCACTCGCGCAGGTATTCTGCATGTTCGCGGGTGATGCAACCGAGAGAGGCGTGCACTTCGATATCCACCTCTTCGCGTATTCGTTTTGCGATTTCGCCGATCGCTTCAAGTTCCTTCTGATTTTTGATGCCCAGACCGCTGATCACGATGCCGAACGATTCCGCGCCGTCGCGATGCGCCACGCGGGCCGCCTCCACGACGGCGTCAGGCGTCATCAGCGGGTAGACCGGAGACGTGGTTTTGAAGTGGGCGGATTGCGCGCAGAAGGAGCAGTTCTCGCTGCACGCGCCGGATTTTGCGTTCACGATGGAACAAAGGTTGATCGTATCTCCGCGAAAGTGCTTGCGGAGACCGGCGGCGTGGTGGAATAACAGAAGCGCGTCGTCCCTGACGATCGTGCCAATGCGGATCGCTTCGTCTCGATTGATTCTATATTGATTATGGATGATCATTGATGACAAGTCGTCCATAAAAACGGATACGGAAGTCTCGGATTGATTTCGTTTTGGACCGGCTTTTATGGAAAAACTGCTTACTGCCATAGCACACCTTATTATTTCTCATATACCGCGCTCACAACGGTGCTGATGCCGCCGCGCGCGTTGAAATCGCCCTCCACCTTCATCCAAATCGGTTCGCAGGCCTTGACGAGGTCGTCTAATATTTTGTTTGTCGCCATTTCGTAAAAAATACCTTCGTTGCGGTAGGCGAACAGATAAAATTTCAAGGCTTTCAGTTCGAGGCATTTTTTGTCGGGTATATATTCGATGCGGATCATTCCGAAATCCGGATTGCCCGTGATGGGACAAACGGAAGTGAATTCCGGGCAGGTAATGGCAATTTTATAACGCCTGCCGGGATAGGCGTTATCGAAGGTTTCCAGTTGACTCATTTGCATAAACCTTTTTTATAGTTTTTTGATGACCGACCGACTCGATGTCTGTATTATTGCTTGTTTGCAGCGATCATTCCAGTTGATTTCTCACTCGTGGATTGAATGAACGGTGTGTTTGCGATTGTGGCAAAACCAGACAGACCCATCGTCATCCACTTCACGGATCAGTGTACATCCGAGACGTCAATTTGGGTATGCTACACGATCCCATGCGGAACATATTATCTTCTACGCCCCTTTTCCACCCTGCACGGATTGCGGCTATACTACGAAAATATTGTGGGTAGAGCAAGCGTCCCGCTTGCGGGAACAACGCAGGCGAGACGCCAGCTCCACCCACGTTTAATCTAAAAAAATTGTATCACCAACGATCATGCCGACAACGCATCCATCTCGATTCCTTCTAATTTTAGAAATTTGTTGTTTTGTTCTGATTGCGCTGTTTTGTTTGGGCGCATGGTGGACAAAGCCAGCGCCGATTTTTTCGTTGCGGAGCGGCCTGGATGAGCCGGATCAGGGTCGGCTGAAGCGCGTTTCCAATTACGATGCGTTCGAATTCGTGGATTTGCGTCTTCCTCCCCATTTTGTGGCTCATTTCGGGAAGGACGCCCTCCCTGCCCTGCGCCTGTATCGCGCCGCTTCTTCCACAGCGGCAATGGCGGAACAAGCCAATCATCTTTCGTTTGATTTGCATAAGATTCTGCGCAACGCCGGCATGGATACGGAAAAAGCGTTTGGCTTGTTTTTTTATGTCGTAGGGATGAATCAACGCGAAGGTGTTTTTCGCGCGACGATTCGTATTCCTTCGCGCCGAACCCCTTTTCTGAAACTCGGACCACAAATTCCGGCGGGTGGCATGATTTGGCGGGATTGTTTTTCGTGTATTCCCTCCGCGCCGGAACACACCGTGATGGAAATCGACGCGTTTTCAGCGGAGGCAAAAGGGTATATTTGTGACGTGGTCCTGTATGCGGCGCCGGGATTGTTATTATGGGCAGGGGAGGCGAGGGAATGATGCGTTCGGAGCATGTGTGGGTATTGTTTTTATTTCTCATCGTCACGGTGATTTTGTCCGTTCGTTTTCTGTCGATCGACCACAGCGCGACGGCGGAATGGGGATACGTCAATGCGGGCGCGATCAATCCATATTATGGCATTTCTCGGCCTTTTGGGTATCGTTTGTTGATGCCGGTTTTCTTGAACGTGGTGGGAATCGTTCCCAAACCGGGCGAGCCGTGGATACCGGTTCCTGCTGCCGTGTTGATGTGTGTACTATTTTATGCCTTTCTGCGCGCCGTCGGTTTTTCCCGTTGCGAATCCACATTTGCCGCTCTTTTTCTTTCGCTGTCCGGCGGAATGATCGATATATTGAAAGATTTCGGGATTAATAACACGGACGCCAGCGCGCATATCTTCATCCTGTTGGCATTGTGGGCGATGGCGCGTCGCGTGGACGCTCTATTTTCTTTTTCCGTCATGCTCGGCGTCTTCAATCGCGAATGGGCGTTGGTGTTGCTGCCCGCCTGGTATCTTTTTTTTTACGGCTTTCGTGTTTCCGGTTTGTCGATCCTGCGATTCCTGCGCGTCTCCCTCCCCTCTATCGCGGTGTATTGGATGGTGCGAACGATTTATTTTCCTCATTGTGCGCTGGGAGTAATGGGTAGCGATCTGAGCGCAATCATGCCGCCATCGGAAACCACAACGCTTTTTTATTATTGGACCGAGCTGCAAACAATCGATTGGTCGTTGTTCACGAATCGATTGGTATCGCGAAATTTTTACGAATTTGGATTGATCGCATTGCTTCCCTTCGCCGTTCGCGCCTTTCCTTTCCTTCTCGACGGCTGGAAACGGGTTTGTATTTATTACGTTTTTATTTGTATTCTGCAATTTACCGTTGCCGCCGACATCTGGCGGCTTGCATTTTATCTGTTTCCGGTTTTGATTCCTGTATTTGTATTGTGGTTGCGTTGGATTGGGGAGCAGTTGGGCTCTCGAGTGCAAGTCATCGCAGGAGGGTTAACGTCAATCCTTGTTTTAAAATGGCCGGAATCCATTTGGATGTTTTTCGTCAGTTTGGTTACCTGTTTGGGAGTGGAACAGTATCGAAGATATTCCTTAAAAATAAAAATATAAAAATTTTTTATGCGCCCTTGTATATCGATTTGTCCGTAGTGTGGACTTCTTGCCTGCATTGCAGCTGCTATCGAGATGTTAGCTTGACCGTAGACGGAAAGAAATTGAGGGGAATCAATAATTCTGCTTATGCTTTAAACCATCAAGGTGTAGATTTACTAAAAAGAGACTAAATCATTTAGAGGTAACGTTCAAACTCTTCACGGCTAATCCCCACATCGTGTTTCAAAATCTTCTGTAAAAGCCCCTTATCAATACACTCACCGGGATGATTCGGTACAACCGTTGTTCTCCCGTTCGGGTGCTCAAAAAACATGTGGCTTCCCTTCTGACGCTTCAACACAAATCCCAGCCGCTCCAACGCCCTGCACAACTATCTTGCCGAAACTAAAGGTAGCCTACTCATACTTGAATCTGCGCAAGTCCAACAAACGTTGTAAGAACCTCAGGCTTCTCCTCAAGATACAGTTCAATAGCCTCACGCGTACGCACCAAAAGTTCATCATACGTCCTGGCCTGGGTGTGACAACCCGAAAGTTCCACGACATCACTCACAAGAAATCCGTCCAGTCCCTGCTCTACAATGACCGTAAAAGTTTGTTTCATTCTAAAACACTCCGCTAAACAAACAACAAATTGCTTCAGTCCACTTGCACCAACCGAACCCAAAAAAGACCTGCGATTACGCATCATAATTTCCCATCGTAATCAAACGATAGCATTATATCCGCGAATGAGAAACCATCATAGGCGGCAATCGGCCGCGTTCCGCACGTTCTAAGCCCCTCCGTCCCCCACGCCATGTACTGCGTCAGACGAGTTGTCGAGATACAGTCATTTCAGCTCGTATCGCATGACAATGGCTCTATGCGCCGCTCAATCCAGGCCCTAAATACGTTCTCCAATCCAATTACCCAGCCGGCAAAAAAGTTCTGATGAAAAATCCATTCGACGTGTGTACTTGAAACCTCTGCGTCGATTTCCTTGTATTTCGACATCTCGGTCGTGTATCGTGAATCCTATAATTTAAAATTATGGACATTTCTTGATTTTACTTTTAATGCCTAATGCGCCATTTTTGTTCTTCAGTTTTTTTATCAGGTGTTTCAAAAACCACGTCCCGGTTATAGCCGTTTTATCGTTCCCATGTCACTGGTTAGGACAAAATGGTGTCAATCTCGATTTTTTTTGAGGCGGTTAGAATTTCAATCCCTGCTAATTTTCCTTTCGCGGTTGTATCGATACGGTGGGCGCTACGTGGTTGATATGATGTGGAATATTCATAGAAAAATATGAAACATCGCGGGAAAATCGGGATAGATAATGAATAGAGGAGTCGAACGTTCTTGATTGAGGAGTGATAAAACATAAAAATTGCGTGTACTCGACAGGGAGACGTTCACGGAGGCGGGGAAATCGATTCGATTGGAGGATATAATGATTCAAGTTCCAATCAATCAAACGGTTACGTAAAATCATGCGAACGATTGAACACTCGAAAAATTGAAAAAGACCAGATTGGGCGCGGCGTTGTCAGATACACGATCCCAAAAAGAAATCAGCGAAGGATTTCGGCGCGGTGAACGCTGGGCGTTCGATGCGGTCGCACGCAAGTATTTTGCGTATTTGGTCAATTTCATCGCGAATTTACTGCACGACCGCGATCGGGCGGTGGAATTGGCGCAGGAAGCGTTTTTTCTCGCCTGCCGGGCGCATGCACGGCTGGATCCGAAACGAGACGTGTCGCCCTGGTTGTTTCAAATCGCCCGCAATCTGGCGTATAAGGAGTATAACAAGCGGCAGGTACAGCATTATGTTTCGCTCGAGGAAGTGATGGATGATTCACACGTGGAACCGGAAGCGGACAACGCCGATCCTCGCCAGGAATCGGTGAAGCAGGAATTGCAGCAGCGAGTGGACCGCGCCATCCGGCGACTGAAACCGAAATATCGCGACGTGCTGATCCTTCGCATGATGCAAGGACTGCCGGGCGAGCGGGCGGCGGAGATGTTGAAAATCCCACTCGCCACCGTCAACACGCGCCTGCATCGCGCATTGAAACATCTTCGTTATTATGCGCAGCAAGAGGGAATTCAGGAAGATGAGGTGTTTTCATGAAATGTAGGGACGTGAAAAAAGAACTGCCCACGCTGATCGCCGATGGTCGGCAGAACTCATTGCCGGAACCGTGCGCCGCTCATCTGCAAACGTGCGATTCCTGCCGTAACGAATGGAAACGCCTTACGGGATGGGGACGGATGCTGGCTTCAAAAGAAAAATGGACGCCGGAAGAAGGTTTTTTCGAACGCCTGGTCGAAACCGGTATGCGGGAAAAACGCCGCGCCGTTTTGACAGAGTCTGTAGCGCGGGAAATGGATGCCCAACCATTTAATCTTCTGGAATTTTTGCGCCGTCCCTTGCATTTACCTCGCATGGTTCCCGCAACGCTTCTCATTACCGTTTTTTTGATTCCCATTTACTTTTTCATCTCCCAACAATGGAACACAATCGGTAATTTCGACTATGCGTTCGGCAGCGTGTTTGCGCATTCCACGTCCCGCATGGACGCCGATAAAGGAAACGCGATCGTGAAAGGCACCGGCATTCAAACCGCGCAGGGAGCGGAAAGCATCGTGAAGTTGAAAGGCGGAACGGAAATCCTGATTTCTTCGTTGAGTCGAATCGCCATTGACGACGCGCGCACCGTGCATCTGGAACACGGCAAAGCCTTTTTTGACGTGCTGAAAGGACAAGGACAATTTAAAATACACGTCCCCGACGGCGAAATTCTCGTGCTGGGCACCGCGTTTGCCGTCGAAGTCAATCCGGAAGGGACGATCGTCACCGTCACGCGCGGCAGCGTGCAAATCAGCGGCGCCAACCAATCCCAAAAAATCAACGGTGGCTACGAAGGCATTTTGCGCCGAAACACGCCGCCGGTCATGCGGGAAGCGCAGTTGCTGCAACAAACCCATCGCTGGGTCGGCAGCCTGCGAAACCGACGCAGCGAAGAGGAATTACTTAAATACTATCCCTCGCTTGCCGTCAAACCGACGCCGGTGAATCGATAATCATGAAACGAAACGGATTTACCTTAATCGAACTGTTAATCGTGGTTGGCATTATCGGCATCCTTGCCGCCATCGCGGTTCCCAATTATATAAATGCCACGTTGAAAACCCGCGTTACGCAGGTCAAACTCGAATTGCGCAATCTCGGCGCGGCGTTGCAGACGTACCGCATCGATCACAACATCTATCCGCGGCGGAACAGCAATCTCCTTTTTTTTGCTCAATATTTATTGCCGGATCTCACCAGCCCTATCGCGTATTTAAGCCAGGTAAACGTGCGGGATCCGTTTGGACCGGTCGAAGAGTTTGAAGAGCCGACTTTGGGTGTGGAATCCACTCCCGATCGCTCGTTTATCCCGCTGGAATTGGTCAAGAACTCGTATACCTATACTCCCTATATCAATTTTTCATTGATCCAAGGCAATCCGCTTTACCGACGCGAGGGATTTGCGGTCACCAGCGTGGGGCCGGACCGACAGGATTCGTTTATCGTGGATTACCCGTTTCCGCAAAATATACGATTTCTCGGCGCGTCCGTTTATCATCCCAGCAACGGCGTCATCAGTTCGGGCGACATCGGCTTTTTCGGGGGGGATTTGGCGGTGCAGGGATTGGTGGGGGGATGAAAAATGGGGGAGCAGATTGATGGTTCCACTCCCCTACCCTTTTAAACGGTTTACGATTCCTCTCAATCCAATTCCTTAATTTTAATATTGGTAAACAAAACCACATCGGTGGGATGATGGTTTTGCAGCGCTATGTGGCCCGCTTCCATGAAACTGTGCTCGGTATCGACCCAATCCAGCGTAATTTGGCCGTTGATCCAAATGATGATGTGGTTGTCGAGGATCAGAGCCTTTTGATGGATCCATTTGCCTTCGTGCACGTCAAAAAAGGCTTCCGGTTTCCACTGTTTGGTCACGGGATCAACCAATAGATTACCAGGTGCCTTTCCATAAATGCCGCCGGTGGGATTGCGGATATCGTAGGGATCGACTTGCACTTCATATCCTTCCGGAAACCCCCGGCCGTTCTTGATGCCGCGCAGGAAAACACCGGAATTGCCGAAGCGCTGTTTGAGCGGATTCACGTCGTACGCGCAGACGTCCCACGAAGCGATGAAATTCTTGTATTTTTTCGTGGTAAAAAGGTGCGACGCGCCTTTTTCGCTGATGACGATTCCCGCTTCGACGGTCCACTCGCCTTTATCGTTCGCGTAGGTTTCGTCTCGTTCCCACCCGGCCAGATCGACGCCGTTGAACAGCAATTTCCAGCCGTCGGCTTTTTCCTGATCGGTGAGCGCATTGAGTTCTCCGGCGGGTCGGTTAGTGGGGAACTGCCGCTCCTGGCCTTGCGAAAGAGTGGCGGACATCGCCAGCGCAAGACTCATTGTAATGGCGGTTAATACGTTGGGTTTCATCAACTAATCCTCCTAAAAAATAACGAGATGCAACCATCCTGATGGTTAGAGATCGGGGATTTCATCCTTTTCCCCTTCCCCATTTAAGCCCGGTTTGATTCCTTCTGTCCAGCCTTGTTCATTGAATCAGAATCATATTTTAATTTTATAATATTTAGGCAACCATACCATCATCCTTTTATTCTCGTTACGCGCAATAAAGGCCGTAATGATACATCAGTACTCTTTGTTGACGGCAAGATATAATCAACCGTTATTCCCGCAAATACCGCCCCAGAAATTCCCCGATCTCCTGTCGATGGCGATAATACGCTTCCGGATCCGTGCTGAATGCGGTTCGAGATGTGATGATGGACTCGGGAATCGCCAGCAATTCCTCCGCGCGTTTCAGTTGCGAACGTTTCAGTTCGCCGCTCTCCACCAATTTTTTCAACAACTGAAAATATTCATAGTCCTCCATCCCTTCCCGCAGCATTTCCCAGCGGAACGAATCGACCGGGCCGCAGAGGCGCTTTTCGCCGTCCGCCCACGCGCGCGGCGGGTAGATAAAACGACCGTCCCCGTTTCCCCAGAAACCTTTAAAGCCCACCGGCCGTCCATAACCGGTTACGTAACTCATCGGATCCCACCACGGATCCTGGGTATCGGGCCTGGGATAAGCCAAATCGCTGGTCCAATAATTACTCTGCCACACGAGGCAGCCCTGATAGCCATACCAATGCGTCATCCAAATCCACGCGCGCATTTCCACCGCGTGATGGTCGATGAACAGGCCGGGATAGGGTTGTTTCGGGCCGGTGCAGACGTACCACCAGATTTCTTCTCCCTTTTCCTGCCGTGGTTGGCATAGTTCGGGATCGGCCTGATCGAGAATGGGACACCATATGTCCACGGATCCGAACAATTCCTCTTCCGGCTGTTCCGTAAGAAACCGCTTCAAACCGGGGGCGTTGCGGTGGATCAAATCCATCCCTTCCCGCACGAATTCGTAATCTTTCGGATCCGGTTCGTCGAACCAATACACGAACGCCTTATCCAGCCAGCCCTTCTCGCGCAAGTGCCCTTCGATTGTCGAGGCGTATTCGTGAAAAAGTTGCTCGTGTTCGTCCGATCCCTGTTCAAAATCGCCGATTCTCCCTTTTTGGCGGCTATGAAACGTACCGCCGCCCATGCCGATCAGCGGCAAACTCAGGCTGGTAAACCCGAATTCGTCGAAATAGCGGTTTCCCGCGCGATCAAAATTCTCGAAATTGAACTCAAAATGCTGCTTACCATCCTCGCCTGTTTTCAATTCGCTTTGGATCGGATGCAGCATGGTGGGATTGTAGGGAGAAATGCGATGATCGCGGAAATTCTGCAAATAGGCGTCAATGACCTGTTCATATTCCTCATCCGTCTGCAAATGATGATACCTGCGCACGACGCCGGGACTGAATCCGAACGCGGAACGCAACGACGGCTTTTCCGGAATGGCAAAATCGAATACTTCGACGGACAACGGCGCAACGCAACTCCACTGATCTGCGCGCAGCTGCAGGATGCCTTTATAAATCCCCGCAGCAGCGTCACGCGGGACTCGCACGGTAATCCAGAACGGATAATTGCGCTCGGCGTCAAGGTCAATCGGCGTTTCCAGCGGCGGAAGCGGATCGGGCCAGAAACCAAGGCAGCCGATGCCGTCGGATGGATTGTTGATTTCGACATATTCAACCTGTTTGACGCTGATGTTCTCTGTTCCGATTCGCGATTGCCCCGGCCCCTGCAGAGCCTCCACATCCACCCACACGTTGGTGAGCGCTTGTTCCGGACGAATGATCACCTGCGCCGGCTCGAATTCGCCTTTGGCGGCGGAAATGTGCACAGTTCCCTTCCCCCGTCCGGGCGCGGGACGACTTTGCGACACTTTATACATCGCCGGGCACCACCACACGCTCGCTTCGCCATCCTTTTTTACCAATTCACCATAATTGTCTGCAAAAAGATAGGAAATATTATAAAAGACGTGTCCTTCATACACAATTGCGCCGCTGTGCGCATTGGCGCGAATGCGAAACAGTTTGTCGCCGATTGAGTCCACGAGGAACGGAATTTGAACCGTTTTCTGTTCTCCCGGCGCGAGAGTGACGCGCCGCGTTTCCGGTGTTTTCGTATAAACACCATCGATCTCGACGTGGAAGGATAATTGCCGTTCCTGGTTGGATCGATTTTCAGCCGCCAATTGCGCATACGCCGTGATTCCCGGTTTCGGCTCCCCCAAACCCAACACCTGCACGGAGAAACGCGGATCGGTTTTCACAATGCGGACGTATTGCGTATCGCCTTGCAGCGATGGCAGCGGCGTTTGCATTTCCGCCGTGAATTCGTATTGATTGATTTGGAAACCGCAGCGACCGTCGGCGTCGCTGTTCCCTTCCAATTTCACTTCGATCGCTTGCGCCGGCAGGTCCGCTTCCACCGGATGATATGTTCTCGTTGCAATGCCGTCGATGCTCCCGATTTCCTTCCACTCGCCGCCATCGGCGCGCATGGACACACGGCAAGAGCCGTTTTGATGATGATTGACGCTGATGGAAATCGTCGCGGAGAGGAATCGGTTACCGGCAAACTCATGACGATAGACGACGTATGAGTCAGGCGAAAACACCCAGCGGCTGGAATTGAATTCTGCCGTCGCCGTTTGCAGGAAACGGCTGGAATTCGATCCCTCCGCCGCAAACATGTGCCGCGCAGAATATGCTGTTCCTTCCGTACGCTCTCCCAATCCGATTGTTATACCGCCTCGAGAAGAATAAATCGGTTGCACCTCCGTCAAACTGGCATCGTCAAAGTACAACACGCCGTTTACGCGCCAATGCCCCAATCGAAAACGCGCTTCCGTTTGACCGTCCGGCGCGCGAAAAATATGGCCATATCGCTGCCAGGATTCCGCTAACCAGATATCGCGGTTGCAAAAAGTCGGCCCGCTGACCGCCGAACCTCCGCGAGCGCCGCTCTCCGCTTTTCCCCAAAACGAAAATTCATAATAACGTCCAGGCTCGACTGGAACGGGATCGGATACCCATGCGGTATCGTCTTCTCCGTTCCCGCGAACCGCAACGCAATATTTTGAATCCCGCCCGGGTTGGTGAAGCGCGCCACGTTCATCCGGCACACTCCATCCAACCGGAACGATCGATCCTTCGGTTTTCACAACCTGTTCGAACTCCCCGTTCCGCAACTCATTCGCCTCCGAACCATTCATGGTCGTAATGATTATCAGGATGGTCAAAAGAATCCGAATCATCATGTTATCTCCTCAAAATGAATTTATTTATCTATACACTATATTGTCGGATGGTGACAAGGGCGACGTAGGGACAAATGTACACGGCATCCGTTCTCAGTAAACATATCACGGCAATCGTAGGGACAAATAATTATTTGCCCCTACGATTGCCCCTACAAATCTTCATTGTTACCTCTTTTTTATTTAACATGAACCAATAAAACAATTCTGGAGAAAATCGAAATGACCTTACATCTGTCACGACGCCGCTTTCTCGCTTCCACCATTGCCGGAGGCGCAGCCTCTCTTGCCAATCCGAATGCCCTTTTCGCCAGAGAAAAGAAAACCAACGTTCTCTTCATTGCCGTCGACGATTTGCGGCCGCAGCTGGGTTGTTATGGCTTTTCTCAAATGCGCACACCCCACATCGACGCGCTGGCAGCGCGCGGAACCGTCTTTACGCGCGCCTATTGCCAACAGGCGGTGTGCAGCCCTTCGCGCACCTCGCTCCTGACCGGCCTACGGCCGGATTCGACCCGGGTATACGATCTGCAAACACATTTTCGCCTGAATATTCCCGACATCGTAACGCTTCCGCAATATTTCAAGCAGAATGGATATCACACACAATCGTTCGGTAAAATCTATCACGGCGGGTTGAACGATCCGGATTCGTGGAGCGTGAAATCCTGGCATCCCAACGTCCCCGGCTATGGCAAACCGGAAACGCTGAAGGCATTGGACGAAGAAAGAAAACGATTGCGCGAGAAAAACAAATCCACCGCAACGGAAGTGCTGCAACGAGATTCACGAACCGGGCAGGCGTTGAAAGTGACGACGCCGAAATATCGGGTGCGCGGGCCGTCGTGGGAAGATCCCGACGTGCCCGATAACGCCTTGCCGGACGGCCAGACGGCGGATGAGGCCATCAAAACGCTGCGAAAAATCAAGGACAAACCATTCTTTCTCGCAGTGGGATTTCTCAAGCCGCATTTGCCGTTCGTCGCGCCGAAATCATATTTTGACCTCTATCCGCCCGATACGATTCCACTGCCGCTCAATCCCTTTCCACCGCAGGAAGTTCCTCCCATTGCCCTGCACAATTGGGGTGAATTGAGAAACTATAATGACATTCCCGAAAAAGGCCCTCTCACCAATAAGCAGAAAATGGATTTGATCCGCGCGTATTACGCCGCCGTCAGCTACACCGACGCGCAAATCGGACGAATCGTGGACGAACTCGAACGGTTGGGATTGCGCGATAACACCGTCATCGTGTTGTGGGGCGATCACGGCTGGCAACTGGGCGAGCACGATTTGTGGTGCAAGCATACCAATTTCGAAATCGCAACCCACTCGCCGCTCATCTTCAGCGCGCCTGGACAGAAAAACGCCGGCGCGCAAACGGATTCTCTCGCCGAATTCGTCGATATCTATCCCACCCTTTGCGAACTCTGTGATTTGCCGTTGCCGGAACATTTGCAAGGGACCAGTTTAAAGCCGGTGATGGAGGATCCCCTGCGGGAAGTCAAAAAGGCTGCATTCAGCCAATATCCGCGTGGGAAAATCATGGGCTATTCCATCCGCACCGATCGCTATCGGTATACGGAGTGGCAAAATCAGGATGGATTTGCGATTACGAAGGAATTGTACGATCATCGGGTAGATCCGAATGAGAATGTGAATATGGCGTTTCGGGCGGAAAAGCAGAAATCTGTTAACGAACTTCATGGAATGCTTAAGGCGGGATGGAAAGGTTCTATGTAAACAAGGCGTCGCTTTTTGTGTCTTTGCGGGGTGCGTTTGAATCACGGATTATGCGGATTTGAGGGGTTGTACGGATTTTTTTTATTTCACGAAAGGCGTCATTTTTCACTGGGTGAGCAAGAGTCCCCGCCGGCGGGTTTAGTTTTTTTCCATACCCTATACCCTATATCCCATACCCTATTTTGAACCGAGATGACCATGTTTTTGATCTTTTTTGTTGTATGTTTACTTTCTGCAGGCATATCAGCGACTGAAACCGATGATGGATGGATTTCCCTGTTCAACGGCAGGACTCCGGACGGCTGGGAAGCGGTCGAGAATCCCGCTTCCGTCTCCGTGCGGGACGGAATGATCACCGGCGACGGTCCGCGCGCCCATCTGTTTTATGTCGGACCGGCGCACGATCATGATTTTAAGAATTTCATCTTTCGCGCCGACGTGAAAACGGCGACCGGAACAAACTCCGGCATCTTCTTTCACACCGAATTGGAAAACAGCCCTTCCCCGCGCAAAGGCTACGAAGTGCAAATCAACAACACCATGCCGCGAGAAAAAGTCAAAACCGGCAGCCTTTATCGCGTGAAGGAATTGTATGAAACGGAGGTTAAGGATGGCGTGTGGTTCACGATGGAAATCACCGTAATCGATAAGCGGATCGTCGTGAAGGTGGATGGAAACACAGTGATGGATTTCACCGAACCGCCCGATCATACGCCCCCGCGCAGCCATCCGCAACGTTACCTTTCCAGCGGTACCTTCGCGCTGCAATTCCACGATCCGAAAAGCAAGGTGTTTTTTAAGAATATTGTGGTCAAACCGCTTCCGGATTGATTTTTTCAGAAATACGTGTTATACAATCCGATCTCATCCCAGAAGCGTGAGCCGCGCAAGGGCATGGCTTTCCAAATATCCCCATTCGAAACCACGCCATTCGTGGGATTGTACGGTTTGGCGTTGCGACCGTCGAGCCAGTCGCCGTGATCCCCATCCGGCCCGGCGGCGAACATCAGCCAATGGGTTCCCAATTCCGAATTGGCGCAGTCGCGATCTTCGTAGCCGTAAAACAGGCCTTTCATGAAGGGATCGTTAGGAATCGAAGTGATGTAACTGACCGGCGTCGTCATCAGCCCCCAAATCCGTCCGTTGAAATGGTTATCGCCCAAGCCGCCGCAATTGACGCCGGCCTGCGCGCAGGTCTTCCCGAAAAAACTGAAACCGCCCGGCAACGCGCATTTTTCCGGCGGACCGTGGCTGGTGTCGTTTCCGTCAATCAGCCACAAGCCCGTGTCCAAATGCCGAATCCCCGCCTGGTCGTAGAGCATTTTGATGTCGGCAAAGGTTCTGGCTGCTTTCGCCCGCACTTGCGCGTTCAAAAAATTCGGAACGGCGATCGCGGCAAGAATTCCGATGATTGCAACGACAATGAGCAGTTCGATCAAGGTAAACGCCATCATTTTTTTCATATTTCTACCCCATGTTCTCCTATTGTGCATTTTTTCTACCGCGGCTCCGATCATTTCTGATCGACAAGTCATTCTATCGATATTTTAACCAAAAATCGATGGTTACCACAAGCGATTGAAGACCTCCTAATCCCTTGACCGAATCCTTCCACCTACCGTAGGATGATCCTGATCGATAGGAGGAAATAACAACAATGACAAAACAACCGATTCCAAACACGCTGGCCATCATCCCCGCGCGCGGAGGATCAAAAGGGCTGCCGCGAAAGAATGTAAAACCGCTGGGTGGAATTCCGTTAATCGCTCATACCATTCAGGCGGCGCTGAAAAGCCGCCTCGAGCGGGTGATCGTCAGCACGGACGATGATGAAATTGCCGAAATTGCACGGGACTGGGGTGCGGAAGTTCCGTTCAAACGCCCTCCCGAATTTTCCTCCGATCAATCCACCTCCCTTTCCGTGCTTCTTCACGCCTTGCAATGGATGGAAGAGTCCGCGAACTATCAAGTGAACCACGTTATTTTTTTGCAACCCACTTCCCCCTTTCGCAATGCGCAGCATATCGATGCGGCGCTGCAAAAACATTTATATTCGGATAAAAACTCGTTGATCGGCGTGACCGACGTACAGGAGTTTCATCCCTATTTTATGTTCAAACTGGACAGCACCGATTCGTTGGCGCCGCTCTTTCAATTTGAAAAACGTCCCCTGCGCCGCCAGGATCTGCCTGCCTTTTATCGCATCAACGGCGCGATTTACATCTCCAAACGCTCGTATTACACCAATCTACCGGAAAAAGCGGCGATTTTCGATTGGGATTCTCTAGCAGCCTATGTCATGGATGCGCCCAGTTCCATTGACATCAACGATTATCTTGATTTTCAGCGGGCGGAATTGATGCTGCGGGAGAAAGGGGAGGAAATAGGTTAGCAATTATGAGACATGTCGCCATCATAACCGGCACTCGCGCCGAATATGGAATTCTTAAACCGCTCATCGAACACATCGAAGCGTCGGATAGTCTGCAAGGCCATCTGCTTGTGGGTGGGATGCATCTTGCGCCCGAATTCGGCTCAACCATCAATCAAATCCTTGCCGATGGTTTTCGCATCGATGCGCGCATCGACATGCTCTTCAGCAGCGACGCCCGCGCCGCAATGGGAAAAGGGCTGGGAATCGGCATTTACGGTTTTACGCAGGAAATCGAACGGCTGGCGCCGGACATCGTAATGGTGTTGGGCGATCGCGTGGAAATGTTCGCCGGCGCGGCGGCCGGTTTGTGCTGCGGCGCAACCATCGCTCACATCCACGGCGGCGAAGTGACGCAGGGCGGTTTGGACGAGTACATGCGCCACGCCATTACCAAGCTCAGCCATCTTCATTTCGCCGCAACGGAAAAGAGCAAAGAACGAATCATTCGCCTGGGCGAAAATCCGGAGTTCGTTTTTTGCGTCGGCACGCCCGGTCTGGACGCCATTTTACAATTTCCGCAATTGTCGGACGCAGAACTATCGCAGCGATTAATGATTCCCATTCCCGAGCGCTTTCTCCTGCTGGTCCAACATCCCATTTCCACCCATCCCCAAACGGCGGCTGACGAAATGCGGGAAACCTTATCCGCATTGAAAGAATTTAGTATCCCTGTTTTCCTCTTCTATCCCAATTCCGACGCCGGCAGCCGCGAGATGCTGGCCGTGATTCGCGAATATGAAACCGAAGAATGGATTCATACCTTTGTTAACGTATCGCGCGACATCTACTGCAACCTGTTGCGGCGCGCGACGGCGCTTATCGGCAACACCAGTTCGGGCATCATCGACGCTCCCGCATACGGCGCGCCCGTCGTCAACATCGGCGAACGGCAGAAAGGCCGCGAGCGCGGCGAAAATGTGATCGACGCCCAACCGCAACGCGAATCAATCAAACAGGCGGTGCACACCGCATTGTTCGATGAAGCCTTTCGGCAGCGAGCGCGAACGACACGGAATCCATACGGCGACGGCCGCGCTTCGGAACGAATCGGCCGGATTTTGGAATCCGTTGATTTGGAAAAAGCATGGCGGGAAAAGCGGTTGCCGTGGTGAACTTGAAAAAAATAAATGGTTGTGGCTTCGTAGGAAGAGTCATGCTTTTTTTGATTCTATCGCACAATTCAGATAAGATCGGATCGACATTATAGTGGACATTGATATAGAGTTGTAGTAAAATAAGAATAATGATAAACAAATTCGGTCATCAATACGTCTATTTCATTTTTTAAAGGACTCGTAATGATTAAACTGCCATTGGAAAAAATGTCCCGGATTGAAAAAATCATGGTCATGGAAGCGCTGTGGCAAGATTTGAGCTCCGAGGAGAAGCAATTGGACTCTCCTACCTGGCACAGAGACGAACTGGTCACAACCGAACAACGAGTCGCTGCCGGTGATGAGCAATTTGTGGATTGGGAAATTGCCAAAGAGCAGTTGCGTCGGCGATTCAAATGAAAGTACGGATATTGCCGTCGGCGATAGAAGACCTGGCGCGAGGCAGACAATTTTATGAGTGCTTGAGCCAAGGTTTGGGAACTTATTTTCTGGATAGTATGGTTTCCGATATGGATACCCTCACATATAATGGAGGTATCCATCATCAAGTATTCGGATATCACCGAATGCTCGCAAAGCGATTTCCCTACGCTGTTTACTATAAAATAAGTGATTGCACTGTCAATGTTTTTCGTATATTGGATTGTCGCCAAGATCCAAACAAGATTGGAAAAATTTTGGAAGAGTGATAATGAAAAACGATTGGGATTGTACTTCTTCCATTCGCTCTGTTTTGAATCCCCAAACAACACAATCCAAATAATCACGAATAAAGATTCCCTCTCCCCAGTCGAAAATAATAGATAATTTTGATGAAAAATGTCATGAACGTAGCCGGTAGCCGGTAATCAGTAGAGAGATGGATGTTGTGTAAGAATAATTATTTACCAGAGAAAAAGGGATAAACACATGACAACGAAGTATGAAGTGGAAACCAAAGTCGATCATAATTATCATCAGCTGCAAGGCGATAAAACCTCCCGCTGGGAAAGCGCCTTGCCGCCGGAATATTGGGAATATCGCCGCAAATGGCAGGAATACCCCCAAAATCATGTGGTGGAGAAGTTCCCGGTTCATTTGGACATCGAGGCTACCTCCAATTGCAATCTGCTCTGTACGATGTGTCCACGCACGGACATGATCAACGACGGCACGTTCTGGAAAGTGAAGAATTTCGACTTCGAACTCTACGCCCGCCTTGTCGACGAGGGCGCGGAAAAAGGACTCTGTTCGATCAAATTCAATTATTTGGGCGAGCCGTTGATGAATCCGCGCCTTGCCGAAATGATTCGGTATGCGAAGGATAAGGGAATCGTCGACGTGATGTTCAACACCAATGCGTCCATGCTCACCGAGCGCCTGGCGAAACAATTGATCGAATCCGGCCTCGACAAACTTTTCTTTTCATTCGATTCGCCCTACCGCGACCATTACAATCAAATCCGCATCAACGCGGATTACGACAAAGTGCTGCGCAACATCAAGCGATTCATGCAAATCCGCGATGAGATGGGCTCCCCCAAACCGTTCACGCGCGTGTCGATGGTGCGGATGAAGGAAAACGACGAGGAGTGGCAGGCGTTCAAGGAGCTGTTCGAACCGATCGTGGACGCGGTGGCCTATGTGGATTACCTCGATCACAACAACCAGGCCGACACGGGTAAAATGCTCGTCAAAATCACGGAACTAGGCGAAAAAAAATTCTGCTGTCCGCAACTCTGGCAGCGCATGTTCGTGCATCCGGATGGCGTGGTAACCGTCTGCTGCGTCGATTCGGCCCGTAAATTGAGCGTGGGACGGATCGACAACAAAACCGTCGAGGAAATCTGGAACGGGCCGGAATACCAAAAGCTACGCGATCTTCACGCCGCCGGCCGTATCGACGAAATTCCCATCTGCGCCAAATGCCCGCTTGCTCTTGCGCCTTGATCGCAGGCGGTTTCCTGTGGATTCCAGCCGCGAATATGCCATCGCACCGTCCGCCCGTAATACGCGAGATTGACCGCGGCAACGTAAGGCAGTGTTTTTATGCCATTTGGCCGTGCGGCATGGCGCGCCAATCTTTTGGCAATGCGCCGCGGACGGTAAAACTCATACGTCACCCAATCATGGCCCGCCTGCAATGCCTCCGCTGACATCCCGTGCGGCTCGAAAACAACGTGATGGAAATCATAATGCGACCAATTGCGATCCAGGATACGGTTTTGCTTGGTTTCAAATTGTTCGGTTCCCGGCAGCGGCGTAAAAATCGAGGCTTGGATCGCGTCTACTTCCAATTCATCGAGAATCGTCAGCGTGCGGGAAAAAACACCGGCGTCATCGCCGTCGAAACCGAACACGATACCGGCCTCGACAGCGATTCCGTGCGCATGAAGCGTACCCATCGATTCCCGATAACTCTCCACGCGATGACACGTTTTGTTGACCGTTCCCAAATTGGCGTCAGAAAAGGACTCGAGGCCAACAAACAAACCGATGCAACCGGCTTTCGCCGCCAGTTGCACGAATTGTGGATCCTCGGCGATGCTCAGCGTCGATTGCGTCACCCATCGTTTGTTTAACGGCGCAAGTTTCTCGAACAATCGGCAGGCATAGTCGCGGTCGGCGGTCATATTGTCATCGACGAAGATAAAAAACCGCGCGGGAATCCGTTTTACCTCTTCCACCACATCGTCGACGGGCCGCCGATGCTGCTCATGATGGTGAAAGGCGGAAATGGCGCAGAACGAGCAGCGATGCGGACAACCGCGTGTGGCCTGGACCGCGTGAGTCGAATAGTTACCCGGTTCGAGCAAGTGATGCGGCGGATGTTTCAGCAAGGCAAGATCGGGAGGCGATTCCGCGCGATAGACGCCGTTCATCCTTCCCCGTCGCGCATCTTCGACCACCCGCGGCCAGACGCCTTCCGCCTCGCCGACGACCACCGCGTCGACATGTTGCAGCGCTTCCTGCGGGCAGAAGCTGGAATGCATCCCGCCGGCGACGACGGGAACGCCGCGCGCGCGAAATTGATCGGCGATTTCATACGCGCGCGGCGCGAGCGCGGTCATGAAGGTAACGCCGACCAGATCGACGTTTTCATTCCACGGAATGGTTTCGATTTGTTCGTCGATGATGCGGATTTCGCAATCAGGCGGCGTTTCCGCCGCTACGCTGAGCAGGCTGAGCATCGAAAAACGAAAGGTTCTGCCATTAAACAGCCAATTGCGGCCTACGCGCCGCCATTTTCCGCTGGCGGGTGCGATCAATAGGATTTTCATGATTACCTCCATTTGATTTACGTATATATTGTTTATGTATGAACTCATTGACGAAAAAAAATTGCGGGGGAGACGCATGGTCTGCCCCTGCAATCCTATTATCCAGCGAGTTTTGCCCGGATGCGTTCCAATGCGTTGCATAGCTGATACCGTTCCTTGTCATTGAGATCGGACATAACCTCTTCCAAACGTTGGAAATACACATTTTCCGCTTGTTCCAGGATCTCCAGGCCCGCGGCGGTGATGCGGACAAGATTCACGCGGCGGTCGTCGGTTTGGGCGGTTCGTTTCACCCAACCGGCCTGCTCCATGCGGTCGATCAGGCCGGTGACGTTGGAGCGATTCACCAACAACATGCTTCCCAGCGCCGTCTGGTTCATTTCGCCGTTTTCGGACTGATATTTCAGCAACATCAGCACGTTAAACTGAGCGTCAGTCAGCCCCATCGGGCGAAAAAGGCGGTCGCCTTCCTTGGAAAGTAATGCCCCGGTCAAAACGATGTTCAGCACAGCTTCCTGCGCCGTTTGTCCGATCGGATGACGAAAACCAAGTTCTTTTGCGAGACTCATTCTATCGTTTTATTCCACATCCATATTGTTTACACATAAACTGTATCGCGCAATGGAAATTTTGTCAAGCGTCCGGTTTCTATGAAAATGTGGGAGCGCGGACGTCCCGTCCGCATCGTATAACGTTAACATTTTCATCCTTCGTTGTGATCAATCGCTCCTGCCGGGTCATGGGAACGCGCAAGGGGGAGGTGCATTTCCATTCTGCGCCTGCAAATGGGGAGCCGCCGTATCACTCACGCCCCTTGTCGGCAGCTTATTTCTTATTGTGTTTTTGTGAATCGTAATCATTTGATCCAAGGAAATTGCAGCGCTTTGCATCGCGCTTCCATATCCGGCGCGATCTGTTGGAGCAGATGAAACACATGGTCCCGCAGTTTTTCGCAGGTTTCACGGCTGACCGGCATCATGCCGTGAGCCAGAATGGACGAATTCCGTGTGGAAATGGTTGCGGCAAAATCGGTTTTGGGCGACAGCAAATCGCCGACGGGATTCCCCAAATCCCGCAACAACTCAAAATTTTTGTGCAATCCCAATTTGGCTTCCTTTTGGCCTTTTTTTTCATGCTCAAAACAATACTTGGTCCTGCAGGCTTCCGGAATTTGCTCTTCCCTGACGTGGCCCGTGTCGATGTTGTGCTTCTGCAAGGCGAATTGTGCGCACATTTCGGTCAACCGGTATAGCCGCGCGCAGGCGTCGTCGTATTTTCCCTCCCTCATTCTTCTTATGGCATTATTAAAGAGATCGGCCAAAACGTCTTCTGTGATCAGCGCCTTTGGGGACGAATCGCAATTCTTCATTTTTTCAGGAAAAAGAGTTTGCTTCAATTGGCTGAATCGCCCTATTTTTTCTTTTGGAAATAATAAATCCTGAATTTTGTAATGAGGGCGCGATGTGGTTTTCAGCAGTTCAAAGGCGATGTCCTGCCGAAACACATCCCACGCCTGATATCCCTTTATTAAGGCATCGAGCGCGGACGGCAAATCCCGGTCCGAGGGAGGAAGCGCGTCCACGACAACCGCCGCCAACGCGGCGGACGCGGCGTCGTAGCGCAATGCGCGGAGATTCTCAATCGATTGGTTCAGATGAACCGACGCCATGAACCGCGTCGGTGAAATGGTCTTGATATCTTCCAATCCGGCCTGCACCACGCCATCCTTGCGTTGACCGGCAATATATTGAATGCAGTTCATTCCCGACGACACGGCGGCCAGGATGGCGGCGGCGCTCATCGCCTTGGTCCCGCTAGTATAATCCATCCTAAGATCCGCAGGCTCACATTCCCGATCGCGACGCAACGAGCCGATCAGTTCCATAAAGTCATTGAACAGGATGTCAACATTATTTTCATCGGAAATCTCGAACCGTTCCCGTTGTATCCGTTCGGGCAATCGGGATTCGAGTGTATCCGCGGTTTTCTGACTCGTGCGGGAACAGACAAAATAAACAAAATCCGGATTGGCGGCCTCAATCGATTTTTGTAAAGCGCTCACCAGCGAATCCGGATTTTGGCCGCCGACTCCGATAGTCATAATCATTCCCTTTTCGCTCATGATGTCTCCTGGTTTGCAAGATTTCCGGTTTTCCATTTCAGATGATCCAACATTCCTCATCCTCGGTCAATTCCCCCATTCCGAAAATTTCCACCTGGCCGATGCAGGTTGCGCAGAGGTCGTAAAACCGCACGCTGTCTTCCGTTTCATCAATCAACTCCGCGAGTTTACGGCGCATTTCTTCGTTGCGTTTGGCGTCGGGAAGGCATTCGAACACGCTGTACTGCACGCGCTCGCCGTAATTCTTCAATTCGTTGGCTACTTTCAGCCTTCTTTTGTCGTTTTTAATGTCATAGGTCACCAAAATGAACAGCGAATCGCTTCCCCGTCTACGTGTATTGGTATCCCTGATACTCACCTTTGCCCTCCAACGCCTGCCGCAGCGTATCGACTTGATGATGAATGGACAGCCGATAGGAAATTTCTTCATCGCCGCCTTTTTTCCGAAAACCGCTCATTTTCTGATTGAATGCAGCGAGAAATTTCTTTCGGGGTTCCGCGAGTAGAAGCAGACCACCCGATTCCTTATCTTCTTCAAAATCACCCGTTTGAATGCGACGGTGATTGATCAGATCCAACACGAATCCGTCGACGACCAGGTGGCGGAATTCCTCGCAGAGATCGAAACACAACGACGCCCTGCCGTAATGAATTTCGTGAAAGAACCCCAGATATGGATCCAGTCCGTGCGCCGAGACGGCCGCGAACACTTCTCCCGACAGCAAGGTATAGCCGAAGCTCAACAGACTGTTCACAGGATCGCGCGGCGGCCGGCGGTTCCGTCCGGAAAACGTAAATTCTTGAACCAACATGCCGAATCCCTGGAAATAGGCGGCGGTCCCCTTTCCTTCATACCCGCGCAAGCTATCAAGTGCGTCCGCATGCGTCGCCAGTTCGGCGTAGCGTGAAATTTCCGACAAGGCGTGTTCGATTTCGATATCCCGCGAATACGAGAGCCGTTGCAACAACCGCCGGGCATTGGTCAACTTGGAGCGCACCAGCTCGCGCGCAAATTTCAGGCGAAAATCCGCATCCCCATACGCTTGATATTGGCGGATGCGTAAAAAGATGTTTTTGTTGAACGCGGGAACCAACCTGCCGTGTATCTGCCCGTGGGTGGTCAGAAACGCCGTTTCAATGCCGTTTTGCAGCAGGAAGTTCATCGCCTGGGTGCTGATTTGCACATGTCCGAAGATCACCACGCGATCCACTTTGAACGCAGGAATTTCACAGAGCGTTTCCCCGTCTTTTTCCACGACGAGTCGTTTGGAGGTTTTGCGCAGATACGCATTTTGATCGGTCAGATACAGCGTTCCCATAATAGTCACCCCGCCGTTCGTTCCCTCAAATTCTTCCCCCAACCAACGAACAAAAATTCAGAACGCCGCCCATCCGGGCAAGAAAAAAATCCTCTCAAATCCCCTCTTCCGTCCCCCCAAGCTTGGGGGGAAACAGGGGGGGGGAGTCAGATTTCAATGAGACCCCCTCTTCCGTCCCCCCAAGCTGGGGGGGAAACAGGGGGGGGTCTCAATCCCCTCGTCAACGGGTCTCAAATTTCAATTATTTTACTCTTTTGACTATACGGGTTGAGTTTCAATGCGTCGTACACGTCTCAATCCCCTCATCAACGGGTCTCGGATTTCAATTCTTCCAACGCATATAAATCAACTAGTACAATCTGTCAAAGGTCTCAATCCCCTCATTCACGGGTCTCAGATTTCAATGAAATACCCCTCTTCCGTCCCCCCAAGCTTGGGGGGAAACAGGGGGGGGGAGTCTCAGATTTCAATGAGATACCTCTCTTCCGTCCCCCCAAGCTTGGGGGGAAACAGGGGGGGCGTCTCAATCCCCTCATCAACGGGTCTCAGATTTCAATCCAATCGACGTATTGGAAAAGGGAGCTTATGACTTTGTATTGTCTCAATCCCCTCATCAACGGGTCTCAGATTTCAATGCAGTATATGGATATCGAAACAATTCAGTTTTATGTTGTCTCAATCCCCTCATCAACGGGTCTCAGATTTCAATAGAGAGATTGCCACGGCATGGAGAGAAGCAGTCAGGAAAGCGTCTCAATCCCCTCATCAACGGGTCTCAGATTTCAATGAATGTTCCTGCAATTGTAGAGCCCATCTCATTGCAAGAGGCGTCTCAATCCCCTCATCAACGGGTCTCAGATTTCAATGACTTAAGAAGCTTAATACATCCTCCATTCTCTCCATGTCTCAATCCCCTCATCAACGGGTCTCAGATTTCAATTAGCGTTGTAGGGTTGTAGTGGAAATTACGGGGGGGGGTACGTCTCAATCCCCTCATCAACGGGTCTCAGATTTCAATCTTCTCAAGAACAACCGGATACAAAGTATGACAATCCTGTCTCAATCCCCTCATCAACGGGTCTCAGATTTCAATGATTAAAATCACAACCGAACAATGGAATACGCCCCAAGGGGGTCTCAATCCCCTCATCAACGGGTCTCAGATTTCAATAGGAATCGAAGGTGTGTTGCCGCTGGAGAAACTACCAGCGTCTCAATCCCCTCATCAACGGGTCTCAGATTTCAATTACATATATGGTGGATTTCACAGTGCGCGCCTATGGCAGTCTCAATCCCCTCATCAACGGGTCTCAGATTTCAATGCACGGAGAAAAGAAAATGAAAACATTCCACGTGAACGGAGTCTCAATCCCCTCATCAACGGGTCTCAGATTTCAATTTGATGGAATAGATAAATATGTCAACCAATTTCATCAAGAGTCTCAATCCCCTCATCAACGGGTCTCAGATTTCAATGATTGTCGCCGAAAACGCGAAACACCAAAATCAATTCGAAGTCTCAATCCCCTCATCAACGGGTCTCAGATTTCAATGATGTTGGCAGTAACACAGCACACTGTCAATGTCAAGAAGTCTCAATCCCCTCATCAACGGGTCTCAGATTTCAATTCTGTTTTTTCGCCGCCGCAATCCTATTTAGTATTTTTTGTCTCAATCCCCTCATCAACGGGTCTCAGATTTCAATGACTTCAACGATTTTATCGAACAGTTTCAAGTGGAATCAGCGTCTCAATCCCCTCATCAACGGGTCTCAGATTTCAATCCCGAACAAATGAAAGCCTGGTGGATGTAATTCTTACTCGGTCTCAATCCCCTCATCAACGGGTCTCAGATTTCAATTCTTTATCGATTCAGCCTTCGGGATAGACCGGGGATTGAGATGTCTCAATCCCCTCATCAACGGGTCTCAGATTTCAATGCCGAGGAAATCGATTCCTTCCAGCCGCCTGAACCATACGCTGTCTCAATCCCCTCATCAACGGGTCTCAGATTTCAATGCCCGTCGGCTGAAGCGATCTTGAGTGAGATCACATCTGTCTCAATCCCCTCATCAACGGGTCTCAGATTTCAATGAGAATAAAGCCCCGCGCCCGCCCGCGCCCAAACCTAACCGTCTCAATCCCCTCATCAACGGGTCTCAGATTTCAATATGTTTGACCCAGTTGGCGGGTTATGGGAATACGCTTCGTCTCAATCCCCTCATCAACGGGTCTCAGATTTCAATGTTTATATGGATATAAATAGTGCTAGTGATGTTAAGATAAAGTCTCAATCCCCTCATCAACGGGTCTCAGATTTCAATTTACGTAAATATGGGTATACATTAAAACAAGCGTTGCTTGAGTCTCAATCCCCTCATCAACGGGTCTCAGATTTCAATTTTGAAAATTTGGCGAGTTCCGCATGTGCGGTCAATCCTAGTCTCAATCCCCTCATCAACGGGTCTCAGATTTCAATAGCACCCTCGTTTGGGCCTTTGCCATTATAGTGTTTTGTGGCTGTTTTGTCATGGGGCGGAAATTGGTTTTCTTTCTGCTCATTTTTCAGATGTCCATCATCCTTGTTTTTCCTGCTAACTTTCTGATTTGATACGAGTTACCTGTTTTTGTCATGAGAGAACGGTTGGGGGGGAAATTCTTCTCATGACAAAATTCTCCCTTCGGCCGGAATGGGTTGGCCGCATTGCCGCTAAGGAAACGGCGCAGGGCAGGAGGAACGCCATGAGTCCCGCCGTTCGGTTTTGGAATGCGGCGAGTTTCCTGCCCTTCATCCCACCCTGCAATCGATATACCGAATTGTCAAAGAACGGAAAACAATCCCTTGCTTTTCGAATGGATTACCATCCGGTTCCCCTCATGATATCACACATGAGATCAGGAGTCCATAACAATTTTACCCAATCCCATGATCGTACTTTTCCCCACATGCACTGCCGTCGCGGCGGTCAGGAGCGGCCGCCAGGGCGCCGTTACGGAAACCAGCGAAATGGAACCCACCAGCCCTCCCATTTTCAGCGATGTGTTTTGCCGGTTGGAGTACCGCGTAAGATCCCGCCACTGAAGCCGCGCCGATTCGATGACGGGGTATCCGTCCGCATGCAACAAGGGGCGGAAATCGACCTTCTCGGGATCGGCGCTTTCGAAGCGGGTGAGAATGGCCCAAAGACGCCGGCAGACCGTCGCGCAGAACATGCCGATATCCAGCCGGCGCGATTGCAGCGTTCCCTGTGATTTCAAACGCAGCGGCGTTTCCAGCCGCAACTTCACCGTCTCGCCCGGGATGTTCGCATCCAGCAATTCCGCAATCGTGACCATCGGTCTCTCCGCCGCCAGGATTCCCGTGGTTTCGTCGTACAGCGCCGCGCCGCTCCGGTCGGTGACGGAAACCAGCGAAAACGGAATGCGCTTCTCGCCCAATCCCTCCAGCCCCATTTCCTTGACGGCGAAAACCAGATAAGGAAGCCGCGTAAAGGCGCTCCCGAACAAATTGATGTCAAAGGGGAGCAGGTCGCCGGGGCGATAAGATTGCGGATGATGCAGCGGCGGTTCGATCACCAGCGGATGGGGAAGATCGCGCATCCGCTTGATTTCCTGGGAACCACTCGCCGCCGGCGTTTCAAAGGTGTCCGGATACGGACAAGAGCGCTGCACCGGGCAGCCGTCGCAGGGACGCATCCCATGCGTGCACACCAGGCGGCGCATGGCCATCGCCAGCGCGCCGCGCAGGGTGGAGCCCAAATAGGGAGGCAGAGAACCGGCGGCGGCGGCCCGCAAATGAAACCGGACGCGCAAAATGCGCAAACGGGCCAGCTCCACGGGAACAAGCTCCGGCCAATGGTTCATGCGATCTTCTCCCTCACCGCCGGAGGAATCCGGATCGGAATCGGAAAAGCATAGGCGTATTGGACAACCTCCGGATGATCGTTGGATAGTCCGCTCAACATGCTTCCATACACTTCGGCCGGGGAATGACCGGTAAAAAAAATGGAGCCCGGCTCGAAGAGAACCCAGGGACGTTTAAACGGTTTTCCGGCCGCGGCGAACGATTCGCCCAATTTGCCGTGTTTCACGCGCATCTGCCAGAAGCCTTTTACCGGATCGTTCTTCGTGGGAACAAATCCGGATAGAGTGACAAATCCGTTTGCCCCTTCCCCGGAGGACGGAGGATTCCACCGCTCCGGCTCGCCATCGATCCGAAACGCCCCCATTCCCGATGATTTTTTCTTGCCGAATCCGGTTTTTTCCACATCCTGGAACAAGGAAAAGACGCGGTCGATCTCGTTTCCGGCGCGGTCGGCGAGAAAGATACAAAATCGGGCGTTGTCCTTGCCCGGAACCCAGCCATCCAGTTGAAACAGGCTCGCGCCGGATTCCTCGTCAGCGCCGGTTGTGGTTCCGGAGAGGCGGTTGATGGCGGCGTGGAGTTGCGACGCGGACCGGACGAGTTCGAGCGCGTCCTCGCTTGCCGTTACTGTTTCTCCCCGGCAGGCGTTGGCGAATTCCGGCTCGGATAGATAGCGCGCTTGTTTTAACCGTTTCTGTTGCTGATAGGTTTCCGCATTATGCGCTTGGGTGATTCCGATAAACCGGCAATGAAAAGGCAGCGGCAGAAAACCGGCGGGGAATCCGTTCGTGAGCAAAAAAGGCGGTTCCCCTGCGCGAAACGGTTGCAGGAATCGGCTCAGTTTCTCCTCCCCTTCCCGATGCCGCAGCGCCCAGCAGAGATGGCCGAAGAGCGTATCCGCCTGCCAGTCCGTCAATTGCAGCGAAGTGAGACGTAGTTGGAGACGCCAGATTTGCATGGGGCTCTCCTTATTCATCAACGGCTGTTAAGTCTTTGATCAGCACTTTTCCATATCCACGGGAACCGGAGCCGCCCAGCGTGTCGTTTTGAAGTAACTTGATCCCTTCGCGGATGAAGTTTTCATACTCATCAATCGGGTCGCCGTCAAAATGCCGTAATACGATTTCGATATCGAATTCGGTTCCTTCCGGAATTCGCTCTTGCCAACGGGGCCCTGACCTGCTGGCGGTTCCAGTTTTACGATCGATGGATACCTCCGCTTTGCTTTCCGCAAATGGAACTCCATGTTCTTCTTGCGCCTGTTTTAATTTTTCCAACGATTTTCCCGTTAATTGACAATCTCTAAAAATTACTCGTGTCACATCCTGGGTATTTCTTGCCGAGGCGCATCCAAATATTTTACACACTGTGCATTTTCCGCAATCACAAGGCTTGCCTGTTCGTCTTACATTTTCGCATTCTTTTTGTTCCAACAATGACCGGATCTTCCCTTTGAGTGAAGAGCCAGGAATGTAGGGATGACGGGTAATCGGATGGCGTAGAATGGGATTGTCCGTACCTCCGATTTCCAGAGATTCTTTCGAACCTCCGATTCGAAGACCGGCTACGCATAATACTACTCCTCGCATGATTCGATGTCCTGTTAATTTATTCATTTCCACCTCCCTTATTTTTTCATATATCCGACCACACTCATAAAGAGTTCTTTGAATCCTTTCAAATTTTTCTTGTCTTTCGATGTAAGATCGATATAGTGTTTCATGAATTCAGTGAAACATCGTTTTGTGATATCCCGTTCCTCACTCTTTTCCGCTATGGGAAGAAGACGATAAATACTTTCCATGGCTTTTTCATAATTTTTGTTAGGATCATCCGTGAATCGTTCATAGGCAGCTCGTACCGACTCGAAAAAACGTCTTACCGAAGCCGTAGTCAACTGTTCCTGATTAAATATTTGTGCAATTCCTTCTGCCGTTTCCATATAAATCTCACGACGAACCGCGCCCGATGAAGAGAAAAATTGGTCCAACTTGAGTGGTTTAGGAAGTCCCTGTTGTTCTCGGGAATCCCTTCGAGGATTGTTGTGCGATTCTCTCCCACGACTGCTGTGGCTGCTATATTGCTCACTCACTTTTGATGCACCTCCTTTGTCCGTATTTTTATTTTTCCGATTACAATCGGGACAAATCTCAAATTCCGGTTTGAAAGCATGAAACGGTTTCCCGCATTGTGTGCATACTTTTTTCATGAAATTCCCCCTTTTCTACCTTCGATTCAAATACATACTATACGTTGCGATAAAACCCAAATGACGGATCGGATTTCCCTCGATGCGCTTGAATTGCTCCGCCCAGAGACGAATGGCGTCGTCTTTCACGTTTCGGGACAGGGTGTAGCTGAGAAGGGGAAGGAAGCGTAATCCCTCGACTATCCCCTCGTGCAAAAACATGTCCGCCAGTTGCGAGTAAAACACCAGATTTCTGGCGAAAGACGAGGAGATTTTGCCCTCCTGCAGCCAACGGGAAAGAGTTTCGATTTCGGCAAAGATGGCGTCGCTCTCTCCCCATTTCATCAAATGCCCGAAGGCGCAGAACTGATCTTTCGGATTTTCATAGCGATGGGCGGGTTTCCGTTTCGCCTGTTCCAACGCCGCTTCCGCCGCCGCCGCCGCCCACACCGGCGTCATCGGCTGCGTGACGTGGATGCCCAGCGAGAGGGTCAAATGCGGATTGTTGGCCGTATACGATTTCCATTCCCGCTGCAAACTGCGCGCGAAATCGTGCAACCGATCCCACGGACCAACAAGCAGAACGTCGTCGCCGCCGGAAAAGACCGTATAAATCAGATTGTAGTTCTCTTTCCGCAAAAGATGGTTCACCCGTCCGCAAAAGAAAAATTCCAACGAACGGGAAAACGTCGCCATTTTCGACAGCGTCCAACCAATCTCGTTCCAATCCAACCCTTTTTGCAGCAACAAACCGAGATTATCGACGTCGGCTTTCAAATACCCGATGGCCTTGCGCCCGGTCGCGGCCTGGGCAATGGCGTTGAACGCCAGAATCTGGCCGTTCTGATACGGATCTTCGGGATGATGCTCCACATAGTCATCAATCGACGCATTGTCTCCCTCTTGGTAAACCGGAACATGAGACGCGCGGTAGAGATAATGGACAGGCGCCATCGCATCGGGATATTCGTCTTCTTTGCCTCGTTGAAAGGAAAACAGGCTTCGCGCGCCGAGATCCAATTCACCGGCTCGCTCGGCGACCGAAAACGACCAGCCGAGAAGCGGGTAGTTTCCACGATCCGAATCAAACAACGCAAAGCAACGGGTTTTCGGAAGCAGCCGCCCCAGTTTTTCTTCAAAGTCAAATCCTTTGGTTTCATAATAGCCGCTATGGGATTCCTCTTGGATGGCCGCTTCCGGCGGAAGAACGAATCTTTCCTCATCCCACTCTCCGTTGTTCGTAAGGATCATGTGCAACGGCTGATGTTTTTTGACGGCGAGAGCGGCTGCGAGTTCCACAAATTTTTTCCCGATCCGCTTTTTGAAAAAATCCTCGCCGGTCAACGAAACCTGCGCGAGATTGAGCGCGATGGTTCCGTGCAAATTGGCAAACAACCACGTTTGGCATTCCTTTTCCCGTTTGATCAGGACCTCTTTCGTTTTTTCTGTATTCGGCAACAGCAAATGAAATTTGCCGCCGGCGCTGAGAATGATATTCAGGAACGGCAAACCGGCGTCGTTCAGAATTTGATAAGCCAGGATTTTCGTCATGAGGTCGATCAAAAACGAGCGGGCGCGCAGCCGTTTCGCCACCTTCCCGCCCCCCGCGTGCGCAATGGAAAATATATACTTCTGGATACCGGATAAATCTCCGGCAACGAGAAGATATTTGGCTGTCGTACGGTCTCGCACCGCGCTTTCCTGTAAACTGTCGGTTTCCCGATGATAGAGATACATCGCGGCGGCCGCGGCGGCCGCCGTCCGCGAATGCTCATAAAGCGAATTGTCGGGAATGAGATCGATGGTACTGGCGGGAACCGACCAGAAACACCGTTCATAAAGCGCATCGAGACAGGCCAGCGTGGCTTCGATCCCCTTTGCCCGGCGATGGGTCCAATCGCGCAGAAACTGCTCCCATAATTTTTTATACCAATCCACCAGCCATTCCTCTTCCGTGGAGGCGGAAAGAGGGTAATTGGATTGATCCTTTGATGTCAGCGGACATAGCGGCAGTTTCGGGAACGGCTCCGAAGGGTTCCCCTCCTGCGTTAAAAGAAAACGCAGAGGAATCATGCGCGCTTTTTTGTGGATGTTTTTCTCATATTTCTGTTCTCCCCGTTCCATGCCGGACGAGAGCCGATCCGCTTCGGCGACAATATGCTGGAGAACAGTGGAAGGATTGTGATGCCGGAAGGCGATTTCCGCCGCCCGCCCGTTTATGTCGTCCACGACGGGCAGTCCGCAATCGGCGCCGTACTGATCGAAAAATTGATCGGTCCATTGAACATGATAGTGAGTGGAGTGGCCATCACGGGTGGGCCCTCCTTTCGCCATACGATTTTCTGTTGCCGGAGTGGTTTCCACTTCCGCCCGTTGCATGACCTTGCCGATGTCATGCAGAAAAGCCGCCAGGAGTAAATGCTGCAATGACGAATCCATTCCATCCCCCTCGTTTTGATATAAATTTATCATTACAAGAAATATAAAATCATTATATTGTATTCCAAAGGAAAAATATACGGATCGTGCTCACGCTTGCCCACTATGGATGATGCTTCGGCGTGCGATCGAAAAATCCTGCCCGCGCCGCAGGGTAAGACTTTCCAGTTTTATATATTCATAAATAAAGATGATTGCATTGAGCACGAACCGTTTGGGTCGGTGATTGTTCCAGCCCCACCTTCGACTTGATTGACTTAGGGATTTCTTCGATTCTCCACCGTGCATGATCAATGAGAAGGGAAAAAAGTTTTTAATTCATAGTTTGGTAGTGGTTGCTTTGTGATGATCGCGTATAACACGTCCGGATCCAAATCCGCGTCATTGGGCCAGCAAATGGTTCCCAATTCGGAATTTACGCACACCTGATTGAAAAAAGAATGATCTTTCAAAGCGGAAAAAATGCCGGTGAACCGGATAATTTTGCGAAGATCGACTTCTCCTTCGACATGATCTTCAAAACGAAGGTACAATTTGTAATTCATAAGAGGACGAACTTCAACAATATCTTTTAACATCGGTCTACTCCAATGGTGGAATCTTTTGCATAAGTGAATTTTCTCGACCTCGTTCCCAATTATCAACAAGGTCCTTTTGATATAAGAAAGCCCATTCCATGACCAGCCCATATACGCGGGGCGAAAGATAACCTTCAATTAAACGAAGATTATATATATCTATTATAGCCTTTTGTTCAGCATAGCGAACATGAAAATGAGGCGGTGGATGTTCATTGTGATACATTGAAATTACGATTCCAAAAAACCTACTAATTTCAGGCATCGGATTCTCTCATGTTGCTGATTTATTCCGGCAAACCCGCGGTAATCCTGCCAAGCCGCAACGATTTCTCCTCTTTGCTCTCCCATCCCATCGCGCGATAAAAATCAAGGCCGTACGTGCGGGTTTTCACCACCACCGGCATGGGGGTGGCGTGGCCGAGAATGAGCGCCTGCTGTTTCGTGTCGAGCGTGGCCAGCACGTTTCGCAGCGCGCTCGCGCCGGAAACGCCGGTAAACACCGCCTGAATGTCTTTTTCATCGTTCAGCAAAGCCGTGATGCGGGTTCCCAGCTGCGAGAGGATTTCGTCGTCGATGCCGGAGGGGCGCTGATCCACCACCAGCAGCGAGACGAAATACTTGCGCAATTCCCGCGCGATCACGCCGAAGATGGTTTGCCGCGCCGCCGCCGGGTTGAGAAACTTGTGCGCCTCTTCGATCGTGATCAGCAGCGGGCGCGGGCGATCCTCCAGCTTTTGCGTGGCCATATATTTTTCCGCGTCCTTCACCCATTCGTGATGAATGCGGCGGCTGATGAGATTGGCGACCAGCAGATAGGCCAACATGCCGGACACGCGCCCGAATTCCAGATCGACGTGCCGGCCGCCGCGCAATTCCTCGATGATGCGCCGAATCGACGCGGTCAGCGTGATTTCCCCCTCTGCCTTGGTTTCCGTCTTGTCCACGACGAACGGCAAATCTCGCACGGCCCGCAGTTTGCGGTAAAGCGCCGCCAGGCTTTCTTTATTCGCGCCCCATTGTTCCGCTTGTTCCTTCATCTCCGCCGGATCGGTATCCAGCAGTTTTTTCAGCCAATTCTTTTTAAATAAATTTCGCAGGATATAGGCGGTTTCAATGGCGGTGGGGTGGAGATTGAGTTCCTCCTGCAGCGGCGCGATGTCTTCCACCTCGATTTCGTTGAGGGGAATCTGCACTTCCAAATCAAAGCTGACGTTGCGCTGGCGGGCGGAATCGGGATCGAGCGTGCAAATCAACACCTTGCCGGGAAACAGATTTTTCAGGCCTTTCACGAACGCATCCTTGCCCGGCCCCGATTCCGCGCGGGTTTCCCACCCATATTCGCTATGCATGTCAAAAATGAGATTGACGGCTTTGTGGCTGCGAATCAGTCCGGCCAATACCAGGCGGGTCAAAAACGTCTTGCCGGTGCCGGTTTTCCCGAAAATCCCGTTCGAGCGCTCGATGAATCGATCCAGATCCAGGCACACTTCCACATTGTCCATATCCAACGGCGCGCCCAGATTGAAAAAGCGCGTCTGCGTTACGCTTTCCTCTCCGAATACGCGATTGACGTCGTCTTTTCCGGCTTCCCGCACGGTGGAAAAATGCACCGGGATGCTTTTCACCGGTCGCAGATGCTCCTCGCGGTCGAACCGTTCGCCGGCGACGCCGCGTTGCAGCATGAGCATGGGTTTGAGGGAAATCGTGGCGTAGGTATGATCGCCGGCAAGCACGTCGTCAAGCAGGGATGAGCGCCGCGGCGGGTCGCGCAGGATCGCTCCGCTGGAGGCGTCAAGACATACGTCGGTGATCATGGAAAAAAAATCGAATTCGCTGCCTTCCACCACCACAAATTTTCCCGCGCGCACCTGCTCGACCGCATAGGCGGGATCGAGACGCATCTCCAGGCCTTCCGCCAGCGAACCGGCGGTGATCACGCCCAAATTGTGGGAGTGGTTTTCGCGATTTACAACCATGATTCCAATCTCGTAATGAAGCGTTTGAGGGTATCGTAGTCATCACGATACAATTCGGATACCGCCTTGCCCACTCGCACCGCTTCGGTTCGTTTTCTTTCATGCGCTTCGATGATACTGCGGCATACCCCGAGCAGCAAATCTTCCGTCGCGGATTTTCCGGATGCATAAATCAAACGCAAGAATCCCAAATCCCGGCTGATGCAGCGAATCACTTCATCGCGGCACGGCTGCACCTGCGCATGGAGGGATGGAGGCGTCTGCGGCAATCCATAAACGAAGCGATTGTCCGATAACCAGCCGATCAGCAACGCCTGAAATTGAGAACGCAACAGCGAGGACAACTGCGGATACGAGCGTTGTAGTTGTTCTTCGGACAAACCCAGCGCCGAGGGCCGGCGGTTGGGATCAATGCTGGTGGTTTCCACATTATACACCACGCCAATGCGACAAATTTCCACGCCGACTTGAATAAACGAACCGAACGCGGGCGGCCGGCCGTTGCGCCGGCATTGGCCCACAATTTCCGTGGTGCTCGTATTAACCACCTCGCCGATGGCGTCTGTCATTTTTTTACTGTTTCCATGAAAATATACGCCGTCGGGCGGTTCGCGAACCGCCCCTACATGCTGAATTATTATCCCGTCGGCAAAAATTGAAAAGTGATCGGATTCTCCCCGCGGCATTCGATCAGATTGTGCTACAATACGTTTCACGTTTATCTTTCAAGTTAGAAAGGCTGCCGCTGTGGCACAGCATGTCCATAATTCCTATCATCCGGTTGACGCCGCCGTGTTGAAACGGTTGCGTGAGATTTTTCCCAAAGATCGGATTTCCAACGAGCCGGTCGATTTGATGACCTATTCCTACGACGCCACCCGCAAGGAATATGCGCCGCAAGTGGTGATATGGCCGGAAACCGCGCAGGAAATTTCCGATCTGATGAAAGTGGCTTGTAACTATCGGCTGCCGGTTTATCCGCGCGGCGGCGGCACGGGATTGACCGGCGGCGCGCTTGCCGTCGAAGGCGGCATTGTGTTATCGCTGGAGCGCATGGTGAAAATCGGGGAAATCGATGAGCAAAATCGGCTCGTTACCGCGCAATGCGGAATTCCTCTGGCGGAATTGAAAACCGCCGTACAAAAGAAAAATCTGTTTTATCCACCGGATCCATCCAGCGCCAAATCCGCTACGTTAGGCGGAACGCTGGCCGAATGCGCGGGCGGGCTGAATTGCGTGAAATACGGAACCACGAAGGATTGGGTGATGTCCGCCGTGGCCGTCATGCCGACCGGCGAGATCATCCACGTCGGCTCGAAAGCGCGTAAAAGTGTGGTCGGCTATAATCTGCTGCAATTGCTGATCGGCTCGGAAGGCACGCTCGCGATCTTGACCGACGCAACCTTGCGCCTGATACCTTATCCAAAATTTCGTAAATCGTTCTATGCGCTGTACGATTCCGTCATGGCGTCGGCGATTGCCGTGCAGGCCATGCTGCAAAGCGGCGTGACGCCCAGCGCACTGGAATTTATCGACCGCATCAGTCTGGAAGCGGCAAATAATTATGTCAAAGATAAACAAATTCCCGTTGCGGAAGCCTTGCTATTGGTGGAAACCGACGGGTATGACGAGCAAAGCATGAACGAGGATTTACAAATTTTACTGGAACTATGCAAGGAAAAAAGCGCATCGGCGATTCGTGAGGCGCAGACGGAAGAGGAACGCGCATCGTTATGGTTCATTCGCAAGAGTTTAAGTCCCGCCATGTACGCAATGGCGGCGTTCAAAGCGAATGAAGACATCTGCGTGCCGATTTCCGAATTTCCCGCCATGCTGGAGGAAGCGTATGCGATCAGTAAGCGTCACAACGTGATCACCCTCTGCTTCGGCCATGCGGGCGACGGGAATTTGCACGTGAATTTCATGTCAAACCAGGAACACGATGACGATGTGGAAGCCGCCGTGAACGATCTCTTCCGCGCCACAGTGGCGCACGGCGGCTCCATCTCCGGCGAACACGGCATCGGCATCACGAAAGCGCCTTATCTCTCCTATGAAATGGGAGAGCGAGAGCTACGCCTGCTCGTGCAGATCAAAGAATTGTTCGACCCGGTAGGAATTTTAAATCCATCCAAGATCGTTATGAAAAAAGAATAGTCCACGAAGAGATACCGTGATCAAATGAATGAAACGTAGGAGGAACAAAAAGAAGACAGGTTACACCGAATGGGGTAGAGCAAGCGTCCTCGCTTGCACGAACAGCGCAGGCGGGGACGCCTGCCCTACCCGCGTCAGTTTATTTATGTGGATAAGAAATCATGAGAAGTAATAAATCAAGTTATAAAGTATTACTCTTCGGAATCGTTTTCTCGATCGGTATTGCGCCAATCGTTCCCGCACAGGATGAAACGCCGCCCCTGCCTCCGCTCATGAATACCGGTTCGAACAATTCCTTAATGGATTTGCTCAAAGCGGATCTCCTGCGCCGCGCCAAAGAGGTGGATAAGAATGATCCCTCGTCAAAACGCCGCAAACCATCGCGCCCGCGGCCGGAATTGGGACAGGGGGAATCCGTCGCCGAACCCATCGATTTGTCCAAATACCTCGGTCCGGCAGGCGATCCGCAAAAAACGTGGGAAAAATTGCAGGAATTGGGTAAAATTCCCGCTCCCCCACAGCCTCCCGACGCAACCGATCCGATTCAGGAAATGGGAAACGATATGCCGCCGGACAAGCGTATGGCCTATGCGGAGGATTTGTTGAAGCGACGAAATTATGAAAAAGCCCAAAGCGAATTGGAATCGATTTTGGAAATGGATCTCGAAAAAAAGGAAATGGTCCATGCGCTCGCCATGCGGGAAAAAGCCTTGTTTCATCGCCGGTTTTATGACTCTGTACAAAGCGATTTTTTTCGGTTAAATGCGTATTATCCGGAAAACAAGGAAATCGACGAGCTGAAGCAGTATCTGGAGGAACAATCCGGCGTCGAACCGCTGAAAAAAGCGGTTTTTGAAAATCCCGCCAATCCCGCCGCGCAACGCAAGTTGCTGGATCAATATCTCAAATATGGCTGGCTCGATTTTGCGGAAGAATTTTTTGCGGAAACGATTCGGGACACCTCACAGGCCACCATTCAAAGCCTCAGCGAGATCTTTTTTCGGCAACAGGATTACCCCATGCTGATCGACCTATCCCGCGTCGGGCAAAAAATGTATCCGGCGGAAGCGATCTATCTCTACAACGAAGGCGTCGGACATTTTTCCTTGAAGGATCCCGCATCCCTGGAGCAGGCGAAAACCGCATTTGTACGCGCCAAAGCTCGCGCCCAAACGGAAGGCATGATAAACAAAGCGGATTGGTATCTGAAACGGCTCACGCCGGCGCAGCGCTGAACGCGCGCACGGTGACGGTTTGACGGCCTATCGGCTATAATGGTTTTTTTTGAATTCGAATCGACGGAAGGGATTGCTATGGACATCGTAAAAATCAAAAAAGCCATTTTGAGTGTATATGACAAGGCCGGGATCGAAGCATTGGCCAAATCACTTGCCGAACAAGGCGTACATATCCTGTCGACGGGCGGAACCGGACGCGCGTTAAAAGCGGCGGGCATCGATTATCAGGAAGTCAGCGATTATACCGGCTCGCCGGAAATGCTGGGCGGCCGCGTCAAAACCCTGCATCCCAAAATTCATGGCGGTTTGTTATTCAAACGCGAAGATCAGGAACAGGTCGCCGAAGCGGTCATGTACGGCGTCGAACCGATCGACCTCGTCGTGGTGAATCTCTATCCGTTCGAAGCCACCATCGCCAAACCGGACGTCACCATCGAAGAAGCGACCGAAAATATCGATATCGGCGGCCCCACCATGATCCGCTCTTCGGCCAAAAATTTCATGTCCGTCACCGTCGTTACGGATCCGACGGATTATCAAACAATTCTTGAAGAAATCAACGAACATCAGGGCGTGCGCCTGCACACCCGCCGTAAACTGGCGGCGAAAGCCTTTGCGCACACATCGAAATACGATCAGGCGATTTATATGTATTTGAATACATTAATGGAGAATTAATAATTCTGCCATTTTTCAACACCTGTCACTGGCGGCGTCGGTTCGGGGGATACTTGCGGTTGCTGACGACTCCAATTCGGTCGGTAGGGTTTAATTCCTCCCGTCAATTGCCACATGATGGTCGGCTGATAGCGATTGACAACCCATATATCCCGTTTGTTTCCGTCGGTAGACACGCGGATGAAGGCGATATAATGCCCATCGGGCGAAGGTGTGGGACTTTCAACCGTTTCGTTGAAGAAATTGGTGATTGGAGTAATTTGTGTAGAGACAAAATCATAATGAAACAGGTCATAACCGCTGTTGTTCATTTTTCGCGGGTGCATCTGCGACATCGCAAAGAAAAAACCGGAGCCATCCGGCAGCCAGGCAGGATCGCCAGGAGAGGAGGAACTCGCGTCAGGAGCGATTAGTTGCCGCCCGGTCTGTTCACCCGGCGCAGCCAGATAAATCCCGGCATCCGATAACACTACACTACTTGATTTTTCGTAAAGAAGTTGATCGCCGATAGGCGACCAGGAAGGTCTTTTTGTTACGTTCACGCCGCCTATGAGTTCCTGATCAAGCGTATTGTAATCGGTCGGCAACGAAATACTGCGCAACAGGCCATCCAGCACAAAACCAATTTGATTGCCGAGGCCGTTCCATGTCAATTGAGAAGCGGTGTAGCGGGACGTGAAGCCGTGCAGTTCCAATGTGCCCACATCCAGCGTTTCGTTGGCAATCACGTTGACGGTGGAGCGGGATTCGGCGTAGCCTTCCGACCAAACCGTGATGGTCTGTTCCACGTCAGGACCAAGATCAGGAACTGAAATGGTGAACGATTGCGTGTCGCTGCCGCTCTGGTCGGGTCCGAGCATGGCTGACAGCTGCACGCTTTCTTGCGCTCCCTGCACATAAACCAATGCAAAGCGATATTGGCCGGTGTTGTTGTGCACGCTGCCTGTGATTGTGCCGGAGGCAATGTTTTCAGGCAATTCGGATGGGGAGGGAGAATTGGTGACGCGGCAAATATTGGATCCGTCAGGTCGAATCGTGTAAATGTCCGTTGTAAATCGAGATTTGCCGAACTCATGATTGCTCGTAAATGCAAGCAGAGTGCTTTGCGGATTCCACGCGATATCATACAGTTGCGGAACTTCAGCGGTGTTGCGCCAAATCACTTGATCATTGCCGCCAATGGGATTGATGCGATGAATGGCTTTGCCGTCTTCGATATATGCGATCTCCCCGGTCAGTTCCGGAAACTGCATCTGTCCGCTGATTGTGAGAGAAATATTGTCCACGATTACATGAATCCATTCACCAATCAGATCGATTAAGAGATAAATACGCTTCCCCTGCGCGTGCAAGACGTTGATTTGCTCAATAGCACCCGCATCGAGCGCAACATATACGTTTTGCCATTCATAACCGGGAAAGGAATTGATATCAATATAAACCGGTTGCGAGACGGCTTCATTATCTTCGCTTAAAATCGATGCGCGAAAGGCTGCCAGCATGGCGATTTCAGGGACGGAAATATCAAAACGGTACGACATCGAAAACGTCGCTTGCGTGATGTGTGTGATCAGGTTCAATTCCTGCACGATATAGCCCTGCGACTGCGATTCGATAGTGGGATTGAGCCGCATACCGGCGCCGGACAAGCCGTTGTCAAGATATGATCCCACACCGTTGATATTTTTAGCCCATGCGGTTTCTTTTTGTTCGAAATTCCCGTTGCGTATGATTTCTTGTTGAGAACTCGTAATGGTGGTTTGCGCATGGGATGTAAAAATGAACATAAGCGCCATGATCGGCTGAACAAAAATGAACATAAACAACCGGCTTTTCTTATTATGTATTTTGTTATTCATCATTCCTCCCGTAACCCGTTGACAAACAGGCGGTATTGAACTGAAAATGACTTGCTACAGGCAATGCAGTCAATCAGACGGTGAATCATCATTACTTTATCGATTTATCGGAGAAAAAACATGTCACTTTATCGATTTTTGTTTCGGTTCTTCGTTTTATACATGTGGATAGGGATTTCCGCTTTTGCCGCGGAAGCGCCGAAACCTCTGTTCCCGATTCCCTCGCAGGCGCAACTGGCATGGCAGGAATTGGAATACATCGCCTTCGCGCATTTCGGCGTCAATACCTTCACCAATCGCGAATGGGGAAACGGAAACGAGGATCCGGCCATTTTCAATCCCACCGAATTCGACGCGAAGCAGTGGGTGCAAGTGCTCAACGACGCGGGGATGAAGATGTTGATCCTGACGGCGAAGCATCACGACGGGTTCTGCCTTTGGCCGAGTCAATATACGGATCATTCCGTCAAAAAGAGCCCGTGGCGGAATGGAAAAGGCGATATGGTGCGTGAAGTGGCGGATGCCTGCCGCGAAGGCGGCCTGAAATTCGGCGTGTATCTCTCGCCGTGGGACCGTAACCAGCCGAGTTACGGCAATTCGCCGGTTTACAACCAATTTTTTCGCAATCAATTGATGGAATTGTTGACAAATTACGGTGAAATCACAGAAGTGTGGTTCGACGGCGCGTGCGGCGAAGGACCGAACGGCAAACGCCAGGTGTATGATTGGGATAGCTATTATACCGTCGTGCGCCGATTGCAGCCGCAAGCGCTGATTTTCGGCTGTGGGCCGGATATTCGTTGGGTCGGAAACGAATCGGGAGTGGCGCGCGAAACCGAATGGAGCGTACAAGTCGTGACGCCGGAAATTAGAAAACGCCAGTGGGGAGAACATCAAAACGGATTCGTGAACGGAAAAGGCGCGGATTTCGCCCACCGGACGGCTATTAATCCGAAAAAACACGAATTCATGTGGTATCCGGCGGAATGCGACGTGTCGATTCGACCCGGGTGGTTTTATCATCCCGATCAAGACGACAAGGTCAAATCGTTGGAGCATCTGGTCGATATTTATTTCAAATCCGTCGGCCGTAATGGCGTGTTGCTTCTCAATTTGCCGCCGGATAAGCGCGGATTGATTCACGAAAACGACGCGCAACGCTTACGGGAATTGCGCGCGTTTCTCGACGAGACGTTCAAAACCGATCTGGCGCTGGACGCAACCGCGACCGCAAGCAATGGAAGAGATAATCATCCTTATTTTGATCCGAAACAAGCGGTGGATAGCAGCCGACACACCTATTGGGCGACAGATGACAGCGTAACCAACGCTGTTCTGGAATTGCATTTGGGTGATGTGAAACAATTCAATTGCTGTCTGTTGCAGGAGCCGATCGCTTTGGGCCAGCGGGTGTATGAGTACTCGCTGCAATATTGGGTGGGTGGTTGGCAGAAGTTTGCGCGCGGCACAACAATTGGCTATAAACGACTGCATCGTTTCCCGGACGTAAAAGCGGCGCGGGTGCGCCTGGTGATCAGCGGAACGCGCGCGTGTCCGGCAATTCAGAATTTCGGATTATTTCAAATGCCCGAATTTTAGTTGGATGGATTGGATTCATTCCATTTTTTGATGCGGGGATTCCGAAACTGAATGAATCCGTTGGGGGTATGTTGTTGGAAGGCGATGTGGCCTTGAAACGGAGATTGCAGTTGATCGGTTTCGGCGACGTTCTCGCCGTTGATGCGAATCATCGCGCGCGAACCGTTCGCAAATATTTGCATCAGAAACCACTGTTCGTCGGCGCTGCAGATTTTATCAGCCGGAGCGACGCCATAAATGCTGCCCGTGGGATTGGTGCTGTCCGGCGTGTTGAACACCTGCACTTCAAAACCGCGTCCGCTCTCGGTCCAACGGCAGAGAACGCCGCCGTTGCCGTTGCCGTTCGTTTTGGCCCATACCTGCAATTCAAAACCGTCCTCGAACGCCTGTTTGGTGATGGCGTGGCCTAATTTTCCGCGGGCGGTCAGGATGCCGTTTTCCAAATGCCATTGCGATTCGCCTTCGTACGTGAATCCGTCCAGCGAAGCGGGCAACACGGGCTGCCACGTTTCTTTGTCCGGCAATTCGCAGATTTCGATGCAGCGGAATAACGCCTGGCAGCCGATATTCTGAATGCCGATGAATCCGCGGCGAAGACGATAGCGCAAGTCTTCTTTTTGATTCATGTCGATGTCGTGAATGACTTCTCCGTTCATCGTAACTCGCAATGTGGGCCAATCGCACAGGATTTCGCATTGATTCCATTGACCGGAAGGTTTATTGACGATTTTTTGCGGATCGGCAACGTCATAAATCGCGCCGGGCGAGCGTAATGGGAGCGCATGGCGATCGTGGCGTAGGTGAATTTTGAAACCGATTTTTGAAGCAGGGCCGTCGAGCGGCGCGTGCAGTAAAAAACCGCCTTCATACCAACCGACAGTTTGATATTCAAAGCGAAGGACGAAGTTTTCGTATTCCTTTTCACTGCGAAGCCACGAGGGATACGGCGATGCGCCGGTGGTGAGAATACATTCATTTTTTACGGCGAATGCGTTCGGATTCCCCATCGCTGTCCACCCACTCAAGTCTCGGCCATTGAAAAGCGATGTGAATTTCATTTCAGAATCGGCGGCAAAAGAAAACATCACAAACCATGATGGGATCAATACAAAAACCGCGAACACGACGCGCGCTCCGTATGATGTAACTCGGATCATTGTCGTTACCTTTCTTTTAAAAATAATGTTGGTAAAGTACGGTCATGCCGATAACCATTTGAACATAGCAGGAAAATAAAGATTGGAAAAGAGGATAATAACGCAAGAAAACGAATCGAATGGAAAGGATTACGCTGATTGATGAATAAACGTTATTTTGCATATTTTTATAACCTTTTTTTCACATCATGCATCGTTATGGGAATCAGTTTCATCGCGGTTATCCGTTGTGAAGCGCAAAACGCCGCCGATGGAACTTCGAAAAATCAACTTCCCCTGGAAATCGCCGAACGAACGATTCCTGACGCCGGCGATCATCCCGGCAATGTGTTTTTGGAAGGAGAAGAAATAACGATTGCATGGCCGTTGAACTTGACGGCGGATGTCGTTGCATTTCAAGTCCTTGATGATGCGGGAAACATCGTAAAAAAAGAAAATGTAACCGGGCAATCTCCTCGTTCGCCATTGGCATTGGGGAAGTTGGGAATCGGATGGTACCGCCTTGATTTTTTGGATAAACAGGGAACGTGTCGGGACTGGACGACGGCGGCGGTGTTGGCAAAACTGGCCGCGCCCACGCCGCCGGATTCGCCGATTTGCCTGGACGGGGCCAACGCATGGTTTGCCAAAGACGACACAGCGAAACAGGAGCAGTATGCGAGATTGGCGGCGTTATGTGGAGTGAATTGGATTCGCGACCGTTTGCGTTGGAGGGAAATACAGCCTGCCGAAAATCAATTTGTCACTATAAAAACGACGTACGATTCATCTATCGAGATACAAAACCATTACGGTTTGCAGGTGTTGCAGGTGTTTCACGATATACCGAAGTGGGCGGTGGACGCCACGTCGCGGCGGGGACGATTTCCTCGTGATTTACGCATCGCGTATCGATTTTGTAAGGCGATGAGCGAACGGTTCCACGGTAGTGTTCAGGCGTGGGAGCCTTGGAACGAGGCGAACGCGGGCGATTTCGGCGGACATACGATCGACGAGATGTGTTCGTATCAAAAAGCGGCGTATCTCGGATTCAAAGCGGGGGACACGACGCTGACGGTGGGGTGGAATGCGACCGCCGGAATTGCAACCACGCTGCACACAAAGGGATTGTTGGAAAATGAATGCTGGCCTTACTATGACACTTACAATATTCATACATACGATTGGCCTCATTCATATGAATCGCTGCGGAAACCGGCAGTGGAAGCAGCCTGCGGGCGGCCGATTTGGGTGACGGAAGGCGATCGAGGAATGCACTACGAAACAGAGGAACCGTGGTGCGATTTTTCGTTCTCCAACGATCGGCTGAAAGCGGAATATATTGCGCAGGAATATGCATACAGCCTGTTTGCCGGCGCCGACAAGCACTTTCATTTTATTTTGGGGCATTATTTTGAACGGCGGAACCATACTCAATTTGGTTTGTTGCGCCTTGATCTGACGCCGCGACCCGGCTACGTGGCCTTGGCAGCGGTGGGACGTATGTTGGCCGGCGCGCGATGTTTGGGGAGTTGGAACGTTCCCGAACAACCGGATGCGCACGTGTATGCGTTTCGCGCGAAACCGGACGGCGTCGAGCGGGATGTGCTGGTCGCATGGGCGGAAAAACATGTGGATTGGGCGGAACGCGGAAAAACCGGTTGTGATTGGTCCCTGCCGGCGGGTGTCCGTGTGGAAGGCGTCTATGATTATATGGGACGATCATTGCCGGGCGACGTTCCGCGCCGCCTCCACTCTTCCGTGATTTTCGTCATTTTACCGACTGGCGAAACGGGAAAATTGGATTTGCATACTTATCCGATGGCGGAATGGAGGGAAGGCGCGCCTTCGCCTGTCGTGCTGCAGTTGCAACTTCCGCTTTCCCGGATTGCTCCGGTGAAAGAACAGGCATGGGCGGTGGAATATGAGTACTTGATCGATGACGAGACGGAAATCGATTTACCGATTGATATTTATAATTTCAGCAATACATCGGTTCACGGCGCTGTGGTTGTGGAACATCTGCCGAATGGTTGGGAACTTGCGCCCGATCGTTGGGATTTGACGCTCGACTCGATGGAGCGACGGAGAATGACCGCTCACGTGAAATGGTCCGATCGGAAAGGAGATAAAAAATCCGATACGTGGATCAAATGGCGAGGCGAATTCGGCGAGGCCGGGCGTCCGGCGCTGGCGTTTCGATTGGCTGCGTTTTCCGGCGAGGGCTATGATTATTGAGGTTCCGTATCGCCGGTTTTTGCGGAAGGGGAATGGAGTTGATCATAGGCTTTGCAGAAAGGGCAATATTTTTTATAGTTGCTCATGAATTTGCCGTATCGGCTGTTCGGCCATTTTCGGCGGGCAATGCAGAAAGGGCAGCACTGACAGATTTTGGCGAGAAGGGTGATCATGAACGTTTCTCCGGATGTATTTTTTCAATCGAATTGTATATTTTATTTTCAATGGATTACAGCGCTTCAACCGCTATGTAATTTTTCGACTCTTCATTGCAATTCCGACAAAAGAGCATACAATTTTCCTATTCCATATCATACTCGAAAACAAATGCGGATGAAATGAATTCATGAATGACAACACGAAAATCAAGATCGGCCTGATTCAAATGGCCATGCGTCGGCAGAAACAGGAAAATCTGGAAATCGCGATCGACAAAGTACGCGCAGCCGCTGATCGGGGCGCGCAAGTTGTCTGTCTGCCGGAATTGTTTTGTTCTCCGTATTTTTGTCAAACCGAAAATCCGGACTTTTTTGATCTGGCCGAATCGATCCCCGGTCCCGCGACGGAAGCGATGAGACGGGTCGCCAAAGAAAAAAGGATTGTGATTATCGCCTCTCTGTTCGAACGCCGCGCGCCCGGCCTGTATCACAACACAGCTGCGGTTCTGGATCAGAGCGGGCAAATTGCCGGCATCTATCGCAAAATGCACATCCCCGACGATCCCGCCTATTACGAAAAATACTATTTTACACCCGGCGATCTCGGATTCCCGGCAATTCCAACGGATTTCGGGAAATTGGGCGTACTGATCTGTTGGGATCAATGGTACCCGGAAGCGGCTCGACTCATGGCTTTGCAGGGCGCGTCGATTTTGTTTTACCCCACCGCCATCGGCTGGCATCCCCACGAAAAAGAAGCCTACGGCGAATCGCAAAAATCCGCCTGGATAACCATCCAGCGCGCCCATGCCATCGCCAACGGCGTCTTCGTGGCCGCGGTCAACCGAGTGGGATATGAAACGCGAAACGATGGCGAAACGGGCATCGAATTTTTGGGGCATAGTTTCCTCAGCGATCCCTTCGGCAACCTCATCGCGCAAGCCGGGATTGCGGAAGACAATCTCGTTGCCGAAATTGACTTAAGACAGATCGAAGAGGTGCGACGCAACTGGCCGTTTTTGCGCGACCGCCGCATTGATTTCTATTCCGATTTGAATCGTCGTTATATTGATTGTTGAAGGGATGAGATTTTCGCATCAACACGGGTAGAGCAGGCGTCCCGCCTGCATGTGCAGACCGGAGGTCCGCACCACCATAACTTCTGTTCGATGTTGTAAACCAACCATTGATGAGGTTTATATGATAGAAACATCAACATTTCGTTTTGACGGATATCACATGCCGGCCGAATGGGAGATCCACGCCGCCACATGGATCGCCTGGCCGCACAACCGCACGGACTGGCCGGGCAAATTCGTTCCCATTCAATGGGTGTACGCCGAAATTACTCGTTGCCTGGCCGACAGTGAACTCGTGCGAATTTTAGTGAAATCAGAAGAGCATCAGTCAAGAGCCGAAAAAATCCTGGCAAAGATCGCATGCAACCGCGCCAACGTGGAATTTGTCCCAATCCCGACCAACCGTTCCTGGACGCGGGATTACGGCCCGATTTTTTTGAAAAAAAACGAACAAAAAGCGATTATCCATTTCAAATTCAACGCCTGGGCCAAATATCCGGATTGGAAACTGGACAATCAGGTCGCTCCAACCGTGGCAGCGCTCGACAACCTCGATCTTCTCGAGGCGAAAGTCAACGGCATGGATTTTGTGTTGGAAGGCGGCGCGATCGATCTCAACGGCGAAGGAACCGTCATCACGTCGGAAGAATGTCTGCTCGACGAGCAAACGCAGGTTCGCAATCCCGGCTTCCAACGGGAACAGTACGAACAGGCGCTCAGGCAGTTTTTAGGCGTGCGGCAAGTCATTTGGTTGGAAAAGGGGATTGGCGGCGACGATACCCACGGCCACGTGGACGATTTCTGCCGCTTCGTAAATCCGCATACCGTGGTTTTGTGCCGGGAACCGAATCCGAAGGACGACAATTACCATTCATTGCAGGAAAACCGGGAACGATTAGAGAATCTCCGCCTGGCCAACGGCAAACGGTTGGAAGTCATCCCCATGCCGTTGCCCGCGCCGGTGTATTTCGACAACGTTCGGTTGCCCGCCAGTTACGCCAATTTCTATATTGCAAATGAAGCGGTGCTGGTCCCCACATTCAACGATCCCAACGACCGCGTCGCGCTGGGGATCCTGGCCGAACTGTTTCCGAACAGAACGATTGTGGGCATTCACGCCGGCGACCTGATATGGGGGTTAGGCGCGATTCATTGCCTGACCCAGCAACAGCCCGCTTGAGGATAATGATCCCGCATGGGGAAGAATTCGCATGATTTGTTTCATGAAAAATGCTTGCATTTTCATGAAGTCCGATTATAGTATGGATTCGAGGGCGAGTCTGATGCTATCCTGGAGAGGTGCACAATATGGCAACTTTACAAGTGAAAGGGATTGATGACGATTTATATAGTGCATTGAGCGTCCGCGCCCGTCAAAATTATCGTTCCATCAGTCAGGAAGTCGTGACGATGATTCAAGAAGGATTGTCTCGACCGGGAAATTCGATGCAAAAGGCCACAGAGGATTTCCTGGCGCTCGCCGGATCGTGGGATGATGAGAAATCCGCCGATGAAATCATTGTGGACATCAAAAACAACAGACAAAATAGCCGACGGTTTAAAGGAAACAAACATGTATTTGATTGATACGGATACGATCATATACGTGTTGAATAATCACGAGCATGTTATTCATAATTTTCGTAAAAAAGGGACTTTCCCCAAGGCTATATCTGTGGTGACGTATGGAGAGTTGTATTATGGCGCCATGAAATCAAAACGTCAATATGAAAATCCGGCCAAGGTTCGTCGCCTATCCGAGCTATTTCCTGTGATTGACGTGACGCGAGCGATTATGGAGGTTTTTGGATCCTTAAAAGAGGAACTGATAAGAAAGGGAAATACCATTGATGATTTCGATGTCATCATTGCGTCGACAGCCTTGATGATGAATTACCGCCTTGTGACAAATAATGAAAAACATTTTCGTAAAATTCCCGGTTTGAAAATCGAGAATTGGACAAGAAGAAATGAAAATGCATAAGAATTCAACTGCTATCGAGTCTGAGATAAAAAAACATCTGTCATCCACTCACCGTTGTGATCGGGATTAGGAAGAAGTTTCTTCGCCACCGGATCGACGACGAAATCAAGGGCCTCCAATACAAGACATCCGATTAGAGCCGGCGTTGTTTCATCACTTTCCATGACACTCATACTCATATCACGATCTCTGATGATTATATTTGCGCCTTTGAATATCCGTCGTTCCACGACGCTATTCGCCGTTCGGACACAACGGGATTTTGAATCATGCAAACCCAATTGCCGAATGGCGGATGGAAGAAGACACAATAGACTTGCGCCGGTATCCACAATGGCTTCCATTTTGATGGTTCGAATCGAGCCCTTTTCGCATTCGCCTCGTTTGAACAAGAAAATATCCTCCAAATTTTGCACGATTACTTTTTCTATGACTTGTCCCATCGGTCCTTCCCTCAGCATCCGTTTTCTTCCCACACGGAATCCCGGCCATTCGTTAACATTTTCAATTCTTTCGGATTTTTTTACAACTATGTAGGATATCGTATATTTTCCACTTCAGTCATTTCAAAAAAACGATCTACCCATAAACTTAAAAAATTCAAGAGGATATTGTATAGAAGGAAACAACCGTATAATTAATAACCACGTATTATTTGTTGCCCAGGATTGCCTCTTCATCAAACACGGCATGCATGATGGCGGTGCGGTTGTCGGTGGTGTAAATGACGTGAATTTTTTTGTCGCGGGTTTGGATGGCGTAGGGATAGGCGAAGGTGTTGTCGCCTTCCGCAATGGTACGGCGATAAGGGTAACTTTTATCGTTGTCGGTGGAAATGGCGACAGCCAACGGGGTTCTGTCATTCATGTTGTCGTTATAAACAAGCAAGAGATGACCGTTGTGGAGTTTGATAAAATCCACGGCGGCGTTGGGATTGAGAAATGGAGTCGGTTTCGCATCACTCCATGTCCACCCGCCGTCGTGGGATTCGGCGCGGAGAAGATAACCGTCGTCCGTGGGTTCATAATTGCCGCCGCGGCGGATGTAGCAAATCAAATCATCGTCGTTGATTTGGACGACTTGCGCCTGCAGGTTGCCCATCGGCGAACGAATGAAATCGGTTTTGCTCCATGTTTTCGTTTTGGGATTGTAGCGCATGAAAAAGGAGAAGGTATCGGCTCCCGTCTGTTCGGTGTCTTCGCCGGTTTCGAGATAGAGCGGCAGGAGATAATCGCCGTTGTTGAGAACGATGGGTTGGCCGCGAACCATCGTGCCCAGTTCGAAGGTCAGCATAAACGAATCCGACCAGGTCTGCGCGCCGTCCTTGGATATTTTAGCCTTGACGCGGGAGGTGGACCAGGTGTCGCCGTAACGATTTACATAAAAGAGCCAAACCTTCCCATCCGGCGCTTGCCAGACGACCGGATTGCCTTCGGAACGGTCGGGCGTGTCGGCGATGATTTGCGGGAAGGACCATTCCGATTCGCCGGCTTTGAGGCGGGAACCGTAAACGGCGGTGTCGGTGGTGTATTCGCCCGATCCGCCGTAATACGAGATGTATAAATCCCCGTTCTGCAGTTCGGTAATGGAGGCGGGGTGTTTATAGGGGCCGGGATGGGCGGAATCGAAGACGCGGGTAATGCGGATATCTTCGCCTACGGCTGTCAGCGACAGGATTGCGAAAAGACTGCTCAAGATTAATATTTTTTTCATTTTTACAATTCCCTTTGAATTATGAATTCATGATCCGCCCCTGGCTGAGATGAATGATGCGACCCGCATGAGCATCCGCGATGGTTCCATGCGTCACGACGATCACCGTTCCCCCCTCGCGATGAAAATCCACCAGATATCCCATCGCTTCGGCGGCGTTGTCGGGATCGAGATTCCCCGTCGGTTCGTCAGCGAGTATGAGTTTGGGCCGATTCAGCAGAGCGCGCGCGATGGCGGCGCGTTGTTTCTCTCCCGCGCTCAATTCCGACGGTTTGTGGGTTTCGCGATCAAGGAGGCGCAGGCGTTCCAACAATTCGCGCGCCTCTTCCGGCCGCGCCCGCTTCACACCCGCGCCGGTGGGGAGCAAAACATTGTCGATTACGCTCAAATACGGAACCAGATGAAACATTTGAAACACGAAGCCGACATGTTCCGCGCGGAATCGCGCCCGCTCCGCCTCGCTCATCGCATAAATATCTCTCCCGTCGATGACGACGCGGCCTTTCGACGGTCTCAACATACCGCCGATTGAAAGCAGAAGCGTGGTTTTCCCGCTGCCGCTGTGCCCGCGAACGACCAGAAACTCGCCGGTCTTGACCTGCAGGTTGATGTCGTCGAGCGCTTTGAGCGCGCCGGTTTTCGTCGGATAAATTTTACTGATCTGTTCCAATGCAACCATGATTTTTTCCTTTTATATTATTCCGCCCGCAATGTTTCCGCCGGATCCTGCGTCACCGCGATCATGGCCGGAATAAACGCGGACAAGGCGGCAAAAGCAGGCGCGGCGAACAGCGCCCAAACCAGGAGGCTGTAAATGGGTTGAATGGCTTTTGCCGTTACCTGGAAAATCTTCGGGCCGTATTGCAACGAAAAGCCGGTTCCGACATAAAAACCGACGATCGCGCCGATGATTCCGACTAAAATCGCTTTTCCCAAAAACAGCGCGGCAATTTTGGCGGAACCATATCCCAACGCCCGCATGATGCCGATCTCCTGCCGGCGTTCGCGGGTATTCAGCATCGCCAGCGCCCCGATCCAAATCGCGCACACAACAACGACAAACGGCAAAATAAGCGCAAAATACCCTTCCACCATTCTTCGCTGATTTTCACGCGCTTTCGCGATGGCGCGAATTTGAATCACTTTCGCCTCGGGCAGCAATTGCGTCAGCTGTTCGCGCAGCAAATCGCGGGAATCGACGCCGGGAAGGTAACAATGGCATTCCAGCGCCTCGATTTCATTGATCCGGCCTTCCATATTCAATAACTTTTGCACGTCGTGCAGCTCGCCGAAAATTCGGATGTCATCGATGCTGCCGCTTTCCGGCAGGCACTTTACAATGGTGAATGATTGTCCCAACAGATCAATCGTGTCATTCTGCTTCAAATTCATGACTTGTGCTAATTCATACCCGACGTAGACCGTTCCCGGTTCGATGGTAAACGTCATCGACGGCTTTTTCATATGGATCGGCGCCACTTCCGCCGTGATCCCGGTCAACAGCACATCATGTCCTTGCCACTGCACTTTCTTATGCAGCGTGGCTTTGAGATGATTGTAATATATGTCATGTTGCGTCACGAATCGGTTGACGTATTCTTCCGGCATCACTTGATCGGAAAAACCGGTCGTCCAGAATTGATTCATGTCGGTTTCTTTGGGAATGATGCGCAGGTTATACCCGATATCCCGCATCAGTCGAGTGGTTTCCCGATTGGAGGCTTCGCCGGCCGTGAAAAAAGTGATAAAAAAGGCGACCGCCGTGGCGATGGCCAAAACACTCAACAAAAAATTCAATTTCCGATGAATCAGTTCCTTACAAATCAGAGAAACGATAGACATTTGATCTCTCCAAAAATCGAATGGAAGTTCGTGCAATCAATAAAAGAGCGCTCTCTTTCAACCCTGCATGATCGTGTACATACAAACCATTATGATACACACAAAAGCGTATCGATTTCAGGTATGCGGCCAGCCTTTTGCCGGTCTCGTCCAATCATGTGAGTATGGTAAAGCGCTTGCAGCAATCCTTACAAAAATCATGTAAGCAACCGGTTTCAAACGAACGCCGAAAATCAACATAGGATTTTCGATTCCAAATGTTGGCAAACGATTCGTCCTGAATCCGGCCAAATACCAACCGCTGATATTCACGTTCTTCGCCTTTTGCGAAATAGGTTACATCGGCAACAGGAAGATTCATAAATACGCAGGGAGAGACCGCGCCGTCTGCGGATACAAACAACGCGCGCCGCACATTCTCCGTGCAAACCGTTTGCGGACGGTTTGGATGAGCAAGATAATAATGAATTGGCAAATCGTTTTTCCGCCCTTCTTCCACCACCGAATCGAGCAGCGAATTCAATGCATTCCATTCCTCATCCGTTTCGGGAAATACCATTTCCACCGCCACTTCGCGCGATGGCGCAAAATCCAGCGTGGTAATCACGAGTTGGTGAATGCCCTTTCCCTTTAATAAGGAAAGTATTTTTTTCACTTCGTCCAATTGGGATCGAAGCAACAGATACGCAATATGGATCGCCGGATTACCGGTGTTTTTTTCTTTTTTCATTTGATTCAAGGTTCGAATCGCAGCCAGGATTTGCTCGAACGATGTTCCACGGCGAATGGAATCATTGGTTTCATTGGCACATGCCAACGAAAAGGCGAGAATGTCGATTCCGGAATCCACGATTCGCGCGAGGGTATCTTCTTTCATTTGTTTTCCGTTTGAAGTCGTTCCCACCAAACAACCGGCTTGCTTCGCCAGAGAAACCAGGGTGAAAAAATCCGGGTGTAGAAAGGGCTCGCCCCATCCTTGCAAATAAGCCAATTGGGATTTTTTTAGGGCCGGCAGCAACCTACGATAAATATCCATCGTCATGAAACGTTGTTTCCATGCTTCCCGATAAACGGTATGGGGACAATACTCACAGTTCGCATTGCAATGCGAGCTGATCTCGATTTGAGTCCAATCCGTTTTCGGGATACGTAAGGAGTGTAGCCAATTCAACATAATCATTAAAACAACCTGCTAGAAATATAAAAATGTAATATGCAGACAGGATGTCCGCGCTCCGGTTTTTCTATCCCCGATCGGAGTTCGCCAGCCAACTTTTTTCGCCGCTCACGTGATAATGAGCCAGCTCCGCCGCGCCCATCAACGACGAGTTTTCCCGCAAGACATAGTCATATTCACCCATCCATTCCTTCTTGCAACGAATAAACGCATCGGACAGTCCACCGCCGGTAAGGTGAATGCGTGTGGATAACGGAATTTTCCGCGACATTTCATCGAGATGGCGCGCCATATATTTATTGTTGTCGCGAATCATCGCCAACAGCATTCTTTCCCGGGTCGTGTCCAAATCCAACCGGCAAAACGCGGCGAACCGTTCTTCGGCGCTATACCGATCTCCTGCTAGATACACTTCATAATCCGGCAGCGTCCATGACTGCCCGTCCGCAAAGTATTGGGTGATCACGTGCGGAACATAATGGG
>QZKN01000034.1 GCA_003598175.1 Candidatus Omnitrophota bacterium
CGCCCTTTTTTTAGGCCTTTTGTAATGCAGTTTACACTTTTTCCAGCACTGCATTTTGTAAGTCCTTTAAATTCAATGAGTTTAAACCGGACAGTAGTGTCTCCAAATATAAACATCAATCATGTTGGGAAAATGAATTCCGTGGGACGACTCGATTTCCTTATTTTCCACGTACACGATGGATATACGTTCTTGAAAAAATCGCAGCGCAATCATGAGTTTCGATGCGATGTAAGAGTGTTGCGGATCAAGTTCCGCATATATTTTCTGAATATAATCATGTTTGGATGGAGAGGAATATTGAATGTAAAGTTTTGGGGAATTTTGAGATTTTACACTCACGCGATCTATCGCATCTATTCTAATCAAGGGATAGGTGAAAAACAGGATATCCAATCCCATATCATGTTGGGAACTTCTCCAGCTAAAATCGGATTCACTGACAAAAAGCACTTTATTGGTATGAAATATAAGAAAAGACGTAACAGAGTCATTGCATATGATTAATTCCTGATTTTCTTCCCAAGGTTTCTTAAAGCCTGCAGGATAGTTTAAAAACATGCGCTGATGACTTTTGTTCGCTACATACGTGAAATGAAGAGGACATTGTACCGCTTTTCCTGCATTTTCATAATAAACATCCACCATCTCCGGCGTTATATCCAGCAAATCATCCTTCAATGCCAGTTCCTTATAATGTCGTGTACTTTCCATCGTTTCTGGGTTGATGGGGATATGAGATTGATTCACGCCCGAATATGATGCGATGATATCTTGTAACAATGTATCGTGTAGATCATTAATGTTTGAGATAGTATCCGACAATGAATTATCAGTGCTCCCCAAAAGGAAAAAAAAGAAAAATAGGCCACTTCTTTTGGATGATTTCATTAGAATTTTTCTCCTCTCATGATTACTTTTCACTTTTGTTCGTCTTCCACGCACTTGTTAGGATGTGTGGCATAAGCGGAAGCAGAAATGTATTCACATGCATCCTGAAAATACGATAGGACTTCATACCATGTTCCTGGTCCGCACGTTATCCCCGCAATTTTTGTGTAACAACGCAGATTACACAACGTTTCTCCTGTCAAATCACGAGCATCGCAACAGACATTTGTATTCTGTACCACTGTGCAATCATTATATGAAAAGCCGTGAACACAACATTGACTTTCGCAATAATCTGGATAAAAAACGACACAATTACATTCTTCATCCGCATCCCCTCTCATCCGCGATGTTGAACTGTCACATGCGTTACAAGGAGAATCAGAAAAGACAAACTTATTGATTTGTACCATCAAAAAAACAGCGAAAATAAAAAAAATAAAAGTCGCAATGTACAATCTAAACATGGAAACAGTTTCTCCTTTCCAAATATAAAGAGATCGCATATTTCAGAAAAGCGCTAATCATTATCTCTGTTCGGTCATGATGGAATCTTTTCATAGCGATCTTTCTTTCCTGGTTTATCCATAAAAGAATGGTATATTGGATCGCTTAATGTGTCAAAAGTATTTTTTTGTATGCGCGTGTAAAAAGTCTAAAATTGTGGTGCGGACATCCTGTCTGCACAATATATGGTGGTAGATTGTAGATTGATACCACCATATGGAATAGTATTAAAATTAAATCGTACTTTTTGCCGCTACGTTTTATCTGAGTGAAAGGAAACCATCATGACTCCAATACTCCTCTCGTTTTTGTTACTGATTATCGCGCCGGTCGCTTATACGGATACTCCTCCGGTAAAAATCCGGGCTGTCCCCGACACGGTTCGCATTGATCCGCAAACCGGCCGTGTGTTCGAGGACAGCGATGCTTATCCCTTCGCCGATCGCTGGAAACACGAATACAAAGATCGAAACAGCGTATGGCGCGAAGACGATGGTGCATCTATTTCGCTGTGGGGAGGACGCAATGAATATGTCGCGGCGCAAATTGTTTTGGAAAGGACCGGCGATGCCGTGGAAAACATTTCGATCAGCATTTCCGATCTCCACGGACCGGAAACAATACGCCGCGAGAACAACATTGCCCTGTTTAAAGAATGGTATATCGAGATTACCCGCCCCTCCGAAGCCTACGTCAAATCCATCGGAACGGGTTGGTATCCGGAAGTGTTGATTCCACTCGACGAGCAGGGATTGGGTGAATTTGGGATGCCATTTTCGATCCCGGACAAGCGCAATGGAATCCCGAATCAGCAAAATCAATTGGTGTGGATTGATATTTTTATTCCCAAATCAATTGCAAACGGATTTTATGAAGGTTCGGTTGTGATAACCGGTGGAAATGGAAATGATGGATTCCATGTTCAGATTCCGCTCAAATTGGAAGTGCTTGATTTTTCTTTGCCGGACACGTTTCATCTCGCTCCCAGTTTGAATACGTATGGACAGCCGTTTCAGGATAAGGAACGGACGATCGAGTACTTTCAAATCGCCCATCAGCATCGCTGCCTATGCGAATCGTTCAATCCCAAACCCGCGTTTCGTGGAATCGGTGCGAATCTGAAATTGAATTGGGAGGATTACGATCGCGCCATGTCTCCGTTATTGGATGGCTCGGCTTTTACCGACAAGCATGATTATTATGGGCCGGGAACCGGCAGGCCGATTTCGCGGATTTACCTACCGTTCACGAACAACAAGAGTTGGTTGGGGCAGGCCGCGCCGCGTGGCAGTGACGAACACGAGAATACATTTAAAGAAGCGCTACGGCAATTCGAAGCGCATTTTGCAGAAAAAGGCTGGGAGCAAACGAAATTGGTGTTTTTCATCAACGATTTTGACGAAACGAAAACAATCGAGGGTCACGAAGCGGTCGTATATTACGGAAATCTGCTATGGTCAGCGGGATTGAAGGATCCTTCCCGCTTTGCTTATCGTTTCGATAGCGGCGCGTTTCGCGACGTTAGCCATCACATCCCGGATTGGACGACGGATTCTCTGATTGCGAAGCTGGACGTGGTCAATATGTGGGTCGTATGCGGCGCGTGGAGGTATATTTCGGCGGACGGCGTCGCCAAACTGCGAGAAAAGGGGAAAGAGGCGTGGTTTTATTTTTCCAACACATCCGGCGAGCCGTGCATCGGGAGCTGCTACATCGACGCGGAGCTGATCGGTCTGCGCACCTGGCCATGGATTTGTTGGCGCTATGATTTGACTTCGGCGTGTATTTGGGAATGGACGTATGGCGCACACGCGACAAAGCGCTGGACCGATCCGTGGACGGGAGAAGCGGGAGCAAAAGGGAACGGCGACGCCTGCCTCATTTATGACGGCAAATTTGTGGGAATTCGCGACCTTTGCCCATCACTGCGTTTGAAATCGCTGCGACGAGGCGCGCAGGATTATGAATATCTGTGGCTGCTGGCGAATGAGTGCGGTAAACGCGATGTGGCGGATGAACTGGTGCGCGAATTGGTTCCCGCCGCGCTCGACGAAGCCGGAACCGAACCGCCCGGCCGCTGGAAACACGATCCGGAGGCATGGGAACGAATTCGGCGAAGAGTGGGGATGGAAATCGTGAATAAGCAATAAAGATGCCCCGGCAAAAAGTCAAAAATTGTGGTGCGGACATCTTGTCTGCAAAATATATGGTGGCAGATTGTTGATTGATACTACAATATGTGCCGGTTCCAAAATTTAATCCGACTTTTTGCTGGCGCGTCAATAATAAGTTCAATTTCTGGTTTGAGCAAATGGCGTAATGAACGCGTTTTTAGAATAAAGACCAATGCATGACAGCGACGGGTTCGAGAAAACGCAGAGTTCCCCAATAATCCTCAATTTCGTGGGTGTTTTCGGTTGCGATCATGCCCGGATCATAAAGCCATTGCGTCCAATATAATTGGATTTCTCGCAATTCTGTATAAAAATCCGGCTCTAACGTTTGTTCATTATAAACATCCACATCATCGATACAGATGTTGAATCCGATTTCACTCCCGGCGGTAGGAGAGCCGATTATGTTCAGGGCGAATCGTGCTTCCTGACTCCAGTCGTTCGTTTCCACGTTCACGTTGGTTTGCGCATACCACACGTCACTTGGTCCGGAGCCATACGGTCGCGTTTTTCCTCCGTATATCTCAGGAGAAACGAATGGGAGAGGAGAATCGTCCGCTTCGATTCCAAATATCCACTGGCCGCCGGTTTCTGTTTCCTGCGGATTTCGACAGGAGTCGGGTGTTCGGCTTAAATCCCCGTCGAAAAAGTATTCAACCGCATCGTTTTCCCACGTGACCGGCATATCCCATTGGAATCGTTGTCCGTAATTGGTGCTGATATACATATCGTCTTTGATATCGACGCCGATGTATAGAAACTTGTCGTCATACATTACGTAAAATGTGTAACTCATATCGTCGAGACTGTCGACTATTCCCGGTCCGCTGTTGCCGGCCACGCCGAGATTGTTAAAGTCCACCGTATTCGATGCCGCATGATCCCATTCTCCCGGACGTAGCACTCCGTCAATCACGGGAGATGAGTATGTGTAGGGTGCTTGAATCAGATGACGATAGTCGTCATCAAGTTCCTGAGTAAGGGGATTGTATCCGCTGATGGTGAAAAAGTACGAAATAGCTGCTGTCAATAGTAAAGATGTACGTTTCATTGTTTTTCCCTCTCCGTGTTTGAGAAGTAACTGCCATCCTTCACAAAATTGATTATCCATAAAACAAAATATTTGTCTACCTACCGGGATTGCATGGAGGAATAGACAATAATAATCAATTATAAAGACGCGCCATTTGAAAATTCCAACACCTGCCGGATTTTTTGCAGCAACATTTTCGGCGTGAACGGCTTTTGCAGAAAGGACAAGCCGGGATCGAGCACGCCGTGATGGACGATGGCATTGTCGGTGTAGCCGGACATATAGATGGTTTTCATGTGCGGAAAGAGCGAGGTCAGATGTTTGGAGAGCTCGCGGCCGCTCATTTCCGGCATCACCACGTCGGTCAACAATAAATGAATGTCGCCCTCGTAGTCTTTGCAGATTTGGAGCGCGGCGTTTCCGGAACCGGCTTCGATCACGGTGTATTCGTATTCGCGAAGGGTTTGAGAAACCATCGTGCGGACTCCATCGTCGTCTTCGACCAGCAAAATAGTTTCTGTGACTTGCCGCGTGTGCGTCGGCTCCGGAATTTCCGGTACGGTAACGACGGATTCTTCAATGCGGGGCAGATAGATTTTGAATGTCGAGCCTTTTCCGATTTCACTGTATACGTAAATGTTGCCTCCGCTTTGTTTGACGATTCCATAGACGATGGATAAACCCAGACCGGTTCCCTTTCCTTTCTTCTTCGTGGTAAAAAAGGGCTCGAAGATACGATTTCGAGTTTCTTTGTTCATTCCGCAGCCGGAATCGCTGATGGCCAGGCAAACGTAAGGACCGGGTTTCACGCCGGCATGAGTTTTTGCGTAAACGGAGTCCAGTACGACGTTCGAAGTTTCAATGGTCAATTTTCCGCCGTCCGGCATGGCGTCGCGAGAATTGATGACCAGATTGAGAATCACCTGTTCGATTTGGCCGGGATCGGCTTTGATCTGAGCCAGCGTGGGATCGGGAATCGTGACCAATTCAATGGTTTCGCCGATCAGGCGACGCACCAGTTTGTCCATTTCGAGAATCAACGTGTTCAAATTCAACACGACGGGCTGCAAAACCTGTTTGCGGCTGAACGCTAACAGCTGGCTGGTCAGAGAGGCGGCGCGCTCGCTGGCCTTGTTGATTTCCTGAACATAATTGAGAATCGGATTGCCTTGCTCGAGCCGCTTCTCGATGAGATCACAATAACCAATGATCGTGAGCAGCAGATTGTTGAAATCGTGAGCGATTCCCCCGGCCAATTGACCGATTGCTTCCATTTTCTGGGATTGGCGCAGTTGTTCCTCTAAAAGTTTTCTTTCGGTAATATCTTGAACCATCCCCACGAGTTGGATGGGATCATCATTCTCATCCCGCACGATTTCCGCATGTTCGTTGATCCAACGTACTTGTTGATCCGGTTGAAGGATGCGGTGTTCCACGCTGTATGGTTCGTGATTTCGGATGGCTTTGTCGAGAGAATTCCGAACCAACACGCGATCATCGGGATGAACGTACAAATAAAACGTTTCTCTTTTTTTATCGAAAGCGCTGGGATCGATTCCGAAAATTTTATAGATTTCATCCGACCAGGTCAACGTATTGTTGATCAGATCGGCGTTCCAAAAACCGATATGGGCGACTTTTTGCGCTTTCTCGACCAACGCATGACTTTCCTGCAGCTCCTTTTCGGCTTTTTTGCGTTCGGTGATGTCGCGGGCAACATGCACGCTGCCGATAAAATGCCCATCTGCATCGTGCATGGGGGACGTGGTCACCAGAAAATCGCCTCCCAGGCGATCCTCGTGAAATTCTTCCGTATGTTCGCGATCATCGACCAGGGAGCGGGCATGAGGACAATAAGGCGGAGGCGAGGAAAGACCATGAATGTATTCATGGCACGTGAAACCGTTGGCTTTATCCGGTGGTATTCCGAGACGATCGGCAAGGGCTTTGTTCATTTGAAGCATCTTGAAATCCTTGGTGATAATCGAAATCAAATCCGGGACGGTATCGAACGTGCGTTTCCATTGCTCCGTGGCGCAAACGAGCGCTTCCTCGGTTTTTCGCCGCGCCGTGATGTCCCAAAAAATCCCTTGCACCCCGATGATTGCTCCGATTTCATCATAAACAGGGGTCTTGACGACTTGGACGTACATTTTTTCGCTGCCGGGAGGCTGGTGTTCTTCCACCGTCTCGAAGATATTTCCGGTTTCGAGAATATACCGATCATCTTTTCCATATTTTTCCGCCAGTTCCGGCGGAAAGAAATCCGCATCCGTTTTTCCGATGATCTCATGAAACGATGCATTCAATTCTTCACAAAAACGTTGATTGGCAAAGGTGAAACGGCCATCCGTATCTTTCCGGAAAATACACTGCGGCAGGTTTTCAACCAAAGAATGGTAAAAGGCTTTCGCATTGCGCAACGCTTCTTCGGTTTGTCTTCGTTTGATGATATTGCGTACCACGGCCCACATGCCGACGCTTTCCCGCAATTCGTTTTTCAATAGGGACAGCCTTGTTTCAACCGGAATGAGTGACCCGTTCTTATGGAGGAATTCTTTTTCATAAAGATCGGAATGACCGGATTTCAGAACCTGTTCATCGACAAGCCGGGATTCGAAGGCATGCCATTTTTGCGGGGTTAAATTCTGAAATGATGTTCCCGTCAATTCTTCGTCGGAATATCCCAGCATGTTTTGAAAACTGCTATTGTATTTGAGTATGCGGCCTTCCGGATTCATGATGACCAGTCCGTCGAGACTGCCTTCGTACAATTCGCGATACCTGGTTTCTGATTCTCGTAGTTTATCTTCCATCTGTTTTCTCGCCTGGATGGCGGCGCGGCTCATTTCGGAGGTGAGAAAGATCAAAAGCGAGAGAAAGCCGATGGTTTTGAGCGTGGACGGAAAATTACCGGCGACGTGGTAGGCGACGTAAATACAAACCAATACACAGATCGCCAGGGATGCGACGTAAACACGGCGTGGATAGGTCAGCGCCGCGTAATAAATCGGAGGAATCAACAGGTAGAGAAAATCGTCTTTCTGCCAAAGAAAAACCAATGTTATGCCCATCATTGACACAAACAAAAAGTAGATCAACAAAAAATACCATTGAAAATTCATTTTTGGCTTCGCCATGGAATTCCACCCGTGCTCACACTATATATTATTTTTGCGGTAAAAAAGCAAGATTATGACATTACCCGCCGAACAATCAAGATATCACAAAAGGCTCGGATTTTTTACCCCTGTTTTTGTGAATCGTATATTTTTATATAAAAATGCGCCTCGTAGGGGCGGTTCGCGAACCGCCCCTACGAGGAATTTTCATTGTTTGTTGTGATTAATCGATCCGGGCGGTTCATAGGAAAATGTTCCCCTCCCCAACCCTCCCCGTCAACGGGGAGGGAACCCATTTCCCCCCGTTGACTGGGGGATTAGGGGGGGAAAAGAGCACACATTTAATCGGTCAGGTGGTTTTCATGAGCAGCAGAAGCGCAAATCATAAAAGAGATGACGAAAAGCGGTTTGATTGAGGAACGCAGGCGCCGGGAGAATTACGGAGTTTCCTTGCGAAACCAACGCCGGGCGCGCATCAACAACATCAGCGTTCCCAGAATGGTTTGGAGCGCGGGCATTTTGCTTTTTCCACCTTTTTGTTCGTAATGCAGCTCGAACGGGATTTCCGTCACCCGGTGGGGCTGCGTGTGCGGGAGCATTTTCAACATCAATTCGCCCGTGCAGGCAAAACCGGGGGCTTCAAAAAGCCGCCGATTCCAGTGCAGATAAGTTTTACGAAGGATCGACGCGCGAATGCCGCGAAAACCACAAGAGAAATCACGGAGAGGAAGAGAAGGCAAAAACAATCGGTAACACCATCCGGCGCCGTGGCTGAGAAGGCGACGAAAAAAACGGACTCCAACTTCTTTTCCGCCCGGAACGAACCGTGATGCAACGACAATGTCGAATCCTTGATTCAAGCGATTTAATAATTGGAAAATATACCGGGGATGATGAGTGCAATCCGCATCCAGCGTAAATATGAAATCATCGTCGTGGCACCGTTCGAGGATAAAGGATATACCGGTTGACAGCGCCGCTCCCAATCCTCGATTGGATTCGTGTTCGAGGACGGTCACTTCGATGGAATCCTGAAACGATCGGGCTTGTTCTCCGGTCGAATCGGCGCTTCCATCGTTCACAACGATCACATGAACCAGGGATGGTAGCCCGGCGCCTTCCTCGTGTGATGGAAACAAATCGCCGGATTCCGGTTTCAATGGCAACCATCCGGCGTATTCTTCGGACAGCATCCGCAGGAGATTGGAAATATTGGTCGCTTCATTATAAGCCGGAAGAAGAACATAAATCACGTTGATAACCTTAATAGAAGTTTTTTCGCCGGGGCGAAAAGTTTAAGAGGAAAGGGTATTCCGTTGTTGGAGGGAACGAAAGGTTGGCGAATCGGAAAGATCCTTTTTGACCGCGACTTTTTTCATGATAATTTGATCAGGCTCCAGATGAACCAGATCCAGTTCGACAAAGATTTTTAATGCCAGGGTAAATTCGGTTTTGGATATTTTCTCCAGCTGAGCAAGAAGGTAAGAATGCTCACGAGGAATTCGTAAACTCTCATTGGCGGTTTTGTTCAACAGGCGGTAAATGTTGCCTAATTTTTCACGAGTCAGAGAATGGATGTGCGATTGTTGAGAAATGGAATTCGCAGGAGGACGAGAAGAAATGGAACCGGAGGATGGTAAGGTTGTTGGGCGAATGTCACGCAAATACAACTGAATCTCACGGCGGCCCTGATACTCGTTATAGCGGCAGTGAAAAGCAATCTCCAGTTCACTGCCATCGAATTGATCGAGTTTGGAGCCCAGGCCGAAGCCGATGGCATGGATCAAACCGCGAGGATGCTGAAAGGTCAGGCGCAAGTGATTGTTTCCGACAATTTTGGCGCCATATCCACCGAGAACGGTTTTCGTATAAAAAAGCGGTTCGTCATTTGCCGACCCGAAAGGCTCCAGACGGGAGAGATCGGTCATGAGATTCTCATCGATTTGTTCCAACGGCAAAGGCGTATCGATCCGGAGCGGAGAGGGGCGTTGTTCGGACCATTCTCGTTCTCCGGCTTCGTAAAGCGCCGTTTCCAATTGGGCTAATTGATCCTGTTTGCATTTGACGCCGGCGGCGGTGGCATGTCCGCCGCAGGAAAGAGTGTAGGCGCGGACGTGATGCAACAGAGGAATCAGATTTGCGCCTTCGCTCGAGCGGATGGAGGCGATCGCCGTATCATTTTCCAGGCTGAAAAGAAACACGGGTTTTCCGAATTGTTGGACCAATCGTTGCGCGACCGTGCCTAAAACGCCGCGATGCCAATCTCGCCCCGTGATCATGAGCAAACGGTCGGATCGTTGGTCCAAAAGGTTTTGCCGTACTTGTCCACATGCCGCCTCGAAAACTTGTTGTTCCGTTCGTTTGCGCAAATTGTTTAATTCCTGCAGTTGTTGAGCCAGCTCCCACCCGTGCGTTTCATCCTGCGTCAACAAGAGTTCCAGCGCAAGGCGAGGGTGCTCCATCCGGCCGGCGGCATTCAGCCGCGGCGCGATCTGAAAGCCGATCACATGAGGCGTGATATGTTGTGGATGCACTTTGGCCAGTTCCATCAACGCGGACAAGCCCGGTCGGTTGGCGTGTTCAAACCGGTTTTGTCCCAAACAAAACAGCGTTCGATTTTCTCCCTGCAACGGCATGATGTCCGCAACCAGCCCCAACACGGCGATTTCCAGCTGCTCCAATTCGCTGCCGGCGTGATGAGAAGCCATTCGTAAAGCGGAAGCCAGTTTCCAGGCCACGGTGGAACCGGACAGCGTTCGGAAGGGATACGATTCTTCGTTTCGGACGGGATTGATTACGGCAAGGGCGGGAGGACGTTCCGAGCCGGGATCATGATGATCGGTCACGATGACATCGAGCCCGAGCTCATTGGCTCGTTGGATGGAATCCACTGCGGTGGTTCCACAATCGACGGTAATCAATAAATTATATTCGGAAGCCATACTCCGAATTGTTTCCGGTTGAAGACCATAACCTTCTTTCAAGCGGTCAGGTAAATAGTAGTCCGCTTCAATCCCTAAATTCCACAACGTTTCGAGTAAAATACAGGTTCCGGTAATCCCGTCCACATCATAATCGCCATGGATAAGAATCCGTTCGTGATTTTTTGCGGCGCGAAGGATACGGTCCACGGCCGGGCGCATTTCCGAAAAAAGAAACGGGGAAAAAAGGTGACGGATATCGGGCGAGAGAAAGTTATTGATGTCGGAAGGTGTTTCCAGCCCTCTCAGCAGCAATAATCGAGTCAGAAAAGGGGATATCCCAAGACTTGCGCTTAATGAAGGTACTTTTTCCTCGGGAATTGGTTTCAATTGCCAGGTTTTTTGCATGGATTTCAATCGTATCGGCTCCAAAAATAACAAAGAATCCTTACTTGATTTAAAAATGGAAAAAGAATGCGGAAACCGTGATTCCAGTTTGTCACGGATGGTTACCGATTCAATCCGTACCGATTATAGTGGCTAAAAACGCAAATATCAAATTGAGAAGAGACAGGCCACATGGCTCCGGATGTGATTCATTCATTTTATTGAATTGATTGTATGCCTCTGAAAATGCGTTTCGCTTCTTCGTAATCAATATCCTCGTCCGCTTCCAATGGAGTCGGCGTGGCATTTCTTTCCATTTCTGTCCCGTTTGCAGGGGAATTCATGTCACTTTGGTGAACGGATAGAAACGCCGCAACGACGAATGTCAACAGGACGAAGATGAAAATGACGAGTAAAACGAGATAATTTCCTCGCCGGCGAAACCAGGGTAAGGGTTTATCCTCACTTGTGGTTCCATAACGGCGCGACAACAGAAATTTTTCTTTGGTTGAAAGGCGCTTTTTTTTTTGAATGAAGTGGTTACCCATTTTGAATCGTTGCAATCTTCCATTTTTTCTATTATACTCTATGCCTTAACCGGGAATAGAGAAAAATTCGTATTGGAAGCCAGGAAAGTTGTACGTTTTTTAGGGGAATGCATCTTTTTTCGCGAGCCGAAAAAGAACAATCCTTTCGATGCCTGAATTCCCGTCGAAGACGAGAAGATTCGTGAACTTGCATCGAGAGTGGATTTTTATCGAAAAAATGATTTAAGTCCCTATGTTTTTTTCTTTTATCCCGTTATAATGGTTTTTCCGGTAGGTTATGAATCGCAGGAAGAAAACGGTTTTTGGTATCTTACTTGGTGATTCGTATCTATTGAATTCCCGTAACGAACGAAGATAAGGAAACAATATCGCGCTCGTTAAAGTGAGGAAATGCCGGAATCGGAAATGAAAAATCGACTATACGAGCGAAAAAATCGTTTCGATTTTGGAATTTTTGAAAGAATCCTTGACATTTTTGATTGATCTTCGCTATAGTGTAGTTAATTTGCCGAATCCGGGCGAGTAGCTCAGTTGGTTAGAGCGCCTGCCTTACAAGCAGGAGGTCGCAGGTTCGATTCCTGTCTTGCCCAGAGGTTATTCACGGGTGGAAATGGTTGGATTGCTTTTGCTTACATGAAACGGGGCCGTAGTTCAGTTGGTTAGAATGCCTGACTGTCGATCAGGAGGTCGCGAGTTCGAGCCTCGTCGGCCCCGCCATTTCCTCCCGTGAATTTCCAAAAATGTACTGGATTCACCTTTGGAGTCATGTTCCATGAAAATGCGAAAAAAAGGTTCGATTTTGGGACTTCTCTTGTTAGCCGTCGTGGGATTGAGTGGGGAAATGGTATTCGCGCAGGGTAGTAATGATGGCGCTAATTTCATGCTGGATTTTCTGACGACGGAATCGGATACGCAAACGCAATCGGTCATTGAAGACACCCCCATATTTTATACCATTACGGACGGCGGAGAAACGAAGATTCGTTTTGACGTGACTCTGGTGTTGAAAAACGCGGTGAATTTGGTCGGCGTGAATTGCGATATGGTATTTGACCCGGCCAAATTGAAGGTGGTTTCCATCCACGAGGCGCGCGGCGATTTGAATTTTGATGGACGTTCAAATATTGCTGATGTTCTGGTCTTGGGTGAACTATTCAATCGGCCGACCAGTGAAAATGGTTATTCCTACTTTGATCGCTACTTGACGGGTGGAAGCGCGGGGATGATTGATTACCGGGATGTGGAAACACTACTTCCATATGTCAATGAATCAAATCTGTTTTGGACTTCCAATGCGAATTTGGATTTTTCTTTGATGCGTGAAAGTGTGGAAATATTCGAATCCCCTGATATCAGCAACGCTCGCGGAAAAATAGATGACATTGTCGTGGTATTATTATCTCGCATTCACCCGATTCCGGCAGGATTCGGTTTTGATGGTGACGCGAGAATCGCCGATATAACGTTCGAAGTGATTGGGGATATATCCGAAGGAACCACAATTCGTTTGGAGGATAGGATGGCTATTGACGAAGGAACGGTGATTACACAGACTGAAATCAGTCAATTCAGCGTTCCGACGGCGGAAGAGGTGAGAATTTCTCGTCCCTAAGTACGATTTTTTGTTAAGGATGAGATTTTTTTTCATTTTAGAGCTAGACCTTTGCCCCATTTTATCGTATTGTATTTCTGAACTAAGGCGTAAATTTTACGGAGGAATATTGATGCGTACGAAACATCTGCAACGAATAGTAATTTCGCTCATTTTCGGTTGTGTTATCGGTTTATGGATCGGGACCCCCGGTTGGGCGCAGGAAACCCCTACGGAAACGCCGACTGTGGCTCCTATCGTGGAAACTCCGACGGCAACTCCTGTTCCACCTGCGCCGACGAATACGCCGGCGCCGGCGGAGACGGCAACGGAGTCGCCAGTGGCGCCGACAAGTACACCGGTACCACCGACGAATACCCCGGTTCCACCGACAAACACTCCGGTCCCACCGACGAATACGCCGGTACCGGCAGAGACGGCAACGGAAACACCGGTCGTGACTGAACCGGCCAAACTTTCCATCGCGGGAGGTATTGTTCAAGTTGGGAACAATATACGAGTGGCAATCAATATTCAAAACGCCAAGGACGTGGACGCGTTTGGATTTGATTTGTCGTATAATATTGTCGTACCAACGGTAGGAGCGCTGGAATATGTGTCGATCGAAAAAGCCGGTACATTGACGGAAGGCTTTTTGAGTGTATCCGCCAACATTGTTCCGAATATACTCGGCGCGGAGCATTTGCGTATCGGCGCGGTTGGTGGTCCTGCATCCATAACTGGCGACGGTGTTCTATTATATGTGAATTTTAGTGGCGCGAGAGCCGGTGATGTGGAAATGAATATTATCGCTTTGGTTGATGATCTGGCTGACGCGGAAGTGACGAGTGGAATCATCACGGTTGAAGCCGCTCCTCCGGAGACGGAAACGCCGACGGAAGTTCCTCCGACAGCCCCGCCGACAGCAACGGAAACAGCGACGTTAGTGCCGACAACGCCGCCGACCGTTCCGCCGACAGCAACGGAAACAGCGACGTTGGTGCCGACAACACCGCCGACGGTTCCCCCAACAGTCCCGCCGACGGAAACAGCGACGATTGTTCCTACTCCGATTCAACCGACGCCGACGCGTGTACCTACTGTGCCGATTCCGGTACATACGCCTACTCCGTTGCCGACGGCAACGCCAATACCACCTACGCCGACCGCCTTCATTGTCAATCCGAATCTCGGTGTGGTATCGTATGATCGGTTGGGAGGAGCCAGCGCTCGCGGCGCCGCAATTCATAACTTCGATATCGGCCTTTCCGTGCTCGATCCACGGGATCCGTATTATGGACGTCTCTTTGCTCCGGGAATTTATGATGGATTGCAAGATCCCGATGCGTTTGGTCCGTTCCTGGCCTTCGAACTGTTCGATGATCAACTGGGGTTGACTTATGACTTCTTCCCGATCGCTCAGGATATGGAATTTACCGGTGCGATTAAGCCTTCCGCTGAAGGGGGAACCGGAACCGAAGGCGTCTTCTTCCTGATCGGTGGAAATATCGGATTGCTGCCGCCTGTGAATGCTCGGCTTGGCGCTGGGATTCCACGTCCGGATAGTGGAAATGCCGCTTACGGCGGCGGTATCGACACGGATAACAATCCGGCCAATAACATCAACTTTGGTGCGTTCCGCGGTGATATTGTGCCGGTCGGATATGCGCCGGATGCGGGAATGGGTGTTGATGCATTTATCTCATCCCTGATCGACATTGAAGCTGCGGGTAACAATGGTTTCTATGTACTCGGCACGGATGGTAGAATTTACGCCGAGGGCAGCGCCAACGAAGCGCTCGATACGACTGTGACGCTCCCGTCCGGTGTAACCGCCGTCAACCTTGAGATTTATCGTGGCGTGGTCACGAATGGACAATATTCGTGGACATTGCACCTCAGTAACAGTCAATACAGCAGTAACCTGATTGGAGTGGCTGCCTATGTTCTGGATTCGGCGGGAGCAATTCACCGAGTTCCCGCGGATGCGCCCGCGCCGATTATGGCTGACGTGCCTGCCAACCATCCGTTTGGTTATAAAGATATCGAATTCGTTCCGTCCCCGGATGGTACGCGCATGATAGGTTTGGGTGTATTGACGGGCGATGGCATGATTCACTTTGCGCCGTTCCCCGGCGAAGATACGGAAGTGAATAAAGCCTTTGCCAAATCAATCACACCGTTTGGCGCGCTTGCGGAAGGATTCCCATTCGATATCGCGCGTGATTTTCAGGTGGAGATCCGTGATAGTGTGTTTGTGGGATTGGATGACAATCAACAACCGTACAACGTTACCGGCGTCAAAATCGGTTCCTTCATGATCGATGGTTATGGTGGAATGCATGTGGGTGGTCAGTCGACGCGATTTGCATCGGCTGCTGTTGCCGGTGGATTGTGGGTTGTGGATGGACAACCTTCTGTTCCAATTGAGGTGGGTCTACCTTATTACATCAATTCCGATTTCATTATCGATCTTGAATTGGCTTGGCCGCTCAATCCGCCTCATGTAAATCCGTAAGGATGATGTAGTTCATCCAATATGGCCTGAAGTGAGTATAAGATGGGGGAATGCCGTAAGGTGTTCCCCCATTTCCATTTGTGATTTGCAATGGGCTTATGGAAAACACGAAATGATGAATATTGCCGACAATATCCGCTATATAAAGGAAAAAACGTTTCAATGTGCGATGCGTTGCGGACGAAATCCGGAAGATATTAAAATCATTGCGGTCAGCAAAACCAAGCCGGTTGCAGACATCACAACCGCAATGAATGCCGGTTTGAAAATATTTGGTGAAAACAAGGTCCAGGAAGCTGAACAGAAAATATTCGAATTAAAAAATCATGAGATCGAATGGCATTTGATCGGACATTTGCAAACGAACAAAGTGAAAAAGGCGATCTCTATGTTTCAACTGATTCACTCGGTCGATTCGCCCAAATTAATTCATGAATTGGAAAAACAAGCCGAAAAATGCTCGCAGGATATTCATATTATGTTGCAAGTCAATGTTTCCGGCGAAACCACGAAAAGCGGCGTCGATTTAAACGATTTTGAAGAGTTGCTTGCAGCGTTGAAACAAACACACTATCTTCGTTGCCACGGTTTAATGACGATTCCACCATTGTCGGAGGAATCGGAAGAATCCAGACCGATTTTTCGCGCTTTACGCAAACTTGGCGAGCAATATAAGGACGATATCATCGATGCAAACGCGAAATTGGAACTCTCAATGGGAATGACGCACGATTTTACCGTGGCAATTGAAGAAGGAGCGACGATGGTTCGAATCGGAACGGCTATTTTCGGAAATCGGAGATATGGCTGAAATATCTCTTTTGGTAAGGAAACTCCGATGATTCAACCGACTATTGTAAATGATCTGACTTTTGATATGCTTTCTTGCTTTTCATTCTCGTGATACAATCTTTTCTTGCATAAAATAATGACGAATGGGGGATAAGAATTTAATGATTGATTACGACAATGCTAATATATCACATCTCCTCGTTATGTTTATATGTTATATATAGGGTGATAAACCTTGAGAGAATTCAAATCGTTGGTATAAAAGAAAAGATGGATCGCGAATTTGAGAATAGCATGAATAAATCAATAATGTTCCTGTGAATTCGATGATCCTGGCTCAGGAGGTCTTTTAAAATGCGTACTCATTTGTGGCTGCCGGCTGCATTGGCAATTCTTGTCGTGATCGTGATCGCCGGAATCATTTTTCTTCCGTCGCAACCTCTTCATCATTCGCATGAACCGAATGGCGCAACGAAGAATTCAACCCTATCGTCACAGAACCAACCAGCTGATGATGAACTGGAAGCCAATCGATTGAAATCCGAAACGAGAAATTCAAATGAAGATAAGCAAATTTCAACAAGCGATGAGAATGATTTGACAAATGCTGTGAACGGAACTGACTCCAAAAACGGAATAGGGATCGTTTCGGCAACGAATTCCATACTCGATGGTGCAAACCATCCGCAAGGTACTCCGCCGGCCGATCAAACCGGAGATGCGCGGAATCCACAAGAGGTTGAAAACATCATTGCCGGCGTGGTTCAAAACATCAAAGGGTGGCCGATTCGTGGGGCCCAAATTCAAGTGGATGGCGGTAATTCCGTTCAAAGTGAAGAAGGTGGACGATTCTCGATTCCGGATCTTTCCCAAACAACCGTCTCGTTGCAGGTGTCTTATGCCGGCTACCAGACGTTGCGCAAAACGGATGTGGAAGTGGGAAACAAAAACCTCGTTTTAACGCTGGTCAAGGAAGGAACGCTCACCGGTCGGGTTGTTGACCAGTTTCAAGAAGGGATTGCGTTTGCCAATGTTTCCATGAAGGCCATTCAAGGCATTTGGATGATCGATCTGACGGCGGATAGCCAGGGACGATTTGAGGCCGGCAACGCTCCGGATTCTCGTGTGAAAGTCAGCGCGACGCAGGAAGGATTTAAAGATGCGGGAAGCGGAAGTCGAGAAGTGGACTCGCCTTCGATGGAGGAAATTGTTCTCCAGCTGCAACAGCCGTCTTTTTCCATTTCCGGCGCGGTAATTATGCGGGAAACCAGGCAGGGAGTAGGTGGATTCAAACTTGTCGCCAAATATCAGAAAGAAGGGGAAGACACGGAAGAACTCATCACGCAAACCGATGGGACCGGATCCTACCGTTTCGAAAATTTAAAACGGGGCACTTATTTGGTTTCCAGCTTAAGCAGTGAAAATGCCGGTCTGAACGTGGTGATTCCATTGGAAGAGGATTTTAAGAGTGTGCGGGTATTTGAATGGGATGCCCGGAACATCAATTTCGAGGCGGTATCCGGCCGTCAAATCAATGGAACGGTTATCAATTCCGCCAGGCAACCGGTTGGCGGCGCGGAAGTGACGATTGCACGCCTGGAATCGGTAAAGACGACGTCGAGTTTTGATGGACGGTTTCAATTGAGCGGAGTTCCCGTATCATTTATGGATCCTTCCGGAACTTCGTCGATTATGCGGGGATTCAGCGGTATTCAATTGTATGCGTCTCATCCCGACCATGGATCCGGCTTGAGCGATCCGTTGCCTGCCGATCTGCAAACCGGATTGACGGATGTCGTGATTACATTGCAGGGTAACTCCAGCCTGTCCGGGACCGTCAGGGATCGATCCGGAATGGCGGTTTCGGGAGCGCAAATCGTGCTTCGGGATTTATTGCAAGGAAATCGGGATGAACAGATAACCGATGCCGGCGGCGCTTTTTACTTTGACAAAGTGACCGCAACGCCTCTTTCCGAGAACCGTTTTGGCGGAACTCATTCCATCGAAGTGGTAAAGGAAGGATATGGCGCATTACACCGGGAGGTGGTTATTCGATCGGGAGAAGCACAAACCATTGATTTGGTTTTGGAGGGCGGAGGAAGCATCAGCGGCCGCGTCACGGACCAAAGCGGCAGCGCCATTGCGGACGTCATGGTTACCGCCTATTTGCCAACGGGTGGAGTCGTCACGGGACGAAGCGACATGGTGGGAACGTATGCGTTGACGTCATTGCCCGAAGGTGTATTTGATCTTGCTTTTCGGTTGAATACGAATCCTCCGCTGACAAGTTATCTCTATCAGATTCCAGCCGGTTCGATCAACGTGGATGTCGTTCTGTCCGCGGGGGAATGGATGGTCAACGGCACGGTGTGGGATGATGTGAAAAAAGTAGCCCTTTATCAATATGCGATGGCAATCGAAGGGAATCCGTTGGGACCGGGTGGAAGTAAGTTTTACCAGCAAAAATGGATCAATTCTGCCGATGGCACCTATCAGCTTTCTTTCACCGAACCGGGAGAGTATCGCATTCGTTTTACCGCGGATGGATATTATCCCTCCGATCAAAAAGTAATGATCGCGCCGCATACCGCGCGAGAACAAATATTGAATGGACCGATGATTCCTCGCGACACGAAAGGGAATATCAGCGGAGTTTTTATTCCGCCGGAAGGAATGATGCTTGCCCGAATCGATGTACTCGGTTATTTGCCGTTTCCGATGAACGGGAACGAATTTTTGCTGTCCGACATCCCGGCGGGTCCTTATGATCTCCTTTTTTACGTGCGAGACAGCGCAACGATGGGGATCAAGCAGGGAGTCCTTCCTTCCGTCCTGGTGAGGGAAAACGAAACGACCAATCTGGGGCAGGTGACGGTTCAACGGTTGCCGTATGTTTTAAGGGATCAATAGGAATTGAAGTCAGATTTGCCAGGAACAGAGTTTCTTTCCCATTTTAGGCGGCATGACGGATGGCAAATTATTTCCGTCGTTGCACGGTGGAACTGCTTACGGCCAAAACATGAGAGGACGGCCATGCATGAGAGGGAATGGACCATGGCGCCCGCAGGCGGTTTCTGAGGATGTGCGGCATGATCTCGGCGGAGCCGCCCCAGGATGTGATATCAAGCCCGCCGGAAAGTTGCAGCATCTCGCTGAATTGCTCATCAATCACAGTCCATTCCTCGTCTTCGAGTTCGCTGGGTTTTTCCGGCGGCAGAGATACCGGATTGGAAGAAGCGAGGAGGCAGAAATCCCCGTCATGACTTTTGATGCCCAGCTGAAATTCATACATGTGATTGGCCGGCAAGGAAACATACCAGTTCATTGCATCAAGTAAAACCGGGATTTCCTGCATGAGTTCCTGCTTCTCATTATAAACCCGTAAGAAGGCTTCCGCCACGTCGAAAATCCACTCCCCTTTGCTCTGTCGCACAGACTCTCGGGTTGAATCCGCGATTTCCCAATACACATAGACCCAATGCGGGTCGCGAACGAGTGCGCGTAGAATGGTTTGACCATATCGTTGCGGGAGCTCGGGGCCTTCCTCGCCAATCCATACATGGGTAGATTCGATTGCCGGCTGAGTCTTGGGAAGGGGATGATCCGGGATGGAAGAAACCGATTGGTCGGATGGGATCGATCGTTTTTCCTCGGGTATGGATGGGATATTGACAGTTTTCACGGTTTTATGCACCGATGTTTCTTTCATTTTCATTGGCATGACCTTTACCTCTTTTTGGGGTGTGGAAGAAGTCAGCTGGATCTGTTTGATGATCGGCTTCAATTCATTCTTTTTTTCTTCTAACGCTTCTACGAGCTGCGCTTTTTTCATTGCACTGCGTCCGGGAATTCCCAGTTTTTGTGCGAGATTGTAAAGAGAGTTCCTGGTCATCAGAGTCAGCTCGCTCAAAAAAGTCTTTTTCGAATTGTCCGCGTCCGATTTTGATTTCGAGACCATTTCGACACCTATTTCTCCTTCATGTGTGCTCGGTTAGGATCGGGTGAATGCCACGGAACAATGAAGTCGCTCAAGATGATCCACAAGGGCGGAAAATACGCCGATACACCCGGTTACTTATATTCCATTTCGTTGTTGTATGTATTATAACTCGTTTTGCTGAAAGTGAATGGTAAAATTCAATGCAAATGTTGTGCCAATGGAAAATATTATGAATTCCTTGTTTCGGAGATCGCACTTCTTTATGTTCTGTTGTTTTCCCAACAATCCCTGTTCAAGAAATATCAATGGGATTGGAACGAGCGAAACATCCATTGACAGCATGAATTCGTACCGCCGTAAACGGAGGAGTGGAATCGGTGATGAGAATAAAAAATCATCAAATTTAGTTTCCTTGTTCCTGACGCCAGGATCTGGTATAGTAAGATCGTTTCAAAACGGTACTTGCTTCGTATCGATTTTGAAACGGTGATTTGTCTTTGTGAATCCCATGTCGAAAAGTTAGCGCTTCACTTATGAAATGGTATCATTTTTTCATCGTATTTTTTCAAGGATTTTTGTTTTCCATTATTCTGACCCCCATTATGAAATGGATGGCTTCCGTTTTGGGCTTTTTGGATCATCCGGGAGAACGTAAGGTTCACATGCAGCCCAAGCCGCTGTTGGGTGGAGCGGCGATCTACCTGTCCATTGTGCTGGTTGTGGGATTGGATTTGTATATTTTGGATTGGATCTTCAACAATGATCTGGCCGGGACGCACTGGTTGAAAAAAGAATTGAACGTATTGGCATTGTGGGCGGCGGGAGCCGTTCATATCAAAGAGCAATTGCTCGGGCTATGGGCCGGCGGAACCGTTCTTTTTATCATCGGATTGATCGATGACCGTTGTGGGATGAATCCGTTGATCAAATTGATCGGCCAAATGATCGCGGCGATCATATTGTACGCGGCCAACATTCAGATCGCATTGTTTATCAACCAACCGATCATAAACTTTTTGCTCACGATGGGGTGGATTGTGTTGATCACCAATTCCTTCAATCTGTTGGACAACATGGACGGACTATCCGGGGGCGTGGCCATGATCGCCTTGATTTTATTGGGGATTTCCACTCATTTGGTCAGCCAACAGGTGTTCATGTCCGCCATCTCGTTCGCGCTGGCCGGGAGTATCGCCGGTTTTCTGCGGTACAATATCCACCCGTCGAAAATTTTTATGGGCGATGCCGGATCGTTGTTCGTGGGTTATTCGGTTGCGACCTTGACGGTCATGTCAACCTTTTATCTAAGCGGTACGGAAAATGCCGTTTCCTGGTCGGTGGTGATGCCGGTTGTCATTCTGGCGGTTCCCATTTTCGATACGCTTTCGGTAATTTTCATTCGCATAAAAAATGGAAAACCCATTTACCTGGGCGATAAAAACCATTTTTCGCATCGTCTGGTGGCTTTGGGAATGAGTCACCGCCGCGCGGTTTTTTTTATTCACTTGGTGACCTTGTGTGTGGGCAGCGCGGCGCTGGTTCTGCCGGTCATTTATGAACCGTTCGGCGCGTATGTGGTGTTGACGCAGACAATTCTGTTCTTCATGATTATCGTCATGCTTGAGAATATCAAGAATCATTCCTCCCATTCGTCGGATAAACGAAAATAATGGGCGTCTCGTTTATTGCCAACTGCTCGGGATGGGTTTGCGTCCGGCATAACCGTTGTTCAGGCCATGATAATATTTGATGGCGTCGCCGTCGTTCAACTCATAACATAAGAACACCTCTTCTCCCTCGATAAAACTGGGAAAATCGATCAAGCCGCGGGTGATGTCCTGGACCACGATGCCTTGATCCGTCACTTCCGTGATTAGATCGTTGATCTGTTTGAGAATTTCTTCTCGGTCGAGTGGAGGGAATTTCTGTTTGCCGTTGCTCCGGCCCGGCGTGAAGGTTTCGGCCTGGAGGACAGGAAAATTCAGGGATTTGCGGGTTTCTTCAATCAAGGATCCGATTTGAAGGAAAATCTCGCGCATCCGCGGGATCAGCGCGTTGGCTTCCACATATGTAAAATGTTTGTCGAAATGGGGCATGTCGATTTGACCGAATTCCATTAGATCATGTAGCGCCGGCTTCCTGCCGACGCTACGAAGAATTCCGCCGAAACGGCGGCGTTCCCGTGTTAGCGTTGCGGGATGGCCGAATGACCGTTTTTTTTGTACAACTCAAAAAAATAAAACGCATTCAATACGAGCGAATGATTGATGGTTCCATCCGCGATGAGCGCTGGAATATTATGTAACGGGATCAATTCCACTAAAATATCTTCCCCGTCGTCAAGGTCTTGTTCCTGTTTGGGTTCCGCATCATACGCCAGAAAGGAATGACAGGAATTGTTCATGATGGCGGGATTGGGTTGGACGGCGCCAAGAAAATGGATGGCGTCGGAATCATAACCGGTTTCTTCCCGCAATTCTCTGCGCGCGGCGTGAAGAGGGGATGGGTCCGAACGATCGATGATGCCGCCGGGGATCTCCAACGTGATTTGTTCCGTTCCCATGCGGTATTGGCGAACCATGACGACGTGATCATCCCGAGTAATGGGAATGATATTGATCCAATCCCGCGTTTCGAGAACGTAAAACGAGGAAGACGCGCCGGTTCGAGGAGAAACACATACGTCCTCACGGAGCTTAAAAACCGGATAATGGGCAATGTAACGGCTGCTTTGTTTATTCCAATGGCGACTCATCGTTGTTGTTTTCTCCTCTTCTTTCGGTATTGCCTGTAATCGATGCCATCATTTGTTCCGGTCGTTTCGGTTTTCAAATCAAGCCTGATTCCTTGATTTTGCCGCAGCCGGGTAAATTAAGTAGCATTATATCATACTCAATCCAGGAAGGGATGTGTGACTTATTCTCATTCCATCGATGTGAAATGTGGAAGTGACAAAGGATGAAAAAAGGTGTATAATGAATCGGGTTTATAAAGGATTCCAAAGATGAGCCGATATTGCTGCCCTTCAAAGAAATTGGAACAACCGCCGGTTGCAAACAAGGATCGGTTGAAGAGTACAATTTTGCCTTGCTATTTACTGGATTTGTTCTTTCGCGAATATCACAATCAATAGCGATATAACGTACTTTTGCTAAATTTGTTTACGTATTGCAAATATATATTCTATATTTGTTCGCCTGAGTTTTGTTTTTGAAGCAGGTTGTATTGAGAAATCGGTGAATTCGCGCATGGAATTGAATTGGAACAAGTGGGATATCCGTGTAAAATTGCATCAGATGTTTCCCTCACATCCTTCTCCCACTGATTTGAATGTTGCCGAATCCTCGTGCATAAACTCCAGGCGCAACAACAATTCTGACAAGAGGGGGCTGATCATGTTACAACAAATTCGTAGATCGGTGGAATCAAGTGAAAAAAGGAAAATCCAACCACGGCGGAGAATCCGCTATATTCGTAAATTGGACATGGCGCCGAATATTCCCGCGAACGAGTTGGAAAAACTGGAAAAAGTCAGTGAAAAGTATGTTTTTCGAGCCAATACGTATTATTTGAACTTGATCGACTGGGATGACCCCGCCGATCCGATCAGGCAATTGATTATTCCTCGTGAGGAAGAACTGCGGGAATGGGGAAAATTGGATGCGTGTAACGAAGAAGCCGTCACCGTTGCGAAAGGCGTGCAGCATAAGTACAAAGATACGGTTTTGTTGCTTTGCAACGAAGTGTGCGGGGCTTATTGCCGTTATTGTTTTCGCAAACGTTTGTTTATGGATGATCATGACGAGTCGATCAACGATATGTCACAGGGCATTCGTTATATCAAAAGCCATCCCGAAGTCAATAACGTTTTGCTGACCGGCGGCGATCCGCTGGTGATGAGCACTCCGCGGCTGGTCAACATTTTAAAGGCGCTGCGCGAAATCTCGCATGTGAAAATCATTCGCATCGGAACGAAGATGCCGGCGTTCAATCCGTGGCGCATTTTGGATGATTTGACGTTGCTGGAAGCGTTTCGCACCTTTTCTCTGGAAGAAAAACGAATTTATTTGATGGCGCATTTCGACCATCCGCGGGAATTGACGAAGCCGGCGATCGAAGGCATCGCGCGTTGCCTGAAAAGCGGAGTGATTTGTGTGAATCAATGTCCGATCATAAAAGGGGTGAATGACGATGCGGCGGTTCTGGCGGAGTTGTTTGCCAAACTATCTTACATCGGCTGTTCCCCTTACTATTTGTTTCAAGGCCGTCCGACTGCGGGAAATAAACCGTATGCGCTGCCGATTGTGCGTGGGTGGAAAATTTTTTCGGAAGCGCACTATCGCGGTTCGGGATTGGCGCGGCGGGCGCGTTTCGTCATGTCCCACGAGACGGGAAAAATCGAAATCACGGCGGTGGACGATCAATATATCTATATGCGTTATCATGAAGCCGGGAATCCGGCAGATCTGGGGCGTTTTATGATTTATCATCGGGATGATCATGCGTATTGGATCGATCAACTGAAGCCGGTGAAAAGAATCATTCAATAAGTGAAGTGGATTTTCGCGATCGGAGGAGATGAAGGGAGAAAAGCAGGCATACCAGACTGAAACACAATTCCTTGAATTCCCCCAAGCGCAATTCGCATACCCATTGAATTTCATCAAAAATTGCTTCCGAAATCTTTTGTGGCCACGTAATGAATATTGTGGTTACAAAACCGGGAATCAACCAGGACGGAATAAAAAACGGTCGCAGCCAACGAATTGGAAACGTATCAACCTGGTATCGCCACGGGATGGTGATTCCCCATATCAAACAAAACGCATCCGCCAACAATCGAATCTGGGCAAAGCCCGCGATGTTGTGTAGATTCAATTCCTCCTGACGGTTTTTTTCTGCCAGCCAAGCGGATACATCCTCCACCTTAATGTCGAAAATCCGCTGTCCCCAGCTGATTTCCTCCCCCGCCAGGAATATGCAACCGGCGGCGTAACAGAATAAAATGAATGCCGTAACCATCTCTTTCCTTTTGAAGTAATAGAATCCCAATCCGATGGAAATGAAACCGGCCGCAAAAGCAAAAATTGCCGTCAGATATTCGATGATGCCATCTTCCGGTGTGAGAATTTCAAAAAAGAAATACCAATGAATCGGATAAATGCAAAAACAAAGGAGGCTGAACAATAGAGGAGACCATCCAAGCCATTGATAAACTTTCTTTTGATTCATTCCTTTTTTTCCTCGTTGCGTATGGTTTATTTTGTCGATGAATCTCTCGAGAGCAAGTACGGACCGGCTCGTTCGCCTGCATACGGAACTCGAAATGTGTTCGATCCGTTCGACGCCTGAAAATAGTGGCGGTTCGATTCTGTTTTCGCCTCGACGAAACCGGCGAAGATGACCCCTTTTTGATAATCCGGCGTTTCCGTATTCACGGGAAACAGCTCGAACGGCTCCTCGTTGACTACGACGCGGACAAACTCAGGTGGGCGGTTCAACAAATCGCGATAGATGCAACGTACGTGAAAGGTTTGCGCCGTCAAACCGGCGTTTTCATAACATTCCGCGCCGTGCAGAAAGGGTGGAGGATCGCTGGCGGGAACACCCACGGATTGCCCGATCGCGCGCGCCATCAATTCGCCTTCGACCATGAGATCATCGATGGTTTTGTAAAGGATGAATTCCTGCGCAATCACATCGGAAAAGAGATATTCATGTAAACTCGAAGCGGTGATCGCCTGGGGGAAAACATCCCATACGAATTTGGAAAAACGAGTTTCCCGCAGGGTTCGATCCACGTTGCGATACCAGGGCAGATGTTCTTTTCCGAGAATGTCCATAAAAAAGGCATCCTGCGCGGGAATATTGGCGTCGGAGCAGAATTCCCGCCGGACCAGGTCTTCGCGCCACGAGTTCGAATGAAGGCGGATGGATAGATCGATCGTTTTTCCTTGGTCTTTCCATCGCTGCAGAAACCGTTTCAACTGCCGCTGCTCATAAAAGGAATATTCCTTTTCCGGCCAGGTTTCCGTCCAATACACTTCCCCTCTTTCGCGGGAAAGGGGATGAACGGCGCGGCCCAGCGCCACGCCGTCGCGATCGAAAATCGGGATGACGAGAAACAGGCAGCGGCGCTTGATCGCCGCCGCGATGGGATCGTCGGAAAGGAGAAAACGAATCGCCCCGTATCCTACCCACGAACTAGCGGTTTCATACGCCTCTTCCCGGCAAAGCAGAAGAATGGTTTGTTTCTCTTCCTTGGGCGTTTCGGAATCGGTGATCTGCAAAATCGGCAGGTGCAGATGTTCGATGGGAGTTTCACAGAGATCATACACGTGCAGATGAGGATGTTCGGCAAAACGGTTCAGGAGTTGATCGAGCAAGGTGTTGGAAAAGGGAGGCGTATAAGCGATCCAGGCGTGATTCTGTGCGAACGTGCACGTGAAGGAAAAGCGCGTCTGCTGCGGATTGGTTGGATGGGGTTGGATGAACCGGGTTTTGATGAATGACCATTGATTCAAATCATAACTCCACGCCGGCAGGTTATGGTCGCCGAACAGATCATTGCGCGCGGATTCGAAAACGAAGGTAAGCGTCTGGTGCAGCACCCCGTCCACGCGGAAAAAATACCACAAATCGCCGGAACCGGGAGCATGAGTGAGAATGATTTCGCCGGCATCGTTGATTCGCCAGCTGCCGAGGCTGCCGTTTTCGAAGTCGGAGGAAATTCGGATGTCAGAAACGGAGAGAACAACCTCGCCGCCATGGGCGCAGAGCATGACAATGGGAATGAGGAGGTAAATACGCAAAAGGATTCTCATTGTTGATAGAATCAAATGATTTCACCGAATTATACTGGTAATGAGTGTTGTATCAGATTTTTCATTTTTATCAAGCGTGAAGGAGACAGGATCGGAAATTCATCTCTTATCCAGGTTGGCGGTGGGAAATCGTTGACGTGCTGTAACTTATATTTTACAATTGGATCATGAAAAAACAGATCATTATTTTCAGCGCCCCGGATGGCAAACAACCATTCGTCGAGTGGATGGAGGCCATTCGAACCAAAGATCAAAAGACGTATCTGCGCATTCTGGATCGCATCGATCGTATCGCCGAGTTTGGAACCTACGGCGATTGTAAACCGGTTGACAATGGCGTCTTTGAATTGCGGTTTTTCTTTGGTCCCGGATATCGGGTGTATTTTGGTGAAGAGGGCGACGCCGTCGTTCTTTTGTTATGCGGCGGAGTGAAACGAACGCAGGAAAAGGATATCAAAAGAGCGAAAGAATTTTGGAAAACTTATCATGATTGATGCAGAGAATAAAAAACGGCTGGCAAAATTGGAAAACTATCAGATCTTCCACGATTACATGATCGAAAACCTGCGGAAGTATCCCGAAGATATGGACGTCTATCTTGAAATCGCTCTGGAAGATTTCGAAAAAGACAAAAACATGGAAGCCTTTTTGCTGGCGATTCGCAATATCGCCGAAGCGAAAGAAGGCATGACGCAATTAGCCCAAAAGACGAACCTTACTCCTCAGGCTTTATACAAAGCGCTCTCACCGAATGGGAATCCCCGCCTGGAAACGATCTGGTCGATCTTAAATGCGTTGGGATACCGCCTGTCAATCAGGCCGTCAAATTCACTCTAAATGCATATTATCGATCACGATTCTCCCCTTATTTTTAATGTATATAAATTATCTGGGTGATGTATAATAAACGCATAATCGGTTCTCATGGAGATTGGTAGGATGAAGCGTGAAGAATTACTCAAACGAGTATCCATCCATCCGGAAATCTGTTTTGGATAAGCCTGCATTTGCGGAACGCGAATTTAGGTTGCCCTGATTCTCGATTATTTGGCCGAAGGGAACTCTATGGAAGAAGTGCTCGAAGCCTATCCGAAAAATGAATCGAGTCCATAAATAAGTCTTGTGGGAACCTTCGAATTTCGTAACCTATTGGGGCAGGATGTGGCCAACACTCTGAATTTTCGATTTATACGTGAATAAAATAAGGTCATTTTGTTCGCGGTGTGGGTGGAGCAAGCGTCTCGCTTGCGTCGTTCTTGCAAGTGAGACGCTTGCTTTACCCACGTATGAACGAACGATGATTATTTTCATCTTTAAAAATTCGCGCGAACAAGGGGATATATCCCCTTGTATCCACTGCCTTGCTCCTTCTACGCTCTCTTGTCTTCTCCCGTTCTCTCTATCTTCCATGAACCGGAGTACGGCCAGTTCGTTTGGCCGACTCCGTCTCATTCCAGATTCCGTTCACTTCGGCCGGGTGGCATATACGCCATTGTAGGTGTTGTTGAGAATTATGTAGGATTTTCGGGATGTTTTGATTATCTGCTAGCGTAAAAAATAAAAAAATCATATACTTGCCGTAGCGGTAGAATGAAGATGAATTCTCCACTCTTTTTCATCCATTATAAATAAGCCTACTCTATCTTCACTGGTTTAATATCCGTATGCGCAAAATCTGATCCTATAAAAAGGAGAGGTTCGTCCATGCATTTGGATAGTCCATAAGAAAAACAATCGCCGAAATTAAGTTGCGCTTTATGGTTTTGTCCTTTTCCGTAGGCGGCATAAGCGACTTCGGCATACTGACGGTGTTCGGAAGTAAAAGGAACTTCTTCCGCATTGATTTTTGTCAGAAACTCATGGAGATGCTTGACGCCTTCCTCTCCATGACGGATCTTCATTACAATACTGGCTTCAAGCACCGTGGCGGAAGCAATTTTTATTAGGTCCGCCTTTTCGATCGCATCCAGCAAATTATTTCGTTCCGGTTCGTTTTGTAGAATAGCAATCAATGCCGATGTATCGAGAATCATGTCGGTAAACCATATTCGTCATAACCCAAAACCTCGTCCGGCATTCGATCATCAAGAATCGGCAACGAATCAACCTTTTCCAGGAGTTTCCGAATCGCTTTTCGATCGATCGGTTTTCGTGAGTGTTGCGGTTTTTCAGGACGAATCGTTACACTCACAAGATCGTCAGGACGCGCACCGATGTGACGCGCCCATGCAGATGGCAAATCACGGACTTTTATATTTTGAAACGTAAATATTCGCATGGGATCCTTTGATTTTTGCGGTCCATTGTAGCAGAGATCGTCAAAACTCCGAAGTGATCGCTTTTCCTCCGTTATTTCCCTTCTTCGATTTCGTTTTTCTTTCATGATAATGAAATCCGTTAACGTGGAACCGTTTGTAAGGAGTATGTTTCATGTGATTCTTTTCTCTATCGACGAAAATTCAACCTTCGTTGTGACCAATTGGTCGTGTGGATTTCCATGCCATCGGTATTTTTCTTCATCTTCGAACCTTTTCAACCCTCAAAATCCCCTATCCCCCCTTTTTCGCGCCTTTCGTGATTCAAACGAGAAAAGTGCAAACGCGTTTGAATCACGAAAAGCACGAAGATTCACGAATCCACGAAAGCGCTTTTATCCTGTATATCCTGACAAAGAATCCCCTCCAGGAAATAACTACTGACTACTGCCTACCCCCCAGAAATGTAGCCCCAATGATTACCACTTCTTCCCGCAATGATGCGGAGACGATTTCGTAGCGATTCAGAAACGGTTTCATGACGTAGTGTTGCACCTTCTTTTTGAGGGGAACCCAAAAGAGCGGCCCCATCATCGAAACGCCGCCGCCGATGACGATACGTTTGGGGTGCAGGAGGTTGATAACGTTGCCGATGGCGACGGCCAGGGCGGTGGTGGTTTCCTCGATGATGGCGGTGGCGAGGATATCGTGTTGTTCCGCGGCCTGATAGACGGTCTGGGCGGTGATGGTTTCCGCATTGTCGTCGCAGAGGTCGTTCAAGATGGATGGTTCGCCGCTCAGCACTGCGTCCTGCGCTCGTTGGCCGATGGACCAGCCGGAGCAGACGTGTTCCAGTTTGTCCATTTCCCTTGTGTCGGGATTGAGAATCCACGTGTGCCCGATTTCCGCCGCTCCCAGTCCCTGTCCTTCGTCGATGATTCCGTCCGTAATCAAGCCGCCGCCGATGCCGCTGCCGATGGTGATGTAAAAGATGCGGCGGCATCCCCTGCCCGCGCCGAGAACGGCCTCGGCGTAGCCCGCGAGGCTGGCGTCGTTTTGAATGACGGCGGGCAGCCGCCATTTGGCTTCCAGCCATTGTTTGAGCGGGAAATTGTCCCACCCTTGGATTTGGTGAGAGAGCAGGGTGATCCCGTTTTTCGAGTCGACCGGGCCGCCGAATCCCACGCCGATTCCGCCCATGTTCTCCAGCGAACAGTTTGCTTTGGCGAGGGCTTCGTCGACGAGAACGGGGATGGCTTCGAGAATCCCGCCAGCGCCGCGTTCCACCTCGACCTGGGTGCGGACGAGGCTGAGCAGTTTCTCATCCTTCAGGCCGATGCCGGCCTGTAATTTTGTTCCGCCGATTTCAATTCCGATAGCAGGTTTCATCGTTTTGCCTGAAAGCGTTCCCGCAGGGTGATCAGGACGTAGTGAAAAAAGACCATATGTACGGCTTCGCACAGTCCCATTTGTCGATCGTGGCATTGGCTGTCGTCGGTTGCCACGTGAAAGGTGCGATGGGCGATTTGCCGCAATTTTCCGCCGTTGAAGCCGGTGACGCCGAATGTTTTCATGTCGTGGGTGTTGGCGTATTCCACCGCTTTGAGGATATTGGGGCTGTTGCCGGAGCCGCTGATGGCGATCAGCAGCGCGCCCGGCTCGGCGAAGTTCTTCAATTGTTCGACGAAAATGTTGTCGTAGCTGGTGTCGTTCGCCCATGCCAAAATATAGGGCGTGTTATCCGTCAAACTCATGACTTTCAGTCGTTTTTGATTTTCAAAATCGGAAAGGGTTCCTTTTCCCAAATCTTCGCATAAATGAGAGGCGTTGGCGCCGCTGCCGCCGTTGCCGATGATGAAAACGAAGCGGTTGTTGTCGTACGCTTCCTCGATGGCGTCGATCAGCGCCTCGATTTCCGCCGGATCGACGTTATTCATTAAAGCATTGAATTGTATGAGATAGTGCTGCAGAGACATGTATTCCTCCATAAGATGATTGGATAATCATAGCCGGGGGAAAGGGGAGAGGGAAGCAGTTCACGGATTTCGGATTGGAATTCAGAATACAGGGGTCAGAATTCAGAATTCTGTCTCCTTACTCCTGTATTTTAAAACAATGGATTCGAAAAAACGGCCTTTCTTTGTATACGCAAGGGCATAGAGATCAGAGTACAGAATTTAACCAACAACTATTTTGTTTCAGCCTTCAGCCTTCAGCCTTCAACCGTATCCTTCGGATGCCGACTGGCACTTGATGCAATTCTTGGCGGTGGGCAAAGCCAGCAGACGGGCCTCCGGGATTTCCTCGCCGCATGTCGTGCATGTGCCGTATGTGCCTTCGTCGATTTTGGTAAGAGCCTCGTTGATGGAGAGCAAACGGGTGCGATCGTGTTCCGCCATGCCTAAAAGCAGTTCTCGTTCACTGTAGTCGTTGCTTTGATCCACGAGATCACCATGAGCGACGATTTCATTTACGCTGTGTTTTTCTTTCATTTCCTGAAGAATTCGTTCGCGCTCGCTTTCCAACATTTCTCTTAAGGATTCTAATCTTTCGATCATATCTTTTTTCTGGGAGCTGGTCTTTGATTTGGATTTAGCCATAATACAACTCCGTGCTTCTTTTTTCATTGGGCCGGCGTCGGTACTGGCGAATCAAGAAGCTGAGTTACTCTACGGCGATAACTCGGCTTTTTGGAGAAAGAAAAATACTGTCGACTTTCCATCTTGTCAATGGCGCTGTACTTTTTCCGTGCACGAATCGTTAAGATAAGAAAGTGAATCACTGAAATCTACATGATTTAAAAAAATTGGTAAGGCGAGGAATGTGAAATGGAATACGATTTGTCATACTTTTCCACGATGAAAAGAACCTTTCGTTTGCTGATGGCGCCGGCGGCGCTGTATTCGGCTTTGTGGGGATGGAGCATGGCGGCGTCCGCCGAACCGCTGGTAACCAATCGGGAACCGGTTGCGGGAGAAGTGAATTATTATCCGCAACATGGTGATATCGTGAATGTGAATCCTCCCGGTTTTGTCTGGTTGCCTGAAGAGGAAGCATCGATATATGCGCTGCAGTGTTCCCACGGAGAGGATTTTTCCACCATCGAATACGAAGTGAGTGGATTATTTTTAAATGTCCATTGCCCCGCGTATTTATTCGAACCGGGAGAATGGTATTGGCGATACACATTTACAGATAAATTCGGATACAAAGCCGAGTGGAGCAGGATTCGAGCATTCACGATTCCGGCGGATGCGATTCCGTTTCCCCAGCCGTCGATGGATAGTTTGATTTCCGCTCTTCCCGAGGGGCGCCCGAAACTTCTGCTGCGTCCGGAAAATGTGAAAAAGTATGCGGATGACCTGATGACTGATCATGCGGAATTATGGAGCGGATTTATTACCCATGTGAACGAAATGATGCAAACGCCGGTGGTTGCCGAAGAGCCGCCGTCGTATCCGGATGGCCGAAGGCGAACGCGGGAAAAGGTGGATATCGATTTGTGGCGCGCCAATCGAAAAATCGTCACCGAAGCGGTGGATCATGCCGCCAATTTGGCGATGGCTTTCTTGCTGACGGGCGAGGAACGATACGGCAAAAGGGCTCGGGAATGGATTCTGGCGGTTGTTTCCTGGCCGGCCGATGGAACGACCTGTTATCGTTACAATGACGAATGCGCCATGCCGATTCTCAGCCGAATATCCCGCGCTTACACGTGGGCCTATTATGCTCTCAGCGAGCAGGACCGGGAAAAAATCATCGCGACGATGGCGAAACGGGGAGAGGAAGTCTTTCTCCATTTGTATGAGCGTTCCCGTCATACGGTCCGTCCATACGAGAGCCACAACAACCGCGCATGGCATTTCTTGGGAGAAACCGCCATCGCTTTCATGAACGACATCCCCAGGGCCAAATTGTGGCTTTGGTATGCGATGGATATTTTTTTCAATGTGTATCCCGTATGGAGCGACGACGATGGCGGTTGGCACGAAGGCGTCGCCTATTGGAATTCGTACATGCGGCGGATCACGTGGTGGCTGGAAATCATGCGCATCGGATTCGGGATCGATGGATATCAAAAACCATTTTTTAATCAAACCGGAGATTTTCCGTTTTATCTCAATCCGCCGGGAACGGCGAGAGCCGGATTCGGCGACGGTTCCGATGTTCATGATGCGCGTATCAATGCTCCCCTCATGCGTTTTCTGGCAAGGAAAATGGGAAGAACGGACTGGATGTGGTATGCTTCGAAGAGTTCGCCGGAACTCCTGCCCGACAAGCCGACCTATGAAGATCTGTTTCTCGCGATGTTCCCCGATGTTCCTGTCGAGATTCCCATGGAAAAACCACAGTCGAAAATTTTTCACGGCGTGGGGATTGCATCGCTTCATTCCAATCTTCTGATACCGGAGAAAGATGTCCATTTTCTGTTCAAAAGCAGTCCGTTCGGAACCCAAAGCCATGGATTTAACGCCCAGAATTCATTCGAGTTAACCGTTCATGGCAGTCCGATATTGATATGGTCCGGTCACCGGGATTGGCACGGAAGTCCCCATCATGTGAATTGGATGTGGGAAACTTTTTCGGATAACAGCATCACTGTGAATGGCGAGGGGCAACAACGGAAGCATCATCTGTCGGCTGCGGGAAACATTGTGTGTGAATATCTAAGCGATGTGATCGATTACGTCGCCGGAGACGCTTCGGCTGCTTATGAAGATCGGATTAATAAATTTGTCCGTCATGTATTGTTCATCAAACCGGACACGTTTATCCTGGTCGACGATCTGGAAGCGCCGGAGCCATCCACTTTTCAGTTTCATCTGCATTCCAATGAGAGATTTCAAGCTGAAAATCAATATGAAATCACCGCAACCGGCGGCGCAAACGGCGTTCGTATCGCGTTTGCCTCTCCCGCTGACGTAATTATCAGGCAAACGTCCGGATGCGATCCGGTTTCCGTCGGATGGGAGAAGGAGCAATGGCATCTGCAGGTTGAAACGAAAGAAAAAGTGCGGCAAGGATCGTTTGTCACGTTTATGCGAGCGTATCCCAAGCAATTTGGGATGAGTCTGGTTGTGAATCATGCGACCGTCGATGGAAAGGATATTCATGGGATCGCATTGGATAACATGAAACTGGGGCTTGTACTCAATCCGGATCGCACGAACTATGCCGTGGGCGGCATACAAACGGATGCAGCCATTTTGTTGATCATGGAAAGAATTTTTCCGGTGGAAGAAGTGGAGATTTTCGGCGTGGATTTAACTCGTTTGCAGGTTGTGGAACGGGAGGTTTTTCAATCCGAAAATCGAGGGAATTATTTGGCCCGCTGGAATGATATTCGTGAGGAACTCTTGAAAATCAAACCCCAGTCGCCATAGATTCTTTTTTGCCGATGCGAGTAAAAAACGCTGGAAGTTTTTTTTCGCATGTGTATATTGAAGTGCGGACAAGCAAAGCACATCGTGGTGAGCCATAGGAAAAAAATGGATACATCAATTCAACATCCCCCACTTCCCCGTATTTCATCCGGATTTTCTTTTTTTCTGTTCATTTTGGTTCTACTTGTTGGCGGCGCTTGTAATCAATCACGAATCGGCGAGATCGAGGGAACCGTACAGCTCGCCGGCATGGCGGATCATGAAGGCGTGCAAATTCTCTTGCCCGGAACCCAATTTCGGGCGATCACCGATAGTTTGGGCGGATTCCTGATTACGGGCCTGACGCCCGGCGAATACGTTGTCGTCATGAGCCATCCCGGTTTTTTTGAACATCGGGAAACGGTCGTGGTTCAGGCAGGAATTCGCACGCCCCTTGCGCCGGTTTTTTTAAATGAAGAAGTGCTTCCGGTCGGTAGTGTAAGCGGATTTGTTCGTTTGCAAGACAGCGAAAATCACGAAGATATTGTGGTGGTTCTGATGGCGACGGAATTCAGCGCTACGACCGGCATTTCCGGTTTTTACCGGTTGGAAAATATTCCACCCGGATCGTATATTTTGTTGGCGCTGAAGGATGGATGGCTGCCGACATTTCAGAAGAATATCGAAGTGGAAAATGGCGTGGAAACGCAAGCGCCCGAATTGGAGTTGAAACCTGCCGGGTGGTTCCCGACTCCCACTCCCGCCTTCTCCGATTTGGGAACCTTTGTTCTAAGGGGATCGGCATTTCTGGAAGGAGAAAAAGTTCATGACGGCATCCGCGTGGAGGTCCGAGGATTTCCGCATAAATTTGATTTGACCGGCGCGAATGGAACGTTTGAAATTACCGGCCTGGATAATTCCTCTCACACGTTGATTTTGTCGCGCGCCGGATTTCTGAATTTATTGATCCCCGACGCGATTCCTGTTCCCGCCACCTCCACGGCCACGATTGGATTCAGGACGCTCCAACGCGATGAAAAAAGCGCGGAAGGGATGGGAATTCTACAAGGCCGGGTATATTTGGAAGGGCAGCCTGCCCATGCAAACACGACAGTGCGGCTGTTGGGCGTCGCGCAGTCCGTCTGGACGGATAGCGATGGACGGTACATGTTCGTCGGCATTCCCGCCGGTATCCATATTTTGGTTGCGGAACATCCCGGTTATGTGATGGGAAGGCTCTACGGCGTTCGTATTTTAGCCGAACAAGTCTCGGCCGCTCCGGATCTCACTCTCGAACCGGAAGACACGCAGGAGAAACAAGGAACAAACGGTATTCACGGAATCGCCTTGCTTGAGGGAGAATCGGATCATGGCGGTATAACGGTCGCGTTGCAAGGCGCTTCTCTCAACGTGGTGACCGGTCCGACCGGCGAGTTTGGTTTCGAAGAGGTTCCGGTGGGCGCCTATACGATTATTTTTGCGAAAGGCGGTTATAAAAATGTGTATCTGGAGGGTGTCCCGGTTGAAAGTGGCGACCCCACGATGCTGGATTCCGTCATCCTGCAGAAAGACATCGAACCACCGTTTGTGGTTGAAACGTTTCCACGCAACGGAGCGCGGAAAGTGCCGATTATCGGCGTCGTCGATCTTGTCGTTCGATTCAGCGAACGAATGGAAGGGGGATTCGTCAAACGGGCGGTCATGATCGATCCGCCGGTCGATTTCGATGCGTTTTTCGATCGGGAAAGCGAATTGGCGAATTTCGATGTGTTGCACATTCGTCTCTATCAGGACTCTCCCATTCCCGTTCGTTTTAACACGCGCTATTCCGTGATGATCACGCCGGAAGCCAGAACGCCGAAAGGCGTTCCGCTGGCGGAGCCATTCGTTTTCTCGTTTACGACCGATGGGCCTCTGATCGTGAACACATTCCCTGCTTACGGCAACGAGAATATTTTGATCAATTCGGGAAATCCGATGGTGATTGAAACCAATGCTCCCGTGGATCCGAATTCATTTGAACGTTCGATTCGGTTTACTCCCAAACCGGATTCCGTTCCGTTATATGAATACATGCCGATGAAATTGGGCACGAGAATCATCATTCGCGTCGATCTCCGCCAGAATACCCGCCACCGAATTCAGATCGATAATTCACTGCGAACGATTGATCGCCGGCGATTTGGCAATACTCCCTATCTTCTCGTTTTCGGAACGACGGGCGGCGCGTCCTTGCGTGATAGCGGCGTACGGCAATAACGGCGCGAGACATTCGTGCATGAAACGTGAGCCGGAATGAGACTGCCTTATAATTTACCGGAATATTTTCCGAGAGATTCTCATAATTCGGGGTTGACAAGCCCAGAGAGGTATGGTAAAAGTGTTGTGTGATGCGACGATCACCCGCGCGTGAATCCTTGAGGTTTCACTGCGGACGCTTCCGGATGTTCGGTGCTATATATATGGATAGAACGTTTTTATTTTTTTAATCACCGGATATTCAGGAGTGATCCCCGAGTTTTTTCTTCGGGGGCAGCATCCTGCATTATTTTCCAGAAGAAAGGAGGTGAGCCAGGATGATGAAGCTAAAAGGCTTTACGCTAATCGAGCTGCTGATCGTTGTGGCTATTATCGGGATTTTGGCGGCTATTGCCGTTCCAAACTTTCTGAATGCGCAAGTTCGCGCAAAAGTTGCCCGCGCGGAATCGGAAATCAGAAGTTTACAGAATTCGCTCGAGTCGTTCTTTATCGACAACAACTCCTATCCTCCGATGGATACGGACCGAATTCGTATGCGCCGGCAATATCGTGATGTTTCCGCGGCCGGAGATGCGGTTATCAACATCGCCCACATCGCGATCGGCACCACAGGTGATCGCCGAATATACCTAACCACACCAGTTGCTTATATCTCTAGCGTTCCCTATGATCCGTTCAGAGGGGATGGCAACGAGTATGGTTATGGGTATGGTTCCAATGGGCAGAGTTATTACATCATGACCAGCTGGGGGCCTGACGGCCAAAATGGAAATGGCGGCAGTGCAACTCAGGGTGGTCTTGACCCACGTGAATACACGGGTGCGCGTTTAAGTGACTTACGTCGCGCCGGTGTGCGGAAAAGTAACTTTACGTTGGGCGAGCTGATGTACAATCCATCGAATGGAACTTCCAGTACGGGTGATATTCTTCGCGTTGGCCCGTAAATTGATTTATTTTTGTTAGGATCGTCAAGATGGGGGAGTAAAATCCCCCATTTCTTTTTCTACCCGCCGTATGATGATTCCTTTTCCTGTCCGCAACGATATGAACGTTCATTTTTTCTTACGGTTTCGGAACCTTCGATCATGGATTGTTATCGTTCTTGCCATCACGGGTTTGTTTCTTCTTGGCCGGCGCCATCCCTGGCTGCAGGAACGGTTGAGTCCGACGCCGGTAGAATTTTACCTTTGTTGGGGTTTGATCTTTGTACCGGCAATTCTTTTTCAGCGATATGTTGATTGGTGGTGGAAAACGTATTTTCGTTGTTCCCGTTACTGCTCCAACCGGCAAAAACGGTCGCCGGTTTGGTTTTATGCCGTTGTATTTTTCCTGGCAGTCGGTTTATTTTGGTTTTTCCGAGTCAATCGAAGCGATTCGGGAGATATTTGGCATTTTGAACATGCGGCGGAGCAGGGATATGCTTTTTTGGTGGAACATGCGCCGTTGGAAACGCTGATTCGTTGTTGGATTTCGGAAATTCTGCGCGTCTGGCCGGAAACGAATCTCGTGTTGGTGTATCGATGGTTTTCCTGCGTTTTAGGCGGTTTTTATGTTCTTGCGGTTATTTTTCTCTGTTCGCGGGCGGAACGAACGTTTTCGTGGTTCGCTCCGTTATTTTTATTCATTACTCCCGTTTTGGGCATCTATTGCGGGTATCAGGAAGTGTATGGACTTCCTGTCTTTCTTCAGGTCATCTTTTTGTTTTCCGGATTGTTTTTTTTGTGGAATCGAATCTCGATCTCATGGGTCAGCGGTTGTTTTTCTCTTGCCATTTGTACCGGATTTTGGAACGGTATTTTAGGATTCGCCTATCTCTATCTTTTTTGGAAAGCATGGCGTTCTTCGCGGATTGGTGTTTGGGATGGATTCATTCAACTTTTAATCGTTGTTGCGCCGGCGCTCGTTTCTCTTGCGCTTCTGGAAGGGTATGCGAATCCGTTTGCAGGCATCAGCGAGCGATTGGGAAAACCGAACTTGCTGATCCCCATCAACCAAACGGCGCAGACCGCCGGGTATACGACGTTTTCCGCCGTCCATCTTGCGGATTTCGCCAATGAACTGATTCTTGTGGGCCTTGCGCCGATGGTGTTGATGTTGACGCGGTTATTGCACGAACCGCGCCGAATGCTGGATCGATTGCGCCGGTCCACTTCCTTTTTTTTGATGCTCGCGGCGGTTCCGGTTCTGGCATTGGGATTTCTTTATTATTCATTCATCGGGTTTCCGTTGGATTGGGATTTGTATACATTTATGTTTCCGAGTTTATCTTTTTTGGGAGTTGCGATTATGGGCGATACGCTTTATTCCCGCGCATGGAGAAAACGGGTGTTGGCGCTTTTTTTAATCGGAGCGGCGATTGCATCCGCGTGGATTCTCCAAAATGCGCTGTTTTGGCGATATCCGTTGTTTCTGCGTAATGTGGGGCCGTTTGTCAGCGTTCTGGTTCCTGATTTTTATTACCGGCAAATGGGAAACGCTTTTGACGCCGGAAACGAATACGATCTCTATTGGCTGGCAGACCAGGCGTTACGGGAATCGCCGGATAAGTATCAGGAAATTCTCCGATTTATGGATGACTGGACAATTTCGTCGCTCGTGAATTTGCCGCCGCGCGCCTTTGACTATGCCGGTTGGGCGTGCGATATGGCGATCTATCCCGGCAGTTCCGATCAACTTTGTGTTTTCGATAAATATGGGCGTATATTTTTTCACCGCGATCTGGTTTTCAAATGGATTTATGCTTTGGAAAAACCGTTGTCGGACCCGATTGTGGCGGGCGACTTCGCGTTGGACGGCGCGGCCATTCTGCTGTCCGCAAAAGGCGAGATCGTGAAAATTCCGAAAACGGCGCTCGAATCGGGTATTTCCGGGGAAGTGATTTGGGGAAGTGAAACGTCGGCGATAACGTTTTTGCCGGATTCCCCTTCGAGTTTGAATCTCCCAGTGAGCATGGTCGATCTCGCGATCCGTAAAGGCGACGGAGAAATCTGTGTATTGGACAATTTTAATCGAGTTTGGGAAACGTCAACCGGAACGCTGGTATTGCAAGGAATCCCTTCTTATCGAGAAGCGATTGCGCTGCATTTTTCCGCTTCCGACCAACCGGTCACGATTGATGTTCACAATCGGCTGTCTTTCGATAAAGACAAATTGACGTTGCCGTTCGAAACCTCCTGGTTTTACCCGATCGTACGGGATTTTGCTTTCACCACGGATGAACGGGGGATGCAGACTCTCGATCTGAATGGGAATATTCACTACATCGGTTCCACTCTGGTGTATGAAGACACGGTTATGCCGGGTGAAATCGTGGACCGGTATGTGAAAATCCTGCCGATACCGCTTAAAGACCGGCTGGTTTTGTTGGATAATCGCTATCGCATTGTGGAAACCGACCTCGATGCAAGCGGCTTTACCACGCGGCAAAAGATCAGCGGCATGATCAACGCCGGAAATTACGCGACCGCATACAATGCATTATCTCTCTTATGGTTGAAAGGAAGCCAATTCACTTCGATTTGTTACGATTTGATCGATACGGAGATGGCGCGCGCCGTTAGAGGCATGCCCATGTATAAAACCCATGAGGCCGTCCCCATGTACGTCGATATTCTTCCGCTGTCGGAGGAATTGTTGGTTCTGCTGGATCGCTGGGGACGAATCATTTATGAAAAAAAAGGCGTCCTGAACATTTTAGACGGCTCCGGCCTGACCAATTGGCCGCATTATGAGGCAATTGACGGCGCATCGGGGAAGGAACAAATCCTGTTTTTGTGCAAGGATGGGACGGTGTGGGAATATCGTTTCCCTCATTTTTTAGGCGAAGACCGTACCCCATTCGGCCGCGCTCCCACATTGTGGGTTGATTTGAACGACATCGAAGCCGGAAAACATTGGATTGGTGTGGAAATCGGCGAATCGGGTGATGAATTCTATGCCTTGTCGGCGGATGGTATTCTTTTGTGCATCGATTTGCACGGAAAAGCCCTGTCGCAGCGCGTGCAAATTCCGACTCCGGAGAGATCGATATTCGATTTTGCACTGAAAAAAGATGAATTCGGCCTGGCGATCGCTTATACGTCCCGCTCCGGACCGGCTTATCTTTATACCCAATTTGACAACCAAAATCGGGATATCCAACAGAGTCGTTTTGGATGGGATGTCATCTGTGACATCCAATTTTCACAGGGAGATAACGTGGTTTTGCTGGATCGGTTTGGTGTGCTCCATCAATATGTTCCCGTGTTTGCTTTTTCTGAAACGCCGTATACTTCCATCATGGATGCCGCGGCCATACGGTTTCTTTCCCATACGAAAAAAGTGATTTGGCTCAGGAACAATGGTGAAATCAAACGATTACGGTATCAATAATCCGTTGCGCGATAAAAGCGCCGGCTTCTCCGCCTTATCCCATGCATTGCGACAAGTCTTTTTTGAGCAGCTCTTGACAAACCTGGGAGATGTATCTATAACCTGTACTTTGCACAAAAGAAGCATGATTTCAGATTCAACATTTTGAGGGTGTTCTATGCCATCAGGAAAAAAACGTAAACGCGCAAAAATTGCAACTCACAAACGTAAAAAGAAACGACGTTTGAATCGTCATAAGAAAAAGAAATAGTGTGATTCCGTTTGCCATGATACGGGAACACTCTGTTCGTAACGAGAGCGTATAAGTCTCAGGAATAAAAAGGCAATTAGTGATGGAAATCACGGAAGTTAAAGTCTATCCGGTTCGTAAACCTGACGATAAGCTCAAAGCTTTTGTCACAATCATTCTTGACGATTGCTTTGTCATTCGTGATCTGAAGATCATCAATGGGAACTCGGGGCTTTTTGTGGCTATGCCCAGCCGAAAAAAAACCGACGGAACCTATGCGGATATCGCACATCCATTGAATATGGAAATGCGTCAACAGATGGAAGATTGTGTTTTGCAGGAATATAAAAAAATCATGGAGGAGAATCCTCCGGATGAGTAAACACAAATTGTAACGTTCAGACTGGATGGTACATCCGTATTGTATTTCATTGAGGCAGGTTTTTCGACCTGCCTCATTGCCGTTTGATGATCGGCGCATCAAACAAAAGCAGCTGTTCATATGTACTCGCCGGTTGAGCCCGAACCGCTTTTCTTTCCCCGTGAATGGGTTTCATATTTCTTCTAACAAACTGATGACAAATGAGTTATTCATTTTGATCTCGAAACGTTTACAAGTTGTTGATATCTATGCGCTCGCTGTTGATAAGTTGAGGAAAACCAGAATATTATCCTCAATGTAATTCGTGGTTTTCGCTGTGGATAACATGTGAGTAATAAAAAGAATCCACGAAGCTTCCCATGAATTCTTTGGCCTAACTCAAGGGTTTCTTTGACGTTGTGAAGGAAGAATTTCACCATGGAATACTTGTTGTTGATAACCTGTGGATGAGCGGAGATTCCTGTGTAAAAAGAGATGCCGGCCGAATTCTCATGGGAAGGAGAAATAATAATCAAAACGATTCGAAACGGTAGTCTGATGGCAGCCGATTACGATATCATTTTTTATGTGACGAATGGTACGGATTTATGTTTGTGAAAAAGAAACGTCTGTATTGATTGGAACTCCAAACGAATCAAGGGATTTTACGGTATTTTTTAATCCAATATATTGTTAGTATCCTGTTAATGGATACCATATATTGTAGTTTTATTCCGGTTGAAAAAACCGTGGATGATTTGATTGTCAAATCGGTGGTTGAAAGCGGGAATCGGTTCCTACTTCCTTGCCGGCATGGGAACTTTTGGTGGAGCGCCTTCGACTTATATTATGAAAAATAATGCGCCATATAATATGAACAGAGATCCGAAAGAGGAGCAAAAACTCATCACGCTCTGTCAAGAGGGGAATATTGAAGCATTAGAACGGTTATATCGATGTTTTTCTCAAGATGTCTATAATATGGCTTTGCGCATGACCGGATCCAGCGATATTGCCGAAGAGGTGACGCAGGAGGTTTTCATTTCCGTATTTAAGGATATTTGGCGATTTCAATTTCAATCGTCGTTTACGACGTGGCTGTATCGAATCGTCATGCGCCGGAGCGCGGATTTTTTTCGAAAAAATAAACACCATCTCGTCCGCTCCGTTGATTGGGAAAACTCGGATCAGCACAACCCTCCGTTTGAGATCGATGATCCCGGCCCGAATCCATGTGACGTAGCGTTTGAAAACGAGCGGGAACAGTTGATTGAATATGCGATTCTTTCGTTGAGCAAAAAACAAAGAACCATTTTGCTTTTGCGCTATGTTCAGAATCTGTCTTATGAGGAAATCGCCGGAATCTTGCGATGCCGTCTGGGAACGGTGAAATCGCGCCTCAATCGAGCGCATCGATCGTTGGAACGAAAATTGAGCGAGATGAAGATCATTTGATATTATACGATTTGCATGATATGATGTGATTTGCAGTCTATAATAAATGTGGAGAGCGTTCAAATGGATTTCGACTTATAAATCCAAAGGAGGAAGGAAAAGATGAAGCGGTGGTTGAGACGGTATGTTGCAGTGCGATCGGAAAAAATCTCAGCGGATCTTTTGCGCCGTTACATCGAGAATGAACTCTCCGAAAAGGAACGAATGGATGTTCAATCCCGCCTGGAGAATTCGAAGGCATGGATGATGGAATACGAACGCACCCAAAAATATCTATCCCTACTCCATGCGTTGCCTTCGCATTCCGCGCCAGACCGGATTTGGAGCCATATAGCCCGCGAGGTTCGTTCGATTCCGCCGAAACGACCCGAGTGGATCTGGTTGTATGCAAATCTCCGCCATGTCAAAAATTTCGCTTACGGTATGGCGGTGGTCCTGCTGCTTATTTTGGGTCTTCGTTTTCCGTTCAGTGAACCGGCGTATCAGGTAGTGACGATTCAAGATATGAACCGGTACCGAGCGGAAGCGGAATCGTTTGTAGCGAACCATGAATTGGCTTGTGAGTCATTATTACCCCGAGAAAGTCTCATAGCGTATTATACCTATAAGTGATTCGAATGAACAATAAAAAACTTGCATTTGTGTTCCTCTCATATTGTTTCCTCCTTTTTTCTATTACGGTAACAATGGATGGTGTTGCCGCCGAACGCGATTTGACTGGCTGCTTTCAAAACTCGCTCCGGGTATCGACACAAATGTCTTATTCCGGAATCCTTTACTATCAGCGGATCACCACCGACGGAGAATGGAAAGTCAAATTGAAACTCGATCATTCGAAAGCGCATGGAGTGCGAATCGAGTTTGTCACGCCGGAGCGAATTAAAGGATTGGTCATATTGCGCAATCAAGATGCGCTTTGGATCAAGCGCATTGAACAAAATGAGTTGGAGCGCTATTACCGGGAAACGCGCATTATTCCTTTGCGCAGTTTTTTTCAGCAGGGAGAGTGGCCGGAATTGGTTGATCTCGAGCTTTTAAAGAAGAATTATTCGTTTACTCAAGAGAAAGCCGAAGTCGTCGCCGGTCGCAAAACAACCCAAATTTCCGTCAAGAATAAAGTCGCTCGCCATCCACGGCCCCGAGCAAACTTCTGGATCGATAACGAATCCGGATTTCTCTTGAAATACAAGCGATTTGAACATGATGGGAAACTCGGCGAAGTATTTTTCTTCACGGAAATCAAATTGGGGAACGACATGCCTGCCTCTCGTTTTTCCACCGAAGGATTGGAATGCGATACGAAATTTAACGAAGAGGACCAACAACCGCCGAAAATCGATTTTAAGCCTGCAACCACGGAATGGCTTCCACGCGGATTTGAAAAGCGCCATGAGAAATTTTTTAAAGGACGCCATGGTGTGACGTCTCACACCCTGTTTTCCGACGGCCTGGCCCGTTTTTCCATCTTTCAATCCAAACTGAGTGAAAAGGAAATGGAAGAAAGCAAGGCCGAACAAGCGAAACAAAAAACGAATGCGCCGATTGTCAAACGATGGCCGGGCGGCCAGGAAGTTTTTTTCCGTGACGTGAACGGATTACGAATCGGAGCCGTGGGCGACCTGCCGGCGGATTCCATTATGCATACTCTCGCTAAACTTGCCGTTCCCAATTGTGAACCCAGCCCTAAAAAATAAATTTTCCGTTTCCTGTGTGTTCTCCTCCATTCCATATTTTTCCCAAAATATTCTAAAAATTAGTTGACATGGTCAAGTAATCTGCTATAATGTTGACATAGTCAAGTAAATGGTATATTTGATGACAGCGGGTTGTTTTACGGAAGGAGAAGTAAATGCCTACGGCTACGGAAACCATTAAAGATCTCGCCTTACATGAGTATAAATACGGTTTTGTGACAGATATTGAATCGGACGTGGCGCCGAAAGGTTTGAACGAAGACATCATTCGATTTATCTCGGCGAAAAAAAATGAGCCTGAATTTCTGTTGGAGTGGCGGTTGAAGTCCTTTCGCCATTGGCTGACGATGGTCGAACCGACATGGCCGCATGTTAAATATCCTTCAATCGATTATCAAGACATAATTTATTATTCCGCGCCAAAAGCGAAATCGGGTAAACCGAAAAGTCTGGATGAAGTGGACCCGGAGTTGTTGGCCACGTACGAAAAACTCGGCATCCCGTTAAGAGAGCGGGAAATGCTGGCCGGCGTTGCCGTTGACGCAGTGTTCGACAGCGTCTCGGTGGCAACCACGTTTAAAAAGAAACTGTCGGAATTGGGCATTATTTTCTGCTCGTTTTCGGAAGCGGTGGAACATCATCCGGATTTGGTGAGAAAGTATCTCGGATCAGTGGTTCCTTATACGGACAACTTCTTTGCCGCGCTCAATTCGGCGGTTTTCAGCGACGGATCGTTTGTGTATGTGCCGAAAGGCGTGCGCTGTCCGATGGAATTATCGACTTATTTTCGCATCAATGCGGCGAATACAGGCCAGTTCGAACGAACGTTGATCGTGGCCGACGATGACGCCTATGTCAGTTATCTCGAAGGATGCACGGCGCCCATGCGCGATGAAAATCAGCTCCATGCGGCGGTGGTCGAGCTGATCGCGCACGATCATGCGCAAATCAAATATTCCACCGTGCAAAATTGGTATCCCGGCGATAAGGAAGGAAAAGGCGGGATCTACAATTTTGTCACCAAACGAGGGAAATGTCTGGGCGTCAATTCCAAAATTTCCTGGACTCAAGTGGAAACCGGCTCGGCCATCACCTGGAAATATCCCAGTTGCATTTTATTGGGAGACAATTCCGTAGGCGAATTCTATTCCGTCGCGATGACCAATCATTATCAACAAGCGGATACCGGCACAAAGATGATGCACGTCGGGAAAAACACGAAAAGTACGATCGTATCGAAAGGCATTTCCGCGGGACGCAGCAATAATACGTACCGCGGCCTGGTCAAGATCGGCAAGGCCGCCGAGAACGCGCGCAATTACACGCAATGCGATTCCATGCTGATCGGCGAGAAATGCGGGGCGCATACGTTTCCGTATATCGACGTGAAAAACAATACTGCGCAGATCGAACACGAGGCGTCCACCTCGAAAATCGGCGAGGATCAGATTTTTTACTGCCGGCAGCGTGGAATTTCCACCGAGGATGCGGTGTCCATGATCGTGAACGGCTTTTGTAAAGAGGTTTTTCGGGAATTGCCGATGGAATTCGCGGTGGAAGCGCAAAAGTTATTGGGCATCAGTCTGGAAGGAAGCGTCGGATAACCAATTTATCATCAGGAGAAATCAAACCATGTTGGAAATCAGGAATTTGCACGTCAATGTGGATGGCAAGGAAATTTTAAGGGGCATCGATTTAACCATTCGCGCGGGTGAAACGCACGCCATTATGGGCCCGAACGGTTCCGGAAAAAGCACGCTGGCGCAGGTTCTCGCCGGGCATGAGGCGTATGAAATCACGGAAGGCGTAATTCTTTACGAAGGCCAAAATTTGGCGGAGCTGGAGCCGGAAGAGCGCGCCTGCGCGGGGATGTTTTTGGCGTTTCAATATCCCGTCGAGATTCCCGGCGTGTCCAACACCTATTTTCTAAAAACCGCCCTCAACGCAATTCGCAAGGCGCGCGGCGAGGAGCCGCTGGATGCGGTCGATTTTCTGGCGTTGGTCAAGGAAAAGATGAAACTGGTCCATTTGGATGAAAAATTGTTGCATCGCCCGGTTAACGAGGGATTTTCCGGTGGGGAAAAGAAGCGGAATGAGATTTTTCACATGGCTGTGTTGGATCCCAAGCTGGCCATTCTCGACGAGACGGATTCCGGGTTGGACGTCGATGCGCTGCGGATCGTGGCGGAAGGCGTGAACGCGCTTCGCGATGAGACGCGAGCGGTCATGGTCATCACACATTATCAACGGTTGCTCAATTATCTCGTTCCGGATTTCGTGCACATTCTGGCGAAGGGCCGCATTGTGAAATCCGGCGGTCGCGAGCTGGCGCTCGAGGTGGAAGAAAACGGATATGTGGGGCTCGAAGAACCAACGGAAGTATTGCAACCGGTCGGATACTGAAAAAGGGGATTTCCAATGATTGCACTCGATAAAAATCGCGCAAAAACAGAACGGTACGTGGCCGATTATGAAAAAATCGAAGGCGAGATTGCCGCTCACGAACCCATATGGCTGCATCAAATTCGGAAAGAGGCGATTTCCCGATTTCAGGAACTCGGTTTTCCGACCATAAAAGAGGAAGAATGGAGACATACGAACGTTACGCCTATCGTCAAACGAGAATTTACGCTTGCGGGGGCCGCAGCGATCGATTCGCTGCCGGATACAATTCATCACGTTACGTTTCCTGACTCTGATTTCACGCAGTTGGTATTCGTGAACGGATTTTTTTCTCCCCGGCTTTCCCATTTGAATTCGCTTCAGGATGGAATCCGGGTAGAGAGTCTCGCTCAGGCGATTGCATGCGATGCGAATGCGCTCGAACCGTATTTGTCGCGGCTCGGCAGTTATGAAGAACATCCTTTCGCGGCGTTGAACACGGCGTTGTTTCGCGATGGCGCTTATGTGCACATAAAAAAGGGAGTCGTTGCGCGGACGCCGATTCACCTGCTTTTCATTTCCACCTCGCCTAAGCAAGCTGTGGTTTCCTATCCGCGCACGCTTGTGGTTGCCGGCGCGGAAAGCCAGGCGACTATCATTGAAAGTTACGCCGGCGTGGAAGGCGAAGTGTACTTTACCAATGCGGTGACGGAAATCGCCGTGGGTGAAAATGCCGTGATCGAGCATTATAAATTGCAGAGAGAAAGCGCGCAGGCGTTTCATATTGCCAATATGCTCTTTTATCTCGATCGCAGCAGCAATTTTGCGTCCCATTCGATTTCTTTGGGCGGTTCGCTTGTTCGCAACAACGTCAATGCCGCCTTGAACGATGAAGGCATCGAATGCACGCTCAACGGATTGGTGATGGCGGCGGGAAAACAGCATATCGACAATCATACCTATATCGATCATGCCCGACCCCATTGCGCCAGTCATGAATTGTATAAAAATATAGTGGACGATCACGCGACAGGCGTGTTTAAAGGCAAAATACTTGTTCGGCGGGATTCGCAGAAGACGGATGCGAAACAAACCAACATGACGCTGCTGCTTTCCGACGAGGCGTCGATTGATTCCATGCCGCAGTTGGAGATTTACGCCGACGACGTCAAATGCACGCATGGCGCAACCACGGGCCGTTTGGATGAAAATGCGTTGTTTTATTTGCGAACGCGCGGCATCGGAAAACCGGCGGCGAAAAACCTGCTGACGTATGCGTTTGCCAATGAGATTATCAATCGCATTCGCATCGATGCGGTTCGCGAACAGCTCGAACAGATATTGCGCGAAAGATTGCCTTTTGAACAGAACGATTAGGGAGGAATACCATGGTTGCCTTTGCCGGCGTTTTGCATGAGCGGGATGATGTGCGGGCGGACTATTTTCCCGTGAATACGATTCGCGAGGATTTTCCGATTTTACGGCAAACCGTCCACGGGAAACCGCTGGTGTATTTGGATAATGCGGCGACGACGCAAAAACCCCAGGCCGTGATCGATACAATCACCCAGGCCTACACGCATTATTACGCGAATATTCATCGCGGCGTGCATTGGCTGAGCCAGCAATCCACCGATGCGTACGAAAATGCACGGACAACAGTGCAACGATTCATCCATGCGGGCGATTCGCGGGAAATCATTTTTGTACGCGGCGCAACGGAAGGTATCAATCTTATTGCGCATGGTTTCGGCAAAAAATTCATCAACGAAGGCGATGAAATCATTATTTCGGCGATGGAACATCATTCGAATATCGTGCCGTGGCAGATGGTGTGTGAGGAAACCGGCGCGAAATTGCGCGTCGTTCCTATCAACGATGAAGGAGAATTTCTTTTTGATGAATATGAAAAGTTGATCGGATCGCGCACCAAATTGGTCGCGGTGGTTCAGCTTTCCAACGCGCTGGGAACCGTTAATCCCATTAAAAAGATTATCGAAGCTGCGCATAGTCGTGATATACCCGTATTGGTTGATGGCGCGCAGGCGGTTCCGCATATGCCGGTCGATGTGCGGGAACTCGATTGTGATTTTTATGTGTTTTCCGGGCATAAATTATATGGTCCCAGCGGAATTGGGATTCTTTACGGAAAATCGAAATGGTTGGAATCGTTGCCGCCTTATCAAGGCGGCGGCGATATGATTCTGTCCGTCTCGTTTGAGAAAACGCTTTATAATACATTACCCTATAAATTCGAAGCCGGTACGCCCAATATCGTCGGAGCGATCGGCCTGGGCGCGGCAATCGATTATGTTTCCGCGATCGGGATGGAAGAAATAGCGTATTACGAACGGGAATTGCTGGAATATGCGACCGCGAGAGCGCTGGAAATTCCGCAATTGCGAATCATCGGTACGGCAAAGGAAAAATCCGGTGTATTATCCTTTATCCTGGAGGATATTCATCCGCACGATATCGGCACGATTCTGGATCAAGAGGGAATCGCGATCCGCACCGGCCATCACTGCGCGCAGCCGGTGATGGACCGTTTTGACATCCCCGCCACCGCGCGGGCGTCGTTTGCGTTTTACAACACCCACGATGAGATTGATGTTTTGATGGATGGAATTCGAAAGGTGATTGATCTTTTTAAATAATTTACTGTTCATGCTGGAAATGAGAAACATGGGAGGGTAGAGCAAGCGTCTCGCTTGCATAACGGCGCAGGCGAGGACGCCTGCTCTACCCGTTTTAATGACATTTTATAAAAAGGCAAAAACATGTCGGAAGTGCGAGAACTATATCAGGAAATTATCCTCGATCATAACAAAAAACCGCGTAATTATCAGGTTCTCGATGATGCGAATCACAAGGCGGACGGGCATAATCCCTTATGCGGCGATCGGGTGACGATTTATGTACGATTGAATGGAGAGAAGATCGAGAATATCGCCTTTCAGGGAAAGGGATGCGCTATTTCCACCGCTTCCGCGTCGTTGATGACGGAGGCGGTGAAAGGAAAGACTGTCGAAGAGGCCAGGCAGGCGTTTGAACGGTTTCACGATTTGCTGACGAAAGACACGGATTTGCTATCCCAGCTGTCGGAAATGGGAAAACTGGCAGCGCTGGCGGGCGTGCGTGATTTTCCCATGCGGGTCAAATGCGCAACGCTGGCCTGGCACACGCTTAACGCCGCTCTTGATAATGAGGAAATTCCGGTTTCGACGGAATAGCGTCTTTGGGTGGAATGTTTTATTTCGCCCTTTCAGGGCTGGGGGCTTATTTACATTCATACCAGGGGCGTTGCCCGCTGGCTATCTTATTTTACCCCGTTGGGGTATAAGCAAATGCATTTCAATTGGGGGTATAAGCAAATGCATTTCAATTGGGGTATAAGCAAATGCATTTCAATTGGGGTATAAGCAAATGCATTTCAATTGGGGTATAAGCAAATGCATTTCAATTGGGGTATAAGCAAATGCATCTCAATTGGGGTATAAGCAAATGCATTTCAAATTGTGATCAATGATCAGCCGGTGATGGGGGATTATGGGGAGTATGTGTAAGGGTGAGTACGTAAGAACCATGAATAGGAAGGGAATCAATGGAAACCGTTACGAGCCATAATGCGGAATTGGAAGAAAAAATCATTGCAGCGTTGAAAACCTGTTATGATCCGGAGATTCCCGTCAATATTTATGAACTCGGATTGATTTACAATATCCATATCTCTCCCACTGCGGACGTAACCATTACGATGACCTTGACCTCGCCTGCCTGTCCGGTCGCCGGCAGTTTGCCGATGGAAGTGGAAATGGCGGTCAACAACGTGCCGGAAGTGGCATCCGCGCGCGTCGAGCTGGTTTGGGAGCCGCCGTGGAATCCCGACATGATGTCGGAGGCGGCGAAGTTGGAGTTGGGTTTTTAAATGCGAAAATTGTGTGCAGGATTTATGATTTGATTTCTCCCACAAACACGTTTAATCCTTCTTGCGACGCTTGATCGTAAAGGGTTTCCAACGTTTCCAAAAATCGCTCCTTCCCTCGCCAGAACGGGAAATTTCCCAGGCGCTTGGGAAGAATTGCAGAGACGGAGGGGATTTCGATTTTCCCGTACAAGTCATCCGAAAAATCACCGCCGCGCCAAAAGCACGTCACATCGGTTTGCAAGGATTGCGCGGGGAATGATGGTTCATGGGATTCCTCTGCGTCCTCTCCCGCGTCGCCGGAAACGGTTCCCGGAAGTTGATTGAATAATTCTTCCCGCGTCATGCCTCGCATTTTGAACATGAGAAAGGGATCGCGATCGAATTCTTCGCCGAGCAGGTAAAAAACGGCGGCAATATGTTTGCATGGGTTCGACCAGTCCGGGCAGGAACAATTTGTAGTCAAATCCTTGTATCTCGTGGGGAAAAGCGAGAATCCTTGTTCCTCAAATAATTTTTCGATGTCCTGGGGCATTTCTCCGGCCAATAATTTGGCCGTGAAGATCGGTTGACTCGCGAAATGTTCGATTAAGGTTTTCCATTCGGATGGCGTCAACGTTTTCACGCTCACTTCAACGGAATAAGGAGTGGAACGGGAGCCTTGCACTTTGGCTTTGATTTTTCCGACATCGATTTCGATGGAGAGTACTTGTCCCTTCCGGGCGTAAGAACGTCCGCGGTCCAAGCGAGCGCCGATATTGAAACTTTCCAAAACGGCGATCCATCTTTTGGCCCACCAACTGGAGGCGAATGCTCCCCGCTGAGATTGCGCCTTGATTCCGCCTTTTGCTTCGCGGGGGATCGAAGGTTGATAAAAGAAAAAATCATCGGAATAGTATCTTCGTCCTCTGGACATAACTGCTCCTCGCAAAAATATATATAATCAATCCGCAACGGCTTCTTTGCTTAAGGCGAACAGTTCTTTCAATTCATTTGTGGACAGTTCCGTCAACCAGCCTTCTCCCGCGCCGATTACCCCTTCGGCGATTTCCTTCTTGTTTTCGATCATCTCATCGATTCGTTCTTCCAGCGTGCCCACGCACAGAAACTTGTGCACTTGCACATTTTTAGTCTGGCCGATGCGAAAGGCGCGATCGGTGGCTTGATTCTCCACCGCCGGATTCCACCAGCGATCGAAGTGAAAGACGTGATTGGCGTTTGTCAGGTTCAATCCGGTTCCGCCGGCTTTGAGAGAAAGGATGAATATATTCGGTCCGGTTTCGCTTTGGAAGCGCTCGACCATTTCGTCTCTTTTTTTCTTGGGGACGCGGCCGTGCAGGAAAAGCGCCTCCTGGCCGAACTGATTTTGTAGGTAGGTTTTTAAAAGATCGCCCATTTCGAAAAATTGCGAAAAAATGAGCGCGCGATCATTGACTTGCAGGAGTTCTTCCAGCATTTCCGTCAAGCGAGCCAATTTTCCCGACCGGCCGGGAATGGCGGAGTTGTCTCCGGCAAACTGCGCGGGATGATTGCAAACCTGTTTGAGTTTGGAAAGAGTGGCGAGAACCAGTCCCTTGCGTTGAATCCCTTCCGCCGATTTCAACTCGTTCATCGTATCGTTCACAACCGCCTGATATAAGGACGCTTGTTCTTGGGTCAAATTACAATATACCTTCATTTCCATCTTTTCCGGCAGATCGGAAATGATGGATTTATCCGTTTTCAAGCGCCGAAGGATAAACGGTCCGGTGAGTCGCTTCAATCGCTGCGTCGCCTCGGGGTCGCGTAGCGCCTGAATCGGGATGAAGAACGAACGCTTGAATTCCGCTTGTGTGCCCAAAAATCCGGGATTGAGAAATTCCATGATGGACCAAAGGTCGCCGACATTATTTTCGACCGGGGTTCCCGTCAGCGCGATGCGGTAATCCGCCGGCAGAGAACGGGCGGCTTTTGCTTGTTTGGTTTCCGGATTTTTGATGTTTTGCGCTTCATCGAGCACGATGCCCGACCAGGAAATGGTTTTCAACATTTCGTAATCACGATGCAAAAGCGCGTAACTGGAAATTACGATTGTATGGTTTTTTGCCTCCTTCTTAAAAGAGGAATCCTTTTTTCGCGCCGCTCCGTGATGGATCATCACGGGCAACTCGGGCGTAAATCGGGATGCTTCTTTCTGCCAATTGCCCACAACGGAAGTCGGGCAAATCAACAAGGTCGGTTTTTTGCCGTTGGCATGCCAATTCCGTTGCAGGAGGGCCAGCGTTTGGATTGTTTTGCCCAAACCCATATCATCGGCCAGGCAGGCGCCCAATCCCCATTGCTGCAGAAAATCGAGCCACGAGTATCCTTTTCGTTGATAAGGGCGCAACGCGCCTTGAAATTCGGCGGGGGCGTCGATTTCCGCAAATGGGGTATTTCCATTGAGCCGATCCAGGAAATCGGCGATCCAGCCGGTTGCCGAAATGCCGCTGAAATTCATGCCTGTCGGCGTATTGGCTTGCCCCAGCGCCATTCGCACTATTTCGCGAACCGTTCCCTCATCGTTGGCCTTTCGTTTCCAAAAATCGATGGCTTCCCGGATTTCTTCCGCTCCGATAAGTACCCATTGGCCGCGCACCTTTACCAGTGACGATTTCAGTTTTGCCAGTTCCTGCAATTCCGCGAGCGTCAATGTGTGATCGCCCAAAGCCACTTCCCATTGAAATTGGACGATTTCATTCAGAGACAGTCCGCTATCGCCCTGCATCCGGGGACTTTTCACTTTCGCTTTGAGCGACAAGCGCTGTTTTGTTCCCTTTCGCGTCCACCAGGCCGGCAAAAGCACGCCGAAACTCATTTGTTCCAGGATGGAGGCTCTTTCCGTCAGAAATGTAAAGGCGCCGTTTGAATCCACTTCGTAACCGCCGGGATTCGATCTCTTCAGACTGGATTCGATATGGGGGCAAATCCCGGACGCCTGGCCAAGGGAAAAGAGAAGATATTCATGGGGATTGAACTTTGCTTTTTTGAATAAAACCGCCGTGTTTTTTGGGGATTTCCATGCGTTTTCCGCCGGAATCAGAAGGCTGGGGTCGCGGTTATCCTGCAAGAGATATCGCACATACCATGCGTCTTCCGGTAGTTTGAGTTTTCCCTTTTTGGGGGTTTCCACGTCGGGTTCTTCCAGGCGAAAACAGAGACGGAATGGCGTTTCGACCGTCATCGAGATGGGACGCCGCCAATCTCGTATCTGCGCCATGAATTTCATCAATTCCGATTGTTCCCCCTCCATGATCCCGTCCGGGGAACGGAGCGCGTGGAGCCATTGATCGTGGATGCTGTCGAACGAAGCGGTTTTTCGTTTGCCGCGAGAGCCGGTCTTTGGAGACGCCGTTTGCATCCGTTGCGAATTTCGAACCAGGTAATCGACGGTTCTATCCAGAAAATCAGAAAGAACGGATTCTGCGGAAATGCAGGGCGCTGTGGAATCGTTCAAAGTGAGGGCGCGGCATGAATCCGGCATTATTTTGGCCAGCGCCGTGTGTTTCTCGCGCTCTTCCGGCATCAGGACCGGTTTCCACATCGCGCGGAAAGTATTTTTCTCTCGGACCACATCGGGAAGAAATTTCTGTTTGGCGACCAGACCTCCGGCAAACCGTAAAGCGACGCTCCAATAGGCCATATCCCTGCCGATCAGCACGCCGGGCGCGAGCAATTCCTTGCCGATGCAACGGCACAGCAAGTTGGAAATGCAATCGACATTCAAATGAATCGCCGTGACGCGCCAGGATTTGATCTCGATTTTACGGCGCGAGGCAGAAGGAGAAGCGATGATCGAACTCGAAGGGATTGGCTGACCTGCCTTCGTCGGAAGCCAGATTGTCATTAGGCTGGAATCTTTTTTTGTTATCGTACAATCGCATTCCAAGTCTTTTAGCGTTTGCGCCAGCATTTTGTATCCGGCGTCGAAGAGATAAACAGTCGGCGGCGGCGTTTCTCTCGTTGAGTCTATGGGAGTTTCTCCCCAAATGTGAATGTCGATTTCAGAAAAGCCGGCATGGAAGATGATCATCTCGTTTTGCCTCTCACGGAATTCAATTGATTCTATTAAAGTACAAATGTAGATTGAAGTGGGATGCGTAGTCCTGTTTTCTGGGATTCATGAATCGCTTGAATGATTTCCAGCACGTGCAGGGCGTGTTCGGGTGTGATCGGGATGTCCTGGCCGGTTGCAAGACATTCCGCCGCCAGAGACGCTCCCATCTGCCAGACGAAATCTCCTTTGTCCGTGGCATACCGTGTCAAAGTCGGTTGGTTTTCGGTGGCCAGGTCCACTCCCTGCGGATCCCAATCATAGCCAACCAATCCCATAAATCCTTGAGTCCCGACGATAGAAATTGTATGCCGTTTTTCCTCGCTTCCATCATGTCCATGCGGATTGAAATAATTGAAACCGCTCTGGACATGAGAAATCACTCCGTTTCCATGATCCATCAGCGCCATGGCGTTGTCCTCGGTTTCCACGTTCACTTCGCCTTTTCCTCGAATCGTGCGAGTAGGAGTGACAATACTGGTCATGGCGACGACTGATCGAGCCGGTCCCAGCAGACCGGTTAATGTGGTCAGGTTATACACCGCGAGATCCGGCAGACTTCCCCCGCCCTTTTCGTAAAAGAAAGAGGACCAATCCGGACCTGTGTGTCCATAATCGGCGTGAGCCGCCGCCACTCGTCCCAGCTTACCCGCGGCCAGCGTCCTGGCCATGAAGTCAAATTGCGGACTCACCACCATCGCCGGAGCTCCCCACAAGCGTACGCCTTTTTTCCGCGCCAAATCGATCAGCGTTTGACCGGCAGCTAGCGAATTGGCCATGGGTTTTTCGCTCCAGACGTGTTTTCCTGCCTCTATTGCCTGTTTATTCAGGTGTTCGTGTTCTTGCATATCGGTGAGATTTACCAACAGATCGAAGGGAGCGCCGGCCAGCATTCGGTCGATGTGTGGATACTGATTGGGAATATTGAAATTCCTGGCTTGCGCCGCCGCTCGTTCAGGGATGATGTCGCAGGCGCTGACAAGCTCGGCGAAGGGACTTTTGGCAAGGTGCGGCAAGTACGAATGGGAGACGCTGCCGCAGCCGATGACGCCGATTTTAATGCGTTTGGGAGAATTCTCCAAAGCGTAGCCGCGAAGGGAGGGGCGGGAAGTTAGCAAACTACCCGATACAATCAATCGGGAATGGTTTTTGAGAAACTGACGGCGTGTCGTTTTTGATTTCATTTTAAATATCCTTATTTCTTCAGGGAATGGTATTCAATCGATGCAATAAATTCAAGGTTTCTTCCACCAATTTCTCTCCCGCGCCGGGTTTCACTGAAGACGTCACGATTTCATAACTCCCTTCGACGAAGGCTTTTTGTGAAGGGATATAAAAATCGAAATCATTGGCGAGAGTTAAGATCAGGGTGGTTTGAAAAGGAGATTGTTCTTTTAACGCCATTCCCAATTCCACAAAAATCTCATGAGGCCAGGTAACGATTGCCAGGTCATGGCCAATTCGGAAAGCATGGACTTCCATTTGGTGCATTTCACCTTCCTGCTCCATCAGCATGTTGGTATTCAATATTTTCCAGGCATTCACCAATTCCAGAAACGTAGGATTCTTTTCATGCTGCAGATTGAAGGTGTTCCATGCCTCTTGAACCTGTTCTTTCGAAATATCGACAAACGGCGCAACAACTTTCGTGGTCAAAACCGCCAGCGACGGAGAAACAACCGGCTTCAATGTGGGGATCGTACGAAGCAATGTTTCCGTAAACGCGGATGCAATCTGTTCCGAGTCTTGATTGGGCTGATCGGAAAAAACATTAAAATGATTGGTATCTCCCGACGTTCCTTGACCGTATAAGGAAAAGAATTCTTCGCCAAACTCGTTCCTGAGATTCCGTTGCAGAAGACCGGGAAAATCTGCGCTGTATTGATCGCCTCCGAATACGGCGGTGTGTACGGCAAAGGATGTGAATGAGGCTATCGGTTTGTTGGTATTCGCATCACGAAACAGCACAATCGGAAAATCTTCATCGACCGGTCCCGCGGCGCGAATGATGTCGGGATTCATCTTGCCGGGATTAAAGCGCACGGATCCATCCTTCATATGGAAACGGCGGTTGAAGGCGACGCCGCTTTGCTGCGCGACGCCGGATTCCAGGATAACCGATTTCATGTTGCGTTGCGCTTGCGCAACCGCTTGAACACAGGCGTCGATGAGAAAACCTTGGTAATCAATCGGCGCATGCGGATCGGTACCATAGTTCTTAAGAGCTTCTTCGTGAAACAATTCCCACAGAATGCCATGATATTCCGGCCCGGCATGGGTATGGGTTGCGGTTACGGAGATGTTGGTAAAAGGAATGCCGAGATGTTGACTGACCTGTTGTCTAATCGCATTGGTAATAGGGCGAGGCGCGCTGCACACATCACAGATCAGAATTGCGGTTTGTATCTCCCCCTGTTTCCAAACCATGGCTTTTGCAAAGAGGGGATCGTGAACGCCATTGTTAAATTTTTCATAGTAATTGCCCGCCATTCGCCAACCGACCGGCGGTGTGATATCCACTTGCGAACAGCCGAGAAAAAAGCCGTTGTCCTTTTGGCCGGTTTGCAATCCTTTGCAGAGTATCCGTCCTTCCCCGGCTGGAATCGTAAATGTGTTTCCCTCCGCGCCGGTCAACGTATCGCGCGCGTGTTCATCGAGTTTGACGGTATAGGATTCCTGTGCGCCCGGCAGATTCACCACGACCAGGGCGTTTTCATAACGCCGCTGCCAGACATGGGGAGTGATTCGCGCTCCCGGCTCCAGCGGCAAACCGATCTTTTTATCGTATTCGGGATACCAATCGTGCCGGTGGCTGGTGTTATCGGAAAACAGATAGTAGTAATCGCCGATGATCAACGAATAGCACAAACTCCAATATCGCGCCTGCGGATCCGGCTCCGGTTTTTGCCCGCGTCGCGAATCGTTCGGCCATCCGGCGTGGTCGCGAATTTCTTCAAAGCGCTCGATGACGCTGATCTTCGGCTTGCGCAACAGCGATTGGGTATGCCGCATTTTTTGAATGCAATCATCCCATTCCGTTCGCTTGTGACTCCATCCCGATTCATACATCATGCCGTTCAGGAATGGGGCGGCAAAATCGTAGGAACCGACATCGTAACCCGCGTTGGCTAAAATCAGGAAATCGTCGCCCACCGCATCTCTGACTTCTTTGAGAAACTCCACCCACGGCTTCGATTCGTTGCGGATGTTGTCATAGAAGACGCCATCAAGACCGCTTTGCTGCAATGCCGCGGTCTGTTGGACGACGTGCCGCCGGTACTCCGAATGATTCCAATCCATGCGATGCGTTCCCGGCCAGAATTGCTTGCGCTCTCCGTTGATTCGCAGCCACCAGCAATGATCTTCCGGCAGCCAACGATCGGAATATTCATAAAAATACAATTCGGCAAGAATGATGGCAGCAGGATTGATCTGTTTGATTTGTTGAATCCGTTCCCGCGCTTGCGCCATCGACGCGGAAGTAAAACGATTAGCCTCCCCGACAGGATCCCCTTCCCACTGCAATCCCAGCCCACCAACTCCCAGTAAAATCAGATCGTGCTTCGCAATACTCTCCAGCGAACGGTCGCCGCGAATCGACGACCACAACATGGCAATACGGGGATAGGGGACCTGGTCGGGAAGAATTTGATTCTTCTCCATAGTTCCCTCGGTAAATCCGGGCGTGCTGTTCGGAATAAGAACGAAAAATCCACACAAAACGATGGCAGCCAGGATGTGGTTTGATTTTACAGGAGTAGGGACAATCATGTTTCGCCTCCGGTACTTTATTGACTTTGCAACAAAAGGTCTTTCAACTGTCGTTCACGCCAAAGCGATTCGATCATTTTGGCTTTTTGATTCGGCTGATGATTGGGGAACAGGGAGGTGTAAGCGAACAGGGCTTCGCCGGCGTAATTGCGATCGAAGAGGAGTTCCATCTGATTTTTAATTTCCCCCGGCTCGTTGAAATCGGCGTTTAAACCGATCACGAAACGATCCTGCCATTGGCCGTCGAGAAAGAGTTCAAACGAATCCAATATCTCACGAATCTGTGTGGTGTTACGTTTGTAGGCCATGGGGATCAACGTATCCACCAAATTTTCTGCCAGCCAAATCCTGACGTCTTGTCCGGTTTCTCCGGTGGCGATGTGGATTTCGGCTTTGCAGGTCGCCGACAATTGCATGGTGGGAGAGGCGGCGCGAACGGCGGCGCGCATGGCGCGAAGGCTTTCCGCGATTTGTTCGCATTTGAAGGCCTGCCATTCCTGCGAGTCGGGACGCTCATATTTCCCGGTCTGTTTGCGAAAGGCGTCCACGCTGGGTTTGTCGTAGGAAAAATCGCGCGCTCGCCCCACTTCGTTAAAATCCGGATAGCGAATGTAGTCCAAATGGATGCTGTCGATGGCGGGATAATTGCCGGCCAACTCCCTGCAAACCGCGGCCAGGTGTTTGCGCACGGCCGGAATTCCGGGGGAGAGAAACGCATAAAAGCTTCTGGAAGGCCGTAATAACGTCCCATGTTGATCGATCATGAACCAGGATCGTTTGGTTTGCCAGAGGTGATTCGAATTCTTCGCGGCGGGCACGATTCCTCTCCACGCCGGCAACGCGTTAAGCCAGGCATGGAAAGCTAAATTTTGTTTTTTCGCTTCCGCCAGCGCCACGGCCAACGGATCCCAGCCCGGATCCAGCGTGTTCTCATTTGCTTGATTTCCTGTTAATTCCCAGGCCCAAGGCTCGATTTTCGACGGGTAAAAAACAGTGGCGTTGCCTCGCACCTGGAAATATACGGAATTGGCGCCTATTTTTTTTGTATTTTCAATAATCCTAATGACATCCGTCGCGCTTTTGAAATCCCACCGCGTCACCCATAAGGCCTGCTCACGCGCCTGGATGGTTCCACAAAGAAGAAACAACAGAAATACGATTCCAATACGATTCATTTGACCTCCCATTGATGTTCCTCACCCTGTCAGGTGCATTCCTGTATGAAAAGACAGCTAAAGGTTGAGTCATTTTCACCGAAGTTTGTCATGATGGTGAAAAATAAATAGTAATGGGAAGAATGCGGTTGACCAAGTCTCACACGACAAAAATTCTTGCCCGGATTTCCGGGATTCCCGTTGATAAAAAGAGCATCAAAAACGCGAGTTGGTTTTTGTTTAGGAAGAAAATTCGTATAAAATTGTATCAAGTGCGATGAATGGGACGACTCGGGGATATTATGATAAAAGAGGAGGGATCAATCATCGAACGAATAACGCTGGAGTCAAAAGTGGAAGCGGATGTGGTGGTCATCACATTTAAAGGCGTTTTTTTGCTCACCGATCAAGTTCGGTTGAGAGAGGTCATTCATAAGTATTTGCAGGAAGGCAAGGCCCATTTCATCTTCGATTTCGAAGACGCGCGCACGATTCAAAGTTTTGTCATCGGCGAAATTCTGGAGTTGTCGAGAAAAGTAAAAGCTTTGAAGGGAGACGTGTGTTTGGTGAATCTTTCCGACCGGATGTTGTACACGATGGAAATTACGCGCGTTTCCGAAGTCACGCCCACCTACTTTACTTATCCTGAGGCCATGGATTATTTGCATAAAATGATGGCTGATTCTTGATTGGTTGTATTGAAAACTGCGGTTTATATGAAAATTCCTATCGTAGGGGCGGTTCGCGAACCGCCCCTACGATAGGAATTTTCAT
>QZKN01000066.1 GCA_003598175.1 Candidatus Omnitrophota bacterium
AAGCGAGGACGCTTGCTTTACCCGCGGAGAAATGCGAATCGTTCACTTTCATTTTCGAACAGAAAAAAACATGGAATGGAATTACTTCGTCAAATGCTTCATGAGTCTGCTGGCCATTTTGAATCCGATCGGCGCGTTGCCGATTTATCTGTCCATTGGTTCCGGATCGGAATGGGAGAATCGGCGTCGGATCTCCATCGTCACCACCCTGACTGTTTTTCTGACGTTGATGGCGTTTATGCTTTTCGGCGAGTCCATCCTTTCGTTTTTCGGGATCGGAATCCCTGCTTTTCGTATCGGCGGCGGGATTTTAATCATTATGATCGCGGTTTCGATGCTGCAGGGAAAGATGAGTCCCGCCAAACACACGCCGGAAGAAACCGAGGCCATGCTCGAAAAGCAATCGATTGCGGTGGTTCCTCTCGCGGTTCCCATTTTGGCGGGTCCGGGCGCGATCAGCACGGTGATTTTACTGACGCATCAAGCGAATTCGTGGCTTTTATGGATTGCCTTGAGCAGCGCCATCGTTGCGAATTCGCTCCTGGTTTATCTGGTGTTTTTTCTCGCAGGCCGATTGAATTTATTTTTGGGAATATCGGGAATTAAAATCGTGACGCGAATCATGGGGATGATCCTGATGGCGATAGCCGTACAATTTATCCTTGACGGCTTGGCGCAGGTATACCCGATTCTGACGACAACGCAATGAATCATGGGATTGAATGAATCCGAAATATCGGCGACTTATACGGAAAAAACAATTCCGTGGCGGCGGAGGTATTTGCCGCCGTATGCAAGGAAGAATTTTGGGGAACCGTCTCTGTCAATTTCACGACGGAACCCATTGCGGAAAATGCAACGGTTGGATTTTTCGGGACCTCTAATTAACGGGAAAGTTTCCGCTCCATGCTTTGCCGGAGCGAGGATAAGCGCCGTTCCTCGGCGGAATCGGAATCGGATTTTTTCCCCCGCAATTCAATCTGTGTGGTGTCGATATTGTCAAAAAGAGTGGATTGCCCCAGCTTCAATTCCACGAATTTAAAAGGCATTTGATCGGGCGACACCGGTTTGAGGCTGGGATAAACCGCTCGCAGATGGTCTCGATATTCCTCGAAGAATCTGTCGAGTACACCCGGTTGCGTAGGATCGATCGCCTGGAGAAATTCGCCGAATTCACTGCGAATCGAATAGGGAACTTCAATCCGTTTAAAACTGTCGACCGTTAAGAAACCCTTCGCCAGGCACCACGAAATCATTTCTTTTCTCATAAGGATATCGTTTTTCCAGTCGAAATCATGAAGCAACTGCGTCGCGGGAATACTGTGTTCCTGATCAAACAGAAACACATGCAAACGAAGCAGCGTTTTATAAAATATTTTTTCACAGATTTCATATTTCTTCGACGAGGGGGGATGATAAACGGGATACGCCTTGATTTCCGGATCGTACTCCGAGCCAAAATTCGTTCCGCACACGACACACTGCAAATGATGTCTTGGTTGTCTGGCAAGAACCACTGCTCCACTCCATTTCTGATTCAATGCTCAACATAGTTTCATGGGACACACAATATATTACCATTTTTTATTTCATCATGGAACGTTCCCGACATGCGTATGGGGACGGAAATAACGATAAAAACGAGATGGCTTGCGCCACGCGCGGTTGGTTTCAATCCGTGTTTCCCGCCGCGACGAATAGCGCTCCGCTCGGCGGCGCATATCCGCCGACAAACGCATTCACTCCGCTTTTGGGAGTGATGGGAGAGCCGAACGGCGGAATAACCGTACTCCACCCTCGCACCGTATTCCCGTCATAATCGATTTTTATGAGCAGATACTTGTTTTGAGGCGCGGGTGAAACGGATTCCACCTCAAATCCATCGGCGCGGATCAACGATCCCGTACCAATCACCAATTCGTCGCCGTTCGACGAAATGCCGTCGAATTCCCCGGCGGCCATACTCAATGCGCCGGAAGGATTGATGCTGTCGGGAAACACGTTGAGCACGTACCCGGTCGGATATTCGACTCCTTTCACAACTCCCTGCTCAACGACCGGTTTCAAGACGCCGATCAGATTGATGGGTTGATCGGCTCGGTTTGCCCGATGCCGGTCGTCGCCGCAGCCGGCCACGACGATTTCCTTGATTCCATCGCCGTTCAAATCCGCTATGACCGGCTGGATTCCTCCGTTCCCGCGAAAATGATTCTGCGCAAAACCGAACATCCCGGTTGCCCGACGGCTCACTTCCGCCATGGCGGTGTTTGAATTGTAGGCAATGTCGAGGATTTGGAAGGCGGTTTGCGAACTGCGGCTGTAGGTTTGGCCGACGATCAACTCGTCCAGGCCGTCGTTGTCAAGGTCGCCCGCGGCGAGCGTAATGCCGCCGCTGGCGTTTTGAATTCGGTCGTTTCCCTCCAATCCCATGATTTGCCCTTCCAAAATATAACCGAATGGAGAGGGAAAACCTGTCGGCTGAAAAAATCGAATCAATTGGTTGCCAAATATTCCCTGCGCGACGGCAATGTGCGTTCCTCGCGAACGCATGAAATTCCCCACGGCGCTGCGTAATTCGCCGTGATTGTACTCGACCGCGCGGTTGCTGTTTCCTTTCGGAAATGCGGAAAACGGATGGCCGATGATTTCCTTGCTCACGCCGTCGCGGACAATCACGACGTTGGGGAGACTCGCGTCGCTTTCCACCGGCCCGAACGTGACCACGATGTCGGTTTTCCCATCTTCATTGACGTCTCCCGCGGAAACATACGCCGCCCGGGTGGTTCCGCCGCCGATTTTTTGCAGATACGCCAACGGCGCGCCTTTAAAACCTCGCAAAACGCCATTGATGGGAATGGCCGCATTGGGGGATACGTTGCGGACCACCACTTCCGCGCCGCCCCCGTGACCCGCGGAGACGATGATTTCATCCGGATCGGTTTGGACGGACGGTCTGATGCGAACCAGATACGTATCCTGGTTTTTCACACCGGTCACGTCCACGGCGGTAAAGATCAGAATGACGGTGCTTTCGGCGTTATCGACGAATGAGGGAATATACAACGTCAATTCCATATCGATGGAAGAAGGTTGAAGATCTACTGGTTTGTAAATATAAGAAAATTGTTCTCCCGCCGTGACATCGATTTCCGGCATGAGTACCGTATCTCCGTCCGGATCGGTCGAGTGAAACAGAAACGTGATCGTGTCCCCCGGTTTTGCCTGAACGGCGCCTCCATCGTCGATGCTTTGAGGCGAGAGATCATTGATGCGAACCTGCGTCGTGATTTGAGGCGGCTTGCTGGTCAATAATACGATCACTTCCTTCGTCACTGTCGTCGTGACCGGTTCGCTGGTCAGCGGTATATTTTTAAAATGAAAGGAAAAAAGGATGGAAACCTGTTTCTCGTTTCTAATCGCGGAATCGGGAAAATTGGAGCCGGCGCGATAGGTAATGGTGGCCGTGATCGTACCGCTGGCGTTGACGACGGAATAGTCAAACGGAAGGGAAAGTGAATTCGTTGCTGAAAAGATGAGATCATCCATGCCTTCATCCGTGGCTTTGAGAATGATTTGCAACCGTCCTCCTTCCCCCATCTCGACCGGTTCGAGCAATGACGAGGGGCGAGACGCATTGTTGAGTTTGATCGAAACCACTTCCACCTGCGGAACGGATGCGCGCGGCGTTACGTGGATGTGAATCGAGGAATGGTCGCACCATTCGTGCTTTTTATTTCCCACATTGGTTACATCCTGCGCCGAAAGATCGAGTGTATAAGTCGCCGATGTGGCGTAGCCGATGAGAGCGCGGTAACCGGGCTGAAATCGAAAATCCAGGAACGAATCGGAGCGTGGTAAGAGTTCATAATCGGTGGTTGCGTCGGTAACGGCGGATCCGGTTGCCTCAAGGATGATCGGATCCCCATCCATATCGGAGGATTTTATCGAAACGAGCAATTGTGCGCCTTCCGGCATGGTAACATGGCGAATATCTTCGTTGAAATACAGCTGCAAACCACTCGTGCTTGAGATGATTTGAGTAATATCAGGCACGATCGAGCCGGTTGGAAGCACGTGCGCTTCAAAATGTTCATCAAACAAGGCGGGATGATTGAGTGAAATGGTCAACGTATCGCCGATCGTGACATGGTTTTGATTATCGATGGCAACCGCGGTTGCGTGAATCGGCGTCGTGGCGGCTGCAAGCAGCGAGGATTGAATCAGAAGTGTATAATCCAACGTATTCGGCGCGGATGAATCGATGCGAGTGAAGTCGAATGTTTCCGGGCTGGTCGATAGAATCACGCCGGGTAGGGAAAGAGGCGTTACATCCCATTGCACCGATGTCACGCCGTTGACATCAAATCCGATGGCGTCGATACGTAGCGGTTCGGTTCCCGTATTGTAATTGATCTGTCGTGAATCAGTTTTTGATAAATTTACGCCATTGATTCGATACGCAATGGATGGTTTCGCATCGAATCCATAGGAGGAATTGGATTCTTTCGCTTCCGAATTGCCGAGCGTATCGGTTGCGGAAATCACGAAACGAAACGAGGCGGCGCTTTCGCTCTCTTCCAGCGTCGGCAGATGCACGACGAAAGGCACATAGATCGTGTCCGCGCCGATGAGCTCGACATAATTGTATTCCAGTTTGACGTGAGAAGGCGGAATATTGACGCCGGCCGCGCCAAGAGTGATCGCGCCATAATTGGGATTGTATAAAATATCCAGCGGGCTGTCGATGGAATCGGTGATCGAGGCGGTAATCCGCACGACCGATCCGGCCGGGAGAAGCGATCCGGCCGGGATGTTACTGTTCGGCCCCAGAGTCAGGCCGGAGGGAGTTTTGGCGCTGCCGGAAACAAGCACGACTTGAATGTTCCCGCCGACTGTCGGCCCGCGATTGTCCACGCTGAGTGCATGTCCGATTTTTCGTTGCCGAGTTGGGTCGTAAATTGTGTTATACGGTCGGTTACCCGCGTCGTCCATGACTGTCACGGTGACGCTGCACGGCGTTTTCGCGGCTGTCGCCGTGGTTCCGACGTTGTCTTCGACTGTGACCGAAAACGTCGCTTTGATTAAGGACGGTTTGCCCGGCTGACTGATGATTTCGAGCGAATGGGGGCTCATGAAATCCACTGCCGGAACCACGGCGTTATGAACGCTTGTGGCGAAATGGCTCAAATCGGCGGAAACGCTGAGCAACGACGGCTGCGCATCGATGCGAAAGAACGACAATCGATCACCGGGCAATTGACGAAATTCGTCGTTTCCGCGTCCGTCGATTCTCGAATTGGTGACGTCGACGACGATGCTCACCACGTCCCCCGCGCGCACGCGGTTGGGTACGGATTCGATTCCGGCCAGATTCGGCGCGCTGGGGAAACCGATTCGCGGACTGGCGGGATTGGTGAAGGTATGTGTGGGAGGCAATTTGCGAATGATCCGTTCCGACGGAAATGTATAACTTACCTGCGGCGGAGAGGAATCCACCGCGAATTTGGCGGAAATGGCTTGCACCGGAATGGATTGCGAATCGACGTCGTCCAGAAATACGGTTACGCAAGCCACATGTTTGGCAATCGCGCCGTCCTGAACCTGAATGAAAGGAAGGCCCTGCAGCGCATTGAGACTTTCCGGCAAAGAAACACCGTGCGATCCCATCGCGCCGGTCGCGCCGATCGGATCGACATGATTCGCCGGAATCGCTTCCGCAAAATTCCCATTGAAACGTCGGTCTTTTTCATTTGCCAGATTCCCGCGCAGTACGCCCTGATCGGCAAACCAACGGCTCGCATGGCTCCCCAATCCCGCCGCGAGGGGACCGACACCCTTATAATCGAAAACAATGTGTTCCCACCGCGCATGAACATTCCCGACGGAAGTGATTTTCGTCGCGGTGGGAACGATTTCGTCCACCACGCTGTGTAGGCCGGGCGGATACAGATCGCTCAGGTCCAATAAAATCGTATCCGGCGGTTCGTTTTCAAACGTCGTAATGGTGGCGTCGATGGCCAGGCGGTCGCCGGGACCGATTTCGAATATGGCGGAAGCCGCATCGATGCGATTTCCGATTCCCAAAGTTGACGCGCTCGCTTCGGTTTCCGAAACGCCGTTCACCGTCAACACCAGATCGGTAACGACGATCCACTGCGTCACATCCTGCGAAATGACGGTAATTTGCACGTCCGGCGTCAGCGGATGCGAGGCGCTGCGAATGATCAATGTGGCTTGTTCGTTGGTGATGTCGTTGTCCATCTCGGCTCGAATACGGATGATTTGCGCGACGTTCCAATTCGTTTCATTGAATGTCAGAGACGAACCGGCGGTGATGGAAAAATCTTCGTGCTCGATCAGCCAGGTGGGAATTATGTGAAATGGATCCGACGGCCGGGTGCTGAGTTTGATCTCGATGTCCGCCGACATCCCTTCCGTAATCCTTACGGTTTGTGGTGAAACGACAAAGTGCGGATTATCGACGTCGTCTTCCGTCACCAGAATGGTCAGCGTGGGAACCGGAAATCCCTGCACGGTCCGGATATGGAATCTGGCGCCGTCGTTGAGTTTGTTTTCGTCACGATCCGCCGTGAAAATGACGGATTGATATTGATTCCAGTTCGACGAATCGAAAACCAATAGGGTATCCGTCACCAATCGAATGTCGGTATCGCCGCTAAACCATTTTACTTCGGCTGTGACCGGATTGGGAGTATAGGCTCCAAGTCGCACCAGCAATTCCGCCGTCGCTCCTTCCGGTACCGACAAGGTGGAGGGAACCGTAAAAAAACAAAGGGCGTCGTTGTCGTATTCGCGCGCCGTCACTTCCAGATCGGGGATCAAATGCGACATGTCGCTATGAATCCAAATCGTTGCCGCTCCGTCGATGTAATCGTCGTCTTCCCGCGCGCGAAGAATCACCGTTTGGTACTCGTTCCAGTTCGCTGCGTTGAAAACCATGGTGGATCCGGAAACGATTTGAATATCGGAATCGCCGCGAATGATCTCGATGGAAACGGTGATCGGCGTTGCCGGCGCGACGCTGAGTTTGATTTGCAACGCCGCCGTCGCTCCCTCCGGCACATCCACGATTTGCGGATTCGTGACATAAAACAACGGATCCTTATCGAATTCGGTTACGGTGAACTGCAACGTCGGAATAGCCGGGCCGGAAACGACTTGTATCAAAAATCTCCCCAAATCGTGGGTAATGTCAACGTCTTCGGTTGCTTCAAAAATGACGGATTGATACACATTCCAATCGTCGGGCGTGAAAGTAAGGCTGGATGAAGAAATCAACCGAATATCCTCGTCGCCGCCGTTCCAGCGAATTTCAGCGGTCACCGAATCGAGAGGCCGCGCGCCCAATTTGATTTGCAACGCCGCCGTGGCCCCTTCGGGAATCACCAGCGCTTCCGGCGACAGGATGAACTTCAATTCATCGTTATCCTGCTCCACGGCGGTGATTTGGCGCTGCGGAATGGTTGGACCGGATGTGCGAAACAGGGCAAACACAGATTGGCTATTATTCGCATCCTCGTCTTCCGCGGCGCGAAGCATGACGTTTTGATAACTGTCCCAATTCGTGCTTGTGAAAGTCAAGGTGGAACCGCTTTGCACCGAAATGTCGCCATCGCCGCTAACCCTGCTAACCGACGCGATCACGGTTGCGGATGGCTGCTCACTCAACTTGACCTGAAAAACCGACGTCCCGCCTTCCGGCACGCTCAACCAATCCGTCGTCGTGACAAATGTCGGCGCAGCAGTTGCGTAGGGGGATGCGCATAGGTTCAACATAATTATAATGAAAAAAGGCTTATATTTTGACATAATCAACGACTCCCGTGTTTATTTTCGAATCGTTTTGATTTCTTTTTGTTTCGTGAATGGACTGTTTACCCTATATTATAACAATAAATGGAAAACTGTCTGATGGTTGTCGTAGATTTTTTGAAATTATGTAGTTGATTTCGGAGAGAATCATATAGTTTCTTTGGTTGAAAAGTTGAAATCTATACCATTTCCATTATTATTTGTTAGTCAACAACGAATGAAAGCCTTATTGTACTTTGAATCCCAATTTAGGAGCTTTTTCCATGATATCCTATTTTAAGAGAAGTGTTTCCATTTTTATCATGATGACTTTCTGTTTATCGGGAACAGTATTGCTTTATGCGGAAGGTGTCAATAAGGTTCGCATCGAGCGTCTGGCGAAAGGAGTCAATCTCTCCTACTGGATGTGGCTGAATAACGGTGAACCGACTGAATTGGAAAAACGTTTTCCGGATAGTGATTTCGAATTGATGACCAAATTGGGTCTCACCCATGTCCGTATCCCCGTTGAGATGGCCAATCTTTATGATCCCCAACAACCGGAGTCATTGAATCAGAAGAACCTTTCCCTTCTGGCGGAAGGCATCGAAAAAATCCTCACGTACAAACTGGCGGTGATTGTTGATCTTCACAGTATTTTCTTTCAGGATGGTGGTGTTGATTTTTCCGGTCCATTGGGAAAGGACGAATCATTCACCGAAACATTTACTTATTTCTGGGGAAATCTTGCAAAATATTTGAGCAGGCTCAATCCCGACTGGGTTTATCTGGAACCGATGAATGAGCCCGTGCTGATCGGACAGGAGGAGAAATGGCCGCCGTTGCAGAAAACGATCATCCGGGCGATTCGTGAAAACGCACCGCAACACACTATCTTAGCCACCGGTGCGCAATGGTCTAATCCGGAAACTCTGCTCAAACTCCAACCGTTAGACGATCCTAACGTTTTATACAATTTCCATTTCTACGAACCGCACATTTTTACTCACCAGGGAGCTGACTGGGCTCCGGAACCGGCCAAATATCTGCATGATATTCCCTATCCTTCCTCCCCAGAATCCATCCAGCAAGCCATCGAATTGAACAATACGGATGAAGCGAAGAAAGCGATTCAGAGTTACGGCGAGGAGAGATGGAACGCGAAAAAAATCGAATCCAAGATCGCGGGAGTAGTCGCTTGGGCAAATAAAAATAATGTAACGGTGATTTGTAATGAGTTTGGCGCATACCGTGATGTCTGTCCGCCTCAATTCCGCTCGCTATGGATTCATGATGTACGCGTCGCCTTGGAAAAGCACAGCATCGGTTGGAGCATGTGGGACTTCGACAAAGATTTTGGTATGATTAACCGCGAAAACGGAACAGCTATCCCTGATCCGCTGATCGTGAAAGCATTGGGACTCAATAATAATTGAAATTAAAATGGGTTGTGCAATAAAGTAACATAGATTGAAAGTATGGCGATTTGTGGAAAAAAACATGAAACTGAAATGAGTAATCATTACAATGAGGATTCGATCATGGCGATTATTTCGATGTTTTACGGGATTATTGTTTCCATGTATTATTTTGACAATCGACGGCATCATCTCCCCCACATTCATGTAAAATATCAGGAAGAAGAAGCCGTTATCGCATTTGAAACAGGAGAGATATTAGAAGGATCGATGAAGGCGAGTAAAATGAAGTTGGTTCAAGCTTGGATTTGAAATTCATCAGGAGGAACTTATGGCTAATTGGTATCTTGCCAGTTCCGGTGAGTCGATTTTCAAAGTGGATCCACTGAAGTAAATCAGGTTTTAACTATGAATCCAAGAGTATTGCTTGTTCATCCCAATTCGAACTACACCCTGACATTAACCTTTACAAACAGGGAAACAAAAACATTTGATGTGAAACCATATTTGGATCGAGGTATTTTTCGTGAGTTACGCGACAAAAGCCTTTTTTATTCCGTTCGACCGTTTCTCGGCAGCGTTCTCTGGAAAAACGGACAAGACTTTTGCCCCGATACGTTGTATGAGGAAAGTATCCCCTGTGATACGATTTCCGGTGATGTTACTTCACCGCCTTGATATAAAGAACAGCATCGCCCGGAAACGGAGACACAAAAGTATGCTTCTCACCGCCGGTGATGGTTCCTGCGCCGGATGTTCTATCTTGATTGGGATCGAACCATTCCACTGAAAACTGATTCTTCGTATCGGACAGATCAACCGTCACTTTCCCGGCTTCGGGAAGATAAATCAAATATTCGTTACTCGCATCGGCCAGGCAATATTCGGTTGAAGCAAGTTCATTTCGAGGAACCATCTTCGTTAAGTTGACGCGATTGGCAAAACGCAGCGCATAGCCCATGCTTTTGCGGATCGGCTCCCATTTCTCGTCGAATTTCTTGCCCAACACCAGCCCGTCGTAGGGATCCATAAAGATCGGATTCATGCCGCGCATAAAGCTTTTCCATACCCACGCCTGATTCCCGCCGATGCCCCATAAATGATCGGTGTCGTTGATGATCACTTTGCTGCCGTCCGCCGCCGGCGGATTGTCGCGATAACCGCCTTCGGGATTGGGGGAAATCCATTCCGCCGGGCTGGCGAACAACGCCGAATTTTGTCCGCCCTTGAATTGAAAGGTCATTCCCACCGGATGTTGTTTTGGTTTGTTTTTTTCATATTCGTAGATAAAGCGGATCATGTGATATTGCCATTGCGTCGATTCCGGATGATTTTCGTTGGAAATTTCGTATAGCACATTGTCGAGATCGTTGATCGTATCGATGACTTTTTTGACGTAGGTTTCTTGCAGTTTCGTCACCTCCGCATTTTCCAGCCGATACACTTCCAAACCATTTCCGTCTCCGTCCACATCGCCGTCGATTCCATTCACATTATTGTCCGGATGGAAGGGATGATATTTCCACACGCCGGTAATCCGCTGCATCGCCCAGCCTTCGAACAACATAACGGCCGTATAAATTCCATGATCCCGCGCCGCGATGACTCGTTCCCGCAAGCGATTGAAATACTCGTCGTCGAATCGGTTTAAATCGAACTTCGGTTTCCCGTCCAGCGCATTTTCGTTTCCTGAGCGCGGCCAGGGATGCAAATTGACGTAGTGAAACGTATTGTCGTTGCGTTCCGCGGGATTATTCCCCTGCGTGTCCCACATCACCATTTCCCAGCGCCACAACCGCATGAAATTGTGATTGAGCTTTTGCATCCAATCGAGATAAGCGTCGTAATCGAATACCTGCGGCGGATCGGTCGGCCCCATATCCACCAAATTGTACCACGTGTGCGAACCGGTCAATAAAATCACCTTGCCGGAACCGTCCGCAAAATAACGCGGATTCTCCGCACACACCTTTAAAGGGCCGACAGCCTGGGCGGTATGTAAATTTCCTATCCCACCGATTACAAGTAAAAACAAAACCGCGGCAATTTTAAAGAATAATGATCTCATAATAACCTCGCTTTCAAAGATTCGTTGTTATATAAACATGCCGGAGCGCGGACGTCCCGTCCGCATCTTCCTGGGTAGAGCAGGCGTCCTCGCCTGCGTCGTTCGTGCAATCGGGGACGCTTGCTTTACCCACGCATGAATGAATGGCGGTTATTTTCATCTCTTTGTTATGACGAAACCACCATAACGGTCAATATATACATGTTGTACTATATTCAAATCAAGTGAGAAAATAAAAGGGGGAAACAATGAAAACCATTCAAATTCTATTCCTATGCCTTTTTATCATACATTTCTTTCTTGTTTCCGAATATTTGTCCGCACAGGACGACGCCGTCAACCCAATCTACCAAAAAATGCAACGCGGCGACCTCGACACCGCCGAAATGATTGCGAAAGACCTGATCGAAAAAGAACCGAACAATCCGCACGCCTATCATACGTTGGGCCGCGTCCATCATGCTCAAAAAAAGTATAGGGAATCCATTTCCGCATTGGAAAAATCCCTCACGTTTCAAAATCAGCCGACCTGGATGATTGGATGGAGTTACACCTTTTCAGGATTTAATTATCGCGATTTGGGCGAAAAGGAAAAAGCGGTCGAGTATTTGCAAAAAGCGGTTAAATTGAACGCCACCCGCAATTGCGTAAACGCCGCCGGCAATGCGTTGAAGCAAATGGGAGTGGAGCCGGATCCATCCCTCGAAAAATATCGATTGAGTCTGGAAGGACAACCTGCTCCTAATTTCGATTTGACCGACGTTTACGGTCAAACTCACAGACTCGTTGATTACAAAGGGATTCCTCTCTTCGTCCACATCGGCGCGACGTGGTGTGGAGGATGCCAGCAGGAAGCGGAATGGGTGGAGCAGCTGGCGGAAACCTTCCTGCCGCAGGGCGTCGTCTTCATCACCCTGTGTCCCGGCGAGAACGAAGCGGCGGTGATGGATTACTTGAAACATTATCGCTCGCAGTGCGTGGGTGGTGTGCGAGTCCCAGCTTGGTGAAAATGCGGAAATCATCGTGAAAAAGCTGGAACTATGACGATTGTTCTCACGCAATCCACTTCAAAAAATCACAGAACATGCGAAGATAGTACGTTTTTATAACACGCACTATCTCAACGGCATTTTATGTCGATGAAAAGTTGGAGGATACCATGCGCACAACAGCAATCGGAATCGCCATGCTCAACGACGAGCGGGAACACGTTTGGAAACAGAACAATCCGGAAAACATGGCGGTGGTGAAGGCCTGGACGGATTTTATCCGGAAAAATTTGAAAAACGTGGACGGCTCGGCGCCGGAAATCGTAACCGGCAGTGAAATTATCACCGGCGTTCGCTCTGCGCAGAAAGTGGGAGAGGAATTGTCCCGCGCCAACTGCAAGCAGGTGATCATGTTGTACAACGTCTGGAATTTTCCCTTCCTTTGCTGGCCGTTTATCAACAGCATCGGCGACGTTCCCATTTTGAGCCTCTCCAACAACAACGGGCAGTATCCCGGAAACGTGGGATTGCTGGCGACCGACGGCGCGTTGCGGCAGGCGGGAAAGCGCACACACCGCATCGTCGGCGATTTGAAGGATAAAAAGACGCAGACGAAGGTGTTGAGTTGGATTTGCGCAAGTCAGGCGCGAACGACGATTCAAAATGAAGTCTTCGGCTGTTATGGCGGTCATTCCATGGGCATGGAAACCGGTTTTGCGCATCTGACGCCCACCCTCAAATGCCTGGGCACAACCGTCCGCCAGGTCGATCAACTTTTATTGGTGAAAGTAATGGAGAAGGTGAATAAAACGGAAGTGAAAAAAGGGCGGGAGTGGTTCGAAAAATTGTTGGGGAAACGCCTGAAATACGATGGGAAAATGCTGACGCCGCAAACGCTGGAAACGCAAATCGCGCTTTACCTCGCCATGCGGGAAGTGAACGAAGAAAAAGGCTTCGATTTCTGCGGTTTGAAAGGGCAACGAGAATTGACCGAATACGTCTGCCTCGGCGACGTGCCCGAAATGATCATGAACGATCCTTACGACTGGAACGGGACGAAAGAATCCATCGTGTGCTCGACCGAAGCCGACGCCTATGCCGCCATCACCATGCAGCTGATGAAATACATCACCGGCGGAATGCCGACATTGTTCATGGACGTGCGGCTGTATCATCCGGATTTGGATATATGGGATTGGTGCAATTCCGGTAACCATTCCAGCTGGTTCGCGGCGAAAAGCATGAAACCGGAAGATAATTTTCAACACATCACCTTCCATCCGGCGCTCGAATTTTACTTCAAGGCAGGCGGCGCATCGGTTGAATTCGACGCCGCGCCCGGCAGGATGACCTTCGCACGTTTGGGATTGTGGGATGAAAAACCGTTTATGGTCATCGTCCGCGGAGAATCGGTGAAACTTCCCGCCGCCAAGCGCAAAAAACTAAATGACATGACCAATCCGACCTGGCCGCATGTCCACGCCAAGCTGGAATGCACGTTCGACGAATTTCTGAGTGTATTTCCCTGCAATCACGTTCTGGGCGTCGACGGCGACTGCGCGCAGTCATTGGTTTACCTCTGTGAAATCGCGGGAATCACGCCGGTCGTGCTCGGCAAGACGAAGGAAGGTTTGGATACCCCGATATGGGAGCGCGTGCGCTGATACTGTGAGTAAAAAAGAGTAGACTCTTGCTCTAATACTTCGAGGAATGTCTGATACGAATGTTCCTTTTGAGGATATTTGTCACCTGTTGCTTTCCGTTGGATTTGAGTCAAGAATTAAAGGTAGCCATCACATCTTTAACCATGATAATTTGGATGAAATCCTAAATTTACAACCGAAAGGCAACTTCGCTAAACCATATCAAGTGAAACAAGTAAGGAATGTAATCTTGAAATATAAACTGGCGAGTGATTCCCATGATTCGATATGAAATAATTATCTATTGGAGTGACGAAGATCAAGCATATATTGCGGAAGCCCCTGAATTACCGGGATGCTCAGCTGACGGAGAAACATATCAAGAAGCATTAACCAATATTGAAATTGTTATTCAAGAATGGATTGAAACCGCGAAAGAATTAGGCCGAAACATTCCTCAACCGAAATGCAAACGCCTGTCAGCGTAAGACAGTTCACACCGTTAAGTCAATATTTTCTCCCATATCCAATTCCGTATAACGCTTACCATATTCCGACGCCACCCGATCCGTCTCGAGAGAAAACAGCAATGGCTGTAAAGCGAACTTTCGTTGCTCATTTTTTTGTTTTTTATTCTGCTGACGTTTTTGGAAAGGCAACCGGTAGTCCTGCACACTTAATTGGCGGCAGGATGCGGGAAAAGACGGAGGTTGCACGGCCAGTCGGATTTCTTCCCGGCTGAGGTATAAGTAACGATCGAACAACCGATCATGCGATACCTGATCGGCATGCTGCGTTTTTGTCGCTTGGGCGACCATCGCTTCTGCGGCGGCGGCGTCACCCAGCAGATTGACGGGTAACATGATAGCACCTGTATAGTTTCCTTTATACCGCTCATTCCGTTGCTGTTCCTCAAAATCGATTATTTTCTACCTATTCTATATTATAGCACAAAAAGGATAAAACAACACAGATTATACAATCCGGATACATATTCATATCAACGATTGCGAATGATGGGGACGTTACTGATTCTTTCTCATGACCGGAGAATACAGCATGATGGATAAATCACGCACAAAGCATATTGTTAACATTAACGCTGATCTGTTCGTGGCAATTTAATTTTATAGAACGAGTTTTGAACTGACCAGCCGATTTATACTCACTCCGGCCTCCGCGGCCTGGATTGCCAGATTGCGGTGGACGTCAGGAGGAACGCGAACCATGAATTTTCCGCTATATTGCCTGGATGCAATGGGTTCGGGTACGGATTCACCGCTTTTTTGCATTTCCTGAATGACCTTTGCGACAACCCTGCGAATTCCTTTCAACGTTACCTCCGGCGATTGATCAAGCCAGCTTAAACTGGGAAATTCCGCACATGATCCTACGTATTCCTGGTCCTCTTCGGACCAGGTTACTCGATAAGTATAGCGATCATTTTTCATTGTCATGGTCCAATTCCAATCATTATGAATCGACTAACTCTCTGCACGCTGCTTCCACAATCCGATTCATCTCACGCACAAAATCAGGATCCCGTTCGCAATCCGACTGCGAAGCGACTAACGTTCGCCATACCTGCTCTGCGTCCTCGAGAATTTTCAAGTCATCTTGCGCAACCGGCGCCGTATGATCGCAGTACGTCCGATCAAACAAGCGTGGATACCAGCCGGTCGAACGAAAGTGGGCCAGCGTATGATCGCTTTCCAGATACGTGCTTTTTTCACAGAAAACCAAATCGTTGATCAACTCCAGCGCGCAGGTCTCTTCGTTGATTACCATCCCGCGATGAAATTTATAAATCGCCTCGTTGATTTCCAGATCGATCATGGCCTGTGTGGGGGAAAACACCGCGCAATTGTCGAGTCCGCCGATAGGAAGAGGAAGGCCGACTGTGCCGCCGAACGCCATCTGGCGATAGGTTTTCATGAAACCGGCCTGCAGGCCGGGAATTTTGGCTTCCACATACCCCGGATCCACGTTATGAACCAGGCCGTAGCGGCAACGAAACAGTTGATGCAGCGCCGCGTCGGTCAAAATCGCCGACGGAGAACAATAACACACCTGAGTGGTCTTCATATCCATTTCCCCGGCGATACTGGTGGAAAAATAATACAATTCCGGATGGATCAGGGAAACAGCGGTGATACAGCCGAGGATTTCCGCCGCGGCCACGATTGCCGCGCCGGCCGGAGTGATCGGCGCGGTCGCTCCCAAAATGGGCATGGGAGCGAAATTGACCGGAAAACCGTATTTCAGCGCTTCCTCCAACACCTCGCAGGAACGCCGATCCAGTTTCAACGGCGAGGTGGTGCAATACGCGGCGACAAAAATCGGCGGCTGCGTGTGCAGGAGATCGCGGCGACCGTCAACCGCCAGCGAGGCCAGTTCCGCCAAATATTTGACTTCCCTGCCCGAGCTGGTTCCGACCCAACCCGGTTTATGGGTATGCAATAATAGCAAACGCGATGACTCGATCGTTTCCAAACATGGATCAAACTCACTGCAGATCAGCGGCGCATTGACCGCTTTCACGCAGGGCAGCGCGTTTCCCAATTTGATCATGTCGATCTGGTCGCGAATCGTGGGCTTGCGATAACTCCCTTGCGGATAATCATAAATCCATGGCGTGGCATAGCCGTAATCCACGACAAACTCATCGGGAATAGCAACATCGTGATCAGGCAGGCTGCGGCAGAAGGGATACCAAAGCGACGAGCGCACCAGTTTATACCTTCCGCGTTGCATTTCGATTTGCCGCTCCACCAGATCCGGTTTGAACCATACACGTCGGTTGGAGAAATCCACACGGCATCCGGCGTCGGCCAATGCGCGAAGCAGAAATTCCCCCTGTATCTGCAAACCGGTTCGCTCCAACACTTCGAGCGCCCCGCGATGCAGTCGTTCCATCCCCTCCTCATCGATGATTTTCAATAATCCCTTAAGCATAGTATTTTCAAAAAAAAAAGGTGGAATAACGAAATCACGCCGATGAGACGTCGATTTCAATGTCCGTAATTCGTTCGAACCGTATCGATTAAGCGTTGGGGGACTCGCGATACCAAACCAGTTCGATGTTGGCGCCATCTTCGGTCCGATAAAAACCCGCTACCGCAAATCCGGCGTCGAACGGCGCCAACAGCTCCGTCATGCCGCGGCTCAGCTCGCTGATTTGTTGCTCGTTCTCCACACGATATCCCACGTGCGGCTCCTCGCGCAGGGGACCTCTCACCGGACTGTCCGGCTCGAAACGAAGCCACTCGACGCGAAACGGATGCCGGTGGGCGTCGGTGATCCACACGCGGGTGGCCTCCACGTACAATTCAACCGGTTTTTTTTCGTTGGTCGGAATTCCAATATGATCAAATTGCATGGCGCACCTGTGATTGTGTTATAATATGATTATACGCCAAACATTTACCGTGGGCTATTGTCACCCGTTCATCTATCACATTTAACTTCCGAAAAACAGAAAATTAATCGATGAGTCGTCCAGTAATCAAGTCCGATGGCGATTCGCCTGCGTAATTCCGCAACGGTAGGTTAGGTAACATCGCAGGGTCGATATGCTTTAACTGGAAAGCCTTCATTTGGATTATGGAAACAGTGTCACGCATTCCACGATACTTCTTTTCCAACCATTGCCGTTCCCGTGTGAATTCAGCCGATTAGACGCATAGACCTATTTCATCGGTGGAAGCATTGAGAGATGCAACAAATACGATAAGATATTTTTGTATTTTGTTTGGAATACCAACAATTTGACGCCGGGAGGAATGACGAAAATGAAATCCAATCAACCACACCATAAAAATAAACCATCCACGCGCCGCACATTCCTAAAAACTTCCACGCTGGCCATGTCCGCGCTGGCGGCGGCGGACGTGACGCGCAACGTGTATGCCGCCGGCGACGACGCCATCAAAATCGGCCTGATCGGCTGCGGCGGACGCGGTACGGGAGCGGCGCAGGATGCGTTGGAAGCCGACAAGGGCGTGAAATTGATCGCCTTGACCGACGTGTTTGACGACAAAGTGCAAAATACGCGCAACCATTTGCGGGAGAGAAAACCCGACCAGGTCGCGGTGGATGACGATCATTGTTTCGTGGGATTCGACGGTTATAAAAAAGTGATCGAAAGCGGCGTGGATGTGGTTCTCATCGCCTGCGCGTCCAAATTCCATCCCAAATACATGAAAGCCGCGCTCGAAGCCGGCAAACACGTGTTCGTCGAAAAACCGCATGCGATCGATCCGCCGGGCGTGCGGGTGGTGATGGAATCGCTGGAAATCGCCAGACAAAAGAATCTATGCCTTCTTTCCGGCCTGATGAACCGTCACATTCCCGGCGTACAGGAAACGATGAAACGGGTTTTGGATGGCGCAATCGGCGAGATCGTCGCCATCGAAGAGAATTTCCTGCGTGCGCCGTATGTGCTGGTTCCACGCCAACCCGGCGACCGTGAAATCGAATATCAATTCCGCAACTGGTATCATTTTTCCTGGTTGTCCGGCGACGACGTTACCCAATCGCTGGTGCACAACCTGGATAAAGCCTTGTGGGCCATGCGAGAAAAACCGCCGGCCAAGGCGCACGGCCTGGGCGGGCGTTCCTCCATGTTCGGCGACATTTACGGCGACGTGTTCGACCATCATGCGGTCGTCTATGAATACGAAAACGGCGCAAAAATCTACGCCTTCTGCCGCACGCAGGATAACTGCCACGGCGGCGTCTCCGACTTCATCATGGGAACCAAAGGCCGATGCGACTTGTTGCAAAACCGCATCACCGGCGAAACCAATTGGCAATTCGAGGGTCCCGATCGCAGCGGTTTTCGCGTGGAACACGAAAATCTGATGAAGTCGATTCGCGCCGGTCAGCCATTGATCAGCGATTACATGGCTCGCAGCACCATGATCGCCGTGCTGGGGCAAATGGCCTGTTATTCCGGCAAACAAATCACGTGGGAGGAAGCGCTCCATTCCGATTTCACCTTCCAGCCGCCGGACGGCGATTTCGACACTCCTCCGCCAAAGAAACCGGATGCCGACGGCAACTACCCGGTCGCCGTTCCCGGCAAAACGATTGTCATTTAATAAGGTGGATCACATCGTAGGATTCATCATTTTATTACATAAAATGATATCTTTTTTCACTGCAATTGATACCTTTTGAAAAAAAATCCGAGCAGCAAAACAACCTGCTCGGATTTTTCATTCATAAAAACCAAGGATCAATAGACCGACCACTCACGAATGGAAGTAATGGAACCGAATTCCTGCGCGCCCATATCTGCAACGGAACCAACCACGCGCGGCGTCCTGTCCAAATCCAAATCGCCTGCGGCCGGCAGCGCCGCAACCGCCTGGTCGATGCCGGGAGAACCGGCCGCCAACTCATACGGATGTTCCGCAGTATAATCCATATTCACGAATATTGGCTCCGCACGAGTCACGCCTGTCATAGTAACCTCGCCCGCGGCCAACCGTGTGCCGAGCGGGGGATCGCCGGGCAAATACTCGCCGCTATCCTCTTCCGCGATGTCATACACAATGCAATTGGTCACGTTGAGTTCCCCGATTCCAGTGTCTCGGAAATTATTAAACACCGCTGAAATTTGAGTACCGGTTTGGAAATTGGGAGAATACCAAAGCACAAAGGGATCCTCATCGGTCGGCGGCAGACCGTCGAAATAGGAAGCGGGAGCGGCGTTGTAGCCGATGCGGTTGAAAATACAGTTGCTGACGTTCAGCACGCTTTCCGCTCTGGGACTGTTCAGCGTCACACCCGAGAGACACAAATCGAACGTGCAGTGATTGACGTTGACCGTACCGCCGTTGTGATTGTTGACGCCGCCATAATAGGCGCGTTGGCTATACCCACTGCCGCAGTTGACGAAGAGGGAGTTCGAAATATCCGCATCGGGAATCCGTCCGTTTTGTTCCTGGATGCGAATCGCCGCATTTTCACCGTCGCCGTGCGGTCCCTGACAGGCGCGGCTGAAAATACAACGGTCCACGTTCAACCAGCATCCCCTCATTCCAATCTGAAACTTTCCGTGCGCATCAAAAAAACAATCCCGCACATTCAGCGTCACCCGTCCGGCGCCGCCCGCGCGATTGGAAAAGAAGATCCCGGCATCATACGAATAACGAAATGTGCAGTTTTCCACCGTGATATCGACCATTTGCGAATCGTTATTGGTGAAATGGTCGGTGCGCAGGAACGTGGCGAATTGGCCGTTCTCTTTCGAGATCAAATAGCCCGTGCCTTCGTTCGACGGCTCCGTTTGGCCGTCGGTCGCCACGCCGATAAAATCGCAGTTTCTGACGATGCAATTATCGCAGTTCCTTCCGCCCGGTCGCGCGGATTCTCCCGCGCCTTCCTGCGCGAAGAAGATGGCGGAATTGGGATAATTCGTCTCTCCCACCGTTCCCGCTCGCGGACGCACCAACACGTTGTCGATGATTACGTTATCCGCGTGGACAAACATCGCACAACTCCCGTTTCCGGTTTGTCCGTTCGCATCCGGATTCCCTTCTAAAATCACATTGGACAATACGCAGCCGTCCGTAAAAATAGCCACTCCCGCTTTTCGATCGGCTCGCTGCGCTTCGACAAACGGTCCCAACGCATCCAACGGCGAAATGACCGGTCGAGCGTCGCCGCTGAAGGGAGACGTGATCGTGATCGGTTGGCCGGAACGCTCCATCTCATCGCCAATCCAAACGGTTTCTTCATAAACGCCGCTGTCCGTGATCGTAATCGTCCCACCCTGCACTCCGATTTGGTCGATCGCTTGTTGAATCGTCTTAACCGTTCCTGACTTGCTGACTTCCACGTCCAGACTCCATGCAGATCCGCTGAACGCAAAAAAAACGATGAGTGCCACGAAAATCGCTTGATATTTCATAAGATAGTTCCCCTTTCCATATAGTTGTTTCGTTGTGATCAATTTGAGAATCAACATTTCACTATTGCTACAATCAAATCACTATCCCCCCTTTCTCGTTTACTTTCGCACATCAACCGATTATCCGCTATACGGTCAAAGCGATTTTACATAATGAGTCTCAAGACACATATTTATCCATAAATATATACAAGTGATAAGTATTGTATAGGTCCCCCCACAAATTATGACGGTAGTGTTTTGGATAAATCAGCCAATTGCATCAAGAATTGTTTATAAAAAACCTGAGCGCAGGCATCCTACCCACATGTAACCTTTTATTATGCGGTTGGTTACAATAGAGTTGCAACTATTTGTTTCTTTTGAGTTTGAGATTGTATTCTCGCATTTTGCGGTAAAGAGTGGCGGGGCTGACGCGCAGGCCGGCGGCGGCCTTCGCGACGCTGCCATTCGTTTTTGCCAGCGCCTCTTCGATCCCTTTGCGTTCAAGATACTCGAGGGGGATAATCTTTTCCTCCGCGGAAGAATCCGATGTGGAAGCAGAGGATATGCTTTTGTTTTTTTTTCCCAGCCGGGTAATGTCCGGCACATCGGTGTGGGTCGAGCGGATGGGTTCAGGCAGCATTTCGCGTTGCAGCATCAGCCCGTCGTTCAGCACGACCGCCTGATGGATGCAGTTTTCGAGTTCCCGCACGTTGCCGGGCCAGGAATAGACGCAGAGAACGTCCAACGTCTCCGTATCAATCTCCTGGAAACGTTTTCCGTTTAGTTCGGAGTATTTTTTTATGAAGTGTTCGGTGAGAATAGGGATATCTTCGCTACGTTCGCGCAACGGAGGAACGGGAATTCTAACCACGTTAAGACGATAATACAAATCTTCCCGCAGGAAGTTGGATTTGATGGCTTCCAGCGGTTCGCGGTTGGTGGCGGAGATGATGCGCGTGTCGGAAACGATTTTTTCCTTGCCGCCGACGCGGTAAAACGTGAAATCCTGGAGAAATCGCAACAATTTGGCCTGCAAGTTGATATCCATTTCGCTGACTTCGTCGAGAAACAGCGTGGTTTCGTGGGCCCGTTCGCAACGGCCGAGGTAACGGTTGTTGGCGCCGGTGAATGCGTGACGTTCGTGACCGAAGAGTTCGCTTTCCATCAATTCTTTGGGGATGGCGGCGCAGTTGACATCGATCAGCTCGCGGTTTTTACGGGGAGAGAGTTTATGAATCGCGCGCGCGACCAGTTCTTTGCCGGTTCCGCTCTCGCCGGTGATCATGACGGGAGCGTTGGTCGGAGCGACTGTTTCGATGATTTGAAAAACGACCTGCATTTCCGGACTACCGCCGATGAGGTCGCAGAGTTGGTTGCGGCAGGCGCGTTTAAACGTGGTCACTTCTTTTTTCAACGCGCTGTGATCAAGAGCGTTTTTGACGGAAACGTTGATGCGGTTGAAATCGATGGGTTTGGGGCAGAAATCATACGCGCCTTTGCGCATGGCATCCACAGCACACTCGATGCTACCATATGCGGTAATGATAATGATGGGAAGATCGGGCAAGCTTTCGTGTATTTCATCGATCAGTTCGATACCGTTGCCGTCCGGCAGATAAATATCCAGCAGCAGGAGATCAAATTCGCGACGCTGCAGCGTCTCACGCAGGCCGGCGGCGTCTTCATCACAATGCACATCATATCCGCTTTTGGACAAGTGGGTTTCGAGGAGCAATCGAGTTGTTGCGTCATCGTCGACCACCACGATTTTTGGTATCATATTCTCTTTAATCCGGATTTACCCTTACCGCTATTACTTTCGGTTTCCTGCATCAGTTGATTTTTCATCGGTTGATCACATTGGAAGCGGAATCGCCGTGAACTTACTATTATAAGTTAAAAGTACAAAAAGAAATAGGTTCAAATTCTGTTTGACAACGTGTTACTGTATCCCGGATTGGTTTTTTAATCAATTCTCTTTCATACTCAATCCGTTCTCTCCGTTAAAACAGTGGGTTGTTTGTCGTTTGCCCCGCGGACAGAGAATTATTCGTCCCTACCTCTTGGTCAAATAATAAATCCTGATCAAGTGGGATCGGTGTGGAAGGAATCAGCCGAACCTGATTGTTTAATCAAAACAAGGTGAGTATATAACTGATAAATAAATGGACAGATATCCTATTATAACGCCTTAATGACCAGAATGGCGCTCAACAGGCATAGTGGAGCGCCGACCAGGATTAGAATTCCGGACATGCAAAGCATCGCGCCGATGCCAAAGAAAACCAAGCCGATAATGATCCCCATCGTTCGACCGAGAAGTTCGAGTAAAACAACCACAAATTTGATCGGTAACAAAATCAATTCCATCAATACCGAAACCATTGAATCGATCCTCCTTTTTTATATATACGCCGGAGCGTGGGCATCCTGTTAGCATTGCCGACCCTGTACAGCATCCTATTTCGTCGTCACTTATGAACATGGAATTGTCCTTAATCATGATACGTTGTAACAACCGAATCCATTTCATTTTCATCCCATTTCTTTTCCGAAAAAAACGGATCGCATTTTGTGTTGAATCAAATTGATTCGTGGCAATGTGATTCCATTGCCTTTTCAGGAGGTGATAGTAAGATGAATGATAAAATATTCTCTTCAACTTCGGATCGTTGTTGTCGAGTTCAAATAAAGCAGTAACGAGTTTTAATCCTTGTCTCTCGTCACTCGTCATTAATCAGGAATAAATCATGATCGCTGAAACAAAAGAACACCGAACTCCCATCACCAGCATGGGCTATTTTACGGGAGTGAACGTTCCCGAATACGAACAGATATTGAATTGCGTGCGATGTGGAATGTGCTTGCCGCATTGTCCCACTTACAGCGAAATGAAAGTGGAGCGGGCGTCGCCGCGCGGACGCGCGGCTTTAATCCGCGCAGTCGCGGACGGCAAATTGGAATTGTCCAAGAATTTTGCCAAACAGGTGTTTTTATGCCTCGATTGCCGGGCTTGTGAAACCGCCTGCCCGTCCGGCGTACACATCGGTTATTTGATCGAATCGGCGCGCTCGCAGGTGGTGCAGAACCTGCCGAAAAATCCGTTCGTCAAATTATTTAAACACTTTATTTTCGGCTGGCTCTTCATGCGGCATTGGCGGTTGGAATTGTTGGCGGCGCTGCCGCTGCGGATTTACCAAAAAAGTGGCTTGCAGGCGTTTCTCAGAACGATTCATTTCTTTTCCATATTTCCCCAGCGGCTGCGATTTATGGAAGAACTGGCGCCGGAAGGGATCACCACGCCGTTTCGTAAAACCTTGCCCGAAGTATTGCCCGCGAAGGGGGAAGAACACGCGCGGGTGGGGTATTTTCTCGGCTGCATGATGAGTATCATGTTCAACAAAACCACCAACGCGACGGTGAATGTTCTCACGCGCAGCGGCTGCACGGTGATCACTCCCAAATCGGTGCGCTGTTGCGGCGCGCCGTTGATGTCGGAAGGATACAAACACAAGGCCTTTGCGTTGATGAGGTATAATGTGGACCTGTTTGAAAGTCTGGATGTGGAATATATCGTCACCGATTGCGCCGCCTGTGGGGCGGCGTTGAAGGAAATTGCAGAAATTCTCGAGGACGATCCGGACTATTGCGAAAAAGCGCATCGTTTCAGCGGGAAAGTGCGGGAGATTACCGAATTTCTCGGCGACTGGCCGCATTTCAAAGGTCCCGAATTCACGCCGGAGCCCTGCAAAGCGATTTACGATGCGCCCTGCCATCTCTGCCATGCGCAGCAGGTGTGGGAACAACCCAAAAAACTGATCCGGCAGGTTCCCGGCGTGGAACTGCTGGATTTGCCGGAAGCGGATTGGTGCTGCGGCAGCGCGGGGATTTATAACATCACGCACACCGACATGGCCATGAAGATTCTTGATCGTAAAATGGATCATATCGAGAAAACCGGGGCGGATTTGTTGTTGACAGCGAATCCAGGTTGTTATTTACAGCTGCGTTGGGGCGTTAAAAATCGCCGTTTGCCGATGCAAGTGAAGCATGTGGTGGAGATTTTGGATGGGCGGGAATCCCTGAAATCGTAATGGAATTTATAAATAGCAAATAAATATGACATTTACTGCGGGCAGGATGCCCGCGCTCCGTTTTACTGCTATCATAATATTTATTATTGAAAAATTTCCCAGTTTTTGCTGAATGAAGGATCTGTGGAAAGATAATATTCGAGATATTCGCCGTGGCGCAAGGAATAGTGATAGGCGGCGGCGTAATCCCATGCATAATTCCCCTCTTTTTCATATAATTGAATAAAACCGTATGAGCCGTATTTCATATCGCCGGCTTCATTGAGTGTGGATTGGCCGCAGTAGCCTGTCGTCATCGCGGCGGTTGCGTAAAGGCGTGGTTTCAGCAGAAATGCGGGGGAATCCAATCCCGCGCCGATGTAGGTCCATAAAATCAACCACAGCGAATCATACGTGCCGTAATCGTAAACGGTCGGCCCCACGCCGTATGTGTCGTAAAAGCGTTGATAGAAGTTTTCCATGTAGCATTGCTGCGAGCGTCCTTGGCCGGGAGGGTAAATCCAGTCGATTTCCGGCGAAAAGGTGGAGGCGGTGAATTCGGTTTGCAGAGCAAACGTTGCCGTTTCCGCATTTGTGCGGATGGCTTCAAAGCGCGCGTTGGCATCGCAGCCGAACCAGCGCACGGATCGCAGTAAATCGAATTGATTTGCCGCGGTAAAAATGTCCGCCGCTTCGTCGAATGAGATTAATTGCACTGCAACGGAGAAGGGGCCGTATTGTAACACTGTATTTTGGACTTTTTCGTATAAATTGGCGACCAAGGCAGCAAAATCGGTTGTGGCCGGGTCGTAGAGGATGGGATCGAGAACGGTTCCGCCCATTTCTTCAAAGTATGTTTTGAAAGCGGCCAGCAGATCGTTGCCATACACATCATTAACGACGAATGGAATCACTGCTTTGATTTTTTCCGAGTGCATCATTGTTGCGAGGGCTTTTGCCTGATAGGCGTCATTCATCACTAAACGAATGATATTATCGCCGGGAATCGCGAGGGAGGTGGCGGTACTGGACGGGCTGATTAAAAGCAGGTTGTTTTCGTTGGCAAATTGCTGAACCGCTTGCAGGTTTGCGCTGGTGTAGGGGCCGATCACGATGCGGGAGACGTTTTGGGCGGCAATGGATTGTAGTTTTTCCAATGCGACGGCAGGATTGGTTTGCGTGTCTTCGATTTGGACTTGCACACGCAACGTGCTGCCTTCATGCGCGAGATAATTGTTGATATCCTCCACGGCGAATTCGAGAACACGCGCGGAGGATTGCCCTTGCGACGACCAGCTGCCGCTCAGCGGAAGCAATGCGGCAACGGTTAAGGCCTCGTTTCGATTCGGGATGGCCAATTCGCCGAAGTTGATCATGGTAATGAACGATGTGGCAATCAGTTCCCATTTCAATACATCTTCTTTTTCTCGAATTGTATAAAATCCATACGTAGCCATCGACCGGTCGCCGGCTGCGCTCAGCAGCGGGGGACCGTAATAGCCAATGTAGATGTTTTCCATTCGTTGAAAGGTATTTTTATACGTTTCGAAATCGCAGGAGGGAGCGCAATTCACACTTGTCAAACCTCCCAACCAAATTCCGTCATATGTGCATATGGCGAAGGCGTCGGATTCTTGGCCGGATGCTTCGCGGAGTCTTCGCTTGATTCGCTCGACCACGGAAACGGTCGGCGCGATGGGGTAGGAAATCACTTCCATGGCAAACATGGGGCTGGCGAATTGCGTTTGCATGGCGAAGGCGGCGGCTTCGGCGTCTTCCAACAATTTTTGGTTTTTAGTGATGGCGTCGCTGCCGCACCATCGCACCTGCGATAGAATCGGATAATTTTTGGCTTGATGAAAAATATCGATTGTTTGCTCAAAGCCGATGATGTGCACGCCGACCGATGCCACGCCCACTTCCGCGACTGCCGCTTCGACTTGTACGCTCAGGTTTTGTACTATTTGTGTAAAATCGGTGGTACTCGGTTCAAAAAAGATGGGGGCGGCTACTGTGCCGCCTTTCCTGCCGATCATTTGGCGTGTCAGAGTGGATAAACTTTGGCCAAAAATGTCGTTCACGACGATCGGGATGACTTGCGTGATGCCCAGCGCATTGAAATATAGGGCAATCGCGTTGGCTTCGAGCGTGTCGTTGGGCGACAAGCGAAAGATGTTGTCGTCTTCGATTGCGAGGGAAATGGCGGTGCTTTCCGGGCTAACGATTACGATGTCGTTTTGGTCGGCGAACGCTTTTACGGCAGCCACGCATGCGCTGGTGTAGGGACCCACGACATAACGGATTCCCTCTGCCGCCAGTTGTTGTAATTTTTGCAGCGCTTGCGGTGGATCGGTTGCGGTATCCTCGATAAGAACGCGGATGCGATAGGGCGAGTTGGTGCGATTTAAATAATTGTTAAAATCTTCAATGGCCATATTCACGGCAGTAGCGTACAACTCGCCTTGCGACGACATACTGCCGGTTAAAGGCAGCAGGGCGCCGATGGCGATTGATTGCGGATTTTGTGATTGCGCGTTGGCGGAAAAAGACAGGAACGCGATGAGAAGAATGCAAAAAATGAAAACAGACGTTTTGCGGACCATGATTTTACTCTTACCTTTTAATAGAGTCAGAACACATTGAGAAGACAGGGCGATTGATTTGACGCCATTTTCCCAATCTTGAAAATTCTCTTTTCATTATATTCAATTTTAGTGTAACCTGAAGATATAGAATCAATATACAAGCAAACGATTTCCCTTCACTCGCAGAACCGTTTTGCCAGCGCTTACGTCGATGGTATGGAGTATTTAATCTTCGTGTTGTTGTATTGTTATGTTGTATTCTCTTCCATTTAAGAATTCTGTTTTTTTTGTTGGGCGCCCAACTTTTTTCTGGGCATTTGCGTTTGACTACGTTTTGTGTAAGATGGGATTCGCTGTGCTCATCGCCATCCTACGCGACCTGCCGGGCGGGTGAACGACGCAGGCGGGGACGCCTGCTCTACCCGTTGGAGGAAAATGGCGTGTTCGCGAAGAGGATCGCGGACACCACTCCGCGATCATGCCTTCCGCCGTTGCCCTCTACCTTTGCAACGGGGGAAGGATCTTCATGGAACACTGCGATATTCCCTTCTTTTCCGGCAGGACGGTCGGGTCACTACTCCGACCGGGTCGACTTACCGGTTATCAAACCTTTTGGGTTCACGCAGCAACGATGAATCCCATAATACGAATCCTCATTGCCCCGTAAACGGTGTAGTCGTGGGTGTCCATGCAATCAAGCTACGCGACAGCGAGCAAGAAGTTCGCGCGCCGCGCCACCCGGGCTTGATCGGTACAGCATTACAAAGCGCTTTGTAGCCCGAAATCTAATAAAGCAAGATATGTGCCAGAAACGCAATTTCTCTTGTAAGTCATGATATGTAAGGGATTTAGAGGTAGAATTAAGCGAATAAATTTACACCTGCATCGGGCATACGGATACTGTCCGTTCCGTGGCCTTTTCTCTCTGTGGAAATCGAGTATTGACGGGAGGCGAGAATGAAATCGCAAATCCATGGGTTAGCAGCGAAACGGAAATAGACGTTGGTGGGGAATACAATAATTTTCATGTTTTAGGATATCGCATGTTTTGTGGGAGGAACGGGGAACGCAGTTTGATTTCAAAAGAGGATTTCGGGGTGGGTTATGGGGTGGTGATTTGAATTTATCATGAAAATATGATCCTACCGGGCGGATCATACATGATATCATATAAACTGGCATGACCAATTGGTCACAACGAAGGATGAAAATAAGTTGTGGTGCGGACCTCTGGTCTGCACATGCGGGCAGGATGCCCGCGCTCCGGCATTTTCATAGAAATAACCGTATACGGCCAGATTCTATTGAAAGAAACATGCAATGGTAAGCACAAATCATGGCCTATTGTGTGCGTTGATGTGCGTCCATATATGCTCGCAACAAGGCATTGATCCGGGATTGATATCCCTGCCCTTGCTCCTTAAACCACGCCGCCACATCACTGTCCACTTGTAAAGACAACTTTTCTTTCTTCGGATTGGATATCGATCCTCGCCGTACAACCGCTTGTTCAAACATTTCCGGCGTAATTTCCGAACAATCGGAAAAATCGATTTCTTCATCGGTCAAGGCATCGATTCGATCCCAATCAGTCAGCGATTTGTTCAAAATATCTTCTTTCTTCATACCGGGTTGCCTTTCGAACCGAGATAATCCGCGTTACATTCTTTCGTTCCGTATGGATGATAACAACCACACGTTCATTTAACACGCCTAATGTTAAAAAGCGTTGTTCACCATACTCGAATCGATCATCTTCAATCGTTACGATATCGCCATCAAAGACGGCTACAGCGTCCACAAAGTCAATTCCATGTTTACGCGCATTCGCGAGACGTTTATCTTCATCCCATTCAACTTTCATGATTACTATTATACCAACAAATTAGTGTGGAATCAAATTCGTTTCGATGGATGAAACACCCCATTGATTTCATCCGGGCAGGACGTTCGGTTTGCGCCTACCAGCCCCGCCCGGATTGGTTCTCTTCGTCCGCATCCTGGCGGAGCGGGATAAAACCGGTTGGTCATCACTGTGCGGCGAGGGAGAAGCATCTGTGAACACTCCACATGCGGTAATCCGTTCATCATCTTTATGATAAAAGATAAAATCCGGCTCTGTCCGCGCCGATCCGGCCGGCGGCTCCGATAACTGCGTGAGTTTTCGTGTCCTGAAGTCATCCCCTTGATGCATGAAATTCCCGGGACGTTGTCACAACAAAATCATGTGATCACTTTGACACGTTTTAAAATCTTGTTATCGGTATCGAGAATTCCGCGATGAACGACCTGCTGCACCATCGAACCCGCCGGGATGGTGGAATTCTGGTTTTCATGCAGTTTCGGATCGAACAGATCGCCGCGTTTGGCGGGAATCATTTTCATATTCAACGCGTTTAGAATCCCTTTTATATATTGATCGACGATCACGGGCAGGTCGGGGATTTCGGCCTTGTGACTTTTTTCCAGTTTTTCGATTTCATCGAGGTGTTGAATGAGGCTTTGTCGGGTGATTTTTTCCAGTTCCGCGTCCAGCGCTTCTTTCGAAAAGGTGTTTGTCCGGCTTTCCTCCTTCACTTCACGCAAGCGTATTTGGTAATTTTTGAAGACATACTGTCGATAGGCCTGTTCGGGATTGAACGCTTCGATGGGCGGCTCCACGTCCTTATCCAGCCATTGGCAGAGAAAATCGATGAAATCGGAGTGTAAATATTCGTCAAAGGAAAGAATTTTAATGCTTTGAACATCCACTTCTTTTCCCGGTCCTTTAATTTTTTTCATCGCTTCGTCGACGTTGGCGCTGAATTTCAAGACCGGCAGGCGGAAACAGGCGTTGGCCTGTTTGAGCGCCTGCACTTCCGCATTGTTCGTTGCCAGCGCCTGACGCAGTTTTTGGAACATTTGAAACGAAGGATTATTCAACAATTCCGGTGGAATCACCTTTGCGGCTTCGGCAAGGATATGACCGGTTTGATCGGTAAAGCGATGATCCAAACCGCGAATATAACTCTCAAATTCAGACTCATGATCGGTGGGAGATTGCAGTTCCACCGTCGATGCGGGCGCAGTCGAAACGGGAATCCCCTCCTCGATCTTTTCCGTCAATTCTTCAATCGTGTTGACCAGCTGTTCGGTGATGGATTCTAGTTTTTTGAGCCGTTGCAGCGTTTCATTGATTCCTTCCGCGGGTGGAGCCGCAGGCCGGGTTTCCGGTGGTGGCGGCGTCGGTCGTTGCGGTTGAGGTTGGGGTTGGCTTCTCCGCCGTTGCTTCAACACCGCGCGAAATTTATATTTATGCATATAACTTTTCTTCAAAATCGACGCTTCGGTGTAGAGAAATCCGTTCACTTCCGGTTCGATTTCCGTCAGAAGGATCCCTTCCTTGCTGCGCAGCAATTCCTCGCCGCGATAAGCCGCGAAGGAAATCGTCTGCAAGTCGTTTTCGAATTGCGCGGAAATAATGTTGATCGATGGAATTCGTTTGGGAATGGTGAGATACAATTCCACATCATCGAATTCATTGAATTCGGGTGTGACGCGAAAACCGTGATGCATCAAATTCGGAACCGACCATTCCGTTTCCAACGGCTGCAAGGTATATTCAATCGCATAGTAACCCGCCTGGATGGTATAGGAATTGGATTGACTACGTCCTGACGATTTCTGATACGGTGCGTTTCGCAATCTACGATCCCCCTTTAGTTATACTGAATACTGAATGAATAATCGATTCCGACCCATTAGCCGGATGAAACCTCTATTATAGAGTGTTTTATAGACAAACGGAAGAATGGAAGCAATGATTCGTGACAATAAGAAACGCCAAGTTTTTTTATTTATCGGTGGATGCCGCTTTTTGCGGCCATTGCAGCACTTGCCGGATTTTGGATTGTAATTTGATGATTTTTCGGTTGCGCAATTGTTCATTTTCCCATTTTAGGGTAGAAATATCGGCATATAACTGCTCGATTTGCGTATCCTTGTGCAGAAATTCGGAATTATGAACGAAAACGGCCTGGAATAAAGCTTTTTCCATGATTTCGAGCGGCGTCGGATCGTTACGCAACGCTTCGTTTTCGAGCAATGCAGCAAAGGAATCACGTGGAATTTGCGGATAACGCGTCAAACGCAGCATGACAAGCCAGAAACGGAGATAGGGGGATTCGGACGGATACAGATCGACGTGGGTACCCTTCACTTGCACCACATCGCCGGCAAATGCGCTGTTTTTCAATTGTTTCGTAATTTTGTAGTTGTGATAATAGAGCGTCGGCCACACGTTCAAGCCGAACGGCTGCGGCAATTTCAAAAGCAAATGCAAGCTTTCCCTCAACCTGTCTTCGGTTTCCAGCGGAATGCTGACCAGCATGTCGTAGATCGCATAAATTCCAAGCGGCTTAAGGAGATCGGCGGCTTTGAGAACTTTTTTCGTCGACAGCCGTCGATTATAGGTTTCACGCAGAAATTCTTCCGAGCCGCTTTGGATGCCGATATGCACGTAAATCAGGCCGATATCCCGCAATCGTTCAAGAATTTCCGCATCGCACAATTCCGGATAGGTGTAAACCCAAAATGGAATATCGATTTCCCGTTTATAGGCGTCGGCGAATTCGGCGATCCATTTGCGGTCGAAGGTAAAGACATCGTCGTAAAACATAATCTGCGAGGTATCCGGCTTTTTCTTTTTATAAGCGGCCAACTCGTCGATAACGTTTTTAACTGAGCGGCGTCGCAGATATTTTCCCTTGCCTTTAGCGAGGTCGTGATTGACGGAATGCACGCAGTAGGAACAGCGATAGGGACAGCCGCGCGAGGCCATGACGATGTACCACGGATTGAGCGGAGAGCAATCCGGCAGCACTCCCTGCCGCATGACGTCGTGATCGATGTGCCAGATTGTCGATTCCATGAAATTGGGATAGGGCAAACGATCGAGTTCCTGAATCAAGGGACGAATGTCGTTTTTCACGATCGCGCCGTTCCGGCGAATCCACAGATTTTGGATGGAAAGCAGGTCCCGTTTTCCTTCCAGCGCTTCGGTCAGTTCCAACGCCGCGTGTTCGCCTTCGCCGAGACAGACGATATCCGCGTGCTCGATGGCCCAGTCGGGATTCACGGTCGTATCGACTCCCCCCCAGACGATGGGTACGCCGGTGATTTCGCGAATCCGCCTCGTTAACTCTTCGGCCAGGCCGGATGAGACGGACATGAAGGAAAAACCGATCCAGAGTGGTTTTTTTTGTTTGATGAAATTCTGCAGGAGTTCGATTTCTTTCATACTGGCATAAAAATGTTCCAGATAATCGCCGGGGTCGTTCTTTTCTTTAGGTACATCGTACGCGGCGTGGCAATGTTTGAATAAAACCTGATCAACCCGGTGGCCGGCGTGGCGAAGAAAGGAGGCGATATAGCGAGGACCGAGGCAAAATTCATCGTATAGGCTGATTAAAACAACTTGCGACATTCCCTTTTTATCCTTATGTGATGGATTTCGGTTTCATTATAATTCGTTTTCGGTGGGGTGAGAATCGGCGTCATAAGGCTTTCTGTATGACCGTGGGTAGAGCAGGCGTCTCGCCTGCAGGGTACATAACATCAGATTTGTATCGTTTTGGAGATGGTTTCCTTGAATTTGGCTATCAGTGTTTCTTTCGTAAACGGTTTGATGACGTAATTGTTGGCGCCCGCCTTCAATGCCTGAATGACGTTCAAGCGTTCGGTATTGGTGGTCACCATGATAATGGGCACATTAAATCCGAGCGCGCGGATATGGTGAACCGCATCGAGACCGGACATGCCCGGCATGTTCCAGTCCATCAGGATGGCGTCATATTCCTTGAGTTTCAACTGATAAATGGCTTTGTCCCCGTTCTCGGCCTCGACAAAATCTATGGAGACCGGAATCGCGGACAGATTGGAGATGATCAATTTACGCATGGCGCCGGAATCGTCCACGACGAGCACGTTCATTACCGTTTCTCCTTATCATATCCCTTTTCTATTCTATTGTTTAAATCCAAATTGTCCATCTTATTATTGAAGTGAGAAAAAAAATCCGGAACGTTTCATCCGAAATTCGCCAAAAGCCATCGAATGATATGATACGCGAGATTTGCTCACTACTTTGTGATATCCAGACTATTTTTCCATATTCGTTGACAGAGCAGGCTGGATTGTGATATTCATTTTAATATAAAAATCATTAAGCATCATGGTGGAGCGTTTCTGTTTTCTTTGCGTTTCTGTTCGTCAAATCCGTATAGGAGATTCGGGGAAATGAGGCGTGGATTTACCTTGATTGAACTTTTAATCGTAGTTTCCATCATTTCCATCCTTTCAGTGATTATGATTCCCAACATGACCAACATGTGGGTGCGCGCGAAAGTCGGTCGAGCGCAACACGACTTGCGGACGCTGGCCTCGGCATTGGAAATTTATTGTATGGATCATGGGAATTACCCTTATGTGCAAGATAAAGGGGGAGTGGAATGGCAAATGCCGGCGGGTTTTCCACCCAACCATGACCGAGGACCAGCAGGACTGACGACGCCGACGGCTTATCTCAATTCCGCCTTGCGCGATCCGTTTTTGCTGGATCGTGAGGGATTCAATAACGAAGGGAATCCGTTGCTTTATTACGAACGTTGCGGTTTCGGATTTGATTTTACGGGCGCATTCCTGCCGATCAAACCGGTGCGGGTGCCGGTCGACGCTTTTGGAACATTAAACGGAACCGCGCCGGATTACAACGAAGCGGATTGTTCGCTGGTTCCGGCCCGTTATGTGGTATATAGCGTCGGACCGAACATGAACCATCGCGTGCTCAATCCCGATGGCAGCATCCTGGTTCGATCCCGTTTCAGCGTTCTCAATCGTTACGACCCCAGCAACGGGATCATCAGCCAAGGCAACGTTTTGCGTTTTCCCGGCGGCCTTACATTTCCGTAAAACATAGCACAAGAATTGGTTCTCGCTATTCGCCTGCATTGTTCATGCAAGCGAGACGCTTGCTTTACCCAAACTTTGTACTGCTTCAAACGCGGCGAGGATGTTCTCCGGAGGGACGTCCGGCAGGATGTTATGTTCCGTACAAAAGACGAATCCGCCGCCGGGCGCGAGGATATCCACTCGCTGTTTCACATGGTCCCGCACGTCCGCAGGGGACCCACGGTTGATCACCGTGCGCGTGTCGCATCCGCCGCCCCAAAACGTAATGTCCGCGCCGAATTCTGTTTTTAAACGTTGCGGCTCCATATTGCGGCACGACGACTGCACCGGATTGATGATTTCCAGGCCGATCTCGATCAGGTCGGGTAGATAATCGTAAATCGAACCGCAGGAATGCAGGAATGTGTGCATTTGGCTGTGTTGTTTGACGTATTTATAAAGCTGCGCATGGCGTGGTTTGAATAGTTGACGGTACGTGGTTGGCGACATGAACGGTCCGCCGTTCATCCCCAAATCGTCGCCGAAACGGATGATGTCGGCAACGTCGCCGACCGCCTTGCATACATTTGCCAGTGTGGATAAATGAATTTCCAGCAAGGCGTCGAGCAGGGCTTCGACCTTTGTCGGCTGCGTCACGAGATCCATTAAAAAGTTATCGAGTCGGCGTAAAAAGGTACCCCACTCGAAAAGATTGCAGCCGCAAACGATCATCAAGGCGCGATCGGAGTTTTGGCGCAGCGACAATGCGTTTTCCCGCAATCGATCCCAAAAATCAGGCTCTCCCGCGCGATCCCACGGGCTGTGCGCCAATGCGGCCCAATGCACTTTGGCCATGGCATCGGGTAGATTCCGAAAATCGTCAGGATACCCGTCGAGGTAGGGAAAACAGGTCTGATCAAAAAAGGTTGCGCCCTTCGGCATGACGGCAAGGCGTGTTCCGTTCGGTGCGAACGCCTCCCATTGACCGTCCGCCTGTGGTTTTGGACGAAACCAGGTTGGATATTCCGCCAGACTTCCATCTGCCAGGCTTGTTTCATACCAATCATCTTTGCGTATATTAAAGGTTCTACCAATATCGAGAACATCCACACCAAAACGATCCAATATCCATTCTTCCGGCTCCGCCAGTTGTTGCACGACGTCATAGATGCGCGTATGGCCATGAAGAATACCCGCGTACTTTTTCAAATTATTATACGCGATGGCGGAGATGCCCGAACTGGGAGTGGAGCCGAGATCGATGGGGACGCGATCCGGCTCTTCATGGGCAATGGATTTCAGGATTCGTTCACGGGCGTTCATGTCATGCGCTCCTTTTCTCAGTGAAATGATGGTAATATTACTCTCGCATAATTTTTATTTGACATATAGCCGCATAACAAGGAGAACAAGAAACTCTGTGAGCGAACCATCTTCCACCAAATTATTATCGCAATGCCTGGCGGTTGCGAAACAGTGTATCGTGACGACGGTTTCCGATTGGATGGGGATCAAAGGCGTGTTGCAGCTGTATGAACGAGACCATGCGGAACAGCAGTGGCGCGGTATCAAACCCGCAGTCGATATCGTTGTCGGGCGAAACGGGATGGGATGGGGAAGAGGATTGCAGCCGTTTCGGGAGAATCAAAAACCGCTTAAAAAAGAAGGCGACGGCAAATCCCCCGCTGGAATTTTTCGGTTAAGCCAGGTTTTCGGATATCTGTCTTCCGATCGTGTGCAGGATTTAAAAATGCCCTACATTCCTATTACCGACGAATGGATTTGCGTCGACGATCCCCACTCGAAGCACTACAACCAAATCATCCGGCAAAATCACGTGGGTGAAAAAGACTGGCAATCGGCGGAATGGATGGCGCAGGTGGGGAATCCCTACCGTTGGGGAATTGTGGTCGATCACAATAGGGAGCCGATCACACCCGGCTGCGGCTCCTGTATTTTTCTACATATTTGGGATGGGCCGCAGGTCGGCACTTCCGGCTGCACGGCGATGAAGGATGAGGATATGGAACAGTTGGTTTATTGGCTGGATGCCGGTAAAAATCCATTGCTGGTTCAACTGCCGATTGATGAATACCGGCGACTGCGCGGGGAATGGAATTTGCCTTTGAAATAAAAAAATACTGTTTTCGCGATTGTTTTTATGGTATAGTATGATTTTAATTCGGATCATGTCGTCAGAGGAAACTAAATGTGGGTAGAGCAGGCGGGGACGCCTGCATTGGTCACGCAAGCGAGGACGCTTGCTCTACCCACCGTATGTTTCCGATAACAGGAGCATCAATCATGCGAAGACAAATGAGGTTGAATGCATTCACGTTGATCGAACTGCTTATTGTGGTCGCCATCATCGGGATTCTGGCGGCCATTGCGGTTCCGAATTTTCTCCAGGCGCAAATCCGGGCAAAATTGAGCCGCGTGGCAGCGGATTTCAATGCGCTACGAAACGGCATTGAGGCTTATTTTATCGACCACAACGGTTATCCGCCGTGGACGGTGAACGCAGACGGCGTGCAAGGGCTGCATCCCCTCGAATTACGCTATATCCGCCTGACCACGCCGGTCGCATATATCTCTACGCTGGCGCGAGATCCGTTTGCGTCCTTCATGAACGAATCGGACTGGCAAACGTATGGCTACACGTATGATTACGTCACCGATGAGGGCAATGGGAACGGGCGAACGTGGGGGCATCGCTGGCAAATCAACAGTTGGGGACCAGACCAGATCAATTCCTGGTTGAATCTTTACCCTGGCGACTTTTACCATATCTCAAACGGCCTGATCAGCCACGGCGACCTGGGCATCTTCGGCCCCAAAAGCGACCGCCCGACGAATCTGTATAGGCCGCCTTTGCCTCATTTTTGATTGTGGCTTTGAACATGGCGGAGTGCGGAGTACCTGGGTACATTTATCGTACAAGCGGGACGCTGGCTCTACCTACGGTTTCTGTATTGACAGCGATTCTTTGCAAAGTCAGTTCAATCGATGAATGCGGGAATGATAGGAATGGCCGATTGGCTTTCATCCTCAACCGGGAATTCATTTTTTTTACCGCTCTGGGAATCGCTGTGTGTAATATTCCGCCAGAATGTATTGAAAATCCGCTCTTCGGTGAAACGTTTTTCGACATGGAGTCTCGCCTGTTGCGACATGCGTTTTCGCAGTTCTTCATCCTCCAATAATTTTCCCACAGCCTGAATGAATCCTTTTTCACTTTTTGCCGTAAAACCGGTTACTCCCGGCTGGATTAATTCTTGCGGTCCGCCTTCGTTCATCACGACGCAGGGCAGACCGGAGGCTTGCGCTTCGATGACAACATTGCCGAATGTATCCAGCAAACCGGGAAATACGAAAATATCGGAGGAAGCATACGCTTTCGCCAAATCCTCGCCGAATTTTGCGCCAGTCATCATGAAGCGGTCCCATTTCGACGTTTTCATGCGCATGGTTTCGAAATTCGGTCCATCGCCGACAATGTAAAAAATAAAATTATCGTATTGTTGAAACAGCGCCTGATAGGTTTGGATCAACAAATTAAGATTCTTGTCTTTTGAAATACGTCCCACGAACAGCAATTTGACCGGCTGAGGCGCTCCCCAATACGATTCACAACGTTTGGACGGTGAAAAGAATTCCGGATCGATCCATCGCTCCAACAAACGCGTCTGTTCCACGGAAATACCCAGATTAAAAATATCATGCAAATACCAGCGCGAAGGAGCGAAAACGCTGTCGACATGTTGGTAAAACAGTTTCGTCAACATCGAAGCCAATTGGCCGAAGATCGGATCATCGGAAATTTGCAGGGCAATGCGCGGCAAATCCGTATGATAAATTCCGTGAACGGGAATATGCATCAATTTCCCCAAAATCAGCCCAAGTAAGCCGAGAGGGCCGGGAGTGCTGACGACAATGCTGTCAAATTCCTCATCTTCTACATACTTCATTACTTTTAGGATCGAGGGCAAACCAAGCGATAATTGTTCATAACCAGGAATGGGAAACGTATGAACCGGCGAGAAATTGACCAGATGTTCCTGAGCGTCGATCATCTCGGAGGTGGAAATTATCATCGTTAGATGTTTGCCTCGTTGTTTCGCCGCTTGCAGGAATTTACAGCACGTTTTCGATACACCGTCCATGTTCAGGTACGAATCCGTGAACCAGGCGACTTTCGGTTCGTGTTTGATTCCCAACCAATGCTCAGCAGCAAAAATCAAGTCTTTTTCGTCGTGCAGATTTTTTGTGGACATGAAATACGACGCCAGCAGTGCCGGCGCGAAAACGAGAAAATAAGGAAGAGACTTTGGTTTACGACAGATTTGCATAATCATTTCGTCCAATACATCCGACGTAAAATGAAACACGTTGCGGTTGTATTCTTCGCGATTGATAAATCCTTCCTGAAAGAGCGATTTGAGCGCCTTGTTGTTGGAGAGCACTTCACGAATTTCATCGTAAAGATGGATCCCGGTTCCTTTGGGTTTGCGGAAATACGAGAATAATTTTTTCCATGTTTTCCGAAACCGTTTTGTGGATTTTTCCTTTTTGAATCCCCGGTGTTGGAAAATATGCCCCAGGACGGTCAGGATTTCCTGGGATTCGGAACTGATTTTGCTGCGATAGTATTGGTACGCAATGCTGTTTATTTGGTGAGAAAGCGTCAGGCAGCCGTCGGTATCGCCGCATGCGTGGGTTTTCCCCTGGCGAATGGCTTCCAATACGCCTTCCTTCGTGCGGGTGGTTGCTTCCACTTCCGTATAGCAGGTTCCGAGGAAAAGACCGCTGTGATCATCGCTGCCCGCGGTTACGAATTTGATCAACGGTCGTTCCCCGACAGGATCGATGCCATGTTTTTTTGCCAGTTGGTCGAGAATTGTGGGATTCAAAGCGGCCAGAACCATTTGCACGGCTTGATTCATCCTTCGCAAGCGCGTGCCGTTCAGAATTTCGAAGCGCTTGAAAAGAAGAATGCATTTTTCAAAGTGATCCCAGGTCAGACGTCCATTGACTTTATGAAGCGGATGGGCGCAAAAATGAACGATGTCTTGTTTATTTAGATACTTGACGAGATCAAATATATTTTCACGAATTTGTTGAATTTCCTCGAATTGGTCTCGTGTAATCCCCAGACAAACGACGTGAATCTTCACGCCGTCGGGAAAATAGGTGGTGATTTCGTTGCCGATAATCACATTATCATGATGCGCTATTCTATCCACGCCGTCAATGGTATTGTGATCGGTAATGGTAACGAAATCCATGCCGCGCTGCATGGCTGTTTCCCGCACTTGTTCGGGCGGTGTGAAGCTTTCCGGGCAACCAATACGCTGCATGAGCCAAAGCGAAGGCCGGTTGGAGGCGTGAGAATGGCAATGCAGATCAATCCGGACGACGGATGTATTCTGAAACATTCGTAATTACCTCATATCATTCAAATTATCTTCCGAATAATTTCTGTATAGGTAATTTTAAATTTTAATTGTTAGGAAAGAGGTAGGATCCCGTTAAATGATCATTTAAAAAATACAGGGAATAATAAAAGAAAAATCAACTTTTCTCTGCTGTCTCCATTGTTTGATCGGCTTCGTCTGTTTCCGATTCGTCATCATCAGCCATTGTGTCCGATGTCGATTGCCCCCGATTGAAGGATTTGCCGATCCATAAGGCAAACGGTTTGCCTGTTTCGATCAATCCGGCGATTACGATACTGCCTTTGGGATGTTCGTTCCAATCCGCCGTAGTCCGATACAACGCCAAATCACCGGTTTTTTTGATGACGCCTTCCTCCACCGCCAGTCGAATGGGAATGTCGGAAACCGGATCGAGATCGAACGGCTCCAACGGAGGAATTTCCTGCCCGAAGGTGTAGGAAATCCATTTTCTTTTGGGAGGTTTGTGTTTTATTTCCGTCATTGTGATTTTATGACTTTAATGATGGTCTGTAACACTGTACGGGAATCCGCATTTTCGGAAACGGGTTCCTTTTTCCATCCGATTTGTTCCATGAATTGCTCGATCCGCTGATTTTCATCGCGTAGTTCGCGAATGAAACTGTTCGTATCGACCGTTCCGCGCACCGCTTCGAAATCGCGTTTTCTAATTTCATCGTCGCCGTCGATGCCGAAACCGATTTGCGCGCCCTCGTCGAATTCCTTGATGGCGTCGTTGATGATCATGTTGTTCAGTTTGACGCGGGTGGTTTTTCCGTCCATGATCATCTGCACGAGTTGTTCCGCAGGAAGTTGATTCATTTTCATCCCGCATCGTTTTTCGATCAGGCCGACGCACCACGACCATTTGGATGGTTCATAATTCTCATATAGTTTTTTCAATTGATTGTTGATGTCATCGATGGAGCCATAGGTTCCCTTTTCGATTTCTTCGAGGAGGCTATCGATCGTTTGGGCGGGAACAAGCAAACCGCAGATATCCAGCCACGTTTGGCAATTTCCCGTATTTCCGGCAGTCAGTTTTCCTGTCAGTTCTTCCAGCGACTCGTTTCCCATGCATTGCTTCAGTTGATCAAGCAGGCAGTCGCCGATGAAAATTTTCACGCCCATCTCATAATACTTGCTGCAAGTCTTCAGCAGCAGGCGCTTGATCGTGATGCCTTTGTGGGTGACGTAATCCTGCTTTTTCGATGCGTTTTCGTACAGAGTTTGCAGCGTTTCGATGCCGCGAACCATACGGCCGACGGTGTAAGGGCTGAACAGGTCAAAATGGATCCAATCGAGTTTGTTTGGATCTTTTCTGCGGTCGCGCGCCGGCCATTTGGCGCTGTCGCGACGGGTTCCGACCGTGAATAGATTCATCGCCGGCGTCAACATGCTTTTGCCGTTGACTTCGTTAATGTAGGAAAAAGGAAAATCGGACGTATCAAAATTTTCGTAATGTTTGCCGATGACCGCCGTGAACGCGCCCACGCGGCAGGGCCAGAGCAAATAGGAAAACGAGCCGGTTTTGGAACCGCGTTCGAGAACGCCTTGATGCACCGGCCCCAATTTATACATATGGTTGCTTTGGTTGGTGCCGCTGCCGGCGTTATAAAACGAAAACAGGCCGCCGATCAGAAGGGTGGATTTGTGATGCGTCACCGTATACGGGCCGGAGAAAACCGAGCAAGCTTCCCCGTGAAATCCTTCGCAATTGGCGAAGAAAGCGGAATTCTCGGCGGAATACTGCCGGCCGATTTTGACGCCCTGCCCAACGAAACATGCGGTCAGCATCGCCGCGCCATCAATTTTCGATCCCGACGCAACGATAAAATCTTTCGCGTAAACGCCGTGACCGATATAAATCGGATCTGTCTTGCCGCTTGCCAGGGTTCCGTTTTCCAATAGGGCAGCTCCTTGAATGGTCGTATACGGCCCGACATGAATATTCTTGAGCGTGGCGCAATTTGAAATGAGGCTGTGTTCGCCGATTTTTCCTTTCGAGGAGAATTTGGTTTTGACATAGGCGGCAATGATCTCTTCCAGTTTTTTGATCATCGCGCTTTTGTGACGGTACAGAACTAAAAAATACGCAATTTGGGAAGAGAGACGGTCGAACAGAATGAGCGGCCGACCGCCGCCTTCGTTCAGGACTTCGATTGCGGTGCCGTTGCCAAACGCGGTTTCTCCCTCCACGAGTAGAGAGCCGATGCTTTCGAGAATAGCGCCGGTTTCGACGTCATAATTGGCCAGCGTGTTCACATCGGCAATATAGACGTGATCGGCGATAGTGCAATTGTGAAGATGGCTGTTATAAAGGCCGCAGGATTTTTGGATGCCGCCTGGCAGAGAGATGGTGGAGTCCATATTCCCGATTTTTACTTCTCCGCTGAAGCGGACATTAAGGACACGTTCTGGCAGAAACGGCTCATGAACAGATACCTGTTTCCAGTTTTCGCACTGACATCCCTGATTTGTGAGTATGGATATTTCGTTATCATTCAAAGGACGAAAAGTCATAATATGCGCCTTTCCTGAATAAAGCTGGATGTGAATATACCGAATTTTGTAAAAGATGTACGGGCAGACTCCCTAGCATTGAATTACGGTTCTTGCGCCCTTTCAGGGCTGGTTTTGTGCTAACCTCTCAACCAGGGCGTTGCCCTGGGCTATTATCTTGCACCCCTTTGGGGTTTAAATACGAAAATTTTCGCTATGTTCATGACAGGGGAGGGAGACGTTTATGTGTCTGCCCGACCTGTGTGTTCGTTAAAGCATGATGCGCGCATCCGCGACGAAACAGCCTTCGCCTTGTTCGTTGACAATCAAAGGATTGACGTCCAATTCCTGGATTTGCGGGCATTCGATGGCCAGTTGCGACAAGCGTTGGATGCTTTCTTCAATCGCCTTGATATCGCTGCGCTGCGTTCCTCGCGCGCCGGAAAGAATCGGATAGGATTTCACTTCGCGAATCATCTCCCCGATCGATTGCGGATCGACCGGCGCAACGCGAAAACTGACGTCCTTAAAGATTTCAACGAAGATGCCGCCCAATCCGAACATGGTAACCACGCCGAAAGAAGGATCCCGCTTGAATCCAAGGATCACTTCCTTGCCGTGACTGACCATTTTTTGCACGTTGACGCCTTTGATCACCGCGTCCGGCGCTTTTTCTTTCACGTTGGCGAGAATTGAGTCGTACGCTTTTTCCGCGTCTTTTTCATCGCGGATTTTCAAAACCACGCCTTTGACGTCGAACTTGTGAACAATGTCCTCCGAAATGATTTTCATGACCACCGGAAAGCCGATTTGTTGAGCCAGTGAGATCGCTTCCTCTTGCGTCGTGGCAATGCCGTTGCGCAATGTGGGCAGGCCATACGCTTCGAGGATTTTCGTCGCTTCATATTCGGGAATGTAGGTCCGATTGTTTTTGATTGCGGCATCGAGGATCGCATGCGCTTTTGCCTTGTCGACGTCGCTGAACAAGGTGGGCGGATTCCACTGTTTTTCGAGATATTGTTTGAAACGATACGCGCAGGCAAACGATTTACACATTGATTCGGGCAGGATGTAGTGAGGAATGTTATCCCGCTGTAAAATGTCGATTCCCGCCGCCACATCCGCTTCACCCATAAACGAGGCATACAGCGGTTTGTCAAACTGATCGGCAACCAGGCAGACTTCCCTGGCGATGGCTTCGATATCCGTCATCGACTGCGGAGTGAGAATCACGCACACGCCATCCACATTATCATCTTTCAAGGCGCTGCTCAAAGCAATGTTGTACCGATCCGCCCGGGCGTCGCCGATGACATCCACGGGATTATTGATGTTGGCGGTTTTGGGGAGATGCTTTTTGAAGATGTTCGTGGTATCTTCGGAAAATCGGGCCAATTCCAATTTGCAGTCGATCGCCGCATCGGTCGCCAATACTCCCGGTCCGCCGGCATTGGTGATAATGGCGATGCGATTGCTTCTGGGGAGAGGTTGATAGGCCAGGGCGATAGCGTAATTGAACATTTCTTCAATCGTGGAGCAACGAATGATGCCCGCCTGGCGAAACGCGGCGTCGCACACCTCGTCACTTCCCGCCAACGAGCCGGTATGCGACGCGGCCGCCGCCGCGCCTTCGCTGGTTCGCCCCGACTTGATGGCCAAAATGGGTTTCCCCGATTCGGCGATAATGTTTCTGGCCGCATCCAACAGCGCCCGGCCGTCACTGATCTCCTCGAGGTAAATCAAAATCACCTTCGTTTTGGGATCATCCCGCAAATAATACAGCAGATCGATTTCACTGATGTCCGCTTTGTTGCCGAAACTGACGAATTTGGAAAATCCGATGTGCTTGGCTCGCGCATAATCGAGAACGGCGGTGCACAAGGCGCCGCTCTGCGATAGAAATCCAATATTGCCTTCTTCCGGCATTTGCCGAGCGAAGGAAGCGTTCAGTTGGGAAATGGGATCGGTGTTGATGACGCCCAGGCAATTCGGACCGATAAAGGAAATACCATATTTCGCGGCGATTTCCTTGATCTGCCGCTCCCGTTCGACGCCGACCGGCCCGGTTTCCTTAAATCCCGCCGAAATGATGATCGCCGATTTGACGCCTTTTTTTCCACACTGCTCCACGGCCATATGGCAAACCGAACTGGGGAAAACCAGGACCGCCAGATCAATGGGATCGGGAATATCAAGGATATATTTATAAGCTTTAACCCCCGAAATGGATCGCTCTTTGGGACTGACAGGGTAAACGGCGCCCTGAAAATTGCTTTTTAAGATATTGGCCAAGATATCGTAGGGTACGGTTCCAACCACCTTATTTGCGCCGACGACGGCGACGGATTGCGGATAAAATATACTTTCCAGATTTTTCGTTGATTTCGACATGTTTTCTCCCCACACGTGATGTAATTTCAAGATCGAATGATCGATTCGGCAGTATGAAAAAAAATTTATTCCAAATAATTGGCGATGAATTCCACTGCACCGGAAACGGTTTGCACTCCCAATGCGGAATCCTCATCCATTTCGATTTCGAATTCTTCTTCAAATGCGGCCACCAGCTCGATACTTTGGCTCGAATCCGCCCCCAAATCGAAGATGAAATTCGCATCGGGCGTGATTTGATCTTCATTGACATCCAAAACCTTGGCAATTACTTCGATTACACGATCCTTAATCTTCTCTCTGTCCATTTTCATACTCCACTATGCTGTGTATTGGGAATTCGGATATTTGTCTGGGAAAAATTATCCGAGATTGGTTAACGGTAAGGTATATACAGATTACCTTTTTCTGTCAAGCGGTTGAAAATTGCCATCGCCATTTGGGGATAATTTTATTCATGTAAAAAATAAAAAAGGGAGCGAGAAGAAAAGTCGCTCCCTTTCCATCACGTTTTTGAAATCCGTTCAATACACGTTCCAATTGTCGATCTCGACGGTTTCACCCAACGCCCAGGCGATAATCTGATCAAGCAATCGGATTCCATGTTCGTTAAGAACATTCAGCGTACGTTCTTCCGGCACTCCCCCGTAAGCCGCATTGGGATCGACGTCGGAGTACCCTATAAAGACCCAACGAGCGTCGTTTTTATCCCCGGCGTCCAGCGTACTGCCCGCTTCGAGAGCGATCACGACGGGTGCGTCCGCCGGAAGATCAACGCCATTCGCGGATTCGTTGACAGAAGTGGGCATTACCACGAGAACGTCGCCGATGCCGGCGAGAATGCCAAGATCCGTCACCGTCCCGAACGTCACCACGTAAGGAGCGCCGGTGGCGGGATCGTTGATGGTCGGAACAAAAGTTTCCGGCAATCCCCTGGTAATGGGGTGATTGGAATTGACAACCTTGAGCGTCGTCGTCATCGCGCCACCAGTGAATGCGGATTGCCCATTCGTGAATCCCATATCATCCAAAATATAGGATTCGGTAAAAATCACTGGTTTATTGGCAATGCGATAATCTCTCCCCACACTACCGGAGCCGATCTCTTCCGTTATGAAAATCAAATCGTTTTCCTCTTCCACCAAACCCGGATCATCCTCACCGGTGCCGTAGATGTTCGCCGTATGGCCCAAATCCTGCTCCAAATGATTGATGAGCCAAGCGATACCGACATCCCCGCGTTCTATCAGGGTTTCTATGGTGAATTCCTTGGCAAGCGGATCATTGACCGGATCATCACCGGCCAAAATCGCCGCCTGTGGGATCAACACAGCGATATCCGCAGACCATCCCACGACGCAAAAACACAATAAAATGAACAACATGCACATACCATATCGACCTATCGAATGTTTCATAATCCCTTTCCTCCTATAATTGATATGAATTACCCAGATGACACCATGATATACCATATCACAGAAACATTCGATTTTTCAATAAACAGATCGAGTTTTAATCAAAAATTTCCAAAATCAAACCTTAATCCGAATCGCCGTTCTGATTTTCCTGAGCAAACAACGCGCGCGTAAAGGCATCGGGGTCGAACGGTTCCAAATCGTCGATGCCTTCGCCGACGCCGATAAATTTAACCGGCAGGCCGAGTTGCTTATGTACGGCGAGAATCACTCCGCCTTTCGCGGTTCCGTCCATTTTGGTGAGAATCAGGCCAGTCAAACCGCAGGATTGGAGAAAGGTTTTGGCCTGGGTGATGGCGTTCTGGCCGGTGGAAGCGTCAAGAACCAATAATGTTTCCTGCGGCGCGCCGTCGAATTCGCGGGAAATCACTCGCGACATTTTCGACAATTCCTGCAACAGATTGGTTTTCGTGTGCAGGCGGCCGGCGGTGTCGATCACGACCACATCCGGTTTTTGTGTTTTGGCGGCGCTCATGGCGTTGTAGACGACGGAGGAAGGATCCGCGCCTTCACTGCCGAGTACGATCGGAACATCCGCCCGCTTGGACCATATTTCCAATTGTTCGATGGCCGCGGCGCGAAACGTATCCGCCGCGACGATCAGCACCTGTTTCCCTTCGCTTTTAAATCGGGCCGCCATTTTGCCAATGGCGGTGGTTTTCCCTACTCCGTTTACCCCCACGATCAAATAAATGCTGGGGCCCACCTCGGCCACTTTCAACGTTCGGTCCCCCTGCTCAAGCATATCCCGCATGAGAGATTGCAGCGTATCGGTAAGCCAGTTGATGTCGGTGGAATTGGTTTTCTTTTCCCGGCGGATACGGTTTCTCAGTTCTTCCATCAAAGCCAGCGTCGTTTCCATGCCGACGTCGGCGGAAATCAAGGCCTCTTCGAGATCGTCCAACAGATCGTCATCGATTTTTCCGCGCAAACGGAATATCGTGCGCGCTTTTTTAACAATGGATTCGCTGGTCGAGCGCAGCCGTTCGCGAAGTTTGGTGAACAATCCTTTCTTTGGGGTGGAAGGCGCTGATTCTTCAGCGGTTCGAGTTTCGGACGCTTGCATTTTTTGATCGGTTAAAGCAGATTCATCGGATTTCTTCTTTTTCCAGAACATATGGATTCCTTAATCAATTGATTGAAATCGGGACAGGTTGGAAACCTGTGAAGTAGGGGCAGGTTTAAAACCTGCCCCTACACCTATATTCGTACCGGCATGGCCGATTTTGGCCAAATTTCATTATAGTATAGTAGTTGATGCGTGGAACACGAGGAAGACAAAGCGGAAAAAAATGTGTTCCGAACCTGTATTTCCCGGCGGAGAAACGGTAGCATATTTTATATGAAAATTCCTGTCGTAGGGGCGGTTCGCGAACCGCCCCTACGACAGGAATTTTCATTCTTCGTTGTGATCAACCGATCATGACAATGCGGAGGAAATGTCCTTTTCTGAATCAGGATGATCAGGATTTAAGGATTTACAAGATTCTAAAAATTAAAAGATTATGTATGTCCCTATCTTATCCTGCCTATCCTGATTCAGACGAAATGGAAATGCCGCCGAGACGGCGGCGTTACCATGAATTACGACGCAACGATGAATGAACGGTACAGGCGAGGATACCTGTTTTACTCACAAAATTGCTTTTTTTGAAGAAAGGAGAATGATTATGGTTCGACCTCTGAATGTAGGATTGATAGGCGGCGGCGGCGGCGCATTTATTGTCAATCCACACCAAAAAGCCATTCATTTCGACGGCACCCGTCGCGTAACCTGCGGCGCTCTTCACCCGGATCCCGCCATTGCGATGAAAGAAGCGGAAGCATGGGCTTATCCGATTCAAGGCTATCGCAGTTACGACGAAATGCTGGACCAGGAAATGAAAAAACCGGCGGGTGAACGCGTCGATTACGTTTTGATCGTCACTCCCAATCACGTGCATTTCGATCCGGCCAAGAAAGCGCTGGAAAAAGGAATTCCGGTTTTCTGTGAAAAACCATTGACCGTGAATTTGCAGGAATCCGAAGCCTTGGTATCGCTGGTGAAAGGAACGAATATTCCATTCTGCACCGCGCATACCTACGTCGGGCATTGGACCAGCCGCCTGTCGCGCCACATCGTCACTTCCGGTTTGCTGGGAAACATCCGCTGGGTGGATTCCTACTACATTCAGGGATGGCTGGCGAGCCGAACGGAAGATATGGGCGTCATGCAGGCCGAATGGCGAGTCGATCCCAAACGCGCGGGAGCGAGTTGCTGCGGCGGGGATATCGGCACTCACGCTTTGATGCAGCTGCGATACGTCACCGGTCTCAATGTCACGAAGTTGCAGGCATTTTTGGAAACCTTCGTGGCCGGACGCCAACTCGACGATCATTTCACCGTGTATTGTGAACTTGCGAACGGGGGAAAAGCGCTGGTGCGCGCCTCCCAGATCGCCATCGGTCACAAAAACGATTTGGGCATTGAAGTGAACGGCGAAAAAGGCACGCTGATATGGCGTCAGGAAAATCCGGAATGCGTCACGATTCATCTGCCCGGCCAACCGGACCGCGTGTATTGGCGCGGCGAAGTCAAAGCCAACGACGGTTTTCTCGGCGACCTGCCGGCGGACCTGATGGCGGAGCCGACGATTCCATCCGGCCATCCGGAAGCGTTTCACGACGCCTTCGCGCGATTGCACCGCTGCTTCGAAGCGGACGTGCGCGCATATCAGGCCGGAACCTATAAAGGCACGGACGGTTCGAAATACGCCACCGTCGACGACGGCCGTATGGGAATTCTCTTCGTCGAAAAAGCCGTCGAAAGCAGCAAAAACGGGCATACCTGGATTTCTTTGTAAGAGGTTCGGTGGTTTAAAGAAAAGTGCGCCTCCGGCGTCGTTTTGGAATTCTGTGGAAAACAATTCAAATTCCCTCTTCGCTTTTGGGAGAGGGAATTTTTGTGTAATCACTATTTTTCTTCCTGTCATAATGTATTTTTTTAGAATCCGGAAATTGGATTTGCCCTGTAAATTCTAATTATTTATTATTTAATTCCCCTCGTAATTTCCCCGGCAACGGGGAGAAATGGGCTCCCGCCTCGTTGCCGGGGAGGGTTGGGGGAGGAGAAGATATTCATAGAAACCTTCATGATCGATTGATCACAACGAACGATGAAAATAAGTTGTGGTGCGGACCTCTGGTCTGCACATGCGGGCAGGATGCCCGCGCTCCGGCATTTTCATATAAACCGCCATGACCGGTTGGTCACAACGAAGGATGAAAATTTGTGGTGCAGACCTCTGGTCTGCACATGCGGACAGGATGCCCGCGCTCCGGCATTTTCATATAAAGCAGGGTGGAAAAATTATAGTAAAGCCGACGCCAATTTGTTGTCATAACTGAAATAGTAACGTACCTGTTCGTCGGATCGATCTTGTACGGGTGCGCATTCTTCTGTATAATATGTAAATATTTAATATATATAAAATAGTTTTCTGTATTTCCGGGAGGTGAACATGAATCTGACAAGAATGCGACGAATCTCGACTATCGGTTTTCTGTTCATTGGAAATGTTGCTTTTCTCAGCCACGGCGCAGCGCCGACGCCGGTTTTAAAGGTTATTGATTTTTCGCAGTGCCCGGTCGCGGAATTGATGAGCAACGGGAATTTGGAACAATCCGACGGCGGACAATTGGCCGGCCTGAATCCCTACGGCGACGGCTATCGGATTCGCGACGGCGAGGGGCGAAACGGCTCAATTGCGGCTTTTTGTGAAAATACGACCGGCAATCAAACACGCGGATTGCAATGGACGTTTGAACTTAATCAAACGCAACCGCAGCCGGTTCGATTCTGCGGCTGGAGCCGCGCGGAGGATGTGGATGGCGCCGCCGACGGCAATTACTCCCTTTACATCGACATCGTCCACAGCGACGGGACATCCTCGTGGGGGCATCAAATTCCCTTTTCCGTCGCGACTCATGATTGGGAAGAGAAAACGCTTTTCGTCATGCCTGACAAACCCATCCGCCGGCTTTCCTGTTACGCCCTGTTCCGCGGACACAAAGGCCGCGTGTGGTTCGATGATTTCTCGGCGTTTGCCTTGATCCCGCCGGACGGCATGTATCCCTTCAACGGCGTCCATGCACAGCCAATGCCGACCGATGTTCAGTCGAAAAACGCCAAACACTATGTGAGCGGCGATGGATTCAATGTGAGGATCAATCCGCGATCCGGGGCGATATCCGCGATCCGGATCGGGGATCAAACTCTGGCGCTGGCGGAGGGTCCCAACGGGATGTTGGCGAGAGACGCCGCGGCCGGATCGGATTATTACGCTTTTCAAGACGGTGCATGTGAAGCGTTGCATCTCGAACTGGATATGAAAATCATCAGCGGAGAAAACGCCATTCATTTTGAAGGACAAGTGAAGGATCGCACCCGCAAACCACGCGCGATTTCTCTCGTCTTTGTGTTGCCGATCGCGGCAGAGGGATGGGAATGGGGCGATCACCTGCGCGGTTCGCGGCGCATCGACGCGAACAACGAATTTGTTTCGCTGGTCGATATGGGAACCGGCGGCAACGGCAAACTTTCACGCTATCCCTTCGCGTGTATTTTTTCGAAGGAGATGGGATTGGGGATGGGCATCGATTTGGGTTCTCCCTGCCAGTACCGACTGGGATATAGCAGCGGCGGAGGTCTGTTCTATCTGGCGTTTGATTTCGGCCTGCATCCGCAAACGAAACATTTCCCCTCCGCCGCGCCGTTCCAATTTGTTCTTTATCGCACCGATCCGAAGTGGGGATTTCGCTCGGCGGCGGATCGTTATTATCGCATTTTTCCGGAGTATTTCCTCGTTCGCAGCCGTGATCAAGGGATTTGGATGCCGTTCACGGACGTGAGCACGGTCGCCGGCTGGCAGGATTTCGGATTCAAGTATCATGAAGGAACGAACAATATTCCCTTCGACGACGAAGCGGGGATATTGAGTTTTCGGTATTCCGAACCGTCGACGTGGTGGATGCGAATGCCGAAAGACACGCCGCGGACCTACGAAGCGGCGATGGACATGGTGAATCGCTTTGCCGCATCGACCACCGAGTCCTCCAATTCACGGCGTAACGCGCAGGCGCTGCTGTCTTCCGGCATGTTTGATGAAAACGGGAGATATCAGATGAAATTTCGCAACGAGCCGTGGTGCGACGGCGCGGTGTTCAGCTTGAATCCCAGCCCGCATTTGCCCGGCGAGATCACCGGCGCAAACATGATGTGGAACGAACGAACCGCCGAGCGTCTGTACGGCGCCACGGCGAAAGGGGAACAGGACGGGGAATATCTGGATTCGTTGGAAGGCTACGTAACGGCGGATTTGAATTTTCGCGAAGAGCATTTCCAACACACGACCGCGCCGTTAACGTTCACGATGGACGCACATCGGCCGGTTCTGCATAAATCTTTCTCGCAATACGAATTTACGCGCTATTTAGGGGAACAAATGCACGCCAGGGAGAAACTTTTATTTGCAAACGGCGTGCCGTATCGCTTCTCGTTTCTTTGTCCGTGGCTGGACGTCATGGGAACGGAAACGGATTGGATTCGCAATCGGCAATTCACACCCGATTCGGACGAAATGATGAATTACCGGCGGACGATGTCGGGCAAAAAACCCTATCTGTTTTTGATGAACACGCGCTTCGAGAACATGACGACGGCGTATGTGGAGAACTATTTTCAATATTGCTTGTTTTATGGTATGTTTCCCAGCATGTTCAGCCACAATGCGGCGGAGGATCCGTATTGGCGGAATCCGGAATTATATAATCGCGATCGTCCGTTGTTTCAACGCTATCAACCGCTCATCAAACGCGTGGCGGAGGCGGGTTGGGAACCGGCGACCTACGCGCGCGCGAATCGAGCGTCCATTCGGGTGGAGAGATTCGGCCCGGATGACGAGGGAAACGTTTTCCTGACCGTATGGAACGGAACGTCCGAGCTGCAAACATATGAATTGCGCGGAGAAGACGCCCTGCAGGGAAAAGGAGAATGGGACGAGCTGCTATCGGGTAGGAAGGGGAAGTGGGATAATGGCCTGAAATCGAATTGTGACGGTTCCGCGACGCAGGTTTTTTGTATTCGAATGCAAGGAATTTGAATACGAATGATGAATGAGATGGGGACGGTACCACGGTTACATCCAACGAGGAAATCGATCAATCGGCGGGAGGATTCCTTGTCGTGAATCAACAGAAACAGAGCGGCGAACATGCCAATATTGTAGACTGAATCAAAAAAAGGGCAGACGTGAAAGCCTGCCCTGGGTTTTTTTGCTTATGTCATGCACACACGAACGCCGGGAAGTTCGTAAGTCTATGGAGCTGAGGAGGATCGAACTCCTGGCCTCTTGAATGCCATTCAAGCGCTCTCCCAGCTGAGCTACAGCCCCTACGCGAGTATAAATAGTAACCACTCACGCCATGAAATCAAGATCAATGCCTGAAATATTCTGTTTTTCCCCCGAATAATCCATGAGATTTGTTGACTTTTGGCAGGTTGTATCGTATGATCGTTAAAAAGGTTGATCTGTTCTTTCGCCCTAACATAAATTATTTTTAAAATATTTAGGGATTTTATTGTATTCTTGAGTGAAAATGAGAAATTGGGCATAACGCCCAATGCAATCAATACATTGCCATATCAATCAGGAGGAACGATGATGAACAAGAATGTATGGGTGTGGTGTATTTGTGTAGGATTTGGCTTGTTCGCAGTAATGGGAGCGGATGCGCAAGGTCTGCTCGGTTTTTGGCAGTTTGATGAAGGCTCCGGCGATGTCGTTGCGGATTCGAGCGGGAACGGGAACAATGCGACGGTCTTCAACGTGGATGCCGGACTTGGTGAAAACGGTTCCGTGTGGGTGAATGATCCCGAACGCGGGTCGGTGATCAGTTTCGGCGGCGGCGCGGGCGGCGCGTATGTTCTCGCCGGCGATGGTCTCATTCCTGTCATGAGTTTCGACCAGAATTTTACGTGGGTGTTCTGGGCCAAACAGGGGGAAGGAAATGGCAGTAACAATATCGTATTCGGTAATCGCATGAATATTACCCCCGCTGATTTTGTTCCCCGCCAATTCATTAAATTTACGCCAACCAAATTCGAGTGGCACATGAACGGCAACGGCAACGATAATTTGGAATACGATGATATTCCAAACGGCGTCTGGCTGCATCATGCCGTGGTCAAACGAGGCAATATTGTGACTTACTATCGAAATGGCGTGATGGGTGGATCAAGAATCATAACACAAGAATTGTCTAAGGCGCAACCTTTATTTTTCGGCGGCGACAATGAAGGCGCATCCGGTGAAAACTGGATTGGTTATATGGACAACGCTCGTATCTACAACGTCGCATTGAGCACGCAAGCAATAGTGAATCTCTTCGTGCAAGAAAGCGTAAGCGTTAGTACGGTCGGATATTGGGACTTCGATGAAGGTTCCGGAGATGTCGTTCATGATTCAAGCGGCAATGGAAATGACGGCACCGTCTTCAATGTGAATGCCGGATTGGGCGAAAACGGTTCCGTGTGGGTCAACGATCCAGAACGTGGATCGGTGATCAGCTTCGCCGGCGGCGCAACAGGCGCATATGTACTTGCCGGCGATGGATTGATTCCCGTCATGGCCTTTGATCAGGACTTTACCTGGGCGTTCTGGGCCAAACAGGGAGAAGGAAACGGGAGCAACAATATCGTAATCGGCAATCGCATGAATATCACGCCCGCTGATTTTGTCCCCCGCCAATTCATTAAATTTACACCGACCAAGTTTGAGTGGCACATGAACGGCAACGGCAACGACAATATGGAATACGAAGATATTCCCAACGGAATTTGGCTGTTTCATACGGTCGTCAAAAAAGGCGATCAGCTGACGTATTATCGAAATGGCGTGATGGGTGGATCAAAAGTCATAACCCAGGCATTGGCGGAGCCTCAACCCTTATTTTTCGGAGGAGACAATGAAGGCGCATCCGGTGAAAACTGGATCGGTTATATGGACAACGCCCGTGTTTACAAAGCCGCTTTAGATCCGATGCAAATCATGACGATCTTCATGTATGAAATCGCAGGCGTAAGCGGAGTTGAATGGGCACAGGACTATCGTTAATTGAGGAGAGACAAGTATCACATGTTTATATAGTTCGGCAGGATTTAATGATTGATCTGAGTGTAGGGGCATCTTCGGGTTTTTCTCAAGTGGGAAGGCAGAAGACCTGCCCCTACTTTTATTTTCGGGCATATGAACGCATAATAATCAGGGTTTCACATCCATAGATGCGGACAGGATGTCCGCGCTCCTAAAGATGCGGACAGGATGTCTGCGTTCCGGAATATTTATCAAAAGGAAGGAATGAGAACATGAAAAAATTATTTTATTGGCCAGTATTCATTTTGATCGTGATGAGTTTGCAGGCATGGGCATGGGAATTCAACGAAGCCGGCAACCGGGAAGGATGGCAGAAAAACGGGGCCATCCAATCCATTGAAGTACGAGACGGTAAACTGATCGTGCAGATCAACGCGGGCAGCAGCGATCCCTTCATCAACGGTCCCACCGGTCCGTTCGACGGCGACCGCATTACCGGCATTGAAATGAAAATGAAATGGTCTTACGACGCGTTCGGTTCGGGCGGCCTGGCGGTGTATTATTTCCCCGCCGCGGGATCGCACGGCAGCGCGAATTACGAAGTGATCATGCCGAATGAATGGAACATCATTTATATCGACCTGGTCACCGCGCGAGGCGGAGACAGCCCCATGCAATGGGGAGGTGAGATCAATTCTCTTCGCGTCGACTTCGCAGATAACGTGCAGGAAAATTACACCGTCGAGATCGATTGGATTCGATTGGTGGATGATCACATCCTCAACAACAATTTCGAGTTTGGCGGGCTGGATTCATGGGAACACATCGGCGAGGGGAATATGAATCAGTTTACGGTGACCGATTCCGAGTTTTATTCCGAATATTTTTGCGTTGAAGTCGCCGGCCTCGGTAGTTCCCGTTATCAGGGATTATCTCAAGATATTTTCAGCGGTTTGGATTTGGAAAAAGGTTCGTCAGTGGCGGTGGTCGGGGCGGCGCTCATTCCCGCCGGCGCGTGGGACGCCAATTCCCAGCTCTGGTTCCGCATCAACGAGTCGAATGGAACGACAGAAAATCTCAGTCCTCCGATTGCAGTCACGGTTTTCGATGACTGGTTCGAATTTGAAAGCCGGTTAACGTTGAAGTATGAACCGGCGGAACGGAAAAAACTGGCGGTGGAACTCTATTCGAAAAATCCCAGCGGTCAGACGTTTTATTTCGACGATATTTTCGTGGACATCATGCCGCCGAAAGAGGAAGTGGAATATTGGGCCTGGTCCGACGCCAATTGGGAGTTCAACACGGATGGAAACACGAATGGCTGGACCGTCGGAAACGGCGTGGCAACGCTGGAAGCATTCAACGGAAATTTAGTCGCCACGATTACAGCCGGAACCAACGATCCCTACATCGAAGCGCCGCGCGGCCCCTACAACGCCGACAAGATGGGTGGAATTGCGGCGCGGATGCGCATTTCTTCGGGGATGAGTCTGGGTGGATACAATAATTATTGGTTCCCGATGGAAGGGGGACACGCCAATCAAACCTGGTCTGTACCTGTGGAAGGCGAGTGGTTTGTCGTTTACCAGAATTTAAGTGAGGCCTGGGACGGTTGGTTCAATTACATTCGTTATGATTTCGGCGATTTTTCTACTGTGGATTACACCGTGGAAATCGATTGGATTCGTTTTCTCGACGAATCGATCAAAAACAACGGATTCGAAGATACCGTTGGACCCTGGCGGCACGAGGGGGCGGGCAGTATCGGCGATTTCGCTTTGTCAACCGCGCAGAAATTCTCCGGCGCTTCGGCGTTGGAAATCAAGGGAATCGGCTCCGATCAATATCACGCCGTCGTGCAGGACATCGCGGATGGCTTAACCATTCCGAAAGGCGCAACCGTCACGTTGAAAGGCTATTATTATGTTCCGTCAGGCTCGTGGGACGCCAATTCTCATATTTGGTTGCGCGTGCAGGAATGGAACGGTGTGACGGAAAACAACGTCGGCAGTATCACCGCTCCCGCCGCATTCGATCAGTGGATTCCGTTCGAACACAGCCTGCGCCTGCAATTCGATCCGCAGGATCGTATCCAAATGGCCATTCAACTCTATTCGAAGACTCCGGCAGGGACATCGATTTACGTCGACGACGTTTTCTGCACGGTTTTTGCCGCGCCGCCACAAGTGGGATGGCCGGTGAATGCGGTCAAACTCGCCGCCGGACAACGGATTACCATTGACGGCGTCGTTTCGCCGGGTGAATACGAAGGCGCGCAGCCGATGATCATCAACGAAGAAACGTTGGCGGGTATTGCCGATCCGTATTTCCCGGATTTCGTTCACGGCGGCGTCAACAATCCCCAATACGCCAAGCCCACATCGCTGAACGATTTCAACGCCGCCTACTATTTTATGTGGGACGACGAGTTTTTCTACGCCGCGGTTTCCGTGCAGGACGACAACTACTCTTTTGTCGGACCGGATCCGAACGGTTCGGACACACTGCAATTTGTCTTCGCCGAAACGCCGGATGAGGCGGACACGAATTGGATGTACATCCCCACCATTGCGCCCGACGACGGCTCCGGCAATATTTCCGCCAAGAACGCATTCGGCGGCTGGATCACTCACGACATCATGCCCGCATGTGACTATGCCGCAAACGTCGATCCGAGTACGCAGGATTGGTCGGTCGAGATCCGGATTCCATGGTCGTCCATGCAGGGCGATTTCAGCAATGAGGTCTTTCCACCGAGCGTCGGCGATATGGTGGGATTCTGTGTGCTCGCCATCGATTATGACAACGGCGCGTTGGATTGGTTTGCCGGGAATCACACCTCGTTTCCGTGGGAAGGCGCGGGCGTGGAGCGATTGTTCTTTATCGAACGCCCGACGGCGACGCCAAACTGGTCGATTTATTAAATTCTATTCCGTTTCATTGCTACGATGATGCCAAGAGAGGGGGCAGACACGGATGTCTGCCCCTGTTATTATAAAATATGCAATACGGAAGGATGAATCCAAAAGACGGGCAATCCATCGAGTTGCTCCGGATCAATATCATGGGTAAAAAAACCGCTTTCACCCTCATCGAACTGCTCATTGTCGTCGCCATTATCGGCATCCTGGCCGCCATTGCCGTGCCGAATTTTCTCAACGCGCAAATCCGCGCGAAAATCGGGCGCGTGCGAGCCGATCATCGTGCATTCACGGTAGCATTGGAAGCGTATTTCGTTGATCACAACGAATACCCGTGGGGCGTTTTCCCCAATCAGGTCGGCGGTTACACCACGGCCAGCCTGACCAATCTGACCACGCCGGTTTCTTATATCTCGTCCGTCATGCAGGAAGATCCGTTCGGCGAAGGCACATTCGGCCAAAGCGGTCCCAGCAACAAAAAATTTTATGTTTACGTTAATTACAACGGCTTATGGGCCAGAATCGACACGGCCGCACAGACGCATTTCAAAAACTGGCCTTATTTCAAGGGATACGGAATGACCAGTTTCGGGCCTGACGATCTGGATTCGGGCGGCGTGTGGGCGCCGTTGAATTATCGGGTGGGCAGCCGCAGAGGCGGCGATCTGGCGCTCTACGCTCCGTCAAACGGGCTGATCAGTTTGGGCGACATCTGCCGGTACGGTGGAGGGGCAAATTTGGTGACTGCAGGAGGTTGATTGCAGTATCGTAGGTTCTATTTAATTGGTCAAATCTTAGACGACCGTACCATTCTCTTGTCGCGCAGCACGCTGACGGCAGGATTCGCATAGAATTCTTCCATCTTCACGAACAGAGACCGGCAGAGGATTGGTCACATCGCATTCGGGACCAATGTATTCATTCCCGCATTCTTCACAAATTGCATGAACAATCGGTTCGAGGCAGTGAACGTGAGGACCACAATCACAAAAATGCGAATATTTCATTTCCTGTTTTCCTCCCTGATGCATCCCGCCAAACAAAGGATTTCACGTAGAAATTCCGGAATCCAATTTCATTCCTATTGTATCACACGCAAAACGTTCCCTTGCAGATCGAACAACCGAAGAGTCAAAGGCATTTGGCCGGTTTGCGCATGGGTGGCGCAGCCGATGCAGGGATCGTATGCGCGAAACGCCATCTCGATCTGATTCAAGATGCCGTCATGCACTTCTCCGTTTATTATTAAGCTTTTTGCCGCTTTATCAACCGACATGGCTATGCGAGCGGCATTGTTGAGAGTGGCAACGATTAAATTCGCTTTCGTGATCAATCCGCGTTCATCCGTTTGGAAATGATGAAAGAGGGTTCCCCGCGGCGCTTCCACCACGCCGAAGCCTTCTTTCGGTATTTCTTTCGGGATGGTGCGCACATTGGGACTAATGATGTCGGGATCATGCGCCAGTTCCTTCATCCGTTCGGCGGCATACAACATTTCGATCAACCGCGCCCAGTGATTGGCCAGCGTGAAGTGAACCGGTTTCCCGCCCAAGGTTTTGAAAAAGCGTTCATAATGGTCCTGCGCCAGCGGCGTCGTCATTCCTTCCGCCGCATTTAAGCGAGCCAACGGCGCCACGCAATACACGCCGCTCGCCGGACCTTCCTCGAATCCTTTCCAGCCCAAATCCTTCAGGTACGGAAATTTGATGTAGGTCCACGGTTCCACGTGTTCGGCCACGTGCTTTAAATAATCATGGCAGTTGAATTTAACAAACTCTTTTCCATCCGGCGCGACAACGCGGAGTTGGCCGTCATAGAAATTGACTTTGTTTTGCTCGTCAACCAGCCCCATATAATAGGTTTCGTGTTTGTAGGCGTCGGAGGTGATGTAATCGACATATTCTTTATTCTTCAACACCACGTCATTGAATAAATCAAGACTAAACAAGGCGAATTCGACGGCGTGATCGGCGGCAGCCTTGAATTTCTCCTGATCCGCCGGTTTCAATGCCTTGGCAATCCCGCCGGGTAATCCAAACACGGGATGAATGACCTTGCCGCCGACGAGTGAGATCAAATCACGCAATTCCTTGCGCATTGCGATCACTTTTTTACCGATCTCCTGCCCGACGACCTTCACGACGCCGAGAATATTCCGTTCCGATTTCGGCGCATGAGGACCGACAACGAAATCCGTCCCGCCCAAAAAGTAAAAATGGAGCGCATGATCCTCAACAAAAAAGGCGCTGTATACCATTTCACGGATTTTTTTTGCCGGAATGGGCGGTTCGACTTTATACAAATCGTCCAGCGTCTTCGTCGCGGCCATATGATGCGCCGTCGGACACACGCCGCAAATGCGGGAAGTGATCTGCGGCATATCCTCCGCCGGTCGTCCCTCTGCAAATTTCTCAAAGGCGCGCAATTCGGGAACCACGAAGTACGCTCGTTCAACGTTCCCCGCGTCGTTCAGAAAAATATCGATCTTGCCATGACCTTCGAGACGCGTAATCGGATCGATAGTAATGGTGCGTGTCATGCTAATCCTCTTTCCGTGCGTTTCACACAACTATGCATCAGCGATGCGGGAAGGCTGTACCGATAAAACGTGCCTTCCGGATCGGGAATCTGCTCAATGATGGTTCTGATTTCCTCTTCGTCATTGGAATCGAGAAGAGAAGAAATATTGGCAAGCGCTTTTGCGCCAAAATCGCGCACCCGGCTCGTCGGTCCGAGGCAGCCGGTGCAGGGCATATTGCCATCGATACACTGCGCATTGCAGCCGCTGCGAGTCACCGGCCCCAAACAGAGCAATCCCTGTACCAACAAACATTGTTCCGGATCGATTTGAATTTGGTGCGGCCGTTTGAATTCTTTTATTAATATCTTATCGGGTTTGGTTTCCTTGCGCGGACATTCATTGCACAGGGTCAAATCCGGCGCCAACACCGCGCCTTTGGCCGGCAATGTATTTTCCAAAATCGCCGTCAACGCATTCTTGATCAAATTTACCGGCGGGGGACAGCCTGGCAG
>QZKN01000156.1 GCA_003598175.1 Candidatus Omnitrophota bacterium
CCGTGGAAGCTGGGCGATTCATGATAAACGTTTTTGGGTTGTGAGCGAAGCGGGGGCAATGGAAGGAGGCCGTAGGCCGACTGGAATTGCCCCCGCTTCACTCACGTAATTTTTGAACTCCTTTCGGAATAGGGGGGATGTTATTTTTGGGATGTCTCGTCACCGGATGTCCGGAGTTTGGATTTTTTCTTGCGCATGAATTCCCTTTTCAAAGTGATTTTGTAGGCGTCGTGAACCAGCCAGTCGAGGATGGCATCCGCCAACGTGGGATGGCCGAGATACTCGTGCCAGTATTGTATGGTGGGCTCAAAGCAATGGCGTAGCCCACCACAAACCTTGATTGATCGCAAGAATCGGTGGGTTAAACCGCAAACGGCGCGGTTTGAGCCCACCCTACGAAAACTGATCTTGCGAGTTCGCGTAAGTGTAGGATGGGTTAGCCGTTAGGCGTAACCCATCTTTTTACGAAATCGAAGGATTACACTTCGCTAATCCATCCTACGACTTGTTAATGTTTTTCCCGGGGGAATCCGGAGATCCTTTTTTGAAACGAACCGATCCGAAGGGTTCCATTGTTCATAAAATCCCCATAAAATAGAAAATCACGGAGGTGGGAGGGGCCCGGTGGCTCCCGCGGCCTTCAAAGCCGTTGTGTCGCGCTGTCGCGTGATGTGTGGGTTCGACCCCCATGCGCCTCCGCCAAGCAATCCCCTTGAATTTGCGCCCACTCCTGCGGGCGGAATGCCCGCAAATATGGCGCCGGCGTCGCGCCGGCTTTTTGCGAGCGCCGCCGAGACGGCGGCGTTTCATTTTTGCAGCACGGAAGCGTTATGGTCATCGGCATCCTTCTCGGGGTGGGAGCGGCCACCTTTCAATCCTTCGCTTATCTGTTTTCCCGCATGTTCTCGGAACAATTCAAGACGAATCCGATTTACCTCCTGACTCTTTCCCACATCGTCTTGGCGATCTTTGCGTTGCTTCTGTTTCCCTTCTTTTGGCCGGATTCAATGCCGCCGTTCGGCGATTATGCGCTCTCGTTATTCGGCAGCACCATATTCTACCTGCTCGGCCATGCCTGCCTCTTTTTGGCGCTGGCAAATTCTTCCGCATCGCGAACCTCGCCGCTTTTGGGCTTGAAAGTGTTTATCCTGGCTCTCATCAGTGTGTTATTTCTCGACGGGGATATGAATTATGCGCAATGGCTGGCGGTTTTGATGAGTGTGGCGGCGGCGGCCGTCCTGAATTGGTCGGGAGGCAGTATGCCCTGGCAATGCATCGTATGGATTCTATCCGCTTGCGTGGGCTATTCACTATCGGACATCAACATCAAGATTCTGATCGGCCATTTCGCTTATTTGGGACTGTTTCACGGTTCGACGCTATGCGTATGTTTCAGTTATTTTCTTTGCGGATTGATCAGCCTGGCCGCATTGTTTTTTTTGCCTCGTCTGACGCGCCAAATGTGGATTCATGCGATTCCGTATTCCATCGCCTGGTTTGCGGGGATGTTGTTTCTCTTTTCCTGTTTCGGCAGCATCGGCGTGGTGTTTGGGAACATCGTGCAATCCAGCCGCGGACTCATTTCCATCCTGCTCGGAACAGTAGTCGCCGCGGCCGGATTCGAGCACATTGAAGAAAAGGTGCAGTTGTCCGTGCTCGCGCGAAGAATCAGCGCCGCAATCCTGATGATTGGCGCTATCGCATTGTTTTATCTGAAAAGTTAAACGATTACAGCATCAAAAACGAAGCGATTTCGAGGAGGTCGTTTTTGCGGAACGGTTTGGGGAGGTAATAACTGATGCCGATTTCGAGGCTTTGTTGACGGGATTCGTCGTTGGGGTAGGCGGTAATGAGAATGATTTTCGCGTCGGGTTTGTGTTGCTTGATTTTTTGCGCGAATTCCAGGCCGTTGAGTCGGGGCATGTTTTTGTCGATGACAAACAAATCGTATTTTTCCGACAGCGCATGTTGAATGCCGTAAATGGGATCCAAAATCCGCGTGACCTGGCAATTTTGCAGCGAAAACACTTCATCCATGGCTTCGGCGTAGTCGTCATCGTCATCGACGATCAACACTTTTTTGCCGGCCAGGAGTTGGCGGATAAATGATCGCTCATTACCGTTGTTAATGTCTGGCATCGCTAGCCTCATCATACCTTGTGTACCAAGCAGTATATGTGCCAATCCCATGCATTCTCGCGGTAGAACGGGCGGATCACTTAACTCTCATCGTTCTGCGCCAGTTTGGGCAGGCGTCGATAGAGGGAACTTCTCGACAATCCCAACACTCTTGCCGCCTCTTCCTTGTTTCCGCCAACTTTTTCCAGCGTCAAGCGAATGATTTCCAATTCGGCGTCTTCCAGCGTCGACCCGATCGGGATCACAATGCTATTTTCATATTTTTCAATGATTTGCGCACTATCTTGCGCGCGCGAAACCGACGAGACCGGCATTCGGGTAATCTCCTCGGGCAGGTTGTGAAGCGTCACGGCGCGTCCTTGAGCGAAAATGGCGGCATGTTCGACGGCGTGTTGCAATTCGCGTACATTTCCCGGCCAGGGATAGGATAAAAAGAATTCAATGACATCGTGATCGAATTGTTGCAGCTCTTTTCCGGTCTCTTCGCTGTATCGTTCTAGGAATGACTGTGCCAAAATCGGGATATCTTCCCGCCTTTCCCGCAACGGCGCCAGATGGATTTGGACCACACGCAATCGATAGTATAAATCCTCGCGGAATTTGTTTTCGGCAATGCATTGCTGCAGGTCCTTGTTTGTGGCGGCGAGCACCCGCACGTCCACGTGGATCGTCGTGTTGCTTCCGACCCGTTCCAGTTCCCCGTCCTGCAGAATGCGCAACAGGCGCTGTTGCGCGCCGGCGGACATCTCTCCGATTTCGTTGAGAAAAAGCGTTCCCCCGTCGGCCAGCTCGAAGCGTCCTTTGCGGTCCTTGAACGCGCCCGTAAACGCGCCGCGCACGTGTCCGAACAATTCGGATTCCAATAACGACTCGGGCAACGAGGCGCAATCCACTTTGATCAAGGGTTTGTTGCTGCGCCGGCTCTGTTCGTGGATTTCCTGGGCCACCTGATCCTTGCCCGTGCCGGTTTCGCCCGTCAACAGAACCGTACTGCGCGTGGGAGCGGCTTGTTCGATGATGTGAAATATGCGTTTCATCGCCGGCGATTTGCCCAGCAATCGCCCGGAATAGCGGGCAACCTGCCGCCGCCATTCGTCGCGTTCTTCGGTCAATTCTTTTTGTTGGATGGCGCGATCGATCACGACGCGGAGTTCTTTGAGCCGAATCGGTTTCGTCAAATAATCCAACGCGCCCAACCGCATGGCTTCCACTGCCGTGTCGACGGCGTTCAATCCGGTAAGCATGATCACTTGCGCGTCGGATTTCACCTCTTTGATATGGCGAAGCACTTCGATTCCATCCGCGCCGGGAAGCATGATATCGCAGGTAACCACATCGATATCGTGCGCGGTGAACAACTCAATCGCTTCTTCCCCGGTTTTGGCTTCCAGAAAATCGAATTGCTTGCCTTCCAATGCTTCGCGCACCACCTCACGCGAATCGGCGTCATCATCGATGATCAAAATGGTTCTACGGATTGACACTTGGTTTATTCCTCTTGAAAGGGAATCACAATTCGAATCGTCGTGCCTTTGCCGTCAACGGCATGGATTTGGATGGTTCCACCATGATTTTCGACAATTTCCCGCACCAGATAAAGTCCCAATCCGGTTCCGATGCTTTTCGTGGTCGTGAACGGATCGAATGCGGCTTTCCTGATATCTTCGGGCATTCCCGGACCGTTGTCGCGTACAACGAATTCGATCTGATTGTTCCGGCATTGAACGGAAAGGCAAACCTCGCCGTCTTTTCTCTGGGTTCCTCTCATTGCTTCAACCGAATTGCGAAATAGATTCGCAAACGCGCGTTGAAATTGTTGGATATCGATTTTCACGATAGGAAGCATTTCCGGCATTTCAAATTTTAAAGTGATGTTTTCTTCCGCATAATGTTCCCGCAGCTCCGTGATCGTATCGCGTATGAACATCCGCAGATTCACATCGGTTTTCTCCATCGCGCGTGTTTTGGAAAGATGGAGATAATTGTTGGCGATCTCTTCCAGTCGGGAAATTTGTTTTTGAATGTCAACCACGCATTTTTTTAACACTTTTCGATGACGTTCCGCGTCTCCCGCACCCCATTCCTCGAATGCGCCTTCGAGACGCTCCACCAACAAATCGGATTTGAGAAAGAGGACGCCGAGGGGCGTTCGGATTTCATGCGCCACTTTGGCCGCCACTTTGGCCATGGCGGTATCCCGTTGTAAATGTTCGATTTGCTTTTGCAGTTGTTCTTCGGCGGAAAGATCTTTGAGAATGGCAAGCAGCGATACGCATTCACCTTGCCGATTGTATAGCGGTACGCGGGTCAAAAGCACCGGCACGATGTCTCCGGATTTGTGGATCCGCGTGGTTTTTTCTTTCAGAGTGCCAACGCCGCCCTCAATTTGTTTTCGGATTCGTTCCCGTTCCAATTCCTGCAATTCGGCGGGAATGATTATATTCACCGAATGACCGATAATTTCGTCACGGGTAAAACCCAACATCTGTTCAGCGCCAGGCGTCCACGCAAGAATGCGGCCTTCCGCGTCGAGACGAGTGATCACATCCGATGATACTTCTCCGATCGCGGCCAGGATTACGTCTTCGTCGATGTCATCTTCTGACAACAGTTTAGGATCGAAAGTCATGTCGATTGAAAGTTTTGTTTCCGTCTGGTTTTCTATTCTCTTTATTTTTGTCTCAAATTGATACGAAAGGAAGCGCTGTCAAATGATTGGAAATAACAAATGAGTTTTTTAACAAAAAGAGACGGTTTCCTGTATTCGATCAGGAAACCGTCTCAAGGAAAAACAACAGCACTTATGGAATTGTTTTTAGCTGAGTTTACTGTTGTTGCCGCGCGAAAAACATCTCGGCTCGACGGTTTTGTTTCCAGGCGGCTTCATTGTGTCCTTGCGCCACGGGTTTTTCTTCTCCCCACGATTTCGTGGAGATGCGGCTGGAATCGATTCCCAACTCAATCATGTAATTTTTGACGGATTCCGCGCGTCGTTCACCCAGCGCCAAGTTGTATTCGTTCGTGCCGCGTTCGTCGCAATGGCCTTCGATCAAAATCCGCGTATTGGGATTTTCTTTTAGGAATTGCACGTTTTTCTGAATGGCGGCTTTGGCCTCGGGTCTCAACATGGACTTGTCATAATCGAAATAAACGAGTTTTTCCGGCATCGGTTCCCATTTTAAAGGCTCTGGTTCGCGAACTTGCGGTTCCGTCGGCGGAGGTGTCGGCGGCGGCGTCACAACCGGCTCGGGTTCCACCGGCGGCGCTTTTTTGGCAAAACGCCACTTAAAGAGATCCGGGTGGTTGATTTCCTGCAGATCCGCCTTTAGGTAAAGTTGAGTCGGGCATAGCCACGGTCTTTCGATTTTCGCATTCAGACCAACGGCTCCGGTTTCGCCGACAATTGCCCAACCTGCGACAATAATTGTGACTACTCCAAGAATGATAAGCATTGTTTGCTTCATGAGCTCACTTCTCCTTACAAAGGATATGTCATACTTTCTTGAAAACCAATTCCATATACACTACTTTACGAATTTTTGTGCAAAGTTCAAGTCTTCACGCCAATTTCGAACGCAAATTCATCCGTAAAAATTATTCCATTTGTTCAGAATACGTCGCTTGTCCTGGATTTAGGATTCCAATGTGTCAAAAGTGAACAGTGGTTAGATCAAAATGGCATAATTTCAATTTTTTCAAAAGTTGATTCATAAAAACGATGGCGCTCCTCAATATGGCCGATATACATTATCTTCTTATTTTTCAAACAGTTAAAAGAATCCAGGTAGAAACAGGTTAGAAATTGAAAGCCCATAAAATGGTTTGGCACGATATGTGCTTCTTTATTAGGGCATGTAAAACATAGATTTTACATCCCATTCTCCCCATTTCGCGAGCCTGCCAACCCTCCCCAATTTTTGGCAGGCCTTTTTTTTGCCTATCGTCCCCCCCTATAATCCCCCCGTCAACGGGGGGATAAGCGATTCCTTCTCATTGACGGGGTAGGATTTGGGAGGGGAAAGTTCCTACCAGTTTCCTACTCTATTACATCAGGTGATTTTTTCTCCAAACCGTGGATAACGCCGAAAGTTGAGATATCTCGGAACAAAAAAGGCTCAATTTTCGACAAATCGAGAAGTCATCCTTGCCTGATTATATAAGAATGATTTAATGAGCAGGGAATTCAATCCATCCATCGCGAGGTTAAACACGATGAGCAAACAATATACTCTTTCGCGACGTTCGTTTCTTAAAAGCGGTTCTCTGGCAATTGCCGCCCCCGCCGCCGCTATTCCGGCGTTGGCTGCGGACAATCAATCCATTCCGAAGATTCTCAATCAGCAGGATGGAATGGCCTATCGCCGATTGGGCGACACGGACATTTATCTATCCGCCATCTCGTTGGGCGGATTGGTGATGGAACCGGACGTGCATCGTTACGGAATCGAGAAAGGCGTTAATTTGGTGCACATGTCCACCAGCTACATCGGCGGTTCATCCATTGTCGAGTTGGGAAAAATCATGAAAGACATGCGTGATAAAGTCTATATTGCGTTAAAGGACAACTTTATTCCCTATGGCAAATCGAACGATGATATTTTAAAAAAGTTAGACGAAGTGCTGAAAACGATGAACACGGATTACGTGGATTTCTTCATGTTCAATCGCAATAACGGCGACGACGCAGGAGATCCTGGGATTTTGGAACTGTTTACGATGTTGAAAGAGGAGGGGAAAGTACGTTATGCCGGATTGACCAGCCATAATCCGGAAATCAAAGCCAGCACGAATGTGGGAATCAAGAGCGGATTATATTCTCTCGTCATGCCGGCGATGAATCCGAAAATGTTCGACGCCATGGCGGAAGAAATGAAACTGGCGCAGGAGAATAAGGTGGGCGTGATGGTCATGAAATCCATGAGCGGCGTCAGAGACCGTGACATGCAGCTCGCCTATATTAAGAAATTAATGGGAAATCCCGCCATTGCCACTATCAATAAAGGAATCGGTTCGTTCGAAATGTTCGACGATTATGCCAAAGCGGCGAAAGAAGTCTTGACCGGACAGGAAGACTGGAGCCTCTACAAATACGCGCAAACCAATCCGAAACAGGATTGCATGATGTGCGGGGAATGTACCCGCCAGTGTCCGCAAGGGATCGATGTCTCTACGATTATGCGCTGTTCCGATTATTATTACGATCAATGCGGCGATGCAATCCAGGCGCGCGCGACGTATGCGGAACTTCCATTCTCACGCCGGGCCGATCGATGCATCGACTGTGAAACCTGTGAAAAAGGTTGTCCGAACCATCTCCCGATTCGGCAGCATCTCGCGCGCAGCCAGGCATTTTTCGTTTAACATCATTGTGAGGGAGTGGTCAAGAGTCCGATTGGCAAGAAATCGCATGAATTCCTCCGATTTCCGATCAAAAAACCGGTTATCGGAAGAAGCGAAAATGCAGGGTGAATTCAGGGTGGTTCAATTTTTCGCTCAAAGGTAAAACACGAAGCGGGTGTGCTTTTTAAAAGCACACCCGCTTATGGAGAGAATACATTTTTAATAAATTACCGTGGCGATGCCCATGAATTCTGTATTGAAATAAGTCGGCTTAAAAATGTGCATACGCCACACATCGCCATTCGAGGCAAGGCCGTTGGTGGGATTGTAGGCTTCCGCGGTACGATCGATCCAGTCGCCATGATCCCCATCCGGACCAGCGGCAAACATGAGCCAGTGCGGACAGTGGGATCCATTCGCACAATCGCGATCTTCGTATCCGTAAAACAGCCCGCCGCCAAACGGATCCTGGGGAATGCTGCTGATATAGTTCACCGGCGTTGTGAGCAATGCCCAGATTTGCCCGTTGAAAAAGTTATCACCGATTCCGTTACACTTTACGCCCAATGCCTGGGAGCACTGAACACCGAAAAAGTGTACGCCGCCGGGATAGGCGCATTTGAAGGTTCCATCATCTTCACTGGTATCATTCCCGTCGATCAGCCAGCGATTGGTGTCCATATGGCGAATCTTCGCCTGTTCGTCCAACATCCGCAAATCCGCAAACGTTCGCGCCGATTTCGCGCGAACCTGCGCATTTAAAAAGTTTGGCACGGCAATGGCAGCGAGAATCCCGATAATCGCCACCACAATCAGCAATTCAATAAGCGTAAAACCTCGCCTGTTCAACATAACAGCCTCCTCCATCAATTATCTTTTCTTTGCAATATTGGAAAACATCGCTTGAATACAACCAAGTATTGTGCAAACATCCGGCGCGTTCGTCAAGCCGTAATATAATAGTAATTATTACATTTTATTACACGTTCGTGATTACGTTTTCAAACAGCCTGATTTTGTGTAACTTACTGAAATCAGGGGATGAGCCGGAATCTCCATCTTATGGAGAAATCAAATCGGAAACAATAAGTTTTGCCTGTTCCGCGTCATGTTCGAACACGAGAATTTGCGAATGTCCGTAATGCTGAGTAAATAATCCGTCGTAAGCGGAATCCTCAAAGCTGCGAACAGTATATTTGATTTCCGCTTTTTCCAGCGCACCGGTAATGAGCAATTCCTGCACCTGGTCTTCGGTTGTGCACACGATCACCAGCTGTTCATCCGGGTTTTCCATATCGGTATCTCCTTCTATCTTATATATTGGAAGGACAACAGGGATTCCCGTAAAACAAGAAGCACCATCAATCCATTTTTTACACCCTGCGGTCAAATTCATACGATGTTCATCCATCCGGAGCGAACGAATTGAATCATTCCGGTTCGTAATAGAGTACCAGGAAATACAAATCCATTATAGAGAGAACGAAAAAATATGCCGCGAATACGATTTTACATTTCTTCCCATGGGTTCGGTCATTCCACGCGAGAAATCGCGGTGATCTCGGAAATTCCCGAATGGATCGACGTGGACATCGTTACCTCCGCTCCCCAATGGCTTTTCCAACGCTCCATCAAGCGACGGTTTCACTATCAGGAACGGCGTCACGATCCGGGCGTCGTTCAATTTGATTGCCTGCATCAGGATGTGGAAAGCACTTATCGAACATGGCGCGATCTGTTGGACCAATATCCTGCGATGGTTGCCGAAGAAGCATCCCGATTCGACGAACGGGAACCGTCGCTTATCGTCGGAGATATCTCGCCGTTCGCCACGGCGACGGCAATGGCCGTTCATCGGCCATGCGTCATCATCGCCAATTTCAGCTGGGATTGGATCTTTTCCGCACTCGTGAAATATAATGCAAAATTTCAAACCATCATCGATCGCATTGCAGCCTATTATCGCGAGACCACTCTCCTTCTCCGCACGCCCTTGTCCGGTGATTTATCGGTTTTTCCCCACATCGAGGACATTCCCATCATTGCCCGACGCTCGAATCGAAGCCGGTTGGAAGCGCGACGGGGATTCGGCATCGAAGAACACGAACGCGTTGTGCTCATTTCGTTTGGCGGTCATGAATTCGAGCATATTCCGGTCGATCGTCTGGCGGCCCATGCGGAAATCACTTTTTTGACGTTCAATCGTCGTTTTGCCGGTCCCGCCAATGTGCGATTTTTAGATCCCTATGCGAGCTATCACCCCGACGCCGTTCGCGCGAGCGATTTGGTCCTTACGAAAATGGGATATGGGATCGTTACGGAATGTATTGCGCATCAAACGCCGATGGCGTATCCGCCCCGGGAAGACTTTCCCGAACACGATGTGCTGGTACGGGAAAGCAGGCAGTACATTCCCGTTCTCGAACTGGCGAGTGAAGATTTTTTTTCGGGCCGGTGGCTTTTTCTCGATACGCTGTTCGATCGGGGTGAGAAAATCCGGGCTTTCTCCTATCCCATAGCGAATGTGCATGGCGCCCAAAAGGCGGCGGAACGTTTGATTTCCATTCTCAATGAAACTGTTGCTTGAATCGTTCACGAGTTGCGTTGATCCAAGTTCATTTTGTGTATCAATCCGGTTGACATTATTCGCGGGGTAAGGATAATATTTACGCTCAATAAGAATGGATTGCGCTCTTTTTTGCCGTTCATGCGGGAGTAGCTCAATTTGGTAGAGCATTAGCCTTCCAAGCTGAGGGTTGCGGGTTCGAACCCCGTCTCCCGCTCCAATAAATTCGAGGATTTCTCTCTCTTTCCTGTTGTTCGAGATAAAAACCATTCCGTACAAACCATTTGTTTTTGAACCCTGTTTTTGATTCGATCCAAATCTGTAACTCCTCTTTTCCACTTCGTGATAGTATCATATAAGCCGGTTTTTGATTGCCGCAGCCATCAGAAAGGGAAAACGATGCGTGTGGTTCATACAATTTTGACGATGGGTTGGATTCTGGGGGTGATCGGATTATTGGGGTGTTCCGATCCTTATGAGCAGGAACGGATCAAGGAAATTGTTGAACAACAGAGCCGCCAGCCGGTTGACGAATACACCCTGTTTCGCGCTCCCTCCTATCCGCGCAAAATCGAACGGGTGATACCGGAATGGAAGCCGGTGGAAGCGCTGGTGGTGGGATTGCCGTATGAGGACGCTATTGCCAATCCGGCTTTATTTGACTTCTATGAGGCCATCATCAAAAACGCGATTCGCTGCACGGATGTGATCCTGCTCGTGGACGAACGGGAATTGATCGCGTTCCAGGAAATTTTATACCGCATCCAGGCGGGAGAATTGAATCGCTATTTACAGACAGGAGAGTCACAGCGTATCATTCTGCTCCCCGCGCGACTGAATACGAAATGGATACGCGATTACGGTCCGTTTTTCGTCACCGACAAACAACATCGTATTTTCGTTACTGACGCCGTGTATCGTGACGTGCGCGTGGCCAATGAGCAAACCTACACGTTTGACAGTTCCTTCAGCGCGCCGCTTGCCGATGTTTTCGGCAACGTGGAACTTGGACAGGCCGAATCGATGGAACGCAATGAGGATGATTCGGCGGCGATGTATTTGGTTTATCATTTGAATCGACGTCATGAGAATGAGGTCCAAAATATTCGCGTTCCGTTTCAGTTGTGCGGCGGAGAGATTTTTTTCGACGGCATGGGAGACGTCTTTCTTACCTCCGAATCCCTGTTTATCAACGGAGGGCATCGTACGGATGTGGAACTCCTGTTGAAATATTATTATGGGATGAAAAATATAACCTATCTCGATCCGCTGCCGGGCGATGCGATCAAACATCTCGACATGATTTTCAAACCGGTCAATGAAACCACGTTTCTCGTGGCGGAATATCCGAACGACGTGACCGACGAGAATCCCTATCTGCACTATTTGCATAACGAGACACGTCGTATTCTGGATAACGACGCCGCCCTGCTGCAGCGCCGGTTTCCGAATCGCCGCGTGGTGAGAATGCCGATGCCGGCCTTCGAACGAATCTCGAAACTTCCCTCGTATGCGTTGCAGTTGACGTTACATCTGTTCGAATCCGGCGGATATACAATTCCCGCGCCGCTGACGGAAACGCCCGAACGCTGGACGTTAAGGCGATTTGCGTATTTTGTCTACACCCTGCAGAAAATCGGAGAATACACCGAATCCGACCAACCCGCCATCATCTTCGACATCCTGAAAAAAGATGATTCCCGCCGCTTTGTCAACGAGGAAGAGGCCTTGTTGAATCAACTGGTAAGCAAGTTACTCGACGATCATCCCGATCTGATCCAATGGATCATCGAATCGTGTCGCGAGAATGTCAAAAACAAAACCTCGGAATATGCCGTGACGGAAGAAGAATTGAGCCGTTTCATGATCGGGAATGTCTTTAACGGAGCGGAGGAAGAACCCGGCAATTACGATTATATTTTTCGAACGTATTTGAATGCGACCTATATCAACGGCGCATCGGGAAAGATATTGCTGGTTCCCGGTTATACGGGATATGAGGAGATGGAGGGAACCGTCCGTCAAATTTACCAGGATTTGTATCCCGACGCGGAAATCGTGTTCATCAATTCCGACGAGATCATTTTGCAGGACGGAACGATCCATTGCGTAACTTTGACCATTCCCGCATTTTCCGAAATGGAAAAGTGACCTGGAGCTTTGCCGGAAAATCGGAATAAGGAAAAAACAATGCTAATAATCCCGCCCCATCAAAATCTGAATCCCTTTCAACATCCAAGTCGTGTGAATCAGCAACGAAAACAAGACCAATGAGACAAAAAGGAAACCCGCGCAGATAAAAAGTATCCACCCTCCCCACCCTGCGCGATAGTGCAGCTCGACCGTCCATGTTCCCGCCGGCAATGCCAACGTTCGCAATCCCTCCGGCGACGAAAGGAGTTCCACCGGACGGCTTTGTCCCTCTTGATCCGTGATTTCTGCCGTCCACCCCGGATAATCCCACTCCGCCAATCGCAGCCAAACCGGCTGCTCCCCGTTTTGCGCGGTGAACGCAATATGATGAGGCGCATATTGTTTCACCGCCATGTTCCCATCTGCGGGACTCCATGTTTCTTCCCCGGAAAGTGCGTCGGATTGCCGCGGCGTGGTTGCCGCCCAGCACAACTCCGGGCTCACTCGTTCATAAATGCGAACGGATCGATCCGTCGTATACAGCAGGCGTATGGTTTCGTGGTCGATATCATGTTTTGTCAACACGTATCGTATATTGAACCGATCGAGAATCGGATCGTCGAATTTCGTCAGTTGAATGTTGTCGTGAAATTCCCCCTCCTCCCAGCCTTCCATCGCGCCGATTTGACGATTGTAGACGCGCAGGCTCATGGGATCGTACCCGGCGAGATTGGCGGTTTGCCACAAAATGTATTTATTGGGGTAGTATATGTCCGCCAGCGTTGCGATGCGATCGGGCGACTTGTTTGTTTGCAACGGTTGCAGAAATCCGATTTCCTGCGGCGGCGCGTTGCTTTGCCGGATTTGCGCCGGATCCCACAAACAGATGGTCACATATCCTTTACCGAACGCAAAGAGATCGACGGACAGCAGAATGGCAAAAGCAAACGACATGATCATGCGTGGATGCCGAGGAATCCCTCGCGACCAGAGAAGCATGGCAAATCCGGCCAACACAACCAAACCGCCGTACGCAAAGGAAAGCAGGCGGATCATGTCGCGGTTCTCTTCCGCGCTCAAACCGCGGATGGATTTCATCAAATTCATCAATTGCGGCCCGCCGTATGGTACAATGAGCATCACCAGAAGCAGCAGGGCGAAAATACTACGAAACGAACGATACGATTTCCCCTCTTTTTGCTGTTTTATATAGTGTTCACCGCACAGCTGTTCCAATCCCAGCGAAGCCAGAACACAAACCGGCGCCAGATAATACGGCAAAAACTTTGCCGGCGCGCGAAAATGACCGAATCCGGGAAGATGCAACAGCATCGTATAAATCGGATTCCCCCGCCCCCACGCCAGAAACAGGCCGAGCAGAGCGATTCCCGCAAGCGGAATTGCCGTCGCCGGTTTTCCATTACGAAAAAACAAGGCAATCGCGAGGATCGGGATGATCACCCCCGCATACGCGCAAGACCAGTAATAAAAGGGATCGTAATGATTCCCGCCGATCATCGTGCCATAAAATTCGGGGAAAAAAAGCGTAATCAACCGATGCGGCGCAAACGAAAACTCAGTCGCCATTTGCACATCCAGCGCAGTCGCCCGATTGGCGTGAGAAAGATACTCCAGCGTCGGAAGCAATTGAAATCCGGCCAACAAAATCCCCAACGCCAAAAACATACTCCACGCGCAGGTTCGCAGCAAAGGATAAATCAGTTCTTTTTTTTCCATCCGACAATACTGCCAATACCCCATCACGAAACAAAGCAGTACGCTGAACACCAGCGAGTAAAACGTCATTTGCGGATGCCCGCAGAGGAAATGCAGGAACGTGATGAAACCGCCGGCCAGCGCCCACGGCAGTTTGCTCTTTTCCGCTCGCACAAAACCGACCGTCGCGAACAAGATCCACGGGACCCAGGCCGCTCCGGCGTAGGTCAAATGATTGCCCGCGGGAATATGAATCATCGTGAAACCGTTCAAGCCATACGCGATTCCCGCCATCATCGCGGGAAACGCGGTAGCGCCGCAAATCCGCGCAAATAAATACGCGCCCACGCCTGCCAGTACTAAATGCAGGAGCAAAGAAAGCCCGAAAAACCATTCCATCGGAAACAGAAACAGGATCAGGTCGAGCGGATAAAACACCGCCGACTGCATGTTGGCCAAAAACGGCGCTCCGCCGAAGGTATACGGATTCCAATACGGAATTTCTCCGACCGCCAGCATGGCGCGGGTATACGCTTTCCACGGATAAAATTGCAGCGGGATATCGCCCCAATTTGGCGACATTTGATCAAGGAGAATGTCTTTACAGAAAATGCAAATTACTAAAATTACAAATGCGAGAGCGAGACAATCTTTTTTCATGATAATACGGTTCTTCCAAAATCCGGATGATGAGGTTGATCATGGACAGGCTTGAATATTATGACTCAAAACGGACACCCGTTCAAAGCGGAATCGATCATATCGGGAGTATCCATTTTAACGGCCGTTTGCTCGATCATCGTCTGTGGGACGAGATGCCGATTTGAATGCACAGAAAAGAGAGACTTTTCCCGCCTGATCATTCGCCCTGCGTATATCGAGGAATCGGCTGGACGGTTTAAGACTTGACAGAAAAGGGCTTCCAAAGAGAGAATACCACCGCCAAAGCGAATCGGTCATCATGTCTCGGATGAGAAGAAAACCGGATATGATAGATTTGCTTCGAACTTTATCACACTTGGCGTAACAATCCCAAAAACGGAGGATCAAGAGTATGAGAAAATGGAATTTCGTTGTCATGATCAGTATGCTTACGTGCATCTCGTTAAACGGCGTTGTATTCGCGCAAAACACGGAATTTGGTCCGGTCGCGACCAATACGTATATCGTCAAGTTTATCGATCCGGCCGGGCCATTGCCCGAAATCGGCGGCGACTTTGATTCGGCATGGGCGGCGGCCTTGAACGATGGAACCAATTGGCTCATTTATACCGATCCCGAAAACGATCAGGATCCGATAAACGGGCCACGCTCGGACCAAATGCATTTTTACGCCGGCATCGTCGATGGCAATCCGCCTCGTTTATATGTCGGCATTATGGGAAACGGCTTCACGCCGGGTATTGTTGCCGACGCGCCGACTGAGAATGATATGACTGGATGGTGGGGAAGCGCGTTGTACGAATTTCTCATTCTGCAAAATTATCCGGAAGATCCACGCAATAAAATCGTCTTTGGCGCGGACGGGCATTATGCGGATTTCCTGAGAAATCCGAACGTGACTCCCGCCGAACATAATTTGGAAAATCTGGAATTCAACGTCATTCCCGGCGGCGATTTCTACGCCGTGGAATTCGCGTTTGACATTGATGAAAACACTGCCTTCATCACATTGGACGATCCGGACGAATCCGGAATCACCTGGCTGCGGGTCATCGTCAGTATTCAAGGCGAGGGCGCGCCTTTGATCGTTTGGCCGGATGGCGATTTCAACGGCAACGTCAATTACCTCACCCACGGCTCCACCGGATGGGATCACATGGGTTGGTGGGATGTAACCACGGCGCGGAATACGCCGATTCGTTTTGAAGGCGGGACAGATATCATGCGGTGGTCGATTTTTTAAAAGAATTTTTACTCTCCTCGAACGATGCGCTTCCCATAACTCTCATTTTTTGAACGTTGCGGGCGATAACGGATAATGGCTTGCGCCTTTCCGATTTCATTTTTACACTGGCATTGTGCGATACGGATCATGAATTTCCAGTTGAATTTGGAGTGAACCGATGAATACTCATATGCTGGTGCTTTCCATTCCCGCTTCCCCCGATCGTGATGACGACCTTTGGCTTCAGCAAGCAATCGAATTCGGAAACGCATTGTTTCCCCCAGCTGGAAGTTATGCGTTGGAATTGCGGGCCAAACGATGCGGTCAGGACGGGCATTTCGAGGACAATCCTCCAATCGGCAGGATTGACTCGCTTCTCCAAAATGCCGAACAGAAAGATCTCCATTTCGGTTCTTTTTTCACGCCTGTCAATTGCAATCGGACGGAAGAGGAATTGGGATTGGAATTGTCGGCGATCAACGGGTGGTCGGATCTGGCGGTTTATATGGGAATTATACTGGCCAGGCTGAAGGTCTCCGCTTGGGGAACGAATTTACCGGTGATTCATCATGCGCTCCGACAAATGGTTCAATATATGCAGGAAATGGAACTGACCGTTTCGATTTCCGCGCCGGATTCCATTTTGTCCGACATTCAATCTATGTTTCCATCGCATGAAAATCCGAACACGACGCCGGTCGGATATGAACATACCATCGTTTGGGAAGAATCGGATCCTGTGGATATAATCCAACCGCGCATCCATCCCATCCATACATTGTGCATTCAAATTAATACGCCGATTCACCCGAAGAAATTGGATGCTCTCCTGCAAACCATCGACGCCTCGTTTGAAAAACCGCTTCCCGCGCTTATCTTATTCGTGGAGAATTCCGCCTTGATTCTTTCCTCTTAAACGCTGATGTAGAAGAAAATGAACAGATAAAACAGGACGGTCAGAATCAACGCGTACAGCAATGGTTTTTTGTGAAATTCCCAGCCATATGCCTCGTATCGGTACGATTCCGGAGATTCCGACTCCTGATTTTCCTCAAACGGTTGTTCTTTCTCTGGTTCCATGAAATCAACTCTCTTTCTGTGAAAATGCAACGCCGGCATCCTGTCGGCAATTCGAAATGCCGCCGAGACGGCGGCGTTACATTCGGGTCATGCCGGTTTCGGCATTTCCATCATATCCTATCCAAGCATAATAAACGGATCAATCCCACATCAGGTCTCGTTGATTCAGCGCACCAATCGAATCCACCCGATTTTTTTTTGCTGTTCGATGTGGCGCATCACGCTGTCGCGCATATCAATGCCGGTGTCAGTCCAATCCATGCGGGGAAATTTGGGGAAAAACTGCATCCATTGATCCCGCACGAAACTGTTAGTGACGATAAGATATTCCTGATCCGGTTCGATCGGGGATTTTCCCAAAAAGCCGTTGGGGATTTTGTTTCCTTTTACGCGAGTGGTCAAGAGCGTATTTTCGAATGGAAAGAGATTCCAAATGGCGCGAGAGGTGAATGGACCTTGCGGAAGCCCGCCTCTGGTTCCCCCGCTGTTGTGGAAGGCGTAATCCGCTCCGGTCGCTTCGAGGAACGCCAGTTTGGCGAGAAGAATCATGTCATTTTTTGAAAGCGTTTCCGTTGCTTCGCCCAATGGGTGATCCACCACTTCGCTGACTTTATTTTCCCATTCACGCACGATCGCTTCCGTGTCCGGATCCGGCGGTGAAAGGTTCGCGTCGACGGGTAGTACGCGATAAGTGAAACCGACAAATTGATTCGCTGCCGTGTCTGCTTCCAGATCGATGCGCCCCACGAAGCGGCCTTTTTCTCCGGCCTGCACGATGATCGTGTCATTGATTTTCACGAATTCTTTCAGCAGCGTATGGCTGTGTCCACCGATGATCAGATCGATATCCGGCGTTTCTTTCGCGATTTTTTGGTCATGCTCGAATCCGACGTGAGAAAGAACCACAACGAGATCGGCCTGATTGGAAACGAGAGGAACCAACCGTTTCAACGTATCGATGGATGGAATAAATTTGACATCGCGAACCGCATCTCTTACCGTCATGGTCGGCGTCCATTCCGCGATCACGCCAATTACGCCGACGCGCAATGCGCCGAAGGAAAAGATTTTGTATTCCGCGTCGGCGAGCAGATGATTCGCGCCGTCTGATCCGGCAACGAACGCATTGGCGCAGAGAAAGGGAAACGAAGCGATTTCGCGATACGTTTTCATTCGTTGCCATCCATAATCGAAATCGTGGTTACCCAAAGCCGCTGCGTCGATTCCCCAATGATTCAAAACGCGATAAATCGGATCGCCTTTGAAAAGCGAGGAAATCGGCGTGCCGCTGATCATGTCGCCGGCGTCAAGGATCAAAACATTGCTTTCTTGCGCGCGCACGTTTTTATAATAACCGGCAATAATCGCCGCGCCGCCGCGCCCTTGTTCGTCAGGAAGCAGCCAGGCGTGAAAATCGTTGGTGTGAAGCAGAGTCAAGGGGACAATTTCGGCGAATCCCACATTCACCCAACTCAATGTGACAAGCACGTAAGAAAGAATCAATCGCTTCATGTATAAGCCTCATTCAATGATTTATTATCGACACGGGATACATAGCAGGGGCAGGTTTAAAACCTGCCCATTATACAATCAGGTGAATAGACTGAAGGTTGAAGGATCTTAACCTTCAGCCTTCAGCCTAAATACCTATGGAATGCAAGGTTTCATAATGATCGTTCCGCCCTCCCCGGCAATGACGTATTCTTCGATTCGTTCGCGCAGGCATCCACCTAAAACGGGATCGTCAAGAGCGACCCATCGGGCTTCCTGCGAATCCCGCATATTGGGATGAACTTTGGGAGGAAACGTGCTGGGGATGGCGACGATATACCAATGAACCATCAGCGTTTGATGGAACAACTCGTCAATGGCATACCCATAAGCCAGAAGCACCGAATCTTCCACGACCACGGGAACCAACGCCTGCGAATGCGTGTATTCGGTCACGGCCGTGATCAGGTCTCTATTTTTTTCGCTTTTTTCACCGTGAATTTTGGGATTGACCGGACCGCCGGGAAAAGCCCAACCCATCCCGTCCGTGCGTTTCACCATCAAATAGCGATCGCCGATCAGGACCACACCGAATACCATTTCACTGCCGAGCCAATTTTCTCGTCTGGCCCAATGATATTTTGGCGCTACTTTCGTTTTGGGCAAAGAAGATCGATTTCCTCCCCCCATACAGGAAAGGGACAACGCCGGAATGAGTAATTGGGGGAGACGCTGCAACCAATCTCGTCGTGAAACAATCTCCGTAGGCAGTACTTTCATTTTTTTCCTTGTCGAATCGAGTACCCAGTCATGTCTTCTGTAGAAAAGAATGCGTTGAACTTCGATTATTCGACAACGGGAGTTCAACAAAATCCACACCGCGACATCTGAGATTGCTGATTATCATAGCGTAGTTCGTTTCTTTTGTCTGGTAGTGAAACACACTTTAAAAAAGCCGATCGACTTCCCAGACAGGAATGGGCGAACATCGCAATCGAAGAATTGAATAAAGCGAGTTGACATTCATGAACTTGAAAATATAATTCTTACGGTTCGATGTTCGCCCGGGTGGTGGAATTTGGTAGACACGTACGTTTGAGGGGCGTATGGCTATGCCGTGCGGGTTCAAATCCCGCCCCGGGCATTACTTCTTTTACCCTACCGCATTTGCAATTGACGTTTTCCTCTATCCACCTCCGGTGGAATACATTATCATAAATTGTCATACCGATTCGCATAAACCTTGTAACGAATGGAGGAGAGCGAAAACATGAATCAGGAAAACCGGAGATCCTTCCTTAAAAAAACCGGTGTTCCCACCGCGTTCGCCGCCGGCGGTTTCGTAAATTGGAATCCAGCCGCGTACGGCGCGAATGACAAAGTGACTCTTGCCCTCATCGGCGGTCACAACCAGGGCCGCCACGACGCGAAATCCTTTGTGGAAGCGGGCGGCGTGTTCAAAACCGTCTGCGACATCGACGACGAAGTGATACGGAAAGTATCGGGTGAAATCAAGGAATGGCAAAAGAAAGATGTCGGTTCGGCCAAAGATTTTCGGGAGACGCTCGACGATAAAGATATCGATGCTGTTCTCATTGTTACGCCGGATCATTGGCACGCAATTATGGCCATACTCGCCTGTCAGGCGGGAAAAGACGTGTATTGCGAGAAACCGCTCTCCCACACCATTCACGAAGGGCATCTCATGCGGGATGCGGCGCGTAAATATGATCGCGTTTTTCAAGTCGGTACGCAACGACGCAGCATGAATCATTTTAAAAGCGCGGTCGAATTTGCCACATCGGGAAATCTGGGGAACCTCTGCATGATCAAGGCGTGGATGTGCCAGGTTCGTGAGAGCATCGGCAATCCGCCCGACGGGCCGGTTCCGCCTGGCGTCGATTATGACCGCTGGCTGGGTCCGGCGCCGAAACGGTCGTTCAACCCGATGCGATTTCATTACAACTGGCGTTTTTTTTGGGACTACTGCAACAGCGAACTGGGGAATCAGGGCGTGCACATGCTCGATATCGCGATGTGGGCGATTGCCGAAATGAAAGGATTGGAGAACAGCCTTCCCACCCGCGTGTCCGGTCAGGCGGGGATTTATTGGCTCGACGACATGAAAGAAGTCCCCGATACGCAAATCACGACCTACGATTTCGGCGATTATCCGTTGGTTTGGGAACTTCGCAGTTTCGCCCGGCATGATCCGATCGAAGGCACATCCGCCGGAACCGGTTTTTACGGCACGGAGGGGACGCTGATCGTTGACGGCCGCGGATGGAAAGTGTATCAAAAAGACGGCAAACCGGGTCCGAGCGAGAAGGATTCCGGCGGATCGCATGCGGCCAATTTTCTCGAATGCGTCAAAAGCCGAAAACAACCCAACTCCGACGTCGAAATCGGACGCCGCAGTACGACGATCTGCCATCTCGGCAACATCGCCAGCCGGCTTGGCCGCGAGGTGGTGTTCGATCCACAGACGGAAACGTTTGGGGACGATGAGGAAGCCAACCTCTTTTTGAGAAAGGAATATCGCGAACCGTACACGCTGCCGGAAATATGATCGACATGGCCAATTGAACCGGTCGAACAAATAATCTATTTTCTCATCATGGCTTGTTCGTCACTACAAAACGATGTAAATCATTCGCGTGGCGCCGATATTCTTGCCGACTTTTTTCCCCCCGCGCAATGGTTGTCGACGCCGCCTTGATTGGGAACTATTCATGATAATACAAATACAAAAGGAGCAAAATGATTACACGACTCATACTCATCCTTTTCCTGGTCTGCGCCGGCATGACGAAAATCAGTGAAGGCCAGACCCTCGCCGAACGTCTGAGGTATACCGCCGACGCCAAATTATTGATCATTCACGGCGACGACATCGGCATGTGCCATTCTGCCAATGTCGCCGCCATCGACGCGCTCGAAAAAGGCATCGTGACGTCCGGAAGCGTAATGGTTCCCTGCCCGTGGTTTATGGAGATTGCGGCGTATGCGCGCGAGCATCCCGACATCGATTTGGGGTTGCATTTGACGCACACGGCGGAATGGAAACACTATCGCTGGGGGCCGTTGGCGGGACGTTCCGTTACGCCGGGACTGGTCGATGAACGGGGATATATGCATCCCGACGTGTTTTCCGTCGTGCGTTCGTCGAACGCGCGGGAAATCGAGGCGGAAACGCGGGCGCAGATCGAGTTTGCACTCAAACACGGCATGAAACCGACGCATCTGGACTCGCATATGGGCACGTTGTATGCGATTCGGGAGTTCGCAGACGTTGCAATCAAACTGGCGGAAGAATACGACATTCCTCTCATGCTGTTTCATCTTACCCCGCATATCCGTCAAATGTTGGACAGTCGGGATTTTTACACGCCGGCGTTCGTCGAATCGCTGGAAACACGCGATTTTCCGTTGTTGGATGCGCTGTATCAAATCCACAATACGCCGGTGGAGAAGTCGGAAGAATTTTACCGCAACGTGATCCGCAACTTGCAGCCGGGCGTGTCCGAATTGATCATCCATCTGGCCGACGCCTCGAAAGAAATCGAGGCGATCAGCAGTTCGCACCGCCAGCGGGTGGAGGATTACCGCATTTTCACCAGCCCGGAGATGCGGGAGTTCATCCGCGAGCAGGGGGTGCAACTGATTGGGTGGAAGGATTTGTATCAGTTATGGAAAGAGCGAAAACCGATCAAGTGAAATTGACAAGCATCCGCTTTTTTTCCGGTTTCGCGCCGGTCTTCAACCATTCCAGCGTTTTTTCATCATCTTTTTCTGGATTTACCCACTCAATATTCGATATTTCTTGTACGGTTTTTGATGATTTGGCAAAAATCTTTCTGATTTCGTCGTCAAGTGAAGCAATCAAGCGGTCTGTTGACATAGCGGCTTCCAATAACCTCATGTCCTTATCAATTTCCGTGCAGATAGTATTGGATGGAAAAATCATTTTCAGTTTTTGAAAGAGATCATTCCTTTTTTGAGGAATAATATAAACAAACTGTTTCTTGGCGATCATCGATGCTTTCCATCGTTTTGCAAATCGCGACGCATGTTTTTCCCACTCAGCGGAAATTTCCTCCGTCATGACCAATTTATGTTTGAATTCATAAACAGCCATCAGAAAATCGCTGCATGTTCTTGACCGAGAGGCCATTTCTTCTTGATATCCGGAAGCGCGCGCCACCGATGCATCGATCACAAGTTGCCTATGTTTTCTTTTTTTCAATCGCCTGACCTCGATGTCGAGATTCCGCCGCACTGATATACCGATTATCCAATTTCAATGCCACATCACAAAAATCTTCCGGCCAGTCGCCGTACGCTCCCGCTTCGTCAAGCTCGGCGCTGGTGACTTCGGAAACGCCGTCTTCCCGCCGTTTAAACCAATGCAGAATGACTTCGTCTTTTGAAATGTATCCTTTCGCAACGAGTAATTGGATGGCCAACAATAGCAGAGAACTATGAGTCTCGGCGACCACGCGAACTCCGCGTTTGGCGGCGTCGGCGAGAACTTGCGCCAACGCGACTTGCGCGTTTGGATGGAGGTGGAGTTCGGGTTGTTCGATATACACCAGCTGACCGGGTTCGGCGACCAATAATGCAACCAGGACAGGTAAAACTTGAGAGACGCCGAAGCCGACGTCGGCTATGTTGACCAGATCGTTTGTTCCCCCTTTTTTCCGATGTGGCAAGCGACCGACTTTGAGTTCGATTTGGGTGTCATTGAGTTGATTCGCTTCGACTTTCCAAGTTAAACCTAATAATTCTATGATTTGGAATAATTCTTTTAAACGAGCGTCTTTCATGGACTGCCATTGATGAATAATTCCGGCCGTATAATGTTCAAATCTGCCAATGAATACATTTGTGAAAAAAGCGGCCGTACCGTATATTCTTACAGGATTTCCTCGTATGCCCGGGACGTGAATAATGTTTTTAATTTCAGTGATAAATACTGCACCTGGAATGTACTCATCTAGGCTGCTGTCGAATTTGGAAAATAGTAAGACAGTTAAAAAGCACCGACTCCGATGCAATTTACATTCCGACTCCGATTTAATTTTCTTAAACTGTGGGAACTTTTGAAGAATGGAAATTAAAACCTTATTATTCATTTCCGGATGGAATAATAATTTACCATTTTTATCAATATACTTTGTCTCGGCAATTTCAATCTTTTTTTCTTCTCCTTTTTGATAGGTTAGAGTGAGTGTTTGAAAATCGTCTTTTGAAATATGTACAGTAAAATGTTTGCAGATATTTCCATTCGAACAATTTGAAAGTATTTGTTCAAAAGATGATATCTGACAATTGGGACCATCCAACAATAGCGGCCCAGGATCGTAGGGGCATTCCAATGTTTGTTTCAGCAACAATAATGGTTGAATCGCGCTGGATTTTCCCGAGCTGTTGGCGCCCGCGAGGATCGTCAACGGGCGAATGGCGATGGCGCTTTCTTCGGCAAGAGATTTATAACCTTCGATGGTGATGGATGTTATCCCCATCGCTTTCTTTTCTTCATTTTCTTTGACCTTTGTTTTTGGGCGCATTTTTCACTATCACTAATCGTTATTTATCCTTCAATAGTATAAATCAATATCTGTCCAAGTAACAGATATCAAGAACCGGCGACGTTCCGTTCAATAATCCCGGAATTCCTTCGCCGCCTCCCACAACGCCACGATATTTTCCGCAGGCACGTCCGCCTGGATGTTGTGAACGGTATTGAAAACATACCCGCCGCCTGGTTTGAACGTTTCTATCAGATCCCGCACCTGATTTCGCACATCAGCGGGCGCGCCGTGGGCGAAAACGCCCTGTGTATCAATGCCGCCGCCCCAGAAAACGAGTCGATCGCCGAATTGTTCCTTTAATTGTGCGGGATTCATGTTTTTAGCGCTGATTTGGATGGGATTGAGAATATCGATGCCGTTGTCGATGATCTCAGGGATGAGTTCAACGATGGAACCGCAGGAATGGTACCATAATTTTGCATTGGTTTTTGATTTGATGAATTGGTAGAGGGCTTTCTGCCGCGGTTTTACGAGTTTGCGATAGATTTCCGGAGAAAAGAGGGGGCCGTTTTGCATGGCGATGTCGTCGCCGACGCAGACGACGTGCAGCAAATCGCCGACTTCGTGCAAAAATCCCTCATGAAAATCCATCCAATATTGTAACGTGTGGTCGAGGAGTTTTTCGACGTAGCGCGGCTCCTCGACAAGGTCCATATAAAAGCGTTCGAAACCGCGCATGTACCAGCAGATTTCAAAAACAACGCCGGTGATGCCGCTGACGAGAGCGTAATCGGTTTCTTCGTGCAAATGTAACGCATAGTCTCGCAACCCTGTGAATGGAGCGGGATCTTTCCCATCGGGCCAGTCGTAATGATCCAAATCCTCGTATTTCAGGTTCGCAAGCGGGTGATGTACGATGTCGCAGTAAAGCCCTTCACCGGGACGCCTGCCCGGCATGGCCCATGTCACGCCGAATCCGTCGGTAAAGCCCCAAAAACCGGGTTTCACTTCCTGCAAATCGGGCGCGGGCAGAAACATGCCCGGCCGGACATAGCGGGCGTCGATCTCGAAGAGCCGGAGAACCTTTTCGCTCGGCGCTGCAAGTTGCTGGACGATGTCCATGATGACGACATCTTCATCGATGCCGTAATAATCGAGGACTTTTTGGTAGGCGAGACGGTGAATCCCGGTCTGATTGCCGCCCAAATCGAGCGGAACCTGGTCGGGTTGTTCGTGATTGAGCGTGGTGATCATGCGTTGTCGCGAGTTCATTTTTTTCTCCGCAATCGTAATGAAACCAAGGGTAACGAGATCGTCTTCGCAAGGGTAGAGCAAGCGTCTCGCTTGCAATATCTATGCGTCTCGCCTGCAAGAGGGCGCAGGCGAGGACGCCTGCTCTACCCATACGGATATCCATCTAATCATGTTATTTTAACAAGTTCAATCGGAATTTGCTTCGGCGGTACAGGATTCCAATTACCATGCCGGCGGCGAAGCCGCCGATGTGCGCCCACCAGGCGACTCCTCCGAATGCGTCGCTTTGATCGATCAAACTCAGCGCGCCGCTGAAAAATTGCGTTAGAAACCAGAACGCCAGAAAAACCGGCACGGGAATCTCCAGAAACGTGATAAAAACAAAAATCGGAACCGCCGTCATGACCCGCGCATGGGGAAACATGATGAAATAAGCCCCCATCACGCCGGCGATGGCGCCGCTGGCGCCGATCATGGGTTTGACGGAATGCAAATCGGTCAGCAGGTGCAGGATTCCGCCGGCCAGACCGAAACTCACATAAAAAAGCAGAAATTTCCAGCGGCCGAGACGGTCTTCCACATTGTCGCCGAAAATCCAAAGCATCCACATGTTGGAAATCAGATGAAGCCAACCGCCGTGTAAAAACATCGACGTGAAAAAAGGAAGAATCTGTTGGAAGAACGTAAAATACTCCGCCAGCTCCTGACGGCTGTAACGAATGGGCACGATGCCGTAATAGAGAAAAAATTCCTGCAAGCGATCGCCGAGATGGAGTTCATAAAAGAAAACGAGCACATTCAGAATAACCAGCGCTTTCGTCACCACGGCCGGGCGTCGGGAACGGATCGTGTCATAGAGAGGAAACATGAATCGGATTGAATTCGATCAAGATGGTTCTTCCTTTGGGGCGGCGGTTTTTTTGGACTGATGTTGCGATTGCTGGATCAGGATTCCGGCAAAACAGAGCGGCAGGAAGAAAACGGGAACATCAAGCGTGGTGGATAGGATGTAGGCGCCTATGCAAGCGGTCAGGGCAATGATCAGTTGCTTTTGTGTATATATAAAAAGCGCCGCAATGATCAAGGCCAGCACCGCCGGCCATAAATTGCCGAGAGTGTTTTCGATAGGTTGCATGATCCCTGCCCATTGAAACAACGTTTCGACAAAGGTCCGTTGCTCGGTGCCATACAATAAATAAATCACGCCGGAAAACACGCCGAGAAACGCCACCGCCAGAAACACCCGCCGGGCCAGAAAAATACCGATGACGCCCAGGACGCAGGCGAATAAATGGGGAGCAAACGGATGCTGCGGCAGGAACTTCATCCATTCCGGATTCAGTTTGGGAATGAGATCGGCGATCAGCTGATAAAAACTGAAGCCGAATAATGCCCCCAGGCAAAAACCGACCGCATTGACGCCAAATCGAAACAAAGTCCAGCCGAACGCAAACAAGGCCAAGCCGAATGCGAGACGTATGAAAAATTCCGGTTCGTAATTCATGGAGTATCGTATGCCGCCAATGTACCTAAAATGTGCTCGATTTCCTGATCGGCCGGATTTAAGGACGCGGCCGCCTTAAAACATTCGAGCGCTCCGATTTCGTCGCCCAATTGCAATCGCGCATGGCCGAGAAGTTTGTGCGCCTCGAAATGGTCGTGAGACATGTCCAGACATTTCTGCAAATGCGGAATGGCTTCGTCGTAGCGTTCTTCCTTCACGATAATATATCCGCGAACGAGAGGAATTTCAGGGGTATTGGGGTTGCATTCGATCGCGCGTTTCAAAAATTCCTTGACCTTGGCGCGGTCGCCGCGATCGTAAGCCATGCGAGCCAGGTGCGCATACGGGCGAGGATCGTTGCGGTCATTTTTCAACGCGCGCACGAAATAATCCTTCGCGGCGGCGTTTTCTCCGATCATTTGACAGGCTACGCCCATTTCGATCAACGCCTCCTGAAATTCGTCGTCGCGTTTCAACGCCTCGCCGAGATAGCGTATCGCCTCCTCATAACGCCCCATGCGATTCGCGGCCAGTCCCAGATTGTAAAGAACCATTAAATCCGGCGCGTGATCCTTTGTGAACAGGAGCAAAACATCGTGGGCGCGTTTATACAATCCTTTCCGGGCAAACGCGCGGCCCAACAACATGGACGCTTCTCGTTTGATTCCCGGCCGATCCTTCAGATCCAGCAGACGAATGATGGCCTGGTCATAATGGCCGGAAGAATAGAGGCCTGCCGCCACGATCAGTTCCTCGCGGGATTCGTCTTCCGAACTGCGATCCCCTTTGGCGTCCTGCGGATTTTCCATGGCGCGAATCGTGGCGTTCAATCCCCGTTTGGCGGGATCGTAACCGGAATCGAGTTCCAACGCGGTTTCATAATAATCCTGCGCTTTCAAAAATTTCTTCTGTTTTCGCAGGATATCGCCCGCCACGGTATAAAAGGGCACATATTCGGGGAGAAGTTTGATGCCGGCGTCCGCCAGCGAAAGCGCTTTTCTCAGGCGATTTTTCTGTTTGAAATAATAGTGGATCAACTCCATGCGCGCGATCGGATCGTGTTTGTTCATGCGCAATGCTTTTTTCAGCACGTGAACGCCTTTTTTTTCCTCGCCGGCCTTCAGCAGGGTTTTCGCATACGAGCACCGGATTTCGATGTCGTTCGGAGAAAGATTCAGCAGTTTTTCATAAATGGAAATGGCGTCGGCGAACCGTTCCATTTCTTCGTATATCCGGCTGATCAGAAAATAGGCGTCGGGAAAATCCGGAAATTGGACAATCGCTTTTTTTAGAGAGATGAGCGCCTGTTCATAATGGCCGCCGGCAAAATATTCCAACCCGCGTTTGTAGTGTTGGATGTATGTATGCATATCGGCCATTGCATTCGGAAACCGAAAGAGGAAGATGACCGGTGAAAACAAGTTCCCCCGATAATTCGAAGTCGGAAAAATGGGCGATACTGGATTTGAACCAGTGGCCTCCAGTTTGTGATACTGGCGCTCTAACCAACTGAGCTAATCGCCCGTACGATGGGTATTATTGCGCCGATATGGTTGAAGTCAAGATGCATTTTCTCGTTGCAGGGGAATCCGTCGGGAAATTCGATCGTCTTGAACTCGAAACAGGGATGCCGATTCGCCATTTCTCCCAGATTTTTCAAAAAAAAGGGAAATGCCGGTCCCTCAAGGACAAAAAGAAGGTATAATATCCCTGGTTGAGTGGCGCAACGCCACGAACCGGAAAACCAATCAAATCCTTGACTGGTCAAGGGTGTAGAGTATGATTGAAAATGCCGGTTGAGAAATCCATGTTGCACCGGCAAAAAAAGGAGAACACGTATGTTTCCTGCAAACATCGGCTTACCCGAGATGATTATTATTATTTTTTTGGTGTTAATGGTCTTTGGCGCGAAAAGGCTGCCCGAAGTAGGGAAATCCCTGGGACAAGGGATTCGCGAGTTCAAAAAATCGCTGACCGCGGCATCCATCGATGAAGAGGAAGCCGAAATCAGCGCAAAAGACTCTCCGAAAATCGATAAAACCAACGGCTCCGTATCGTGAATCCTGTTCCTTCATCTTTCATTTCTATTCCCGAAAGTGGATTCGAATCGCCGGTTTTTCGAATTTGTAACTGAAACCGCTTCGGATGTGGGTGTGAAACCGCCAGGCGGGGAGCGAACATGAAAATACACAAAGATTCCATCACGGATATCTCTATCCTCACGTTGGTTGGGGAATTGGATTCGAGAGGCAATCAACAGTTGGATAAGGAATTGAAGGATTGTGCTCGCCAGGGATGTTACAAAATCATCCTGGATGTCGCCGCGATTCGCTTTTTGGGAAGTCAAACTCTTAGCTTGTTGATATCGAATTTGAAAGAAATGCGGGCCGGCGGCGGGAATATCAAGTTTCTGAATCCGCAGCGGGGAGTCCTCCAATACCTGAAAACCAATCGCATGATTGAATTATTTGACTTCTACGTATCTCGCATGGAAGCGGTCAGCTCTTTTCAACCCGCCGCGCCGGCGGGGAAAAAAAGCGCTCTCCCCACAATGGAACCGAGCGGCCGGGATTCTTGTAGTTCCCCAACCGTACCGTCGGAATCCGCCACTACCCAATCCGGTGAAGTGAAAAGCCGGTTTCAAACCGGAGAAATCCTGTATGCAAACAGTTGTATGCTGGCCACGTTGATCAAACTTCTGGAAACCAAAGGCGTTCTTTCCGTCGACGAAGCCGGCGAACTGATGGATTATGAAAGTCTTTCATTGAAAGGGGTCGCCGAATGATACCACTGCAACGAGATGATCATGGCGAAGTAACGATTTTACGAATCAAAGGAGAATTGGATTTCGAAAACACCGTTTGGCTGCGCGGCGAGCTGCACGATCTTCTCAAACACAATCGCGTCCGCGTTCTGCTGGATATGGCCGATGTGGATATTATTTCGTCCTATACGGTGGGAGTATTCGTTGCATTTGCCCGCGATTTGCGGGATCACGGAGGCGATCTCAAATTTCTGAATCTTCAGAAACGAGTGAAGCAGACCTTCGAGGCGACGCGCATCGACCACATTCTGCAAGTGTTCGATGCCGAAGCCGATGCGCTGAAATCCTATTAAAAACAGTTCAACGCCGAAGCCATCGAATCGCGTTTGCGTATTCCTCGAATTCCATTTCCCGCCGCTTGAATTCCTTCGTGTGCACGATGCGTTTCCCGTTCTTGTATTCCGATGAAATGATGATATGCAGCAACTCGTGATACATGATGTAATCCAATACATAGAGTGGCACGGTTTTTCTGTCCAACCATCGGCTGATCACGACCAGATTCAAATGGGAATCGTGATAGCCCAGCAATCGGCGGCTGCTTCCCGGACTCCACGAAAGCATGGGTTTGGGAAATGCGCCTCGAAAATAGCCGGTATTCACCCGCTGAAACGAATCGTCCAGATCATGGTATTTGCCTTTTGTCCCCATGATTTTCTTTCGCGTTCGTTTTGACCGCAACGCGGCATGTCTGGCTTCGACTTCAGGTTGGGAAATGTAATCGCGATAAAGGGTGAGATACTCCATCAGGGGTTTTTTATGGGAGGCCCGCGCCAGAAGAATATGAATCAGCGCATCCAGCACCGCGTCCGGAGCGTCGGCCAGGATATCGCTGATTCGCAGAATCGTATTGCCATGCTCGATTCGAATCGTGCTTTTCAATCCCACATATGGATAGAAGGAGGCCATGCAATGCGTGGAACGAGTAAAACGATACATCCGGCAAATACTCGACGCCAGGCGGTTGAGACGATCCTCGGATCGATCGATTTCGGGCGCATCCCAAAGATAGCAATCGTATGATTTCGTATCGACTTTTGCTTTTTTCACCATTTCCTTCGACTTCCATATGATTCCGGCCTTGGGAAAACGGTATACCCCCTGTTTCTCGACAACCACGGTGGAAAAGACATGGCGCTTCGAATTCGGCGACGTATCCCCTTCCGCTCGGATGACGCCTGCCATTCCGTTGTGTATCCATCAGTCTACACAGCGATGCGTAAAAATCAAATTTTTTTTAAAGATTCCAAGTGCGATCATTCCCGATTGCGCGAGTTGAAAGTATGCTGTAACGCAATTCGTTTTTGCGGAATGGTCGTGTCCGGCGCTTACGTAAATGAAGCCGGATCGTCGGATTTAATTGAGTGCAGATGGCGCTTCTACCGGGGATTCATGCGTCGTTTTTTTAAAATTGTCCGATTTATGTATAGGCTCATGGATTACACATCCAAAGAAAAATGATCACGGCTGGCACTGATGCCGCCGGATCGGGATCAACGTGGAGGTGACGGAATGTTACTGGTTCCTAAAAAAATGTTTTTTACCAAAGGGGTGGGATTCCACAAAGAGGAACTGCGTTCGTTCGAATTGGCGCTTCGCGATGCGGGAGTGGAAATCTGCAATCTTGTGCATGTTTCCAGTATCTTTCCCCCCGGTTGCAAAATCATTTCGCCGAAAGAGGGAAAAAAACTGCTGATTCCCGGCGCTATTACGTTTACCGTTTTGGCCCGCTGTTGCACCAACGAACCGCGCCGGCAATTGGCCGCTTCCATCGGACTGGCGCTTCCCGCCGACAAAAGCCATTACGGCTATTTAAGCGAACACCACTCCTATGGCCAAACGGGGAAAGAAGCCGGAGATTACGCGGAGGATCTTGCCGCCGCCATGTTGGCGACGACGCTCGGCATCGAATTCGACGAAGATAAATCCTGGGACGAAAAGGAAGAAGTCTACCGCCTCAGCGGCAAGATTATCAAGACGCGAAACGTTACCCAATCCGCCGAAAATAGGTCCGGCGGCTATACGACGGTTCTTGCCGCGGCGATTTTGTTGATGGATTGAACCGCAATCCCATCATGAACATCCGTTTGTTCGTCGACCGTTGGCTGGCGCCGGCGGCAATCCTCATTTCCATCGCCGCGCTGCAATATCCGGCCGGATTCGTCTGGATGAAGCCGCATATTTCCATTTTGCTGGGCGTCATCATGTTCGGCATGGGAATGACGCTGGAACTCCGTGATTTTCAGCGCATCCTGCAAAATCCACGATTACTCGCGGCCGGGGTTTTGGCGCAATTCGTGATGATGCCGTTGCTGGGTTTTACCATCGCGCGCTGTTTCCGATTCGAACCGGCTCTGCTGGCCGGCTTTGTCCTGCTGGGCGCTTGTCCGGGAGGAACCGCTTCCAATGTGATGGCTTACCTGGCCCGCGCCAATGTCGGCCTTTCCGTCTCGCTTACTCTCACTTCGACGCTGTTAGCGCCTTTGCTTACTCCGTGGTTGACGTGGCTGTACGCCCATCAAGCGGTGGATGTCAATGCCATCGCTCTCATGAAGAACATCTTTTGGATTGTGTTGTTTCCCCTGATCGACGGTTTGATTCTGCGGCATTTCTTCCGTTCCACCGTTTTTCGCTTTCTGGATTATTTTCCTCTCATTTCCGCGGCGATTATCGTAGCGGTCATCGGCTGCGTGGTCGGATTGAACGCGGATCATATCCGCCAGGTCACCGCCCTTGTCGCTTTGGCGGTAATGCTGCACAATGCCGCAGGGTTGGGATTCGGATATCTCGTCGGCAAGTGCGTCTCGCGTGAATCCGCTATTTGCCGCACGATGGCGTTCGAAGTGGGGATGCAAAATTCCGGGCTGGCTGTGGCGCTGGCGCTGCAAACTTCTTCATTCGGCGCCGCGGCGGCCTTGCCGGGCGCCTTGTTCAGCCTCTGGCACAACATAACCGGCGCAGCGCTGGCCGGACGCTGGTCGCAAGGTGAAAACAAGTAATCGAAACCATAGTATACTCCGTTTCGCGCGACTGCGCCGGTGATTTCCCACGATCAGGAGTGAATCAATGGTCTCGTTTGCACGCCTTTCCCTCAAAAAACGATATTTCTTTTATACCCAGCTCGCACAAATGCTGGACGCAGGAATCACGCCGCTACGCTCGTTGAAGATGCTGTCGGAACAGCGCAAAGAAGGCGTCATCGCCAAAATCGCCGAGCAGATGCGCGCGCACATCGAAGCCGGCGGCACGCTGGCGACGGCCATGGCGATGTTTCCCAACCGCTTTCCACCGATGGAAACGCAGCTGATCGAAACCGCGGAGACGGCGGGAATCGTCCCCACGACGTTGAACCGACTCGCCGAGTTCAATCGCTTGATCCGTAACTACCGCGCCGAATTTTTGAATCGAATGCTCTACCCGTTTTTCATCGTATTTGTGGTAACTTTTTTTCTGCCCGTCTTCGTCAGCATTTTCATCGGCAATGTCGTTGACGCATTGATCGGTTGCGCCTGGAATTTATTTTATCTGAGTCTCCTGGTCTTCGTCGTCAGGACAATTTGGCAGATGCTCATCAATATCCCCTCCACTCGTTTTATGATTCATCGAATTCTGCTCGCCATCCCCCTGTTCGGAGGATATCTGCGCAAATTGATGCTGGCCCGTTTCGCCAAAACACTCGAATTTCTATACGCTGCCGGTGTACCGGTCGCCGACTCCTTGACTCTTGCGTCGAAATCATGCGGCAACGAAGCCATGGCGCGTCGACTATACCCCACCACCAAAATGGTTCGAGACGGCATGACCATCACGGCGGCATTGGGAAAAACCTACGAATTCACCCCACTGGCGCTGGGGATCATCGAATCCGGCGAAGTGTCCGGTAAATTGGACGTCTCGTTGCGCAAATTCGCGGAATACATGGAGCTGGAAGCCTGGTCCGGCATCCAACAACTGGCGACTCTCCTCCCCGTCCTCATCTATTTCAACGTCGTCTGCGTGATCGTGTACATGGTTTTTCAGGCGTTTCAGGGATATTTGGGAGTCGTGCAACAAACCACGCAGTAACTACGAAGGGGAGGTCCCGGCAAAAAAACAATTTCTACTATTCCATTAAGGAACATAATGAAATGAATGGTTCAAAATCAGCCTCATTCTTCGAATTCGCTTTCGAAACAGGAGAAAAATGAGCCTATTGAGAATTGTTAGCGGGAACATGACATTTTTCCCCTATAAAAACATGTTTGAATTATTGCCCCCGGACTCTTGGTTTATATGGCAAGAGACTCTATATTATTGTGGCAAAGGAGATTACCAATGAACCTTCGACGAAGAGAATTTATGCTTTTGTGTGCGGCTGCGGCGGGATTGCTGCCGGTATCCGCGGGATCGATCATGGCGCAGGAAACGCGCCGCGCGCGGAATCCGCAGATCGGCATCCAGCTGTACGCCGTTCGTTATGAGTTTGAAAAGGACGTGCCCGGAACCGTGAAACAATTGGCGGAAATCGGGTATCAGGGCGTGGAATTTTACGGGTATGGCGGAACCGAAACGATTTTCAAGGATTGGACAGCCGAACGGCTGCGCGCCCTGCTTGATGAAAACAATATTCGTTGCTGCGGCATTCATTTGGGCGTCGAAGCGCTTTCGGCGGCAAATTTTGATCGCACCATCAAGAATTGTGAAATATTGGGCAATCGCTATTTGATCGTCTCCGCGGCGGGACGATTGATGGAATCGCCGGAATCGATTAAAAAATTCGCCGGCATCCTCAACGAAGCGTCCGAGAAAGCGCGAGAAAATCGCATGAGAGTGGGCTATCATTGTCACGGATTCGATTTTAAGAAATTCGATGACGCCACCGGTTGGGATTTGCTCTTCAGCCAGACGAACGCCGACGTCGTGATGCAGCTCGACACCGGCAACTGTGTGGAAGGCGGCGGCGATCCCATCGCGATTTTGAAGAAGTTTCCCGAACGCGCCTCTACGTTTCACGTCAAGGAGTGGGAAGACGCGCCTCTCGCCGTGGACAATGCCACATGGGTGGAAATCATCCAACTCTGCAAGACGTTGCATCGCACGCGATGGTACATTATTGAACAAGGCGAAGCGCAAGGCAAAGGATTCGACGTCGCCCGCGAGAGCTTTGAAACGTTGAAGAAAATGCTATAGCGATCCAACGTTTATTTACAGGTACTTTTTTCGTTCTTTCGTTGCCCTGTTGTATATCCAATAGGAGTGGAGTTTTATAGTAGCCATACCTGCCGGGAATGGAACCGTATAAACTTTCTCATACGGCGACCGCCCTTCTTCCTATATAACCGCGTAATCTCTCAAGAGTCGTATCTCCATTTCACTCAAACGGCCCGGTTGTCCTTTACATGGATAGGAAACGGGAAACAATAGGAAGTAAGACCAGCAGCAAATCTATAAAAATGAGCATGGAAACGTGACCAGTTATTTCTCGCTACTCCAACGGTTGTATGATTTTGAAAAGGACTATCCTCTTGAGCGTTTCGTCCTTGGTCCTATTCCATTCCTGTGGCCGATAGTAAAAATCGCTTCCCAAACGCGGTTGTTTCCGAAGGAAGAACGTTTGAATCAAAGCGCCGAAGAAGTCCAAACGCAATCCCAAGTGGTGAACCTGCTGCAACAGGAATTATCGCGGATCGTTCGGAATTGTCCTGCGAATTCGCCGGATACCGGTAATCATGTCTTGCAACATCCGGCGCGGGGAGATGTGGTGATCCTGACATCGGTCCCGCGACGGCGATTTGCTTTTCAACATGGATTGTATGACGTCTACTTGGATCCGATTGTGGAAATTTTAAAGAAGAACAACATTTCCGTGTCCGTAATGGAAACCGGTCCGCGGGAAACCTATCTGAAAAAGCGCCTATATCCTTCCTTCTTTTATGGGGACGTCGTGCTCCAGGCAGGCGCGTTTGCTCGTTATCATTCCGCTCAAATCTTTCCGGGAATTGATCTTCGCCCCCCCTCTTTTTTTCAGGATTATGTGAATTGGGTATGGCGGGAAAATCCGGAAATCGAACCGCTCACGTGGCAGGAAGTGTTAACCTCTCTGGGGAAAATCCTGGTCCTGGCGCAATATTTTCGGCAGTGTTTCACCTCCATCAAGCCTCGTCTGATTGTCGTGGCTGCATGGAAAGACGACAAAAATCTGGCGGCGCTCCTCGCAGGACGCCAGCTGAGAATTCCTACGATTGATTTTCAGCATGGCGCTTTTTTATCGATGGATGTAGGGTACTTCCATTGGCCGAAAGGTCCGCAGGGGGGGTATCCGGTCATGCCGAATTACATCTGGTTTTGGGGAGATCATTTCAAGAACATCTGGCTGAAGAACAACGCGCTGTATGAAGACGATTCCGCGCTCATCGGCGGCAGCGCGTGGATGCATCGATGGATATACGCCCGGGATGATCTTGTCACGTTAAAAAATCACTTTCGGAGATATTTACTCGGCGCCCCGGAAATAGAATCTTTTACCATTGCGGTCACCCTCACCGGACGGATGTGCTTTCACATGACGATTTTGGAAATAGCGGAATTTCTCAAGCAAATCATTGTACGCACATCGGGGAATTACACCTGGCTGGTCCGTCTTCATCCGCAAGAGAATTTCCTCCTTGAGGAACTGAAAACTTCCCTGGCCATGCTCCCTCACCGGATTGTGATTTACGAAGCCCATGTGGTTCCGATTCTGACGCTTTTGGAAACGGCGGATGTTCATTTGACATTCGGATCATCGACTGCTTTCGAAGCGTTGGCCTGTCGAGTTCCCACGATTGGAGTTACTGATTATTCTAAAAAAAGTATGGAACGATTGCTGGAGGAAAAAGTAGGGTATTTTACCAAAGATCCGATTGAAATCGCGCGTATGATTGATAACATTCATGCCGGGGAATGCAACGAATTGGACTTTGTCAAATTACCGGAATCAAAAGTCAATCGATTCTCTTGCATGCGCAAAAACCTGCCGGACGATACATTATTGGCATTCCTCGAACGGATTTTTTCTCAATCGCCATCGCATTAATTTCGAATTTTAAGTAAAGTATGAACCCGATTCTTTCGATAAATGCATCATCGTCATTGCATCAGGAAACGCACAGTATGGAGTCTTGCAAGAACATGGCGGCGCTTAAACAAATAAAACTTTGTGAGGTTCTCTCTCGCACACTCCCGCGGGAAGAACGGTTTCAGCGATACCGGGAATTATGGAACCAGGCGGAAAGGAAGCAGGCGCTGACGGATTTTCCTCTCCACCTGGATGTGGAACTATCCGGCGCATGCAATCTGAAATGTGAATGTTGTTTTCAGAACGGATATATCGAAAGAAAATTGGGATTCATGAGGATGGAACTTTTTCAATCCATTATCGATCAGGGAATCGAGAACGGATTATGCGCCATCAAATTACAAATCCGGGGAGAATCCTTCCTGCATCCCAAATGGTTTGAGTGTGTTCGTTATGCCAAGGAATCCGGCGTGATGGACGTCCAAATCACCACCAACGCGACATTATTGAATGAAAAGCAAGCTCATGAGATATTGGCCAGTGGATTGGATGGAATCGTTTTTTCCGTGGACGCCCATCACGGAGAGAGCTGGCATCAACGGAATCAAAATGAGCCCTATCAGGGAACGATTGAGCGGAATATCCGACAATTCCTCTCCCTGCGCAAGTCGCTGGGAAAGAAGTGGCCGCAGGTGCGAATGCGAGCCTCGATTTCCGAAACCGATCAAGCGAGTTATGAGCGAACCAAAGAACGGATTCAAGCCACGTTTCCCGATGTGGATATTGTCGTGGTCAATCGGTTGCACAATTTTTCCGATTCGGAAGATTCGTATCCCGATCTCCATACACACTATCGATTGCTTCCCTGCAGCCATTTGTTTCAAAGGCTCGCCGTTTTCTGGGATGGACAGGTCACCGCTTGTTGCATGGACTATAATAACAGATTCCAATTAGGCGACGCACGGAAACAACGGATTCAGGAAATCTGGCTAGGCGAACGAATGCAACGGATGCGCGATATTCATCTGGCCGGCGGGCGAAAGAAAATGGACATCTGCAAACACTGTCACGCTTACACCACGCCGATCGAAAATACATATACGTATCTGGATCCACCGGCGCCGTTTCACTACGATGGAGAATGAAACCGCGCCAATCACCGTTTTTAACGAGGCCCGGATGGATAAATCGGTTCAGGAACTTTTTTGGCGAAGCGAGTTCGGAAAACAATACAACGATAGAAATCTGCGAGATATCGAAGAGCTGGATCGCAACCATATCCGCCTGTATGGCGTGACACGCTCGGAATTGAACCGGGAATTTTTGGGGGAATTGAATATCCATGCGATCCTGGAATGTGGATGTGGAGTCGGAAATCAATTGCTGCTTCTGGCCCATCAGGGATATGAACGGTTATGCGGCATTGATATTCAGGAAGACGCGTTGGGGAAAGCCCGGTCGCGATTGCCGCATGTGGGGTGGATCCAGGCCTCTTTATCTCATATCCCGTTTCAGCCCGGTAGTTTCGATTTGTCATTTACGAGTGGGGTTTTGATTCACATCAACCCGGATCATCTGTTGGAAGCCATGCGTCAGATTTTCCAGGCCAGCGGGTCTTATGTCTGGGGATATGAGTATTATCACGATTCCCTTATGGCGATGGAATACCGGGGTCATACGAACAAATTGTGGAAAGCGGATTATTGCCGGCTGTATATGGAGCATTTTCCCTTGCGGCTTATCAAACGGAAAAAGCTGGTTTATCGCAGCGATTCCTCATTGATCGATGAAATGTTTTTGTTGCAAAAAATGGAAACGCCGGCATAAGGTTATGTTCGGATAGTTCATCATAAGAAAAATCCCTTTTCGTGATTAGGCTTGGGATTCACAATGGAATTGCATAGGGACGTCGGTTGCGGTTCAAGTTGCCGGGCGGGAAAGCCGATATTATGTTTCTACATACATTTCGATGGAAAGCGAAGCGGTGAAACGAGTCGGAACCCGTTTCCCCTGTTCGGAAGGTCGGCAGCATGAATCAGCGGCAACCTGTACATGATCGGATGGAATGAGGAAGGAATGTTCACGATGGATTGTCGGATGACCAGAGGCATCTATTTACGGGCAAATGGGGAAATCAACTGTTATTGTTCCACCGGAGAACAAATCACGGTTGCCCAGTTGCCTCTTGACCATTTGGATTTCAATTTCGTGGATGATTTTTATTATCGCGGCAACTTTCAACATATACGGGACTGCATGAACGATCACAAATTGCCGTTCCCGGTTTATTGTCTCAAGTGCAATTATCTAAATCCGTTCGGCCAATTCGAGCGGGAAAAGGTGCGTACGGAGATTGAATGGTTTCACATTGAAGCGATGAGCGCCTGTAATCTGAAATGCCCTTTTTGTGTTCACGGGATTCCGGCGGAGAAAAGATCGTTTATTCGAAAAGGTCCGAGTAAATTGCCGGTTCCGTTGTATAACAAGGTTTTACAGGATATCGCCGACGCCGGATTGCGTTTGAAATGGATGTACTTCAGCGGTCGGGGAGAACCGGGATTGCATCCGCAGGTATGGGATATGGTGAAGACGGCCAAAACCTTATTCGATACCAATTTCCTGGTCAATACGGCAGGGAATATCCCCTACGACGACAAGATCGTCGATTCCGGCTTGGATAAGATCAAGATTGCGTTCGAGAGTCTTGATCAGGAAACGTACAGCCGTTACCGGGTAGGCGGCCATGTGGAGATTCCTCTCGAACTGACGCGGAAAATAGCGGATCGGAAAACACGGGTGAGATCGAAAACGCCGGAGATCATCTGGCAGTACGTTCTGTTCAACTTCAACGATTCGGATGAAGAGTTGATCAATTATCAAGTGAAAGCCCTGGAATACGGCGTGGATCGTTTGCGGGTCATTCATACCTGGACGAAGAATTTTTCGACCAGAAAACCCGATGATTTTCCCCGCATTTTTCCCAACATCGAGTTTATCGATTGTTATGAGCGCGGGTATGGAATTCCGTTGAATGTATTACAAACGGAATTGGATAACGCCTTGCAGACGAACAACATTCGCCATTACATCAGTTTGATCGCTCGGATTTTTCACTGGTTGGAATGGGATACGGAAAACCGCGACGAATACGACCACTTTGCAACTCTTTCTCTCTGCGACGACGAAATATTCAAACGGAGAAATGACGGGAACATGGTCGAGGGATACAAATCAATCCTGAAACGATGCCTGCTGGAACTTTCCAATGCCTATCGCCAAAACGGTTTTGCCGGCGAGTCCCAACGATACCTGAAATTTGCGGAGGAAATTCACTGACAACGCATGAGACGCGTATCCTGCAACGGATAAAAAACGAACTACCGGTCATGCCTTTGTGTAAGCAGGATTGACGGATGGACATGATTTTCCCTGGAAAATTGTTCTTTTCGCTTCTATGGTATCGTTGAATCGAAGAAGATGGGAATCCATGACGAAAATGAAACGTGTTCTTGCCATTGGCGCGCACTATGACGATGTCGAACTGGGGTGCGGGGGAACCTTGCTGAAACATGTCCAAAACGGAGATCCGGTTTATGTTCTTGTGATTACCGATTCCGCTTATACCGATGCAAATGGTATTTTAATTCGGGATACAAAAACCGCGTATGAAGAGGGACAAAAAGCCGCCCGCTTGATGAACGTGGAAATGGATTGCCTGAATTACAAAACCTTTGAAGTTCCCTTCGACGAGGGATTGACCCGGCTGATCATCCGGTATATTCAAGAACGGAATATTGATACGGTCTATACCCATTGGGTTCGGGATGTGCACCGCGATCACCAATATGCCGCCCGATGCACCTTGATGGCGGCTCGTCATGTTCCGAATATTTTGATGTACCGGAGTAATTTTTACAATGCGGATCAACCGTTTTTGGGAACCTTGTATTCGGATATCTCCCACTTCATGGAGAAAAAGTGTGAAGTGATCCGGGCCTACACATCCGAACTCACACGGGTGAATTATGCCTGGTTGGATTTCGTCAGGAAAAGAAACAGCAGCGACGGGCAGATTGTCGGCGTGGAATATGCGGAAAATTTCGAGATCACACAATATATGATTTAGCCATTCGCGGGCGATGGAACAGGGACGTAGCCGATGATTGTGACCATTCACCAACCGGATTTTCTGCCCTGGCTGGGATTTTTTGACCGCTGGCGAAAAAGCGACCTGTTCATCGTTCTGGATGACGTGCAATTTTTACGGCGTGGATGGCATCATCGGGATCGGATCAAAACGGCGAACGGCGCTCAATGGCTGACGGTGCCGGTAAAAAAAAAGGGGAGATTGCATCAGTTGATTCGCGAAGTGGAAATCGATTTGGACAGCCATTGGCGCAACACGCATCTCAAGACCATTCAAGTCAATTATCATCGAGCGCCGGATTTTGACGCCTGCTATTCCTTTCTGGATGTGATTTACAGTAAACAACACACCCGGTTACTGGATTTCAACCTGGATCTCCTGCAGATTGTCCGGAAACATCTTGCAATTGCAACGCCAATGGTTTTGGCTTCCACGTTTGCGATTCGTTCCAGCGCCACCCAACGGTTGGTGGATCTCATCAAACAGGTCAAAGGCGATTGTTATTTGACCGGTCTGGGCGCCAAAAACTATTTGGATCCGGTTACTTTTGCGGCAGAACGGATTGAAATCATCTGGCAGGATTTTCGGCATCCCGTTTATCCGCAATTGCACGGGGATTTTATTCCGAATCTCTCGGTTTTGGATTACCTGATGAATTGTCTCACGGAACCAGTATGGTAGATATATCGTTCAGCTATTTGGATTGGGATGACGAACAATTGGGGATTCGATGCGGTCTGATGGACGGCATGCATCTGGAGGGGACGTCCAATGTCGACGGATTGGGGGATGTTGTCATCGATTGCATCGAGGCGCACGATGACGTGGATTTTGTCACTCTGAAGCTGCCACAGAATACGGTAAGCGCCGTCAATCGGATTCTGCACGCGGGCGCGCAGTTGATCGATACGGAATTAACGTTCGCTTTTTCCGTGAACACGCCGCCTCCGGTTGTTGCCGCGGATCCAGCCCTTACCTGCACGTTTTGCAAAACGGTTGAGAGCGCTCCCTTCCTGTCTCTCGCCGAGGAAATGCGGCACAGCCGTTTTTTTCGCGATGAACGGATACCCGCGGAACGAGCATTGCGGCTTTGGCAATCTTCTATCGCCAATCATTGTGAAGGCTATGCCGACCAATTGCTCGTCGCTTATTATGCGGGAAAACCCAGTGGTTTGATTACGTTGGCGAGAAAAAATGCAGATACTTATTTTATGCATATCGTAGGCGTGCTGAAGCCATTTCAAGGGAAGAAAATTGCCACGGGGATGATCTACGAGGTAGTACGGCAATATTCGCATGAATACAGTATTTATGTGGAAACCCAATCGACCAATCTTCCCGCCCAAATGCTTTATCAAAAAGCCGGATTCTCCTTCCATCGGCTGAAATATGTCTTACATTATTGGCGAAATCCCATTACCACGACGTGGAAATCCATGGATTCCTCATCATGAACGAAACAAAAGAATCTTCACCTTATTCTCCCTGCTTCCTTATCGCGGAAATTGGTTTTAATCATGAAGGCAATATGGATATGGCCGAGAAGATGATCCGGGCCGCGGCGGACGCCGGCGCCGACGCCGTGAAATTTCAAACGTTTCGAGCGGGAGACATAGCGCTGCCTTCCAGTCCTCATTTCGAACTCATCAGGAAGGGAGAACTGGATATTGAACAACATCGCCATCTGGCGCGGATTGCTCGAGAGCAGAACGTGGATTTCCTTTCGACTCCGTACAGTCCCTGGGCGGTCGACCTGTTGGAAACGGTAGGCGTCTCCGCATACAAAGTGGCGTCGATGGACAGCGCCAATTCGTGTTTGTTGGCTAAAATCGCGGAAACCGGGAAACCGATCTTTCTTTCCACGGGGATGACCACGTTGAGCGAAATTGACGAAACGATTCATTTCTTGCATGTCAACAACAGCGGGCCGGTGACGTTGCTGCACTGTATATCGCATTATCCCGCCAAAGCGGAGGATTTGCATCTAAAAACGATTCCTTTACTCAAAACGCTATTTCATCTTCCCGTCGGATATTCGGATCATTATCCCGGAACGCAGGCCTGTCTGGCTGCGGCCATGATGGGCGCATCCGTGATCGAGACCCATTTTACGTTAGACCGTTCCGCTGAGGGGGGCGACCATTCTCATTCTGTCGATCCGCCGCTGCTGAAAAAGTTGATTGAGGATATCGAATTGTTTTCCCGGATGCGCGGAAGGATGGATGCGATTTATCAGCGGCCGGATCGGGAATGCGCCGCCGTCTACCGGCGCGGAGTCTATGCCGCCCGGGATTTGGAATCGGGAGAAGTATTGCAGGAAAAGGATCTCGTGTTGGCTCGCCCCCCGTCGGATTTTGCTCCGAATGATCTTAAACGGCTCGTGGGGAAACCATTGCGGAATCCGGTGAAAGCGTTTACCGCCATCTCGAAGGATTCGGTGTAGCCGACTGGAATCCGATCTGTCAAGGCTGAAATTTTCAAGATTTTGAATTATAAAATGAATGCGAATCACCATTCCAAAGTCCTGGTTGTTGTCCAATGCCGTTTCCGATCCGTGCGGCTGCCGGGAAAGGCCCTCTACCCTCTCGGCGGCGTGCCTCTATTGGTTTTTCTTCTTCGCCGACTTCGCTCGAATTTGTCTTCTCAAGAATATCAAGTAGTCTTGGCAACAAGTGAAAATCCGGCGGATGATCCGATTTATTTTTGGGGCGTGTCCGAAGCGGTTTCCGTGGTTCGAGGCGACGAGGACGATGTGCTATCGCGTTTTCATGATTGTCTGACGCGGTATCCTGCGCCGTATGTGGTGCGCGTCACCGCGGATAATCCGTTGACCTGTCCCGTGATTTTGCAGGCCGCCGTGCGCCACATGCAAAAAGAACAACTGGATTATGTGATATCCAAAGGAAATCCGTGCGGCGCAGGGGTGGATGTGTTTTCCGCGCGAATGTTGCGCTATTTGAACGAACATGCATCGCAACCGGAAGAGAGAGAACATATTAATAAATATATTCTTGACCACGTTCTTGGTGATTTTCAGGTGGGAGAGATGCCGGTCGATGATAGGATTTGTTTTCCACAGCTTCGTTTGACGGTGGATACGAGCGAAGATTACCAAACCGTCTCCGCTTTGATCAGGAAGGATGATCATGAACCCTGGAACCTCTCCCTCGATGAGATCGTTAAACGAATGGATCCATCAGGTGTTTGAACCGCCTCTCCGGCGCGTTCTTTTTCGGGTGGATGCGGGCGCCGTTTCCAGACTCTCGTTCGGCCACGCATCCCGCTGTCGTATTCTCGCAAAAATCCTATGGGAAAAGTGGGACGCGGAATGTCTGTTTCTTATGCAGGATTTTCCGGAAGGAATCGACTATATTCGACAACACGGATTCCGGGTTCGAACCATTGACGGACAAGAGTCGTTGAATCTCTGTTCAGCGGCGTTGCTGCGGAGCGTAAGAGAATTTCGGCCGGATTGGCTTGTTTTGGATGTATTGGAGCTTGATCCGTTTTTATCCGTTTACGATGAAATTCGATCACATGGCTCGCGAATTCTGGTGATGGATGATTGTCGTTTTCAGATCCCGCCCGTCGACGTGTACTTCAATAGCAGCATTTTGGCGCACGAGAAACTGGCGGGGGTGAAAAGCGTAAAAACGCGCCTGTTTCTCGGTCCGCGCTATTTTATTTTTGATGAGGAGCTGCTGAGGGGAGAATCCAATTTGGCGAAGGATAGGTTCAACGTAGTCCTCACTTTCGGCGGATCGGATGTAACCGGAATGACCGTGAAAACGATTGAACAGCTTGTTAAAAAGGACTGGCCGGCGGTATTGTTCACCGTTATCCTTGGCCCCGGATTTTCCGGGCAGACGCAACTCGGAACTCTTCTCGAGGGACGTGATTCTTTTCGAATGGTCTTAAATCCACCCAATGTGATTCCTTATCTTCGCGACTGTGATTTTGCGCTATGCGCGGGAGGGAGAACCATGTACGAACTGATTTATTTGGGCAAGAATTTTCTTTCGATTCCGAGCGTTGATCATGAAGTCGAGGGGGTGGAGATGGTGAAAACAATGGGATTGAATCGACTCGCCAATGAGTTCCCTCATCCAATTGCGCAGAGCATTGCCGAGTGCCTGCGAATTCCAATCGAAGCATAAGACTCAAGTTTTATTCCCGATACCCGATAATTTCACTTGTCTGTATCGAATAAATGTTGCACATTATCAATCACCCGAATTTTTGTATTCGCAACCATGCATCGGAACAACTAAAAAAGTAGAGGAATTTTGAGGGCTGAATTTAAATGCTAAAAACTCGCTACGACAAACCAACCGGCATCTTTTCTGTTTTATTTGATCCTGCGCTGCCTGTCCAAATGAAACATCATGCGGCCATGAGCGAGTTTTGGGCTCGTCTCGAGGGGAATCCGGACGTGGAGATTCAGCGAACAAATGGGACGATCGCTGGGTTTTCCGTCCCACTGGACCACTGGCTGGACCGATTCGAAGAGGCGCTTCCGACTTCGGTTCTTGCCTTTCAAAAAACCATCCATCAAAAACTCAACGATCCGGATTGGGCCGAACAACCGGAGGCGCTGGATGTGAATTTCCATCAAAAACCGTTTGATACGCCGGAACGGTATTGGCAGTTTATTTTGAACCAGGGGCATTTCATCGATTATTTCTTCAACCGGTTGAGCTGGTATCTCGGTCCCAAAAATGCGTTGATTGCTCCCTTTCCTCTGCATGTCGACCTCGAAGCGTCCAGCGCCTGCAATATGCGATGCCCGATGTGTTACAATGACCAGTTGCAGGAAATCGGGAAGATGGATTTTTCCTTGTTTCAAAAAGCCGTGGACGAATGCGCCGCCAACGAGGTATTTTCTGTGCGCTTGTCGTGGAGGGGCGAAACCTTATCGCATCCCCGCATCAAGGATTTTATTGCGTACGCTGCCGCCAGGATTAAAAACGTCTCTTTTTTGACCAACGCGTTTTATTTGGATGAGGAGATTTCGGAATTTCTTGTAGTCCGGCAGGTGAGTTACATTTCGGTATCCTTTGACGGGATTGGTGAGATTTACGAAAAAATCCGCCATCCGGCGAAATTTCACGACAGTTATAATCGCGTGAAACGGCTTATGGAAATCCGCAATCGTTCCGGAAGTGTACTTCCGCAAATCCGGTTATGCACCATTTGGCCCGCCATCAAGGACAATCCCGACGCGTATTCCCAAACCATGAAAGATGTTTGCGATTATATGGTTTATAATCCCTACATCAACTTTGCCGGCCCCATGACGTTGAAGGATCAGTTTATTTGTCAGTATCCGTGGGAACGGATCGTTGTGGCCTACAACGGCAAAACGCAGTGTTGCACCGGTTGGAATGCGACGGATATCATTTTAGGCAATCTGCAGCAACACTCGATTTTCGACATGTGGCATGGAGAGAGGCTCAATCATGTCCGTCAGCTCCACGCTGCGGGAAAACGAATGGAATTGCAATCCTGTTCGCATTGCCGGCATGGCACAACCGGGGATCCGAATATTGACATCGACGCCATTCTGCAACGAGGGTTTTAGAATCTCGTGAACATCGGGTTGCTGCTCAACTGGGGCGTGGGACTGGAAATCCTGAAAGCCGTCGAACGAGATCCGGCGATGGAGATCGGGATGGTGGTCACCCGCCATGATCCCGCAAGCGGGGATCGATGGAAAAACGCCGTATATGCGTATTCCCTATTGCAGAATTATACGACGATTGAAGAGGAGAGTTTAACCTGGGCCGATCTCGTCGGGTGGATCCGACGTTTGGAGATCGATTTGCTGGTGTGCCATGCGTTCATGAAAAAACTGCCCAAACATGTGTATCAGGTCCCGCGTTTGGGGACGGTCAACATCCATCCGTCGTTGCTGCCGAAATACCGAGGACCTTCCCCCACGTTTTGGGTGTTGAAAAATGGGGAGAAGGAAACCGGATTAACCAGTCATTATGTGGATGAAGGGCTGGATACAGGCCCCATTATCGCACAATGCCGCTTGCCGCTCGATGCGGACGATACGGTTCCAACCGTGATCGAAAAAATGAAACTTCGAGTGGGCGAATTGATCGTGAAAACACTCGATCACATTCGCGATGAAAATTTCCGTCCCCGTCCGCAAGAGGAACAGTCGGCCAGTTATGCGCCCAGACCGCAGAAAAAGGATTGATACTCATGAAAAAATCGGAAACCTTGACGCAGTTCAGTTGCGAATCCTTTTCGGAATATATCCGAAACGAATACCGGCGGGCGAGAGGAAAGATGGTTTCCTATCTTCTCAATCGCTATCAATGGAAGTACTATCCGGTCAAGAAAGTTCCTTCGTTTCCGTTGAACGTGGATATTGAAGTGAGCAGCAAATGCCAATTGAAATGCACCCATTGTTTTCGGCAATATATGGATATGGGCGAAGACCATTATATGCCGCTGAATATGTATACGAAGATTGTCAAGGAATGCGGCGACCATCGTTTATTCACATTGAAGTTCAGCATGCGCGGCGAGCCCTTGATGCATCCCGACATCGTTGAAATGGTTCGATTGGCCAAGGAAGCAGGCATTCGGGAAGTATGGATCAATACCAACGGCGGCATGATCACCGAAAAACTGGCGCGAGGCCTGATAACCGCCGGAGTGGATTGGATCACGGTGAGTTTTGACGGATTGGGCGAGATTTATGAAAAGATCCGCACTCCTCTGAAATATGAACAATCGCTCGAAAAACTCAAAACGCTGCGCCGAATCCGCGACGAATTGAAAGGCAAAACGCTGCTCAACGTACAAACCCTTTGGTCCGCCATAAAAGAGGATCCCGATGCCTATGTGAACCTGATGAAAGGTATCGTCGACCGCGTGGCGTACAATCCGGACATGAATTTCGAAGCCGCCATTCTCGTACCCGATGAGAATTTCATTTGTCCCCGCTTATGGCAACGCATCGCCATCACGAGCCGCGGCAATTATCTCAAATGCCCGTCGGATTTTACCATGGATGAAATCCTCGGGCATGTGAATCAATATTCCGTGAAAGAAGCGTGGGATATCCTGCAGGAAGAGCAGCGGCAGCTGCATTTGTCCGGCCGCCGGCTGGAAAGCAAGGTCTGTGAAAAATGCCATCATGGCGCTCGGAAGGTAAAAAAGAACGTCCAAATCGAAGGCATTGTTCAGGACGATTTTACCTATGCATTTAAAGAGGATTTTTCAGGCTGGGGAGACCGCGGCGAAACGCGTGAAAAAACCGAACTCTGTGGGAAACGATGATGACGAGCCATCCGACGACGTATTGGAAACGAATTCTCGGGATTGATTTGTTTAAAGTCAAGTATGCAGTGCAATATGGGTTATATAAAACCTTGCGGATTGCTTTGCCAAAACTGAAAAGCCAGCGCCTGTATTGGGCCGAGCGTGGGACCGTGTATAAGGATGAAATTCTTGCATCCGGTTATTTGGAGCGAGAGGTTTTTTTTCAGGATTTACTCGTAAACGAGTTGCGCGGGATCGATTTTCAGAGTTGTTTCGAAGCCGGTTGCGGGTTTGGATGGAATGTGAAACGAGTCAAAGACGAATTTCCGCAGGTGCGCGTGTCTGGCCTTGATTTCAGTCTTTCCCAGTTGATCAATTCAAAAGAGTATATGCGCGATTCCTCGATTCCTGTCGTGAACGGCGATAATTGCGCGATGCCATTTCGGGATAATTCGTTTGACGTCGGATTTTCCGTGGGCGTCTTCATGAATATTCATCCCGCCTCCATCCGCGCCGCGTTCCGGGAGATGATGCGCGTCTGTCGAAAATATATCATTCATCTCGAATATGATGAAAATCACACCACTCCCGCCTTGCGGGAAAAACGGGCGTTTAAGACAAACATCATTTCTCACGATTACAAAGCCCTCTATGCGTCTCTTGGCGCGAACGTCATCCGGGTATCGACCTACAAGGAATTTGGCGAGGCTTATTATTCCCATCAGGAAAAAATTGCCTCTCCGTTGCAGCGTTGGGAAGGATTCGAAGGACCCGAGAAATATATTCTGATCGTGATTCAGGTGTAGAAGGGAGAATCCCTCTTTGATCGTACCGGCCATGAACACAACCTGGTTTTGGTTCGAGGAACAAACGCGTCGTCATTATCACGGCACGCCGGCGGACGTCATGCGGAAGTTTGATTTGCTTGCCGCTCATCGTTGTCTGGCGGATGGGCTTGAAATTTACATCGATCCGACGCGCCTGCGCGAGTCGGAACCATTTGACGCCCGGTTTTATCGGCGTTTTGCTTCCTTGCGCTTTCGATCCGTTCATATCGGGCAATCGGACGCGGATTTTCTGGATCACGAGCGCTGCCACGAGGAGCTGTTGTGCTTACGCGATCTGATGGAAAAACTGGAAGCGGATAGGCTTATTATTCACGCGCACCATTTTCAACGAAATCGAATACAGAGAAAAAAATTACTGCAATCCGCTCTCGGTTCCTGTTCGATCCTGATCGAAAACAACGGATTCGACTCCCGGTGGGGAGGAAGCATTCAAGGATTGGAGACGATATTCGCCGATTGTCCTGAATTCCGGTTTTGTCTGGATATCGCCCATGTGAAAGATTTTCCGGGAAGTTCATTGGATGATTTTCTTGACCATGAACTGTTGATGAATCGGCTACAGGAAATCCACTATAGTTATTCCACAATTCTATTACCATCCGATCCCTATGCCGCGATCGGTTTTTCCGGATACGGCCCTTATCACGCGCTATTTTCGGTGCTCGGAATTCCTCTCAGTTCAAGGACGTTGGAGTTCGTTCACCGTTATCCGATCGTCCTGGAAGGCGTTGCGCCGACCGAGGATACGACCCTGGAATTCTTAAAAAGGGAAATTTCTTTATTGCGATCATAAAGGACCACATTCGCGATCAACAAAAAGAAAGTGAACATCATGCGGACAGCAACCATAGGAAACCATCGTATCGGGGAAGGACATCCGCCGTTTTTCGTGGCGGAATTGGGCATCTGTCACGGCGGTAAAGTTGATGTGGCGTTGCAACTGACGGAAGAAGCCGTCAAGGCCGGCGCGCATTGCATCAAGACGGAAACCTTTCAGCGTCAGGCCATCGTGTTGGATCCATCGATTACCACCAACCATTTGATCGGAGGGGAGCGAATCACGGAACCTCTTATCGAGCACATGGAAAAATATGAATTAACGTTCGATGAACATCATCGGATCAAAAAAAAATGCGATGATCTCAACATTCCTTTTATGGCCACCGCCCACGATTTCGAAGCGGTGGATTTCCTCGTCGACATCGGCGCCGCCGCCGTAAAAATCTCCTCGCCGGATATCATCCATTTTCCGTTGTTGCGATACGTCGCTTCCAAAGAGATTCCGATCGTCATGGACACGGGCGGCGCGTTTCAATACGAAGTGGAAATCGCGGTTAAAACATTACGGGAAAACGGCGCGACGAATCTGATCGTGAACCACAATCCCGCCGGCCACCCCGCCGCGGCGGATCAACACGATCTGCGAATCATTCCACGGCTGCGGGAAATCCTCGAACTGCCGATCGGGATTGCCGATCACTATGCCGGTTATGAAATGCTGTACGCCGCCGCCGCCCTGGGCGCCAATTTGTTGGAAAAACCGATTTCGGAAGATCGGTTTGTGCCCGAACCGGAACGGAGCTGGTCCATAACCATGACCGATCTGGCGGAGGTTCTGCTCACTGTGTCGCGGATTCATCAGGCTCTCGGACGGGCGGAACGAGTCCTTTCCAAACAGGCTCAGCAATACCGCAATGCCAACCGCATGGCCTGCGCCGCGGCCAGGGATCTGCCGGCCGGCGCGGACATTTCGTTGGCGAACATTACGTTCGGACGGCCTCGAAACGGCATCGGCGTGGAATATTGGGACTTGATCGAAGGCAAGAAATTACGACGCGCGAAATTGCGGCGCGAATATATTCAGTGGGAAGATCTGGACGGATGACTACCTCGCGGGATTGTCTTTGCATTATCGGCGCCCGGCGCGGTTCGAGGCGATTGAAGGGAAAAAACAAACTGCCGTTGAACGGGAAACCCCTTTTTGTCCACGCCATGGAAACGGCGAGGCGATCTGCGATTTTTGATTCTATTCTTTTTAGCACGGACGATGAGGAAATCCTGGCCCGAATACGCGATTTTGACGATGTTCTTGTCGACGAACGCCCTCAAAATCTGGCCGACAGCCAAACATCGATGCTGGAGGTGATTGCCTATCTGTTGCACCAATATCCGGCGATTTTTTCTCCTGTCCACTCGTTCTGCCTATTGACTCCCTGCCAGCCTTTCCGAACCGCCGAGCAGATTCAAAACGCTTACCGGTTGTATCAAGAAACCAAAGCGGATTCTCTCATCAGCGTTACTCGCTTTCCGTTCCCTCCCGAGTTGGCCGTGGATGTGGTCGATCAAAAAGTGCATCGCACGTGGACGGGACTGGTTCGTGGAGAACGATTTTCCCCTCGATTTTATCCCAACGGCGCAATAACCATTGTCAACAAAGACTATTTTATGCAACATACGGAGGTCTTTTCTTCCAACACCGTGGCGTTTGAAGTGCCGTGGCCTTATTCTCTCGACATCGATGAGGAGCGCGACTATCAATTGGCGCTTCTCCTGGAAAAGATATTTCTTTAGCCGTGTGCAATGATGATAAGCAATAATCTTACCCGCATCGTACAAGAAATAATCGAGGAATACTATCCGAACCTTCATTTCGGATATCGCTTCGGAATGGAGATGTATAAAAATACCTTCGTCATCAGCAGCGATAGCAGAACGCTTCTCTTAAAATTTCATAATCCACTGATTCGTGAAAATAAACACCTGTTGGAAAACATGTATCAAACTTGCTCGGAAAAAGGATTGATCCCTCAAATCGTTCCCTCGCGGGAAGGAGCGTTCCTTGTGGAGCACAAAGGCGTCATTGCCAGTGTGCAGGTGAAACTGGACGACGAGAAGACCTTGATTGATCCGAGTACGCTGGGGCAACGTTTGTCTCAGCTCCATTCCGCACTTCGTTGCATCCCCTGCGAGAGAGTTCGGAATCATTTGCAGCGAACCGTGGCGGATATTTTCCAAGCCTCGATTCGCTATGGATATGAATATCTCCATCGGTATGTTGAACCGGTAGTGATGACGGCGGAAAGTCCTTCCGCCCAACTGATTCATGGCGATCTTCATACACATAACCTGATTCAGTACAACCGTATGATTTATTTCATCGACCTGGATTCTACGACCACCTTTCATCCCATTTCCGATGTGGCATTTGCCGCTTATCGATTATACGGTTTTGATAGAGAAAAAATCCAACTACTCCTTAACTCGTATTTTGAGGGAACCTCATTTCCTCGCTTCAAGTATGAAGAAATCTGGCCATTTGTGCTCTACAACATTTTACAACGAATTTTGTTTATTCGTATTGAGGAAGACCGGGGAAACACAAATTGGTCCTATGATCTCCCCTCCCAAAATCGATATTTGCGTGATGTCTTGCATCATTGTGGAGTATAAAAAAGTATTCGGAAGATCATTTGGCATCCGAATAAGCGGAGGCCATGGTTTTCGGAATCGACTCCTCTGCGCAGTGGGATGTGTAAAAATTTCATGCCCATCTCCGTTATAGGCAAATATTTCCTGATGGAAAAGGATTCATATCGTCCATTATTCAACACCGATTTTCGCAGAGTCTGTATCCTTCAGAATTGAACCAAAAGATATAAGGTAGGAAATCCCATAAATTCTTGCTATTGCGCATGATTATCTTGGTTATTACATGACGGTTATAATGTAATAAATTGGTAACACAATTAGGCTCTTTCCCATACTTTTCCCCTTTTTATAGCCATTTTTACTTAATACTACGGCGACACATCAACTCCCAACTATATTGCTTGCGCAATCCGTTTTTTCCGATGAGAGCAATAGGCGACATGATTTCGTCTTGTATGATATCGGACAATCTCCAATGCTTCACTGGGCTGGAGAGATGCTAAATGAAATGTAGACGCGATCAAGATGCGCGCCTGCGGCAAGGTCAAGGCCGGAGCTTTTTTTATATCGGATGCGCAAGCGCAGCAAAAAATGGAGCGCCAGGAAGACATAAGTCATATGCCGATGCCATGCCGGCCAGGATCGATGTTCATAGTGATCCATTCCCACTTGATCTTTTCCCTCGTGAAAACATTGTTCAATCGGCCAGCGCATGATGGACGCCTTGGCCAGTGCGGAAAGAGGCATGTCTTCCGGCGCATTGGAGAAAGCGTACTTGATCGGTCCGTCTTCCGTCCGTTCCTACAAAACTATTTTATTTTAACGTAGGCAAATCGTTATGCAGCAGATTTGCATAATGCGCATTTCCTTCATCGTAAGTATGGACGAAATCATAAAAGAGATGCATTTTCTCTTTCATGACATGGCGATACGACTGAAAGACGATCGGCGGTTCGCTCGTTGCAAATTCCTCGCGCAGGGCATCGATTCCCGCCTCCATACAATCATACTGTTCATTGAATGTATTGTCGATTTGGTTGAACGGCTGCAGAGCAAAAAGGCCGGCGACCTGTTGGGCTTGCAGGAAAAGAGCCATTTTCCGCCAATTTTTCAACCAATGAGCCGCGACGGCTTCGGCGGAAGGCGCAGGCATGTTTTGTCTGATCTCTTCGGCCTTGACATCGCGCAGATAACTCACGTACGACCAGCGTTGCGGCGAAAACCTCCGCAGGAAATGCGAGCCGGCTCGCAAATGGGAAAGAAACGGCAACGCCAGCAGGCGTTGCAGCAAGGCTTTGGAATCGTACCAGGCCAGTTCCAATTCCTTGAATTTGAAGGGATATCCCAATCGTTGCTCGAACGAGGCGGGAATCAGGCAATCGTTGTATCCGTCGAACACGATAACCGCGTCCGGATTGAAATCGATCAACGTTTCCACGATCAGAATCAATTCCTGGTCCGAAATGATGCCCGTAATTCCCGTGTTGATCACCTGGACCTGCGCCGGCGCATACTTTTTTTGCAGAAGCGCTTCGAGATAGCCGGAAATGGTGGTTTCATTCGTATGTCCGTAAAACACGACCGAGCCGCCGACGACGAAAATACGTTTGGTTCCTTCTTCTTTTTGAATATTTAATTCATCATAGCGAAAGCCATGCGAATTCAGCGAAACCGGCGCGGCGCTTGTATCTCCCTTCATGGCGGGCATATTCACGTCGTGAAGTTGCACGCCCCGTTTCGGTCCGAACATCGTATACGGCTGCAAATGCGGCGCCAAATCCACTTCGGCGACGGGAACGGAGCGGGCATCGCTCTTGCGGGATGGCGTATACCGCCATTCACACACCAAAAAAACAACCGTTATCGTACCGATGATGGAGGTAAGGAGGAGATAAACGAAAAAAAGGGAAAAGAAAATTTTCTTGAGGCGAGTGGATTTCATACTGTTTGATTGATTCATTCCGTTTCTTTGGAATCGCAGGAAAAAGGTGGTCGTCGTCGCAGCCAACCACCTTTTCATCAAATGAGATCGCCGATTTTACAGTTCACGAATACGAATATTGCGCCAACGAACCTGCGCGGGTGTGTCGCCGCGAAAACTATGCACCTGCAAGCCAATAAAGCCGACTTTCGTCATCGCATCCACCACATCCGCGATTGCCACGCCGTTGATCCATGTCATGATGTGATCGCCGACGCATATCACGAGATAGTGATTCCATTCTCCTTTTTTGAACGCCTGGTCCGACGCTTCTTTGTCGCAGCGTTCCTGCGACAACCATCGTCCTCGCCGCGCTTCGTCATAAACAAATCCGGAGAAACCATCCGCCGCGATTTCGACCTGATAGCCGTGAACCCGCTTGTTTTGATATTCCGGGAAACTGTTACTGCGGACCTGGACGCCGGAATTCAGTCGGTCATCCACCTTCACATCGAATTCCAGCACGAAGTTGCCGTATAGTTGTTTGGTGCAGAGAAAGGAATTCGGGCTGCCTTCCGCGGTTGTCCCGACGATAACTCCATCCTCTACTTTGTAATCCGCCGTGCCGTTGATCTGCACCCATCCGTCGAGATTCTCGCCGTTGAACAGGGAAACCCAACCCGCATCGGTCGCCGCTTCCGGCTCCGCCGCGTTTGTCATCAGCGCAAAGCATCCGAAAAACAAAACCAATCCGCTTGTAAGAAATATTATTCGTTTCATCGTTTTCTCCTTATTATATGAAAATGCGCCTTGCAGGAGCAGGTTTGAAACCTGCCCTACGAGACAAGCGGTAGTAAAGTTAATCCCGTTTCATGCAATTTTCCAAATTTTATCAACACTCCTTATTCTCGTTTATTCTCAAGTAACTTTCTTTGTGAAGATACGCATGGATCGATTGGACAAACGATTCGGATGTTTTTATGGCTTGTTCGGCTTCAGCTCTGGAGACAGAGCGCATACTGACATAGTCTTCCTTATTGCGAGAATCAAACAACCAATGCAATGCATCAGACAAGTTCTTTGGCAACAAACCCGCCTTAATGAATTCCACATCAAACAAGACAATGACGCCTCGATGTTTTCGTGGAATTTTTCCTTTGATCTGCAGCAAAGCCAAAACTGAATAAAACGCCGCATAGTAGGATCGATTGACGATGGTTCGAAATCCTTTTTCCAATGCCATAAGAGTTCGAGCATCATCCAAGCACTCATACGCTTGTTTCATCCGAAACGCGATCAATACCTTCACGTCTTCCGGCGTCATACATTCACGCCCTCCTTTTCCACCGCCATTATAAGCAAGGAGGATTTTTCCGGACCTTCTCTTGCTTGTTTGTGGCTCATGACAACCGGCTGGATCATTATGTCCGTTTCAAATCCCACTTCCCAGGCGCAATGACTCACCTGCCGCTCCAATTCAAAAGACGTCCAATCCAAAAGCACCAAAACATCCATGTCGGAATCCGGCGCGGCATCCCCTCGAGCTCGTGAACCGAATACGATGATTTCACGAATCGGAATATTGTTTTCCAGCAATTTCTGTTTGAATTGCTTTACAATTTCGTAATCCTTTTCATTCATAAGAGATTCCTTTTATATGATCTCTTCCTTTTCCGCGTCCCACCGCGTCAGGCGTTTTTCCATCAACGACGTGACCGCCATGATCAGCGTCGCCGCTTCGACGAAGGCTTCGTCTTCGTTGCATTTCGCTTTCTTGCGGCTGCGAACGCTGTTGAAGAAGTCCTGCATGTGGCTGGGCGTTTTCGGACCTTTTGCCGGATCGTATTTCAGGAACGGTTGCCCCTGCTTGAATTCGCCGTTTTCATATTTCGCCGCGTATTTGTCGGTTCGCGTTTCGGCGAAGACGTCGAAGGTTTCGACCGATTGAGCGATCTGATCGAACCGCAGCATCCCATCCTTGCCGCGAAATTCCGGCGGTTGCACGAAGGAGCTGTTCATGCTGCAATCGAACGTGACCGTGCAGTTTTTCTTTTCATACCCAAATACGCTGTTCCACGTGTCCGGCACTTCCCGCCCGTCGTGAAGCAGGGCGTTGCGTCCGTGCGTCAGGCACGTATCGGGAATTCCCAAACCGAGAACCCACTGCACAAAATCGATTTCATGCGAGAGCAGATCGCCTGCCACGCCGGTGCCGTATTCCCAATAACAGCGCCAATGCCAGAAATGTTCCATGCTGAAGGGGGCTTCGCCGACCGGTCCCAGCCAGCGAGTCCAATCCAGGTCTTTGACGACTTGAGCCGGATCGGGACGCTCGAAATAGTTGTACCAGCCATACCAGCGCCAGATATTTTTCCCGAACGGACCATTTTCAAAGCGGCCGGTGCGCACCAACGACACCTCGCCGATGATTCCCTCTTTCAAGAGCTCGGCCGCCTGCACTCCCGCCGCCTGCCCGCGGCTTTGATGGCCGAGCTGCATGATGATGTTGTTTTTCTTCACCGCCGCCCGCATGGCTTTGGCTTCCGCGATGGTTCGCGTCCAGCCTTTTTCGATATAGATATCTTTTCCGGCGTTCGCCGCGTCGATGAGCATTTGCGCGTGCCAATGATCGGGGGTGGCAACCACGACCACATCCACATGCGGATCCGTCAGCACGTCATGATAATCCCCATACGTTTTTACGTCGGGATTCATGCTTCGTTGGACGCCTTTTTCCACATGGGGTTTATATACGTCACAAACCGCAACCACTTTCGCGCCTTCGATGCCGCCGCCCAGCTGCCTTCCTGCCACCTCGCTGATCAGCGAGCCGCCGCGCACGCCCAATCCGATATGCCCCACACCGATGGTTTCGTTCGGCGATTTGGCCGCGAGAACCGCGGGCGCGCCTGCATACATCGCCGCGAGCGCCGTTGCGCCCTTTCCTGACGATTTGAGAAATCCTCTTCGTGAATACCGCTCTTCTTTCTTCATGTGATCCTCCCAACACTCTTCTTCTTACAACTTTGACGATTTGATACTATTCCCGCATTGAGAATGAATGCTCTGACAATATAAAGAGTATATCCAAATGCTCAATTTTAATAGACGTTTGCCTTGATTTGAGTGATGAAACCTATTCCACTGATTTTTTAGATTAATCACTCACCTTACGCAAAAAATGAAAAGCAGGATAGAGTTCTTTTTATAAGTGGAGACAGACATTTTTATTCCTTTGCAGAGGATTCCTATTCCCTATGAGTTCATGAAAGACTAACCCCGACGGGGTTTAAGAGGAAAGCCAGCGGGCAACGCCCCTGGAAAAGTGTTTATGATGAATTCCCCAGCCCTGAAAGGGCGGAAGAATGTGTGTGGATTGGCTTGATATTTCGCCCTTTCAGGGCTGACGTGTTTATAGACTATCGTAACCAGGGGCGTTGCCCGCTGGCTGTCTTCTATAACCCCGTTGGGGTATGATACAAAGACAAAATTAAACAATATGGGTATAAGTCGGCCTTTGATGAGGATAATGGCAAGTGTGCGCGCGTAAGGTGAGTTAATCATGTGATTTCGACAAAAAGACAGGGACATGGAGTCAACCATATCCCTGTCTTCCTTCCTGCAGTCCTGACGGACTGCTGTTAGGTACTCTTTCTTATTAGAATCGTGTTTGAATCAACTCAATCCATCCCGAAATTCACTTTCAGATACTCCTCGCCGCTGAGGATGAAGTTTTTCAGCACAATGCGGTCGCTGACGCCGATGTTGTCCCAATTGAATGCGCGTTTTTCCTGTCGTGATTTCATCGTTTCATTCACTTCCTCGCGCAGGTTATAGCGATCCCACAAGCCGATGCCGACGTTGGGTTCGAGGTGAATGAAATTCCAGCCGGTGATTTTTCCTTCGAAGCGGCCTTGCTCATCCTGCAGGATGGGTTTGGAGCCGATACGCACTCCGTTTTCATCGATGACCGGTTCGATGTCAACCAAACGGCCCGGGCGCTCGAAGATGGGAGAAATCAGGTAATCGGACATGAGATAATTGGCCCAGCCATACGAAACGCCACGTAAATCCTTGCCGATGGTCCTGCCTTTCGCTTTTTCCCATGCTGCGCCGTGTTTTTTGACGTATTCATTCATGGCGTTCATCACTTTCGGCCCTTCCGCGTGCAGTCCCTCGAGGATTTGTTTGCGGAACGGTTCCTGAATGAATTCGGGTAACAGCTGTTCCAGCGTGCCGCCGCGGCCGACGTTGGTTGCCACCTGCAAGCTGATCAGCGAAATGGGGAATGCGGTGTCGTATTGCTTCGAGGGATGGGAGGATGACGCGACGATGCGGACCGAGCCGTAAATCTGCGCCTTCGGGAAGGCGTCGCGATTGACCGGCGTGTTCCATTCCAACACCTGGCGATCCACGAAACGTTGCATGAGTTCCTCGTGCGCCCACACTTCCGGCGTGGTGAGTACGGCGGCCTGAATGACCACGTTCTGCGAGCGAGATACGTCGAAAATGAACTGTACGGCGTTGTCCAATTCCTCTTCGTTGATCCGCGCGCGGTCGTCCTGCAGGTCGAAGACCTTCAAATTGCGCGCGCCGGATTCCGCCGCGCCTTTGACGAGCACGATAGCATGTTCTCCGGCAAACTCCCGCACGCCTATAAACCCTTTTTCCTTGTAGCCATCCGCGATGCGTTCCCGCATTTCATCCGGTTTGAGTTCTTCATTCCATTCGTGCATCCAGTCAATCTCCGGAGGCAATTGGACGCCGGATTCCGGCGTGTAAATCGCCGGGTAAAGCGATTTGTCGTAAGTCAAATCGGTGAAGATGGAGGATTGAATCGTCGCCGGGACGCCTTCCGCTTCTGTTTGACCGTTGATATAAATCGGCAGGCCATGAAACGGGATCAAACTGCCGGCGGGAATGGGCGCGGCGTTCCCGTTTTTAGCAAAACGGACGGCGATGCGGATGCCTTTCGGCGTCAACGCGCCGGTTTCTTTTGCTTGGTCGATAATTTTCTTGATTTCGTCTTTTTTTAGTCCTTTCGAGCGTTTCAACGCCTCCGCATATTCCGCTTCGCTGACATACAAGTGGCCGTCGCTTACCAATAGGACTTTCTTTTTCGCTCCCTCCACTTCGACGAAATCGTTATAGCGGGTAATGATGATATTTGCGCCGAAATGCCCCGTCGCCTGCAGCTCCCGATTGAGCGTCGGACCTTCCCGCAATGCGCGGGAAACGTGGGTGCGTCCGACCGGGAACAGGATCGTCAAATTTACGCGCTTTTCGGCCTCGACGATGTCCGGATCGAATTCGCGGAAAACGTCCGGCAGTGGGAATCCGTCGCCTTTAATGAATGAG
>QZKN01000008.1 GCA_003598175.1 Candidatus Omnitrophota bacterium
GAACCCACGGTTTAATAGGTGATCTTTCACCTGGTCTCCTCTTGGGGAGACGCTTCTATTTTACGAATTCGGGGTCGGTCGTTCCATATTGTCTACGGGGCTGATTACTGCCTCTTATTTTCTAAGGCCAATAATTTCGATTGGAATTTCCTGAAATCCGATTTTAAAGGCGGGGGAATTCGGTTGTAAGCGGAAATCCAGGTTTTCCGCATCCACGAAACACGGATCTACGTCGATCAGGTTATCTTTCAAGGTCAGAAACGGCTCCGCCTCGTCATAAATGCCATCCCATTTCCCGCCCCAACAAATATTTCGCGTGATGAGATTGCCCATCGGGGCTTTTGGATTTTCATCGAGAATGTGAATCAGCTGCGGATACCGTTCGCTGTAAGGCGGTTTGTTATAGGCAATGCCGGATAGGGTGCCTTTTTCCTGCGCTTCCTTAATCCATTCGTCGGCGTGATAGCCCGCCCAACCTAAAGCGCGCGCATCCACGTGCATTGCCGGATCGCAATCCACGAAAATGTTGTTCTCCACGGTGCAATCGCGCCCGCCGCCGATGAATGCCGCTCGCGTAACTTGATAAAACACGTTTCCGAACATCGCGGCGGATGCGAACATGTCGTCGAGGTATACCCCAACGCAGCCGCGATCTTCAAAACCGGTGATGTGATGAAGATAGTTGTAGCGAATTATGTTTCCACGCATGGTCCAATCGCGGCCGGCGTAAATCGCGCCGGCGTCGTTTGATTCCATGCAAACATGATGGATTTCATTAAACTCGAAAAGGTGTTCATTGCCGCTGAACATAATGCCGATATGCGGCGCGGAATGAATCAAATTGTGCGTCACGCGGTTGCCGACGCCCGATAGCGCAATGCCGGGGGTGTACATGCGATTAATGCGGCCGTAATGATGGATATGATTGTTATCCGCGTAAAGATGGCCGGGGGTTAACGTGGTTCGGTCCCCGCCGGAGAGGGAAATTCCGCCGCCGCCGGTGCGATAGACTTCACATCCAACCACACTATGCTCAATTCCTGAAATCCGCGCTCCCCAGCCGCCCATGTTGCGGAAAACATGATCCGCCAATTGATCGCATTGACCGCCGGAAATGGAAATGCCTGTCTCGCGCGAGGTTTCAAACACAAATCCGCGAAACGTGACATGCGATACATCCTTCATTACGATCAAGTTGGGAGACATCGAAAGAACTGTTTTTGCCGTATCAATGGATTTCGGCGGCCAGAAGTAGAGAATTCCCTCTTCACGATCGATATACCACTCGCCGGGCTCGTCCAACTCGCTCAGCATGTTGAATGCGTAATACCATTGCCCTTTGCGGTAACCATAACCATGTGCGGGAGTCGCCAGCGTGATGATGTTGGCGGCAGCGTCGATAGCGGCGATTTTTTGGCGTTGATCGGACCAATCCCAAAACCAATATCCATGCAGCCAGGGATCGTTTTCGCCAATCCAGCGCGTGGGGCGGTTGTCTTCATACTTGAATTGGCCGACTTTGCTTCCTTTATTGCCATGAATTTGATGCCCGTCGTCCACGACGATGTCGGAAATTTTGACAAATCCCTCATTTGGCCAACGAGCCAACGTCATCGGCATGTCATCGAAAAAGACTTCCGCGCCTCCGCCGCTGCAGGGACCGTAATTTGTTATTCCCAGCGATTTCAAATCCGCTTGCAGAATATGTTTTCGTGATTTGTCGTCCAAACGTTTAAGAATTTCATCATCCGTGATTGGTTTGAATCCGGTTATAACTTTGCCGCCGGATAGATAGACTTTTTCTCCCGCAAACGATTCATAAACGATCGGCAATGACTCATTTCCTGAATCTTCACGGCTCAACGCAAACGGTTTTTCAAGAGAATAGACGCCGCCGCGAACGATGACCTTTATGCCTTGTTCGGGCAACGAATTTGCTTGTTTGATTGCACGAATTTCGTCTCGCGCTCGATCGAAGGTTGCGAAAGGACCATCCGTTTCGGTTTCATTGGGATCAGAAAGACGCCCGGACCATGCGTCATTGCCATTTTGGTAAATATAGATGCGAAGCGGTTCCATATTTTGATTCGCTTCCGTCATCGGAAGCGCAATCATACAAACTGCGAGCCACATAACGGTGATTATCCATCTCTTCATTGAAATTATCCCTTTCCACACAGATCATTTTTCTAAACATTGACAATACATTATTATCGAGTAGGTTGCGAAGATAAAGGAGAAAAGTGGATCATTGCAGAAGACAGCAACGACTACGACGGCTATCTCGACGTTATCGCGCCGGGAAAAACCGTCTTGTATCTGTTGGAAAATGTGACGGAAGAATAAACGGCCCGGAGAAAGCACCGGGCCGAGAATGGATCATCAACAATAAGGCAATAATTCGTCAATACAAATTCCAGTGGGAAACATCCACTCCACCCACCGGCACGGATACGCGGAAATTATCAAAGAATATGCGCGCGCCCGCTTGAGAAGCGTCGTTATTGCTGGTGAGGGAAATCGTAAACCAACCGCCTTCGTTTTCGAAAGCGCCTTTATGATTGGACATATCCACAGCCCAAAGAATGGTTTTCCAGTCGGAGGCGGCGTCGCCGTACCCAAGTTCGGGATATCCGTCCCATCCACTCACATCGGGAATCCCCTCTGCGCCCGTAACGCCAGACTGCAGAATCAACGCGGATTGCACCCATCCACCTGTATAATCCATGCTGACTCTCACGTCGATCATGATTTCCTGCACTTCCGCCCAGCGGTTAAAAACCTGGAGCGCATTGGTGGTTTGAATGTTTCTGATCCATCCGCTGCCGAGCGCCATTTCCATATAATTCGCGCCTTCGGAAGGAGGTACATCCCCTTCGCCAAGAAAAGGTGGACTCCCGTCGGCGCTGGTCCAGCCTTCCACTTCCAACGTGGCAGGATCTTCCGTGTTAAATCCATATACCAATACCTGTTCCAAATCGGGGATACCGGCCGGTCGTATCGCATAAATGTTGTCGATGTACATCGCGCCGACGCCGGAACTTGCGCCGGGCATGATGAAACCGCCGAAATTGCCAACGGAGCCAAGCCGCTGATCCGAAGTCAACCGGTCAATTCCCCAAACCAGTTCCACCCATTCGCCGGGGGCGTCGACATAGCGGTAACCGAGATTGGCGCCGCCGGGAAGATCAAGACGGATGCCATAATTTCCATCCGTCGGATGCGGATCCGAACCCGGCACGACATATACGGACATATGGATTTCCCGCATTCCGGTCAAATCGATCGCACCGGTGGGAAAATTCATCGAAGCCCAGTTCCATGCGCCGGCGCTCATATCATATTCAAGATAGAGCATCCGTTCTCCATCCACTGCGACCACACCTTCCGGCGAAGGACTGAATTCCACGAACGAAAAGGGAATCGAATTGCCGGAATAGGACCATTCACCTTCTTCGAAACTGGTGATATCGATCCGGATTTCCTCTTGAGCGTAAGCGAAATGGGCTAAAATCAAACAAAATACAACAACTAAATATTTCTTCACTGTAAATACCTCCCGTCTTTTACATGACCTTTCTGTCCTATTTGATTAGCATCATTCAATCCATACTAATTCAATTCACCTCTTTTCTTCTTGATTCGTGTCCAATTAATAGCATGAATATGATTCCGGCGTAAAGGGATTTGATTCAAAAAGTTCTCTCTTCTTTTCATATATTCACCTGACTTCGCACTTGCAACCCCCTGAATTTCGTGAACGGCTTTATGAAAAGATAGTTGTTCTGAATTCATATTCAAAATAAATCGCATTGCTTCCTTGGAGTCGGGCAGCGTGTAGTGCAATTCATACATTGTCTGGCTCAGTTCTCCCGCCCGCTTGGCGCTCATAGCGATGTTTTCCGTTTCAGCAGCATTTCCAATTCCATGTAAATGGCATACGCAACAAACGCGATACAAACATGGGCCTCGATTCGTCGTCTCCGGTAATGATAAATCGGCCGAATTCGCAAATCCGTCTTGGAAATCCGAAACGCCTTTTTGCAAGCGGAGCAGACCCCGTTGCCGATTCCGTGCGTCTTTCCGCGCTCGTTTCTCCGAATAACTGACGATCAGGCGTGTTCCATCCGGGCGTTCGAGAACCCAACATTCTCCCTCCCTCTTCCCTCCGGCTTTTTCCAGAATCTGTTGCTTGATCGTTGCGCTCTCATTTTTGATCCGAGCACCGAGGATGAACTGGTACTGGGCGGACATCAGTTTCGCCAGCACGGTTTTGGATAACATGGCCGCGTCCGCCACCACCACCGGCGGATCCAATTCGTATTTTTCCTGGATGGCCCGCAGCAGGGGCAGCACCGTGTGCCCTTCAAACGTATTTCCTTCAAACAAATCGTACCCAATCGGGAGTCCTTCTTCCGCCACTAATAATCCCAACAGAATTTGAGGATGTTCGAATTTCCCATCCTTGGAAAATCCGATTCTTCGCCAGTCATCCTCCTCTTCCGCTTCGAAATAAAGCGTCGTCATATCGTAAAAAACCACGGAGATTTGGCCCCGTCTCTTTTGGGTGTGGAGGAAGGCGATCGTCTCCGCTTGTTGTTTGTAACGACTGTGAAGGCGGTCCGGAAATTTATACACCGCGCTGACGGACCATTTCATTCCCTGGTACCGGTACAGATAATCCGTCGTCTTCAATTTGCTGACGGGATACGCCAAACGGGCTATCACCAAATGGCGAAACCGTTCGTCCGGGATTTGATTGAATCCGATGCGTTCAAAAAGCGTCCCAAAGATCAATTCCGGCCCAATGGTGCGAAGGCTGGCGTTGGAGAGGCTTTCCATCGCGTTCTGCACGACTTGATCGCCGGGCGTTTGCATCGCGAATAGTATGGGTTGGTTAGGATCCGCATGCTTCGCCAGGGATTGGGCTTGTTGCCATAGGCGCTCGATTTCATCCGGGTCTTTCGATGTTCCTACCGTTTGAACAACACGGTACTTTCCTCGTTCTTTCCGGATTACCTGGATGCTGATCGAACCGCTACGATTTTTAACTTTTCGGGCAAACATACCCTCATTTTAGGCTTGCAACACCCATTTCTCAACTTTTCTCACACCCAAATCCTTTAATTTCAACCCTTTAAATTTCCATGCCAATTCTCGGTGCGAAGTCAGGAAATAGGCTATTTTTATCGAATCCATTCCAATTCCACACGCCGGTTCATCCTTTGGTTTTCTTCCGAATCGTTTGGCCGTATCGGTTTTGTGTCCCCAAAACTGCGAATGATGAGACGGTCGCTGCGTATGCCTTTTCGAACCAGGTGCTCTTTGACCGCTTTTGCCCGTTTTTCTGATGCGGCCTGGTTGGATACGCCGCTTCCGCGTGAATCCGAGTGTCCGTCGATGTACAATTTGCGACGGGTATCGTGTTTGAGAATGGCGGCAATTTCATTCAAGGCGCGAGCGTGTTTTGTCATAATTTTCGCGATCCCGAAATCGAAGGTGATCGCCGGTGCGAAGAAAATTCGGCGGATGAATGCCTGTAATGATTCCGTATCGCCAAGCGCATCGCCGGTGTGATAACTTCCGCCCGCCGAAAGTGTGGAAAGGGAAAGAAGAAAATCGTTTTTACTCGAACCGATTTGGACGGGATGAAACGAAAGTCGCCCTTTTTGAATATGGGCGAGATTCCGAGCCACGGCCAATGCTCCTTCCGCATTGGTCGGTTGGCCATCGGTTAGGAGAATTGCCGCGGTTTGGCCTTTCTTGTCTTTCAGCATCGCATGCAATTCCTCGATTCCAATTTCCAACAAACTATTCCCGCCCATTTTCGGAAGTTGATCGATAGAGACGATCAACTTTTGTCGGTTTAACGTTTCCAGCGGAAATGTTTCGGCCTTGAAGTTTCCATATTGAATTACTCCGGCGGCATAATCTCCTTCCGGCATGGAGGCAATCAACGATTTGGCGAGAGATTGTGCGTTTCGAAATCGCGATCCCTGCGCCATCGACCACGAAGAATCGATCAATAGAATGACTTGTTGGATGAAGATCGTATCACCCGGCGGCGGTATAACCGGTTTATGGGATGTGGGAACTTGTCTGGTCGATGTCGCACAGGCTATCCATAGAACCGGTAGCATCGAGAAAAAAACGAATTGCCTGACTTTCATTCCCCATTTGAATAACATGATAGAAACCGCCTTGTTCAGGATAGAAGGCACAAACAGCAGAAATCATTTTGAATTTATTTATGTCCAACCATCTATCGGCGCACGAATTCAACCGTCTTTTATTACTTTAATGATATCGTAGAGTAAAGAAAGGGGAAGTTGTGTTTGGCTTTAGCGGGAATGAAGTAAGGGTGGAATCATTCGTTTACTTCTGCTTTACGAAAATCGTATGCGATCCGCTGAATGCATTGACTTCGGGATAATACATGCACCACGCATGACAGGGATTGGCCAGAAAGGATCCGCCCAGCTCGGTGCGAATGAGATATTCGATTCGGGTTTCTCCTTTCGGCGCATTGTCGAGGAAAAACACCATTTTTTGATCTCGCCGTTCGTAATGCGAATAAGGATTCCAGCCTTGCAGGCTTTTTTGTAAAAACGATTCGACGACTTCGCAGCCGCCGGGTAGAGGCTCTTCAACGATCATATACGGCAATTCCTGTTTTGCCTGCAATACTAGCGTCACCAGAATTTCCTGTCCGATATTGAGCGGTTCTCCCGCGGCGATACCTTGCGTCATGATTTTGGGACGTCCTTGATAATCTTTTGTGTGGATGGCCCTTTCGTAAAGACGGTGTATGGATACCTGCTCGTGTTCGATCGGCCGGATGGTTTTACCATGATGGAATAGCGAGGCATTCAGCGACCAGAATCCGCTGAGTTGACCGGTTTGCAGTTTGAATTCGTTTTTGCCTTGCTTCAATCGTGATGGATCGATGGTAAAAGTCAGCGGCTTCGTATAATCATCCGGTTTTATGGTTCCTGAGTATAACTCTTGACCATTCGCTGTAAGGGTGTAATCCATCGTTGGCGGCGCTTGTTCGCCGGTTTCCATGGCGATGATGGTGGCGAGCGCCTGCACCACCAAACCGGATTCGCGCGTGGAACGCCATTGGCGTCCCTGCCGATTTCTGACAAGCCAATGCACGATTTTATCGAGAATCGGTTTCGCGCCATCCTGTTTTGCCAACGCCATCAATCCCCACGCGCTGGTTTCGATCGCTGTTCCGTTCCAATGCCAAAAACGCCCGCTCGACACTTCCCACGCCGCTTCCTGATCAGAGATGTTCATGATGCGGGAAAGCAGCGCATCTCGCAGTTCCGCGGCTTGTTCCGTTTTATTCAGGTTCAAAAGCGCCAGGCTTCCTGTCGCCAGGCCGAAGTCGTACAGTTCGTTACGATTGGCATATAGTTCTTCAACCAAATCCTGACCTTTTCCCATTTCGCTGAGAACGAAAATCGTGGAGGCCGTGCTGTCCCAGTCGCGGGAATCGTGTACATGATTTTCGAGATATTGGACGCCTCGATTCAAGCGGTCCTGATCGACTGCATATCCCAACCGCCGTGTGATTTCAAGACCATGTACGACCAGGGCGGTGAGATGAACCTGTGTTTCATTTGTGCTGTACCATCCCCAGCCGCCATCCCAATTTTGAAACGAATAAAGATGGGAGAGTCTCTCCCGCACTTCTTTTTCCATTCGGTTTTTTGTCTGCTCATCGCGATGCAATGCTCCAATCGTTTCCAACGCATCGATCAAAATGATGGATGGTAAAAATCCGTTCAGCGTCTGTTCGGTGCAGCCGTACGGGAAATTTTCGAGATAAGGAATCGCGCCCAATGCGACTGCGGCGGTGGATGGCGTCAGCGTGAACGTAAATTGGGAGCGATTCAAGAGAACCTTGTCCGGAATTTCAAATTCGAGCGTCTGTTCATGATCTGAAATGCGTTGAGTGATCGCCTGATCACGGAAGATACCCGCCGGCAGGACCGGCGCTTGCAGTTGCACGGCGTCGGAATCTTCCTTGCCATTTGCTTCGAAAGTGAAAACGGCTTCCGGCGAGGCTGCGTTGACCGTCAACGACCAGAGGTCGCGGGCGGTGGCGCCGGCGGCGGCCTGCGTGGTTTTTTCGTTGTCGCTTTTAAGCGCAACGCCGCCATCGATATCCAAACGAATCCGAATTTCCGGTAGATTTTCCTCGGTGAGATTGTGAACGATCGTGGGGAGTTCCATGTCGTCGCCTTCCACGAAAAAGCGGGGAAGGGAAAGTCGGGCGACAAGTTCTTTCGTGACTTTCGTCGTGGATTTGGTCCATCCCACGTCGGTTTGTTTCGTGTGAGCGCGAGACGTCAGTCGCCAGGTGGTTAAATTGTCGGGAAAACGAACCTGCACCGACGCTTCGCCGTTTTCATCGGTGTAAATATTGGCGAGCCATTCCGCCGTATCGCGAAAATCCTTGCGGAGATCCGGGCGCACGCCTTTGTCCGCGCCGCCGTAATACTGCAAAGGAAATGAAAAACTGGTTGTCACCCAATTCGCTCTCTCGCTGTAGAAGATGCGATGAATGTCGGGCGTTTGATCCGCGCGAATGGCGAAGATCGCCTCATCGACGACCGCGAGGCTGACTTCCGCCGCGGTTGGTTTGCCGTCCGGCAACGTGGTTTTAATGAATACGTCGCCGGTTTCCTGCGGTTTATAGGATTCCTTGTCGGTTTTGACTTCGACGAGCAATTCCCCTTTGTGTTCCGGAACGGACAGCGTGTAAACGCGATTGGAAAGGTATTTTCCGCGCGGCATGAATAAGCCGATATAGACATTCGGCGCGTACGATTCAAGGATCGGGATTTTTACCCGCGTGGTTTTACCCGACGGCCATATCACCCGCTGCAAGAGAATATCCCGGCATTCGATTGTCATCACAATCGGATTTTCCGGATATTCGGTGTTGATCAACAGCACGGCTTCCTCGCCCGGCGCATAGCGGTTTTTGTCGAGAATGCCTTCGAGGGTGGAATAGCGATAGTTGAATGAGCCGGATGAGGAAGACATGCGCCAGAAGCTTGCCGAAGCCGTGATACGGTTCTCGAATTCGTCGACTCCCGTCACAATCGTCTCGAAACGGCCGCTGAGTTCGGAATCGGGCAGCCATTCCACCACCCCCTGGCCATGTTCATCGGTCATCACCGTAAAATCGGCAAAGGGGCGGGACGGGCGGACATAGCGCCGCCGCACCGGGCTCCAAATGTCCTGCGTGAACTCCACCTGGCAGGAAACCGAAACCGGTTTATTGTTGTGATCGAACGTTTCAACATTTAATTTGATCGGATTTTGCGCGTCGAAAACCTGTTGGACGGGACGCACAGTGATGTAGAAGCGCCCTACGCCGATCGGAACGGATTCCCGCGCGCTGACGTTGCGTCCGGAAGCCTCTTCGACATCCACCTCCAAGGTGATTTGACGATCGGATGAACTTCGCCGGGGAGTGAATTCGATGGGCGCGTTTCCTTCCAGATCGGTAACGGTTTCACCGCCGGACAAGTAGCTGGAATAGGAAGAGGGGAATCGCCGATAGAAATCACCGGAGGCGATGGATTCGTAAAATCGATAGCGAATTTTACCATTGACGACAGGCGCGCCGAAATAATATTCCGCGCGAGCGGCGAATCGGACGGTTTCTCCACTTACGTAAAACGGTTTCTCCGCCTCCAGCGTGACTTTGAATTCCGGTTTGCGATATTCTTCAAGATAAAATGAGATGGAGCCCACGGCGGCGCCGGACCTGATTTCAATCGAATATTGTCCGAGCGGCGCATTGGAAGGAAGGGAGAAGGAATTCTCGATGGACCCCCATTCGTTGGTTTTCAAGTCGCCCGTAACGAGCTGTTCTCCGTTCGGATTATTCACGGTAACATGCACGGCGGATCCCTGCGGCACGACATACCCCTCCGCCGTATTTTCCCGGATAACGGCTTTGTAAAAAACCGTGTGGTTTGGGCGATACACGGGGCGGTCGGTGTACACAAAAATCACGGCCTGTTGTACGTCGATTAACGTATTGCGATAGCTGGAAGAAACGGCGATATGTCCATCCGGCGACAGGGCGATGACATCCACATTCGAAGATTCATAAGGGGATTCCGTCATAAAAATCCCCTGCTCGTTCGTTTCTCCCCGCCACTGAATTTCCTGCTTTTCCGCTTGTTGAATGGATTGGGTCCAATAAAGGTTGGAAGGACCTCTTCGTCGGTTTCGGGAACGAATGTTGGAAGATTCTCGGTCCGGAGCGCGTTCCTGAATCAGGATTTTCGCGGCGGGAACCGGCATACTCGTGCGAAGATGGGTGGCGTAGACGAACGTGTGATGTTCACCGCGTTTGGTGACAATGCCCAGCTCGGTTACAAAAAACAGGATGCGATCCTCGACGCCGTCCGTCGGACTGGCGATTTGCAGCAGATAAATCCCCGGTTCGAGGCGATCCGGGGCTTTTAAATCCTTATCGATCCAAACGTAAGGATTGTGAAAATCCACGTCGACCGTCCATTGCAACGCGGTTGGAAATGGCGATAAATCCGCATCGTCGGCGATGGTTTTCACGTCGATGTCGTTGCTGGTGAAAACCTGGACCGGTAACCGGTAGATTGTGCTTTCGTATTGACCGATCCGAAATGTTCGCACTTGAAAAATCAAATCCTCGTCCGGCAAAAACACTTCCTGCCGAAGATTGACGGAGAGAGAAGGAGGTAGCGGTTTCATGGAAAACCGAAAATTATCCAAATTCCATCCTTCTTCGAGGTGAATCGCCTGAGTCGATTCATAAGGATGAAAACCGGATGGGCGACTTTCCAATTTGTAGTTTCCCGGTCGCAAATCCGCGATGGTGAAGAATCCTTTCCCGTCGGATGTGCCGACCTGCTGCGAAGCGCCACGCGCCGCCGCTTCAATACTCGTCAAGGGGCTTTCATCATCCGCCAGCGTAACATAACCGCTGATGCTTGCGGGGCGGAACAGTTTGATGGAATAGTTTTTTTCCTCTCCCGGCTGCGGGCGAACGCCGACTAGACGTTCTTCCAAATACCCGCCCAGGGATATGGTCATGGTATATACGTTAGCGGGGAGTTGCGCAAACGAGAACGCGCCTTGACGATCCGTGAAAAGCGATTCGGCATACCGGGAATAAGGAATATTCCCGCTCTCATAGCGCAGTTCCACTTTGGCGTTGGGCAACGGAGAGGATCCGTCGCTTTGCGTTACCGTTCCGCGGATGATGGCGCCGCGAACCAACGGCAATTTGAGATCGATGGAGGTTTGATTGTCGGGAACCTGCCAATAGCGCATTTCGTGAGGGCAATACCCTTCCGCCAGGACGGTTAAATCGTATGGCAGATTGCTGCGGACGCCGCTGAACGAAAATCGGCCGTCCGTATCGCTGATACTCACGAAAAATCCGGTGCCCGCATTGGCGTTGGACAGTTCCACTTTTGCGCCGGCAACCGGTTTTTCGTCGGCTTCATCGATGATCGTCCCCGATACGGTTGCCGTTGCGCAAAAGCCGATGGGAGCGATGAAAAGAATCCATGAAAAACCCAGCAAAACGTAAATCGAGCGCTTCAATAGCATTGTGTTCATTGTATATTCTCCTTACGAACATTTACGTTCTTCCTTTAAAACAACAACCGGAAAGGATGCGTAGCGCGGGAGTTGATTGGCTGGGATTGCCAATTGTTTATGCAAAAAGGAAATTCCCCACTCCAACGTTTTAGCCTCGCCGGGCAGAAGCACTGCCGTGCGTCCATTGTATTCCGCCAGCAGGCCATCCTTGAAAATATCCACTTGACGGGGATCGCTTACGGAATGCGGCGTCCCCGCAAACGTGATGATGAATGTCAATTGCTCCAATTCCGTCAGGTCCAACGGCGTGTGTCGCGGATCTTTCGTGACCAGTCGCTTGCACTGGTAGGCGATCTCCTGCGATAACGTATTCGCCGACGGGGAAAATGTTCCCACACAAGCGCGCACGGAACGCCCTTTCATCGCGGTCACAAACACGCCGACCGGATACGCCGGCCAGGCATGGTGATCGGGCGGCGCGTCCGGCTTTTCATGCAGGAGATGTTTTTCCGCGAGGGAACGAACCAACGATGTGAGTTCCTGCGCCGCCGGACTGTCAATCCAACGGGCATAGACGTCCACGATCCATGCCTCGTTTTTTCCCGCTGAAATCCGGTGGATTTCATCCGCATGAATCCGAGGGAACGCTTCAAACCACGACACGATAAGGAAGACCAGAATGATTTGTTTCATGGTTGTTTGATCAAACGCGCCGGATAAAAATCGCTGTGCACATATTCCCGTTCGACGATCCGACCGTCACGGGACCGAGTCCGATACAAAACGATTTCCACGGCCGGCTGCGAGTCCTGTTCGGGATGGGGGCTGGGAGATTCGGTAATTTCCGTTTCCAGGTTCAGTTCGTCGTGTAGTGGTTCCTCCCCATAAATTTCGAAGGTGACGCCAAAATCGGAGACGCTCCCAATAATTTGAATGCGCCCTTTTGAGGAATTGAGAAAACGGAAATCCTTGGCGCCCCAACTGATGGTGGCGTCCATGCCCAACGGCAGGTAATTCACGGGCGTGTAATGCCGATGTCGTTCCAACACCTTCAAATCCGACAATAAGACGGCGTTGAAGAGCGTGGACGAAACCTGACAGATGCCTCCACCGATGACCGGCTTCAAACTTTCGTGAACGATGGCGGGAGCGGGAAGGAATCCGCGGGAATATTCTCGCTTGCCGACAGTTTGGTTATAGGAAAATTTCTCGTTCGGGCGCAGTATCGCGCCGGAAATATGGCGGACGGCAATGCGTATATTTTGAATCCGCTCCGGGCTGCTTCCTGCCAGGGGAGTGCTGCAACTGCCGAGTTGATGAGGGAGTCGAAACTCTTCTCCGCAAAGGAAAACGGGAATCAGGCAAGGCGCTATTATCACAAAGAGGAAATGACGCATGGCAACTGTTCTTTCAATGGAAAGCGGTTTGTTTCAATTCGTCGGATTGGTATTCCTCTTCGATCCGATCGGTTGCGGGGAAATCCAGTTTGACGATGAAGCGGAATTCCATTTTTTTAAGTACGTTCTGTAATGTTTCACTCTCATGAATCCACGAAACATCCGATCCCTTGGGCCGGCGAAGCCGAGTCAGCGTTTGATTGACAAAATCATGAAAGAGAACGTCCGCGCGCCGGTAACGGGCAAACGCTTCGATTTTATGATTGACTTCCTTGCTTTTATCCAGCTCCAGCGCATAGGCGGACCGCAACACGGCTTCTCGATACGTCTTAGACGATTCCTCTTTCGGCATATTCAATAAATTTTCGGAAAGTCCCAACAACGCATACTGTTTGTGAATACGCTTTTTTTCCAACATGATTTCGCGAATTTTAGGAACACAGTCCTCGAAGGGAAGCAATCCTTCGGATTGCAGATCCATCAATTGGATGAAATGAAAGGTATTGTTGACTTGTATGGGACCGGTAATTTCCTTTACCTCGAGTGCCCACAACGCCCGGTCAAACGATTCGGCCAAGGCGCCTTTCGGCAGCCATCCCAATTCCCCCACGTTCGAAATACTATCCGGCGTGGTTTCGAAGATCAGGTCGCGAAAATCTTCTCCCGCCTGCAGGCGTTCCCATATACCATCCAGGGTGGTTTCAAAAGGTCCCGATTGTCGGCCCAATTCGTTTTCATAGAGCATGATGTGGCGAACGTATCGTTTTCCTTCCCGATAAAATTCATCGCGATGTTCCAGGTAGTACGCCATCATCTCCTTTTGTGTGACCTCCGGTCGTACTTTGGCCAATTCTTTGCCCATCGTTTCCACCATGATCTCTTCGCGGAACGTTTTGAGTACGTTCTTGAGCAATTCCACCTCGGCCGCTTCCGGTTGTTCGTTCAAATATTTAACCAGAGCAATGTGTTTGATGACGCGGCTCAGCAGCAGCTGGAATTGGGGGGATTTCAACCATTCCGCTTCTTCCTCTTCGATTTCGCTGACGTCTTCGGGATTGAGTTCCAATGCGCGTAAAATCGGACCTTGGCTGAGAGGAGGAAATTCAAAATAGTTCTGAATATCTTCTCGGGTTACGGTTCCCCCTTCATATATCGCAACGACGCCGGAACGAACCAGACGTTCGATCATGCGTTCCCAGCTCTCCTGATAATACAGCACGAACAACAGACCCAGAAAAATGGGCGTTAAAAAAATCAGGATTGCGATACGGGGATTATTCTTCATTCTTGATTTCATGTCTTACATGGAATTGATAATTCTGAATCCGCAACGTGAAATCCGCTGCAAATTTCCTCTATAGACTATTCCAGCGCCAAAATTATTCAACGAATGCACGTAAGTTTCCCTCTGTCTTCCGTCCCTATGGGCGCGCGAACAATGCTGACAGGATCGAGGAGTCACAACGCCGGGGAAAAAGAAGAAAACGTAAATCCGCTTGGTTGATAAACAATTTCGAAATGAATATCCTCATTAGTATATCAGTTCAGCTTGCGCATTCTTACGGTAACGATGGAGTTATGAAACTCAACCATTTTATCCCCGCTCTTTTTTATCGAGCCGTTTCTTATTTCACGGCAAATCCGGTTATTTTGCGGGAATTCGTGGGATTTTTACGACGGGGCAGATCCTTTTTGTTGATGGCGTTTTTATTGATCGTCTGTTCGATCAGCGTGTGCACGGTCTGGCACATTCCTTCCGACGCATTTGTCCCGCTCGGCCGCAGAATGTACTTTACCATGCTGGCCGCCGAACTGGTTGTGATCATACTCCTGCTTCCGGGATTCGTGGCGCATTCGATCATCAGCGAGCGGGAACAAAATACGCTGTCGCTGCTGCTGATCACACCGCTCGGAGCGGGGAAAATCCTTCTGGGGAAGTTGATCTCGACGATGGGGGGAATGGCCTTGTTGGTGGTATCCACCTTTCCCATTATCAGCATCTGCGTGGCGAGAGGAGGCGTTTCGCCGTTGGAATTGATTTTGGGAGGAATGGGAGTGTTATCGGTCTGTTTTGTCGTTTCCTGCGTGGCCGTGTATCAGACGCTCACGGCGACAAGTACGTTCAATGCCATTTTGAAAACACAAACGACGTTATTTGGCGTCTATGGTTTGGGTGGATTCGCGGTATTTTTTGCTTTGGGGATTGTATGGGCGATCATTTACGGCCTGTTCGAACTTGGGGGAATCCGTTTGAATCTGCCGGGGATTTTCGTTGCTGCTATTACGTCGTTTTTTGTGTTTCTCTATGTTATTCTCGTTCCCTGTTGGATGTTTTACAGCGCCTGTGCGAAATTGCGCTTTGTGGAAACACGAATCCGGCAGCCGTGGGAAATGATACGAGCGCCACAATTTCAATTCGGGCAAAATGAAAACAAAGTAAAGAAAAAAACAGAGCCAAAATCCTGGTGGAACTATCGGGATGGGCAAAATCCTTTTTTCCTGCGGGAGCGTTTGGGATTTACCGCCGCTCGGCATCCCTATGCGATTCCCTCGTGGTACATTCTCATCCTGATCTCGCATTTTTTGTTTCTGGCGGCGATGGTGCAGCAGGGACGTTGGGTGGCGGTGATTGCGCTATTGGGATTGGCGCAAATGGCGCCGATTTTTGCCGCGCCGCTGTTTGCGGGCGAACGGGAAAAACAGACGTGGGATTTGTTGTCGACCACGATTCATCGCCCGGCAACGGTATTGAATGGAAAATTGCTGAGCGCATTGAGCCTGTGCGGCGTGCGATTGGCTGCGTTGTTGTTTCCCCCTTTCATTCTGGCCTTGTCGTGCAGTTTTTTGGTTTATCTGATGATCGGCGGAGAACGACTGAGCGCTTCTCTGGCTTCCTGGCCGCATCTGCTCGCGTATATTCCCATCGTAACGATCCACATGGTGTTTATCTTGTGCATGACTGCATTTTTTTCCGCTCGTTTTTCCCACGTCAACCGCGTGATGGGGTGGAGTTATTCCGTCGTGTTCGCTTATTATTTCGCGCCGTTGCTGTTGAGCGTGTTGGACGTATTCTCACAGCACGTTTCCTTGCCGCTGGCTGCGCGGTTGTTGAGTCCTGTTTTTTTGCTGGCGGATGTTCCCCATATGGCGTTGGATGTGACGGCGTTTGAAAATATCGAATGGCTTACTCATGCGATCGGGCATGGATGCCTGTATGGGCTTGGTTCTTTGCTATTTTATTTTTTGACGTTGGATGTCTTGCGAAACGAAAGGTAAAGTTTTATTCCAGCCGGATCTCTTTTTTATGAAGGCCGCCTTTCACCGAATCCACCGTGACGATAGCCGGGCCTTTGCCGATTGCGATAAATTGCACGCGAATGGAGTTCAATCCGGGAATACTGTCGATTTTCAGCTGGTGGGGGCGAACTTTAACCGCCTCGACTTGCTTGAAATAGGGATCGGTCACACGTCCCGAACTCAACACATGTATCTCGTTTCCTTCGAACGAAACAAAATCGGGAAGGCTGATGTTATGGTTGGCGTCCTGCCGGGTGCGGGTGGGAATCATGCCGTCATTTTTGATTTCGATCCAGATTTTCGAAACGTTGTCGCCGATTTTTTCCATCGTGATTTCCCCAAACGATAATAACGGCATGGCCTGGGCGTGGTAAAGCGTAAACGCCATGTTGCGGTGGCATTCCTCTTCGAGCAGAAACGACGGCGGGACGCGGCCGAATTCCTTGCGCCAGCCGCCGATTTCAATTTTGCCATACGTCGGGTGATCGTATTCACGCCATTTTACTGCCGCCTGACTTTGTAAAACGTAGCGATCGAATTCCAACTGCGCCGCTTCGTCGGCGTCGTCGGCGCGATACAGGTTTTTTCCACTCCATAATTCGTTTGTGAACGTTAGAATCCCGCGCCCGCCGTAGAACCAGTCGATTTCTCCTCCCCAAACGGTATACAAGTCCGGCCAGACTCGCATGGAACGGTAAAAGGGGAGGATGCGCTCGCCCCGGGCGGCGATCGTTTGCAATATCTCATTATCTTCCCGCGCCATCTCTCCGCCTTCCCGGCCCGGACTACGCAGAATCATGCCGCCGGCGTTGTGGTACGACTGCGCCGCGGCGATGTTCGGATGGGAGAGCACGAATTCGGCCACGGCGCGGGTATTGGGCAGGCAAAACGGGTATTCCTGCGCGCCGTATTGCACGTAATTCGGTTGCCAGTCGAACGCCCAATTGCGATTGGAATCGTATCCGCCCGGACCGTCTTCATTGATCTCGCCGTCGCCGTCGTTGTCGATGCCTTCGCTGCCCAAAATGCTATACATTCCCTTTTCGTCCGGTTTGGCGCGGATCATCAGGTATTCCGGGTGATCGGGATGTGGTTTCCAGCGCCCATTCGGATCCAATTTGCGCATGGTGGCAATCACACCGTCGCCGTCGAGGTCGTCGGTTCCGTCCTCGTCGAAGAGTCCGTCGCGGTCGTTGTCAACCGGTTTTTTCCCGCTGCGCGAGGAGTGGGGGGTGTTGGGAGAATAAAACCAATAATCCCGGCCGTCCGGATTGATGGTGGGGAGCAAATAAAAAACTCGTTCGTCAAGCAGTTTGGTGATGGTTTCCACCTTGCCGTAACTTTCGCAGAGATACCAGGCCGTATACGCGACCACCTCGCCAGCCTGGACCTCGTTGCCGTGAATGTTGCCGTCGATGTACATGCCGGCTTTGCGCTGCGGATCTCCGCATTCACGATTGGTCACTTCCAGGCACCAGATTTCCCGCTCTTCGTACGATTTGCCGATGGAATAAAGGCGGATCAGGTCCGGAAAAGCCGTATTCAGCTGTTTGAGGATGTTGGCCAATCCCTCACAATCGTGATAACGGTTCCACGACACGTCGACTTTCCGCTCCGAGGGCGCGCCTAACGCCTGGAAATAATGGGTTTCCGCGGTTACCGCCGCATAGGGAATCAAACGTTGTAAAAAAATGAAAAAAACAAGAAGAATTTTCAGGATTCGATTCATTGGTAATCTCCTTCCCGTGAAATGTATCATATCCGGATAAAATGGACAATTCCCACGCGACTTGCATAATGCCTCCTTTTTATGTTAGATTCTATGCAAAAACTTACCGAAATTGGTAGTTGTTCTTATTTTTTCTACTCTTGAATTGAAATTCATAAGAAAAATCAACGTCTTGTCGGATTGGAGGATATATAGATGTCGGAATCACGAATCGCAAGCGAAACCCCCGGTCGGGAAAATTGGGGATCGAAATTAGGCGTAATCCTGGCGGTGGCGGGCAGCGCCGTCGGATTGGGAAATTTTTTACGCTTTCCGGGCGTGGCGGTGCAGAACGGCGGCGGCGCTTTTATGATTCCGTATTTTCTGGCCTTTTTACTTGTGGGAATCCCTATTTGCTGGGCGGAATGGATTATGGGGCGGCGGGGGGGACGGCTTTCCGGTCTGTCCTCGTCGCCGGGATTGTTCAGCGTATTGACCAAAGGTTCCCCTTTTCGCTTCGTGGGCGCGCTGGGATTGTTCGTGCCGGTGGTCATTTATATGTATTATGTTTATGTCGAATCCTGGTGCCTGGCGTATGCCTGGTATTCCCTCAGCGGCGCCTTGAATTTAAAGGATTCCGCGATCGACGCGCCCTATCGCGTGTTTTATAATGAATTTGTCAACAATCCCACGGAAGGTCCCTCGCAATTTTTTAGCGGAATCGCATACAGCTATGGATTTTTTCTGTTTACCTTTTTTATCAATTTTTATCTCATCTTTCGGGGATTGTCACGCGGCATTGAACGGTTCTGCCGTGTGGCCATGCCTCTGTTGGTGTTCCTGGCCATCATTATCGTGATCCGCGTCATCACGCTTGGTACCCCTGATCCAACCCATCCCGAACAAAGCGTCATCAATGGATTGGGGTATATGTGGAATCCGGACTGGGAACAATTAAAGGACGCCAAAATGTGGCTCAGCGCCTGCGGCCAGGTTTTCTTCTCGCTGTCGGTCGGATTCGGCATCATCGTCACCTACGCCAGTTATCTTCGCAAACAAGATGATGTGGTCCTGTCCGGTCTGACCGCGAGCGCGACCAACGAATTTTGTGAAGTATGTCTCGGGGGATTGATGGTCATCCCCGCGGCCATGGTGTTTCTCGGCGCTTCGCAGATGGCGGTGGTGGCGGGTGAGTCCACGTTCGGCATCGGATTTGTGGTGATGCCGCAAATTTTCGATTTGATGCCGGTGGGCCAGTTGTTCAGTACGCTTTTTTATTTCCTGCTGTTCCTCGCGGGAGTCACTTCTTCGCTATCGATGCTGCAGCCGGGAATCGCCTTTTTCGAGGAAGGTTTCGGCCTGAATCGCCGCGCGTCCGTGACCATACTTGGAATGTTGACCTTTTTGGGCGTCAACGGCGTGATCCTGTCGGAAGGAACCGTGGTGCAGGACACGATCGATAAATACGCGGCGGAATTGGGAATCCCGCTTTTGGCTTTGTTCGAGGTATTTATTTTCGTGTTCGTATTGAAGGTGGCGAAAGGAATTCGCGAGGCGTCTCATGGCGCGGATATGCGGCTGCCCAAATTTTTTGGTTTCGTCATTACTTATATCACGCCGATTTTCCTGATTGTGATCATCGGGTGGTGGTTCAAGAGCACATTCACGGAAGAAAGAGATTTTATGAAAGAAACCAGAACAGAACTGGCGGCGGTGATGCCCGAAAATTACGCGGAAGAAATACAGATGCTGGAAAAGAAAATCCAACTCCAACCGTTTTTACAAAAAACCTTGCAGAATACCATACCGCCGTCGGCGTTGGACTATGCTACAAGTTTGGATAAGCAATTGAAACTCGAAGCGGAGCAAAGGCCGGTGCAAAATGCGACGATTGCGTTCATGCTGATCTTTTTCGTTATGTTGATGATCCTGCAGGCGATTGCCTGGCCGCGGATGAAACGACGATACAAAGCCTATCAGCGCGCCCTTGGGGCGGACGCTTTCGATTGAAACACCGATTCGGATGGAGTAAATAGTTGCGCTGCCAAAAGTGAAAAAAGGAAAAAAGGAGAAAAAGAATGACCGTTATCGGTTGGATCATCTTTTTGGTTTCCAATGCGATTGTAATATCGTTAACCACGTTCTGTTTTTATCGGGTTTTTTCGATTCCGGAGGAACACATGCACGCCACGCTGGATATCGATACAAAAGATTTGCATGACGAGGAGGAGGATGAGGAATTCAATGCGGATGAAATGAAACTATAAGCGGCTGTTCCTCATCGTTACCCTGCAACGGTATCCTGCATGGAGCGGCCAATAATCGGGAAGGGCAGACATACTCCATGAAAAGCGGACAGGGCTGGATTTTTCTTGCCGCCATCCTTTACGATAGATCGATTCACAATTGTATTTCCAAATTCTCGCACGAATGGGAGTCAAAGCAATGAAGCAAAATACAAATCAACATCCAACTCGCCGAACCTTTTTAAAAACCGCCGCCGCGAGCGTGACCCTGGTTTCCTCCGCGGCGGTTCGTGGTTCCACCGCCAATTCCAAGATTGAATTCGGCATTCTCGGCTCCGGCGGACGGGGAAATTTCGTGACCCGCAAGTTTATGGACAACGCGGGGAACGACATCAAAGTTGTCGCGGCGCAGGATCCGTTCGCCGATCGCCTGCAGGTGATGCAGGATCGGTATGATATTCCCAAAAACCGCTGCTATCCGGGGCTGGATGCGCATCACGCGCTGATCGAATCCGGCGTGGATGCCGTGGCCGTGACCAGTCCGCCCTATTTTCACGCCGATCAGGTGGAAGCGGCGGTAAAGGCGAATAAGCACGTGTGGATGGCGAAGCCGGTGGCGCCGGATACGAACGGGTGTTTGCGAATTTTGGAGTGCGCAAAGAAAGTGGAAGGCAAATTGAATTTCCTGATCGATTTTCAGACGCGCAACAGCCCCAATTTCAAGGAATGCATCCGCCGGGTGCACGACGGCGACATCGGCGACCTCGTTCTCGGCCAATGCTATTATCTCGCGGGACGGCTTGGCGTCCAAAGCAAACCGGGCATGTCGGAAGATGAGGCGCGGCTGCGCAATTGGGTGTTCGACATCAAATTATCAGGCGACATCATCGTCGAACAGAACGTGCATGTGATCGACGTGGCGAATTGGTACATCGGCGCGCATCCTCTCCGAGCGTATGGAACCGGCGGACGCAAGGCGCGCACCGACGTCGGCGATTGCTGGGATCATTTCATCTGTACGTTTTGGTATCCCGGCGACGTGAAGATCGACTTTTGTTCGGGGCAGTATTTGAAAGGCTACGACGATCTCTGTGTGCGCATGTACGGCTCGAAGGGTACGGCGGAATCGCATTATTGCGGCGCGAATTGGGGACAGGGCCCCGTCCGCATCACCGGCGACAATCCCTGGCCGGGCGTGGAACGCGACAACACGTGGGATTCCGGCATCGATAACAACGTCAAGGACTTCGTCAACGGCATCCGCAGCGGCAATGTCGTCAATCACGGCAAAGACGCGGTGGAAAGCACCCTGACGGGCGTGTTGGGTCGCATGGCGGCGTATGAAGGCCGCGAGGTGACGTGGGAGGAGATGATCAAAAAGAATGAAAAATTCGAAGTGTCGTTGAAATTATGATCGGATTCCGGTTCCTATAAATCGATTTAATCTTATATAGATAATTTTTTTCCTCCATTTCTCATTCGTGTTTACAGACTTGCATTGGTTCCCTTTCGCTTCCACAATCCAAAGCGATTTTCCCTTTCGTGGTTTTGGCCGATCTTTGATTGCGTTCGCCCATGAGTCCCATCGACAGCGCCTGCGTGATGTGGGCGATACAAAGGTTCATTGTTTTTGTCGTGATGATGCGATATATTGTAAAGGACTGTTCATGATTGATTCGTAAACAAGGTGACGCCATGACTGTAACCATGCAACAAATGACAGCGGAAGAACTCTTGCGAATGCCGAACGATGGATTCTGCTATGAGTTGATTCAAGGAGAACTCAAAAAAATGTCACCCCCCGGCTCTCAACATGGAAGAATTGCATTCAATGTTTCCCTTTCTCTGGGCCAACATGTTAAAATGAAAAAGTCAGGCGTCGTCTACGCGGCGGAAACCGGATTCAAAATCACTTCCAATCCTGACACGGTGCGCGCTCCGGATGTCGCTTTTGTAAAACGGGAACGAGTTCAAGAGGTGGGCGACATCGTGGGATATTGGCCCGGCGCGCCGGATCTTGCGGTGGAAGTCATTTCACCGAGCGACGTTTATTCGGAAGTCGAAGAGAAAGTATTTGACTGGCTGGAGGCCGGCGCTCAAATGGTTATCGTCGTCAACCCGCCAGGACGATTGATCACGGTCTTTCGCTCTCGAACGAACATAGTCATGCTCACCGAAAACGATACGTTGGATGCGGGAGACGTCATTCCCGGCTGGTCCATTGCGGTCAACGAGATATTTGCATAGATTACATGGAGATTCTATTTTTGCTCTTCCTTTCAATCAACATAAATGCCTCTGCGGGACAAACAACAACCTGTTCATTGTTTGCATGATGAGTTTTTTATTTGATACGCAATAAATGCGCAGACCGCAGTAGGTGCCCCGTCGAAAAATACACAGATTCTCCCACAATCGGTCCCGGAACGCTGATGGCTTCGTGAAACAATACTTCAGTCGTGAACGAATTCGGATCCAAACGATAAAAACAAGTAGAGGTAAAACCGTAAATCATCTTGTCCGCGCCCACCTGCAATCCCAAATCCAACGGTCGGCCGGAAGGAAGCGCGATTCGTTTGCCAAACGCGCGGGATTGCGGATCGAAACTGAAAATCTGCGGTTCTTCCCCTTTTCCCGATATCGTTCCGAAAAGCCGCCCATCCGGAGCGGCGACCAGAGCGTTGAAAACCGAAACCGGGCGATCCGGCGTTCCTTCCCATATTTTTTCGCCCTTTTCGTAATCGAACAAAAACAATACGGCCTGATCCACTTTCGCTTGCGTGCCGCTTCCGCCGGAAATACTGGTTCCCACCGCCAACAGTTTCTCTTTTTCCAAATGCGCCAGCGTGTAGCAGCTGCCGTCTCCGACAATGCGGTAAAATGCCTTCTTCTCTTCCGTCGCCGGATCAAAATACGACAACGGGCCTCCCCAAAGCCCATAATCGGGAATCGATGCCACCCACACACGCCCCATCGGACCGGCCAGAGTGGAACGGGGGCGGTACGATATCTCGTCGATCCGCCCCAAATCGCGCGGATTATCTGTTTTTTCTGCGCCATAATGGTATGGTTCTGCGGGATCATAAACGGATATCATCGCCGCAGGATAGGAGGAGATATACATCTTTCCATCCAAATTCGCCATCGAATACGCTTCGCCCGACGCTGCGGAACATTTTCCCAAATCAACCAGCTCATCGCGAGTCGGATGGTAGCGGAACAGATGCAGAGGCAGGATACTCGATCCGTACACACAACCATCCGGACCGGCGTGAAGGTAAAATATATCGCTGCCGCTTGCTTCGTAATTCAACTCGAAGGATGCAACCGCGCCGTCCGGCTTGCGAATTTCTAGTTTCCGATACATTTGTTCCGATCCATCCGTGAAAGAAAATGTGCTGCCGTCGGCCAGCGTTGGTGCGGCGGGCGGATCGGGAACGGCATCAACAGCGATGGCTTCCATTCCGTCGATGCGGAAATTTCCCACGCTCGAAACGATATACAGCCGCTTGTCGTTTCCCTTGCGCAGATCAATCTCTTCCTTGCCTTTCGTCGTTACCGGTCCCACCACTTGCTTTTTGCCGGTTTTCGGATCAAACACCACGACGTGTGGTTTGGTCATGCGAATCAGGTTAGCGATCATGCCGTCTGTGTTGACAAGCGGATAATTGTACATATCCACGTCGTCCATCCGGCCATAGGGAGTAAATTCGCCGGTTTTGGGATTAAAACACGTCAAATCGGCGGTTCCATAGCTGCCGATCCATATATTTCCCTCCGCGTCTTCATCCATGCGGCAGGGAAACGTGGCCCCACCCGGATTGATAGCGCCCAAATCCTCAAAGGTGTCCTTTTGCCGGTCAAAACAAAGCAGATGCCCGGCATAAGCCGCGCCGACGTACAATTTGCCGGCTCGACTCATTAAAGTGGCCGTAGGGAAATTGGCGTTGGGAACATCGGCGACGAATTGCCGAAATTTTCCGGTTGCGGGATCAATTTGTAAAACAAACAATTCATCCCCATTTTGCCCCATCGTCGAATACAGACAGGCGTTTCCATCACGGTTGAAACCGAGATGAAGACGGACCCAGTTTACCGATCTCACCGGAATGCCAATGTCCCGAATTTCCACATCCTGGCTTGCGACGGTTTCCATTTGCGCTGCGAAGGCGAGGGGAAAAAACAGGAGGGAAACGAATAGAAGCGATTGTTTTTGCTTGTACATGGACATTTTTCCTTTCTTGATACCATAAATTTGAAGATCACTGTATCAGAATAACGAATGGACTTCAAATCGCTGCCTCTTTCCTGTACAAAATAAGTTGTATCATGCGAAAATGTAACGCCGACATCCTGTCGGCTTTCGATGAAAATGCCGGAGCGCGGACGTCCCGTCCACATCTTATTGGGTAGAGCAGGCGTCCCCGCCTGCGCCGTTCGGCAAGCGAGGACGCTTGCTCTACCCAGGTGGGAACAAACAATGTATTCGTTCTGATCAATCGATCATGACGGTTCGTAGGGGAAATTTTCTATCTGAATTAGGATGATCAGGAGGTAAGGATTTTCAGGATTCCGAAAAATGGAAGAATTATTCATATCCATTCTTATCCTGTTCATCCTTTTATCCTGCCTATCCTAATTCTGACAGAAACGAAAATGCCGCCGAGACGGCGGCGTTACGGAAGTTTCAGCAATTCTAAAAAAAAAGGAAAACGAACATGAAAAAAGGAAATCTCAATCGAAGGAATTTCATGACCGCCGGAATCGCCGGCGTATCGTTGGCGGGATTATCGATTCGAACCGCGGATGCGTTTGTCCCCATAAAAATTCAAGAGCCGTTTCACGGCGCGGTTTTGAATTCACGCCACGGCGAAGCAACCGACGCGGGATTGAAAATTCAGGTGATCGGAAAAGCAACGTTGCGGGATCAGGTTATAGTCAATGGCGCGCCAACGCGGCGGGATGGGGAACGATTTTCGGCGGAAATTACATTGAAAAATCACGAAAATGAACTCATCGCCGTGTCGGAAGGGGGGGCCGGCCGTCACGAACACAAGATAAAAGTCATTTGGGATCGTCAGTCCTATCCCCGGTATCGATTTTCCATCGATGACAACAGTTTTTTCCTGCGGGATATTGCCCAGAAAGAGTATGCCTCTCTCTTCGATTGTTTTTATTTGAACATTTTACGAGAGTTGAACAAAAAATATGGGGCTCGATTCGTGTTGAACTGCTATTATACGACGGAAGACGGCTTCGTACTCCCGCAATTTCCCGATCGGTATCAAAGTGAATGGAAAGACAACGCCGATTGGTTGAAACTCGCTTTTCATGCCTACGCCGACTTGCCGGACCGCCCCTATCAATACGCTTCGGCGGCAAAACTGATGGCGGATTGGGACCAGGTCGAAGAACAAATCCTGCGGTTTGCCGGCGAGGAAACCTATTCGCCGCCGACTGTGATTCATTGGGGTATGGTGCAACCGCACGTTTTTAAATCACTGTATAATCGCGGCGTTCGCGTCTTGAGCGGTTTTTTCAGTCGGCGGGATTATGGCTGGGATGTGAATTATTGGCTGGATGACGAGAGATCGGAATACCTCAGTCGTCATGATGCTCTTATGGATTTCGAAAGCGGCATCGTTTTTTCGAAAGCGGATATCGTCTGCAACAATACTCCCGTCGAGCAGGTCGTTCCTACGCTTGCAGCGGCGGCGAGCGATCCGAATCAGGCGGAAATCATGGATATTTTTACTCACGAACAATACTTCTGGCCGTTTTACCATCATTATATCCCCGATCATGCCGAGCGATTGGAAACCGCGATCCGCTGGGTAACCGAACACGGATACAAACCGGTCTTTTTCCATGAAGGATTTTTAGGCATTGTTTGAACCGGACGGAGCCAGGATGGAAAACCGCAAATAGCGCCCTCATTTCATTCACTTGCCTAATTTACACTTTGGTTACAACTCCATCACCGGTATAATAAAAGGTTCACTATTGCAGAGCGTCTCATGCATGGTTGTTTTTACGAATCGCAAAATAATCAGCAATTCGTGAGATATTTTTTTACATAAACCAGGAACACACGAGATTACGTGATCAGAACAAGTAAAATGTCGACGGAAAAACCTGTTATCGTACAGAGCGATAAAACCATATACCTCGAAGTGGAGTCGTCGGTTTTCGAAGAAGCGCGCGACGTATTGTGTTCGTTTGCGGAATTGGAAAAATGTCCGGAACACATCCACACGTACCGCATCTCCCCTTTATCCCTGTGGAACGCGGCCAGCGCCGGGATCACGGCGGAGGATGTTCTGCAGGGCTTGCAACGCTTTTCCCGTTACCCGATTCCCGGCAATGTGGAAGCGGATATCCATGAATATATGAACCGCTACGGACGCCTGGTTTTGGAACGGGAGGGAGAGAATCTCGTGCTTCGCAGCGACGATTCCTTTCTTCTCGAAGAAATCAGCCGTCACAAAAAAACCAGCCATTACGTTGAGGAACGGCTCGACGAACGAACCTTGAAAGTCGGCGGCGGATACCGCGGGCATCTCAAGCAGGATTTGATTCGAATCGGTTTTCCCGTCAAAGATCTGGCCGGTTACGTCGAGGGAACGCCATTCGGAATTTCACTGCGCAGCGTAACCCGATCCGATCATTCGTTTGCGCTGCGGGATTATCAGCGCTCCGCCGTTTCGGCTTTTTACCGGGATGGCAGTAGCGCCGGAGGCAGCGGCGTGGTCGTGCTTCCCTGCGGCGCGGGAAAAACCGTGATCGGATTGGGGACGATGGACGCTGTTAAACGACATACTTTGATTCTAGTCACCAATATTGTTGCGTTGCGGCAATGGAAGCGCGAAATTCTGGACAAGACCGACTTGGATGACAACATGGTTTGTGAATACAGCGGCGAATATAAAAAAATCGGTCCGGTTACCATCGCCACCTATCAAATATTAACCACCCGAAAAAAGAAAACCGATGAATTTCCCCATCTGAAAATATTCGAGGCGCAGGATTGGGGACTCATCATCTACGACGAAGTGCATCTTCTCCCCGCGCCGGTTTTTCGTATCACCGCCGACATCCAGGCGCGACGCCGAATCGGCCTGACGGCCACGCTGGTTCGCGAAGACGGACTCGAAGGCGACGTGTTCAGCCTGATCGGCCCCAAATGTTATGACGTGCCATGGAAAGTGTTGGAAAAACAAGGTTGGATCGCCACGGCGGAATGTCACGAAATGCGGGTCTCCCTGCCGATGGAACAACGGCGGGAATACGTCATGTCTCCCACGCGAACGCAATTTCGGATCGCCTCGGAAAATCCGGCGAAACTGGAGGTGCTGGACTATTTGCTCGATCAGCATCCGCACGAACGCATCCTGATCATCGGCCAGTATCTGCATCAGCTGCGCGTGGTCTCCGCGGCGCTGAAAATACCGCTGATTACCGGTCAAACGCCGAACAGCGAACGGGAATCCTTATACGAATCCTTTCGTAATGGTGAAATCAAACGATTGGTGGTATCGAAAGTCGCCAATTTCGCCATCGATCTGCCGGAAGCGACGATTGCCGTGCAAATCTCGGGCACGTTCGGATCACGGCAGGAGGAGGCGCAGCGATTGGGACGCATTTTACGGCCGAAGGAAGACGGGCGGTCCGCTCATTTTTATTCCATCATCACCCGCGACAGTTCCGAATGCGAATTTGCGCAAAAACGCCAACGATTTCTGGCGGAACAAGGCTATCGTTATTCGATCTGTAATATGGAAGAACTGCAAACGTCCACCGGTTTGGCGGCGTTGTCCGTCCGGGAATTCTCCTCATGAATTTATATGCATTGCTATCCCAAATTCCTCATGAATCCCTGCAACAGTTGGCGGGGGAATTCGGAATTTCCACATTTACTCCGTCGAAGCGAAATCTCATCAACGAAATCAGCGGTCGCTACCGCGATTCGAAATTCATGGCGGACATGGTGGAGGAACTGTCTCCGGACGGACGGGGATTTCTTTACGCGCTTGCTTTTTTTGCCGATCCGTCATCGGAAACGTTCTCGATTCCTCGGGAATTGATCATGGCGCGCTGTGTACACATTTCGGAAACGATTCTTCTGCAAGAACTGTTCGATAAAGGTTTGCTTTTTCATCCTATTTCCGATAATGAACAAACCGTATTCTTCCCGAATGAAATTCGGAGGATGGTACGTTCTTTATTACTTGAAAAATACAGCTTTGCTCCCACGGATACGAATGGGAACACAGAACCACGATATCACCCCGCCCTGGAATCCCTCTTTCATCTCTTGTCGATCTTAAGTCACACGCGCGGCAAGTGTACTCAGCATGGAACCCTGCACCAAAAAACAATTGAATTATGGAATCAGCGTTTTTACGACGGCGAACCGGATAAGAAATTTTTCCATTTCGTTTTTTCGTTCGCCCAGCGAAACGAACTGATCGAACTCCACAACCATCATTATCAGGTGACGGCAAAAGGATTGGCCTGGTTCAACGATGCGGATAATCGATTGCACCAACACGTTTGGTCTTACCTTCTGGAAACGGAAATCATTCCCCGGTCGGATTTACAGCAACTGGTCATTCTCCTTAAAAGCCTTGCAGAAACGGTCAAGAATACACAAGCCGTTCCGCATTTCAGCATTCTGGAACTGAACAAGCGGTACGCCTCGTATAATCAGACGGATTCATTTGTTGCAACCGATCATTCCGCAACGATACTTGCTGATCTTCAACTTCTTGAGTGGATCGGGATTATCACACTGGATTCCCCAAAAAATCCCGCGGTTTTTACGTTTACGAAATTGGGAAGGCGCATCCTTTTTGAAGAAACGGAAACCGAATCAACCGAACGGAAAGCGCATGAAGGTTGCACTCTGCAAGCCAATTATGAGATTTTGCTTCCCCCAACCGTTGACTACGCGACGCTGTGGAAAATCGACCAAATGGCCGAATTCCGGCGCCGAGATATCATGACCAAATATTGCGTCACGCGGCAAAGCGTGACGCACGCCATGCGTCTCGGTTGGACAACGCAAAATGTCATGGATTTTATCGAAAAATTGACGCTCGGCCGGATTCCGGAAATTGTGCGGTTCAGCTTGGAGGAGTGGTGTACCAAATACGGGCAAATTACATTTCGCCGGGTGATCCTGATCGAATGCATCAGCCGTGAATTGGCGGACGAAATCACTCATATCCCCTCCATTCACGAACTTTTCGAACAACGAATTTCCGAACGGTATTTTACCGTCAAAGAAACCCACGCGAAATCACTCTTTCGCCTGATGCAAAACCACGGATACGAACCGGCTCATTTTCGCAGGGAGGACCCATAAGCAGGCAGGAAATCAAATCGCTGCTGTTGGCATCAAGCCACACACACTTCGTCGGCGATTTCAACGTCGGAAAGAAGATTGTCGTCCATCGCAGGCAGATTCCTTCTTTTTGTATCTCGCGCGTTGAGTAAATCGATAATCGATGTGAGGCCTTTTGGGGCCGTCGTATGGTTGACGTATTTTCCAATCGGACTGCGATCCAGCGATAAAATTTCCGCACAAATCATCAATCCATCCGCAACGGTTTCCTGGTCCATTGCGCGGGACAATTTTGAAAAATTCTGTAACAGTCGCGGCAAATCGTGGTGATCAAAACCGAGATGATCGATAAACAACCGCAATCCCCGCCGATATAAGAGTTCCGCTTCTTCATACCGGTTTTGAACGAAATAAACGGTGGCCAGATTGTTCAACTTCGTAACGAGAAAGTCGTTGTCTTCAACATTGCATTCATTCGCCAACTCCAACGCCGCATGAAAAAGAAGCTCGGCATCGTCATGATTTCCCCTTTGAAAATATTCGATCCCGATGTCTTCACATAAATCCGCATATTCCTTCAATTGCTCAATTTTCTTATCCACGAGGAATCCTCCCTCTTTTTGTCAGCCCTCTGAAATACAATCGATAAAATACAAATGCTCGTTCTCAAACGGTTTCATCGATATTATCGGCAGGAAAACGGAATCATTGATTCCTAATTGACTCAATTTTGTGTAATAATGGAGAAGCCAATTTCACCAGCGTTTTCCATCACGTCAAAAAGATGGATCCGGGCAAGGGAGGATCGCAAGAAAAGCATCGCCGGTTTTTGGGAAAAAACGATTATGCCGATATCATGGGTAAGGGTTTCAGTTCTCTGCGTAACGGATCGAGGGCCAAACCCAGCGCTTCCAACGTGAATGCGCCAAGAAGTATGTGGTCGCCTTCTTCTCCGAAAATCACATCGGCTCCTCCTATCTGATCATGATATTTGAACAATGCCGTCCCCTTCTTCCGAACGATTTTCGTTCCGTCCGCCAATCGAAATTCCTGCTCAAAATAGGGCTTGATGCCAAGTTTTTCTAATACCGGCGTGGGAACGACAGAATAGATCGCTCCGGAATCGATGAGAAATTCCAATTTTACGGTGTTATCAGGATTGGCAACGTTTCCTACCTCGAGTTCCAATACGGTTATCCCCATCGAACGCTCCTTTAAAAAAGTAGTCAGTAGCCAGTAGCCAGCATTCAGTGGATGCGGGATACTTGATTTGGGGAAGAACATCATCCGTTCAACAATTTCGCCATCCGTTCGCCGATTTCCGCGGGGCTTTCGCAGACCTCGATGCCGGCGGCTTTCAGAGCCGCTTCTTTTTCCGTCGCGGTTCCTTTTCCTCCGGCGATGATCGCGCCCGCATGACCCATGCGTTTGCCCGGAGGCGCGGTTTTTCCCGCGATGAACGCCACGACCGGTTTATTGAATTCCGCTTGAATATATTGTGCGGCTTCCTCTTCCGCGGAGCCGCCGATTTCGCCGATGAGAACCACGCCTTTTGTCTCGTCGTCGTATTGAAACGCTTGCAGCGCATCCACGAACGTGGTGCCCACGATCGGATCGCCGCCGATGCCGATGCAGGTGGATTGCCCCAACTTCACGTCGGTGATCTGTTGCACCGCTTCATAAGTCAGCGTGCCGCTGCGGGAAATAACGCCCACGCATCCCGGCATATGAACAAATCCGGGCATGATGCCGAGTTTGCATTTGCCGGGCGAAATCACGCCGGGGCAATTCGGGCCGATCATGCGGCACTCGCGTTGGGAGATGTATTCCTTGACTTTTACCATATCCAGCGTCGGAATCCCTTCGGTGATGCAAACGATGAAACGGATTCCCGCATCCGCGGCTTCCATCACCGCATCCGCGGCGAACGGCGGCGGCACGAAAATGATCGATGCATCCGCGCCGGTTTGTTTCACTCCTTCTCTCACCGTGTCGAAAACCGGAACGCCGAGATGCGCGCTTCCACCCTTGCCGGGCGTCACGCCGCCCACGATTTTCGTGCCATACGCCATGCATTGCTCCGCATGGAACGTGCCTTCACTTCCCGTGATTCCCTGCACCAGGACTTTTGTGTGTTCATTGACGAAGATAGACATGAATCTCTCCTGTTTCTGACATCCCGAAATTATATCAAAGACGATAAAAAGTGTTGCATTCTATCATGGTACCCGCATTTCGCAAGCGTTACTGCCTGTCCGCGCGCGGCGATTTGCATGCGCGCCTCCGGATGCGCAAGATAATACTCCGCTTTCTCCCGTAATTCATCGCGAGTCCGAAAAACGGCCAAATCCTTGTCAATTTCGAATTCATCCTCCAAACCCGGATTGTATTCCGTCAGCAGGAAACCACCACATGCCATCACATCATACACCCGTGGATTCGGCGCGGCCACGCATTGCACATGAAATATGTTAAGATTGATTTTCGCTGTGGCATAGAGGTTGGGCAACTCGTGAAAATAATCCACGCGCCGGCCGGCATAACAGGCGGTTAATGGACCTGCGAAGGAAGGATTCGCCCACTCCTGATCTCCGAAAATATGCAGATTCTGATTCGCCAACGTCTCTAAAAAGTATCGCCTGCGTAGGGACGTCGCTTTGTTTTCAAGGAATTCCACCCATGCCCCGCGATATTCGCGATTCCGTTCCCTGAAAATCCCTTCGGCATATTCCGCAAGATAAACCGGATTTCTTATATCGATTTGAGAAAGGACTTCATTGGTTTTCGATACCAATTCGGGAGATAAACAAGTCAGTCCTTCCTCCAGCGCTTGCACACCCTGCAATCCCAGCTCACCGACAAACGCGACATCGATATCCGCGAATGATTCTCGATCATGAACCTGGGATGCATCGATGCCAAATCCGGTTCGCACTTCGATTACCGGTTTAACCGTGCACGCTTGGAGGGATGGGATGTACGTTCGATCGAACACGCCGATCACGTCGCACCCTTCATACTCCTGCGAATGAGCGGCATATCGGCGGGGATGATCGACAAACCATGAAATACGAAAAAGAGGGAAATGCTCCAATTCCAAACGGCGTGTAAACAAGCGCGGCGTCGTGTTCAGCAAAAAAACCGTATCGCAATGAGATCGACGATAATCATATAACCACGCGGAGGAGCGAACGAAGCGATACAACGGATTTTTCCATTGCAGCCGCTCCGCGCCATACCCTAACGCGCGAAATGCGCAAACGCAGGCGTCTTGCAAATAGTTATGTCCCGCGACGAAAAAACGGATGGTTTTAGGAAACGGCGGTTTCTTCGTATTTTGCATGTCTGCATGACAGTCATGAAAGGATAGCCGAATCGCCTGTCGGTAAGACCGGATAATGTCTTGGATTCGGTTTCGCCGTTCCTCCGAAACGGTTTCGTCGCCGGCGTAAATTTCAAACTCGGCGTTGCTTATGTCCGGATATTGGTTCAACAAACGCGGAAGAACGTTGCCTTGCGGATAATCGACTGCCAAAAGACAAATTTCGGAATTAAGGAGGGTTCGCCAGTCTTCGTGTTCGAGAGCGGCGCGAAATCGTTCGGGTCGGTCTTCCATTAAAAGGAGCCGGCGATTGCGCGCATCCTCCAATTCCGCCAAATGGATTTTGTCAAATAATTGAAATGCCAGACGATTGGAAGCACATCGGTCAACGATGTGCAATTCCGTCTGCGGCGACCAGCGCCTTTTCAACTCTTGTTCCGCATATTGTGTCGAATGATCATCGTCAGGATCGATTGACTGGGGAGTATCGCATGGCAGGGATCGCAATAACCGTCCGATTCCGGGGTAAATCGCCTTGATCGCGGTTACATTGTGTTCGAAATAGCTCCGCTCTGAACTATCCAACGATTCCAAGCCTCCACGGAGTTGTCTTGTAACCGATTACGGTTCCACGATTCCCAGACCCGGTCCATTCAAACAGGCGGTTCCGATCGTCCCGTCGGTAATGTTGAAAATCGCGGGGAAACGATCTTTCCATGCGTCGTTTGCGGCGGGACAATACTGCCGGGAATTTCCTTCAATCGCCGCAACGGTGGGAACGTGAGCGGCCAGCCCTGCCGAATGTAGAAATGACGCGCCCGGACAGGTCAAATCCTGCACGCACAAAAACATGTGGTATTTCTGCGCCGCCGCCCCCATCAGCAGCGCCTGCGACTGTCCTTTGCAGGCCTTCAAGGCCACGCCGGAATACCCCAACTCACGCGCCAGCAGCAAACTTTCGTAATCGACCAGCGATTCATCGATCACCACCGGTTTGATCGCGGCGGCTTTGTGCATTTTGTTTTCCGGATGCGCTTTTAAATCCCGCGCCGTGGGCTGTTCGATATATTGCACCCGATCCAATGCCTGCGGCGCCTGCTCGATGACCTTTTTCAGAAATTCCAGCAGGTAATCCACACTCTCACAACGCTCGTTGAAGTCCAGCGAATACACCCACTCGTTGACTCCCCGCTCGTTCTGCGTTTCCGTCGCCAGGCGATCCACGCGAACCACACGGTTTACGTCCCATTCCAGATTGTCCCCGTTCAACTTGATTTTCAGATTCGTCAATCCGTCCGCCTTGATCCATTCGGGCAATGTTTCCGGCAGACCGTCATTCAGCCGTTGGGAAATATCCGCGTTGGTGAGCGGATCAACCGCGCCGACAAGGTGATAGAGCGGCATTTTCGGTTTTGGTTCCGGCGTCACGTAACGGTCGAGATACTCCCCGAAAAATTCCTTGCTCAAATAATGCGACAAATCGTGCGTCATGAAATCCGCGCCGTATGTGTAATAACTATGCAGTCCCAACAGTTTGCCATACGCGTCGTGAATCGCCGCATCGAACGCGCTCGCCGCCACCAACAGGCAAAGAACCGGAATCGGCTCCTGCAACTGCAATTCCCGCGCCGCTTCCTCCGCCGTTTTGCGGTACAGCGGCTCCAAAACGGCGTTGATTCCGATGGGATGATCGAAATCGTTGTAGTCTTTTGTAATGCCGCAGAGTTTTTCCGCCAGTTTTTTCATCGTGGAGAGAGTTTCGTCGTAGGAATGCACGCGAGACGGAAAAGACCAGACGTTCCCCAGCGGCATGGAGCCGAAACCGGCCATTTCGTTTCCGCTGCGATCCTTCACCCGCACGCGCACATTTAACAGCGTGACTTTGTCGGTAATGATTCCCCCGAATTTCAACGGTGTGCGATAGGCATGGTCTTCATATTCGAATTCGGCGTGGGTAATGGTTATCACTGTGGGCATGGCGCGTGTTGATCCTTTCTGTGAATGAATCTTTCCGTCCAAACGAGAAAAATTGTAAATTCTATAGTAGCATAAGGTGATTTCATTTCCTGGTTGATTCTTTCACCATTAATCCTGTTCGTCAACCATCCTGACAGATCCGGTTGTAGAAATTGCTTTGTCGTGTACAATGTCAAGGTAGTGGATTCTCAACTTGGTATTTTTTACTCCAGCGGGAGAGACTCTTCCTTTCTATGCCGGATGGGGATTTACACTTTCATTGTGGTCAATAGTGGAAGACTTTTATTTGGTTTGATCAATGTGGGCAAAACGATTTGCTCATTGGAATTTGTCCATATTCAGTTGTATAATAATCAAGCAACGAAATAAGGTTTGGAGCATGTGTGAATTGGAACTGATTGAACCATCGGTTGATTTGAAATGAAGAAATTAAGAGTTTACGTGGATACATCGGTTATTGGAGGATGTCTTGATGATGAGTTTGCGTTAGAGAGTCGTGCGTTTTTGCAATTGGCGCATGATGGAGTCATAACCATTCTGATCTCCGATATAACAGATAAAGAGTTGCAACGTGCTCCTGTAAATGTAAGGGTTGAATATAATTCCTTGCAAACGAGCAATATTGAACCTTTGATGAGTTCATACGAAAGTGAAAAACTGCGAGATGTATATATTAAAAATGGCTTTGTTGGACAGAATCAAAAAGACGATGCGCATCACGTGGCGATAGCGACGATTGCCGATACGGATTTAATCGTGAGTTGGAATTTCAAACATCTTGTTCACATTGAAAAAATACGCGGATTTAATGCCGTGAATATTCGAGAAGGATATAAAACAGTGGATATTCGTTCACCGGAGGAGGTGATTTGAATGGGAATAAAAAGAAAAACTTTTGATTGCGTCCAAATGAAAAATGATATTCAGACGCAGTTGAGAAAAGAACATGAAGGCATGACCGATGAAGAAATTCGAATGAAATTACTGCAGGATATCGAACAATCCAATACGCCTTTCGCACGAGCTTTGCGGGAAAAGCAAAGGCGTGAAATTTTGGTGAGCTGAAATACTATTACAACTGTCATCAATAAATTCGGATAAAATTAAACAAAATGATAACAACGCATCAATAATATATAGAAAGACTAAATCTGATTCGATGAATTGAAAAATCCATGGAATATTACAGCGATAGAGTCAAAGGCAAAAAAGCACGAATCGAAGAAGAAATATCTCCAACTGTTTGGGGAGGAATTGTTACCCTTATTGAATCGCTTGTCAGAAATGGTGCATTCGGTTGTTCATTTCCGCTGATGTGCCCAGATGGAGAGGTAGTGTGTGGTACTGATGAGCAAATGCTTGCATCTGCAATAAAAGCAGAGATATCGGAAATTGAGTGGCCATTGCAAACAGCCGTAATGAAAGGAAATGGAATTTTACAAAAAAGTGAACCATTCGCCCCAAATACTTTAACGATTCTTGACGTTATACAGTTTTGCTATAGCAGTGTGGCTAAACCAATTAAGAGAAAATATCACAACTTTTATTCACACTATCATCTCGCATTTGATGATGTATCAGGCAAAAAAGAATTTTGTGAAAAAATTAACTTGATATTTGCGAGAAACGGAATTGCTTACGAATTGAAAATTAATGGTGATATTGTTCGATTAGTATCACCGATACTTCATGAATCGATGAAAAACGCGATATTTAATACGGGTGATTCAACATTAGATAAAATGTTGGAAGATAGCTGTAACAAGTTTCTAAATCCGGATTTTGAGATTAGAAAAGAAGGTTTGGATAAACTTTACGATGCCTGGGAAAGGTTAAAAACACTGGAAGAACCTACGTATAAAAAAGAATCAATCACAACATTGTTAAAAAAAGTAACTTCAGAACCGAAATTTTTTGAAATTCTTGATAAAGAATGCCATACATTAACGGAAATTGGGAATGAATTTCAAATTCGTCATAGCGAAATAGGACAAATTCAAATAAAAAACAAAGCATGGTTGGATTATTTTTATCACCGCCTTTTTGCCATGATCCACTTGATCTTGCAAATGAAATAATATTATTTAATAATAAAATTAAAATAGTTATAAATAATTGTTATAATTGAATAAAATTATATAAAAGGAGGTGGAATAATGAGTATTTTTAAACGAATATTTGGGCAAAATCAAATAGATGATGAATCAATAGAAATACAAAAACAACATATATTGAAATATATTGAATTAAGAGAGAAATTTACTGGAGAAAAGATATTTATTGGACCAGATTGTGATGTATTACCAAATGCGTATGGTCCTTTCGGCAAATGTTTGACAAATCCAATACCTGTAAACGGCATTATTGGGAAAATAATTTACCTTAACAGATTAAGATCAAAATATGGATTCAAATTTTTTTACCATCGAATAGGTAGTTTTGAGAGTCCAATTACATCTTATCCCGTAGATAAGTATGAATTAGTTTCAACCGATGCAAAAATTTGGTTGCTTCTTTATTTTTGTCTGTACTTTCCAAGGAGATCATCTCTCGTACCTGAAGGACTTACATTAGAATCATGGAAAAAAATGTCAGATGTAAATAAATTTATCTGCAAATTAGGAGCAGGAGGAACAGAAAAATTTTTGGAAAATTTTCCAATAGACTTACCAAATGCAATAATATCAAACTTTAAATCTGATCCAGAATTTGGAGAAGGTATTGCAGTAAGAATAAAAAATATAATTGATAAAAATTTGGGGAAATGGCATCGTCCAACAAATTTTTTTCCATATGACCCAAATGAAAAAAAGTTAGGAGGAATAATAGAAGATGATAATGGCACTATCTACTTTGTTAAATAAAAAATAACTATTTATACAAAAATTATATATTTATATAAATAAATACAACTTTGACTTATACGAAAATAATGATGATTATTATTAAATCTGATTAAGAGCGATTTTCATGAGTGATCAAGAATGAGGGCGATTTTGCAGATATAAGTCAAATCCGCCTTGCAAAACGGAATATCCAAACGATCCTTCAACTTTTTTGCGGAAAATTCCTGCAACCAGACAGCCGCTTAAAACGCATCCAACGCAAAGTGGGTGCCAAGGGTGAGTTTTTTGCACCCTTGCGGCTATTACATGACTTTTTCATCATTTCAATGTGATCCGATTGTCACGATCATATTAAACAATAACAAAAAAACTTGTGATATTTTCCCATTTTCCCCGTTTTATAATATAAAAACAGCCATGAACGAACAAACTTTCTCTTCCAACCTGTTGCAACGCCTGCGTTCCGGCGATTCGTCCTGTTTTGACGATATTCTCGCATTATACGCCGAGGATATCCTCCGCCTGTGCGTTTTGCTGCTCAAAAATGAGGAAGATGCGAAGGATATCCTGCAGGAAACCCTGCTGCGCCTGATCCGCGCCGTTCGAGGGGGAAAATTAAGTCAATCCAATGGGCATCTCAAAGGCTACCTGATCACAATCGCCCGAAATTTGTGCATCGACAAACTGCGCAAGAAAATGGATTGGTATTCGTTGGACGAAGCGAATGGGGGGGGGATGACCGATTGCTTAATGCCGATGCGCCGGATCGGATTTATGCGGAAACGGAAATGCAAGGGATTTTCCGCCAGGCGCTGAACCAACTGACCGATGCCGAACGTATCGTTCTCGTACTTCATGATGTGGATAACGAATCGTATCAGGAAATCGCGAACCATTTTCATATCCAGATCAACAACGTCCGCACCCGTCTGTGGCGGGCGCGCGAAAAATTACGCCGAATTTTGAAGCCGTATATTGCAGAATGATGAACAAACCAGATCCAAACCACTCATTCGAAGAAATTTCGCAACGCTTCGATCACGAAGCGTCGCCCCATAACGCCGACGAAGCCCAAATATTCAATTCCTATCGCTGGATTCAAAGAAATCTGCGGGAATTTGAGATTCCAACGCTTGACCTTACCCCATTGAAAACTCGTTTGCAGCGGGAAAATCGGAAATGGCGTCGCTACGAGTCTTCAATCCTTGTTGCCCGGCGAATCTGGAAACCGGCCATTGCTTTTTGTGGCATCGCCCTGATTCTGTATGCCTATTCTTTCTCATCTCCACCGATTCGATCCGTTCAATGCCACGCTTACGGTGAAACAGACGAAACCAAGCCATCTCAAGTCTGGTCTTTTTTGCTGAATAACGGATATTTTGTCAACACACCACTGAAAAGGAAAACCGTTATTCAATTAACGGAAAACAGCCGAATCGAATGCGAGCCGGACACACGAATTGCCATTCGATACGGCAAGAGCCGAAACATTTATCTGCATCAGGGTGAAATTTTGGTTCATGCCGCCGCCCTGCCCGATTCGACCATGGCCGTGATTACGCCCTGGCTGCGCACCGACGTGATCGGAACCATCTTTCGAGTGAAAATCATTCCCTAAATAGCGAGGCAATCATTATGCGACAGACCATTGTGATTCTATCCATTCTCATTCTTGTGTTCATCGTTGGTATTACCTTTTTTGTTGGGAATAATGAGGTTATAACCACGCCAAAAGCAGTGGAGGTGGAGGTGTATGAAGGGAAAGTGCTTGCGAGTAATGCGAACGTACAGAAAACCATTACTCCCGGCGAAGTTTTTTCTGTTTCCACTCCCGCTGCGGAACAGGAATCAACGATAAAGGAGCAAAAAGCCGTAATCATTTCCGCCAGTGACGAAATCGCTTCTTCCACCGCGTTCGAGGAGACGCTGCTACAACTCCAATCGCAATCACCGAGGGTTCAAATTCTTATAACGGATGCGCTTGGCGATCCCATTCCTGCAGGCGTCATCGAACTGAATCAAGAAAAGTATCCTTTCAAAAACGGTCGCGTATCCATTCAAAACGCAACGACGGGATCATTTCCGATCACCGCCAGCGCCGACGGGTATTTTCCTCTTTCCAAAACAGTGAATGTTGATGATGGGACGGAAATGGAATTGGAAATGGAATATACGTGTTCGTTTGAAATCGAAGTCTATCTTGACAAAGAACGTACACAGCCCGCATCGAATGCGGAGGTCACATTATATCGAAGTGAGGAAGCCGAACGCCCCGTCCCGGAAACATCCCGCCTTTACTATAATTATGTCAATGTGGATTTCGAAGATGCAACGGTTCAATATCGGCAGGATGGCATTCACATCCTGCAAACTTCCGAAAAAAAATTGCGCTTTCCTCCCCTCAACAATCGATCGGGACTGCAGGTGGGTGATGTGATATTAGGTATTGATACTTGCATGTGGAATGCAGGAGATCACCGGCAGATCGTTGAACCGAACCGATCTTTCAACCTTCCCATTTCGCAACTTCCATCAAAACGTTTGCGAATATGGGATACGGTTCTTCTTTATCGAGCACAAGCAGGAAAAGCCGGATTTGGCCCCGTGATGGAATTTGTAAGAGAAAATCAACGACATTATTGTCAAATGCGAAAAATGAATTTCTCCGCACGCGATTCTGTCGATGCCGCCAAATATACCGATGCGCAGGGGAAATGCAGTTTTGAAGACGTAAAACCAGGTCTTTATTTTGTTCGCGCAGAAAAAGGTGAATATCGTTCTTTTTACATTCCTCTTTATCCCATCATCGGCGGCTCCAAATTGAGGATGGGAGATTCCAGTATGGTGAGGATTCATGTTACCCGGAAAACCAATGAAGGAGCGGATGTCGTTTTTAATATGATTGAGGGCGCGAATGTGGTTTTACAGTCGGCGGCCGGCGCTTCCCAAAAGGGAATCTTTGCGAAAAAAACGGAAAAATATGGTTGGATAAGTTTTGAAAATGTTCCCTTCGGAACGTATCAAATCACGGTCACTCCCCCGGAAAAGATGAATGGGCAGGCGGTTCAGCAAGAATTGGATGTAAACGAGCCCTATCACAATGTAACGATTGAAATTCCGGGAACCGGCAACACTATTCGAGGGCAACTTTTGACATACAAGGATCGCCAACCCGTCGCCGATTATCTTCTCGATCTCAAATATTGCGGCGTAACCATTCCCGGCGACACCGGCTGGGGGATCGATGATGCGGGCGAATTCAGAACGGATGCAAGCGGGGGATTCGAGTTCAACAATTTAAAATTAGGGACATATTTCATCGGCGTAAGGTCGGAAGAAACTGCAAATTACTATCCCGCTTTCATCCCGGAAGATCAGCGAAGTCAAACTGGATATCAATATGTTGAAAATCAGGATTATCCACGAAGCAGTTATATGATTGAAATGGCCAAAATGGATATCAAGGATCAAGACTTCGAGAACCTCGTATTGTTTGTTGAACCTTCACAAAAAACAACCATCGGCGGCATCGTCACCGACGAAAATAATCTTCCGATTCCCGATGCGCATATTCAAGTCAAATCCATTGCCCTGATTGATCCGGAAAAAACGATCACCGATTCGCAAGGGCGGTTTGAATTCTCGTTTGATGGCCGCCTATCGAATCGATCCCAATCGTTGACTGTCATGGCGCTGAAAGGCAAGGTGATTCCCGAACAATGGAGCAATAACAGCATCGAACGCGAAAAAATTGAGATCGAAGCCCAGGCCGAAAAACAAATCACTTTCAAAATCGGCGATCAAATTAACGATATGCGCTTAATTTTAGAGGGCATTAAGAACTTCACCGTTTACGGAACCGTAAAAATGGAAGATGGAACCGTTCCGAAGCATGGAAATGTGACTGTTTTTCAAAACAACCGAGAAAAAGAAGCAAGATTAAAGGATGATGGCAGTTTTGAAGTGCATGGCGTGCAACCGGGTCAGTTTACTGTAACCGTGATGGATGAATATCATCATATTCACAACGAACGATTCGGGGAACAACCCTATTATGATTATGTCTACGCCTATAAATCCCTCGAAATGCCGGAAGATGGGGAGATGGAACTGGTCGAACTCATCGTCAAGCCTGCCGGCCATCTGGCGGGCATTGTGTTGGATCAGGACAATCAACCCTATCCGGACGTGGTTCTTCAACCCAAAGATGATGAACGCTCTTATCACGATATGCGTTCGCAGCAGAACGGCTTTTTCTGGTTGTATGGTTTGGAAGTGGGGAAACCCTTTTCGATTCATGCGTTTTTACCAGGCGAGAAGGAACCGGCCGTGATTATGGAGAAACTTATTCCCCCGAATGAAAGCATTATCATTAGAATCGAATGACTTATTTGTCAATTTTCAAGAATAAGAGAGATTTTGTTTATATAGGTTAAATCCACTTTGCAAACCGGAATATCCGGACGATCTTCCAACTCCCTTGCGGAAAATTCCCGCAGCCACGCGGACGCTTTAAATTCATCCAAGCGGTTGGAATCCGGGATCACGATCGTCGATGCCCTCAAAACGCTGATTCGTACCGGGCAACGGTATCCTTTCCTCTTCTCTTCGGTTTCAGAAGGCTAAAACGTTACTTAAATATTGAAAAATAAAAATTACTTAAAATGGAAAATAGACTTTACCACATCACGCTCCATAATAATAGGGAGTGGAAATATGAACAAGCGTTGCTAATGAGTACAATGGCTTGGATACCCTGATAGAAAGAATATCACAGTGAGAGAATCAGAATTAAGAGAAAAAATCCGAAAAATCGCAAATCTATTTGAACGGCCCGGAAGTGAAGGAGAACGGCAGGCGGCAGAAGCCGCTTTGAAACGGATGAAGGATAAGCTGGCCCAGGCCCATAGGATGGATCAGGAAATTGAAATGCAATTTTCATTAGGAAATGATTGGTCAAGAAGGTTATTTGTCGCTTTATGCCGGCGTTATTCGCTCAATCCGTACCGTTACCGAAGACAGAGATATACGACCGTCATGCTCCGCGCGCCCGAATCTTTTCTAAACGAGACGCTATGGCCGGAGTTTTTGGAACTTGATAAAACATTGATCGCATACCTGAACTCGATTACGGATCGAATTATTGCCGAAGAAATCCATGGCGTGGTCGCGGAGGCGGATGAAGTGAGTGAACCGCTTGAATTACCCGGGTAACGCGCCGGTTTTTCCCCTCATTCGACGGCTGATGTAGATGACGATAACCAAACCTAGGCAGGTCGCCCCAAATCCCCGCCCAAACGGAACCGCGGTAAAAGAAAAGCGAATTCGATGCACGCCGGTCGGAATCGACGCCGACATCAACGTTTCACGATACAATTCGATCTCGGCGGGTTCTCCGTCAATAAAGACGTCCCAGCCGGGATAATAATTTTGCGACCAAATCAGCCGATTTGGCTTTGATGAGGACGTTTTCAATTCCACATGCGTTGGCGTGGAAACAATCGGTTCCGGCTCAATCGTATTTTCCTCCGATTCCCAGAAAAATCGATTGCGAACGGACGGATTTTCATAGATTTTAAGAGGAGAATCTTCCTCCTTCCAAACCAGTTTGTACGGCAGCGTGAGATAAGTCGTGGTGACGATGTATTTCACGTTCAACAGATTGAATCCCTCTTCGGTGTTCGGATCAACGGGCGGCGAAAAGAAAAGCAGGCCGCCCTGCGGCGTTTCCGGCGGTCGGTTATACATTGCATTCGTGAAACGCGAGTACGAATTTAAAATAATCGGGTCGTATCCGCGCGCGGATTCGATGCTATAATGCATCAGGCGGTTTGGGCGCAATTCCGGATGGTATTGCAGGCCGGGATGCCCGATTGCGTCATCCAAACAGACGACGCGCGCCCCTTTTGTGTTTTCCTGTAAAAACGTGATCAATTCGGTTTGTGGAAAATATTCGTTGCGCCATTCCTCCATCGGTTGGGTCGGGAAAAATCGATGAGAAAAGAAAACGAGATCGATCGCCAAAACGGTGAACGGAAGCAGCCATTTGTAGGATGATTTCAATTTCCGCATCATCCATAGCGAGCACCATCCCGCCGCTAAAAATGAAAGAGCCATCAGGCATGATCCCACCATCCACGCATAGCGAATTTCAAACAGCGCATCCGGCAATTGACGGCTGATGAGGTCTCGATTCGCGTGATATCCCACCGTGGAAAGAGAACGTTCAATTTCCAATTCCCGCAAAAAGGACAGAATGGCGGTTTTTGAAACCAATAGCGAAAATAGGACGAAAATAAAAAAAACGGACCCCACGATTGCCAGTTTGAAGTAATTGGAATTCTTGAACCGGGATGATTCGATAGTACTCCACACCGCCAAACCGCGGGCGGAACAAACGGAAACGCCGATAATGAAAAGCAAAACCAGGCGGCCCGGTACGCGAAAATAACTCCAGCCGGGCAGACCATAATAAAGAATCGGATAGAGCGGATTATAACGGCCAAGAGCGAACAGGATGCCGCCGATTGCCAGCAGGCCAAAAAACAAGGTTTCATATTTGATGAAAAGGTCTCGCTTATCGCTGCCTTCGCGCGGGAGAAACGCAAAGCAAAGAAGCAAAAGAGGCAATACACCCACATAACCGCAAATTTCGTGAAAGCCGGTTCCGGTTTCCCAAAAACGGCTTTCGCGATCCGCGGACACGGGATCGCCATAAAAAAAAGGCGCAAAAAATGTGATCAAATGCGATGGCGGCATGGAATCGCTGACGGCGAAATCATAATCAGCGCCGCCGGCGCGTCCCGCGGTTTGTTTCGACAACTCATAAAGCGGATACAAAACAGTAGCCGAAAGAAGCAGCGCCAGAACCAGGCCGAAGATCGTCCAGGCAGGATACAGTAAAAGCGTTTTCCAATGAAATGAAGATTTGAAATCGATCAATCCCCACCAACAGGCGCGAAACAGCAACAGATAGAAAACATAAAGTGGAATTTGGGTGTGTCCCGCATGGAACAAACCGGCAAGACTCAAAGCGAACAACGATAGGTGAGTTCCTGTCGGTTTTTCTCGCAACAACGTTTGCAGATAAAGAGCCAACGGCAGCAACGCATAAGCGCGGGCGTGAATCAGATGCCCGTCGTGGGCGTGGGTGATGAAAAAACCGGACCAGGCATACACCAACGCGCCAAAACACGCGCCGGATTTCGACGACCATAGCCGATGCAAAAAAATGTACATCGTCACGGCGGCGAGAAGGTGGTGAAACACCAACGAGAGGGAAAATGTGCGCTCGACGGAAAGAAACAGGTTGAATAGGTTCCACGGATACAAGAGCGAGGTCTGGATATTGGCGGCAAACGGAACGCCACAAAAAACGTACGGATTCCAAAACGGAAAACGCCCGTTCGCCAGTTCGTTGCAAGCGAATTCACGCCACGGAACGAATTGGTTGACGAGATCGCCTCCGCAAACGATATGCCCGCCGAAGACGATTTTCCAATGATAGACGAGCACGGGAACAGCGAGCAGGATGAAAAAAAGAATATGCCGGGAAAGCCGTCGAATCATGATATCTGCCGATGAGCCGTTATTTTTGTGGAACATACCGTCGAAACAGCGATAATCCGATTGGCGTGAACCGTTTCGTCGCTCAGATGCAGCCCCGATCGGTATTTGTATTCATGCGGATATCATAAAATGGAAAACCGTATTTGATTAGGCGTAGGATCACGATCAATAGAAAACATGAAAAAGGTGATAAGAAGTTACGCGATTTCCCTTGCACATATCGCCCGGCAATCGTATCCTTAATAGTTGCGCCTATTGCAATTTGACAAAATCGAAAACGATTGGAAGGAGGATGAAACATGGCCGAACGGGTAAGCGACGAGCGCCGGATGGAACTGCTCGCAATGATTACCTCATCGTACATCAGTGCATTCAACGGACCCGAAATGCGTCCCCCCGACGCGATAACTCTCGCAAGATTCATCGAAGAAATCACAGACGCATTGGATAGAAAATATCCACGCCCTCAGGATTAAGTGAGGGCTTTTTTTTTGTGAATTGCATGACCAAATCGTATGGCAAAAACATAAAGGTTGGTGTGAATGGATCCTAGACTTACAACCCTTCTGGAATTGCAGAAAGTGTTAAGCGAGCAGCAGGAAATCGAAAACGAATACAAAGTGATTCCCAACAAAAGGAACCAGCTGCTTTCTTTCATCAACAATTTGAAAGAAGAAACGAAACTCGCCGAACATAAGTTCAAACAGCACGAAGTGGAACAGAAAAACTGCGAACTGGAACTCCAACAGGGGCAGGAAACACGGGTAAAAAAAGAAGCGCAACTTCTCACGATTAAAACGAATAAGGAATATCAAGCCACACTATCCGAAATCGATGCGCTGGATCGAAAAAACACCCGCAATGATGAAAAACTCCTCGAGTTGATCGAACTGGTGGAAAAGGAACGAGAGATTTATCACGAGAAAAAGAAAGAATTCGAGGAGAAAGAAAGCAAGTTCCATAACGAATTGAACGAACTGGAAGAACGAGAAAAGGGACTTGCCGCGCGTCTCGAAAAAGCCAAATCCAAAACGCAAACCGTGGCTCAAAATGTGAATCCGGATCTCTACCGGCGTTTCATTCGTGTGTTTCAGGGCAAACAGGGCGTCGCCGTGGCCACGGCCAACGGCGGGCATTGCAGCGCTTGCAGTATCAAACTGACGCCGCGGACCTTACAAATGGCCAGACGCAGCCAGGATATCGTCGTCTGCGAAGGGTGTTCCCGGTTTTTGTATTGGGATGCCGCCTTGGAAGAAGATCAATCCGTTTCTCTGTAAACGCTTCTGCATTCCGTCTGCATTCGTATGTGACACGATCCCGTGGAAGAGAGTCATTCTGTTTCCACGAGTTTGGCTTCTCCTCGATAAGCACTTGTTTGACGCGGCCAACCGAATTATTTTTTACATTGACGCGGTGGTGATACAATCGTTTATTTCCAGGCATGGTTGGTCGCAAAAACGCCTGATGGAGCGTGAAGATGTGGACGGCACAGGACAAGAGCTTCCTTCGAGTGAAACGGTTCCATATCCTGCGGCGCTGGCGCCGGTTGAATATGGATACTCTTGTGCAAACGTTTGGATTTCTTTTATTGGTTATAATTTTTTGGGGATTGTGTTTCAGTCTGGTTGCCCGGTTGTGTGAGAACGTCAATAAAGTTGACGTAATCGGACCGATTATCCTGAAACGAATGGTTTCTTTCGGTTTTTTTGCATTATGGATTCTTGTCACCGGCGGTCACGTTTTCACCGGTTATTCTTCCCTGTTTCGCAGCCGCGAATTACAGGGCCTGTTTTCCTCACCCTATCCCCCCCATCGTTTGTTTCGGATTCAATGCTTTGAAACGTTGATTCTTGGCGGATGGCTGCTCGGTGTATTTTGCGTTCCCATTCTCTTTGCGTACGGTTGGAAATTACAGGCCGCTTGGTGGTATTATCCGACGGTTTTACTGGGTCTCGGCGGTTTTTTGGTTGCGGCGGGGGCGATGGGAATTCTGATCACACTTTTTGTTGCCCGTTGGATTGTTGGCAGGCCGATTCGTTCCACGTTGGCCGCCGCTGTTTTGATCGGGACATTCGTGGGACTCTTTGTTTACGGGATTACCATGAACCAAAAGTTTTTCGGCGCCATCGACGCCAATAAATTGGGAGAAACATTGGCCAACATGCGTCTTTCCTCCAATCCCTTCCTGCTCAGCCAATGGATGTCCGAGCTGATGACAGCGGCTCGAATTCAAGATGTGGGACGATCGTTGCTGTATTTGATTCTTCTCTGGGCGAGCGGATTATTTTTCATGTCCTTGGTTTTGGAATTCGGTTACCATTGGTACGCCGGCGGTTGGCTCTGGGCGCAAGAGCGAGTCGGATTATTTTATCAACGCCGTGAACGGCATCGTTTTCGCATGAAACGGTTGTGGTTGATGCGGTTGTTTCCTCGCCGGATCGGTCCCATCGTGTATAAGGAATGCCATCTGTTTGCCCGGGACTTCTCGCAATGGGGCCAACTGGTCTTGATTTTGGTTTTGGTTTTGTTTTACGTGGCGCACACGAAAAATGTGACGTTTGAAAATCCACTCTCGCCTGCGCGGAATCATCTGGCTTTTTTCAATGTGGTTCTTCTCGGATTCATTCAGGCCACGTTATCGTTGCGTTATACGTTCCCTTCCATCAGTTTGGAAGGACGAGGATTCTGGACCGTCGTCACTTCGGAAGTGGGATTGGGCCGTTTCTATTTCACGAAATATTATTTGCACGCGAGCGTTCTGCTCGTCATCGGGCAAGGAATGGGATTCCTGCTCAATAATTTTCTGCACATTGATACGACCTTGAACTGGATTTGCGCATTCCTTTTGTTCCTGTTTGCATTTGGATTTACCAGCTGGACGTTGAGTCTGGGCGTCTTGTTTCGCAAATTCGAAGCTGCCAGCGCGGCGGATGTAACGTCCGACGTGGGGACATTGATCACGATGATCTGCACCCTGCTTTATTTTGGCATTAGTATTGCATTCCTCGCGCGATTTGCTCTCGATCATACGCCGGGAATGAGTATCATCGATCAGCTCACCATCAATCCGGATATGATCCTCTACTCCACCTTGTTTCTGCTGATCCAGACCTGCGCGATCCTGTTGCCGACCGCCTACGGTTTGAAAAAGTTGAAAGAAATTTCCTATTAAGGGATTAAACAACCTTTGGGAAAGCCGTGTGCGGGATACGCACACACGTTTCGGAGGGGGATCAAGCATTCTTTCCTATCGGCGTTTTCATGGAAAATGAGGAACGGCTTCAGGGCTCGATTTTACTCCCCACCAACCGCATCATCCGTTTATAAAATTTAAAATCGGCGCGCTGTTCCAAACGATTTCTCCATTCCTGCGCATGGGTCATTTCCTGCAGGGTGGCGGCGTAGGTTTCTTCCCACAGCTGTAAGCTCTGCTCGAGCCGAGCGACGTATTCCGGCGCCGGATCGATTTCAAATACCGGGGGAATAACGTGGGATTCCTCTTGTTTCACCTCTTCCGGCGGTTCTTCTTCCTCCATCACTTCCGGTTCGGGCTCCGGCTCGGTGAATAGTTCTTCTGCCAACGCTTCCTCCTCCATTGATGCTTCCACCACTTCCATGGTCTCTTCTTCTACCGGTTCGGACAGATCTACTTTCTCTTCCATTGTTTCTTCCACCGGCGGCGGCTCAACCGGTTTCGGCTCCGGTTTTCTCATCATCAGTTTGAGCAGGCCGAGCGTGACTTCGCGGTAAAATTCCATATCCGCGGTCACTTCCTCTTCATAATTCGGTTCGACCAGTTTGAGAGAGAGAGGCTCCTCTTCGCTGAAGAGATGCAAGAGAATCTTGCGGTAGGATAAGGGTTTGAACTCGTATATATACAATTTTTCCTGATAATAGCGATCCAATTCCTTAGCAAACTCGAAACTGCCGGGAAGGAGTTCGAGAATCAGATCCAACATTTGCAGATAGAGCCATCGTTGAATCGATCCCACGTCGAATATGCCCACCTGCCCGCCGAATGATGCGAGATGTTCGGCGATTGCCTGATAATCCGGCAAGGCGCGCTGCGCATGTTCGGCCAGCCAGGGATGGTCTTTTCCATCATGCAAAAGCGAATAAGCGTCGCATACGCTTCGTTCCGCCGCCTCGACGAGCGGATGGCGATAAGGAAAACTGATCACGATCCCGATGCGGGACACGCGAACCATCTCTTCCACCGCCGCGAACCGTTCTTCCGGCGGAATATGTTCCAGAACGTCCAGGGAAACCGCCAGATCGAAAGCGCCGTCCGCAAACGGAAGCGCCGTGGCGCTTCCGCGCAGTTGCTCGCCTGCCGCGTCGACCAGCGGATCGCAAATCACCCATCGATGCTGCGGCATCATGGCGCGCATTCGTCCGGGATAGCCCCCGATGTCCAACAAATGCCCATCCGGATCTGGCAGGCGCCAATTAATAAAATGTTTTATCGTTTCACAACGTTGCCAGGCGTCAAATTCAAGCATATTCCAACCTTCTCCATCGCCGCTATCACGACGGCACTTTTCGTACAACCAAGACGGCGATGTACATGTATTATGATAGAACAACTGTTCATATTCGATAAAGGTGCACGGTAACAGAACCCCATGACTTTTGCCTCGATTCTCCAAATAAACAGGAAAATTTGAAGCGAATGGGAAGATTTTACAAAGTTTTGCCTTTATATTGTGTAAATTTTTTGTATAATATTAATGGATGTGAACTTTTGGTATCTACATTGGTGGGCCAATGAAAGAAAAAGCGATGAAACGAGAACGTCCTGCGCGAATGGAAATTATGGGATTGCTGAAAAAGAACGGGCGAATGACCGCGCGGCAGATTGGCGAAGCGCTCGGCATCACGCCGATGGGAGCGCGCCAGCATCTGATCGCAATGGAGAAGGATAACCTGATCCTATCCGAATTCGTGCGCCAAAAAGCGGGACGTCCGACTCTTTATTATACATTATCCCAGGATTCGCAAGACTATTTTCCACAAAATTACGTTGCTCTCGTGCTCAACCTGTTGAAAGGACTGGAAGAGCTGGATGGCCGAGAAAAAATCAATGAAGTTCTGCAATTACGCCGCGAGAAATTAATGAAAGCGTACCTCCCCCAAATGAAAGGATTGAGCAACGAGGAAAAAGTCCGCCTGCTGGCCGAGCTGCGCGAACGAGATGGGTATATGGCGGAATTCGAATTGAAAGACGGCCTTTTGATATTGAAAGAACACAATTGCCCCATTTTTTCGGTCGCCAAAGAATATCCGGAAGTCTGCCGGCTCGAGTTGGAACTGTTTCGAGAGTTGCTGGATTGCCCCATCGAACGAGCGGAACATCTGATCAACGATCAACATGCCTGCGTCTATAAAATCTTAAATAAAAAATAGAGATCGATTGGAAACAGAGAGAGATGCTTTTTCTGTATCATCCATTCGATATTTAGTGCATGGTCGGACTGGAAAAGAAATAGGCGTCTCATTTCAACGCCGTGTGGGATGGACGTTGTCATTTTACCGGCCGCCAGCCCAAAGCGTCGACGGCTAGCGCGGTGTGGCCTTTGTGGCGGTCATACACTGCGTGCATATCCTCGATCGTGTCGAAATAGCCCACTATGTGAGCCGCGCTGAAGGATTCACCCGCCTTCACCGGCCTGCCGTGGATTTCCTCGATCATCACGATGATGTCGCCGGGCCGTTGACTGCACCACGCCTCATACACCACGGACGGTTCCAACGTCAAACCCGCCAGCCAGGGACCGTCCTCGCCGGTTTCCTTATCTCGCAAATGATACGCGCGAATGAAGCGTTCCGGCGTTTGGTTTAAGTCGCGGCGATAACCGAACTTCAAATCCGGCGGGAACGGATTGAAGAACTCGCTGGAGGGAATCCGCACACCGTTGGGACCGCTCAGATAACTGAGGTACATCTCGCTGAACGTGTCGCCCTTTACGTGGCGGACGCAGCCCGGCGTGTCGTTGCGGAGAAACATCTCTTCCGAATCGTTCACGCTGTCGATCTTGTCCATCAACACGAAGTACCGTTCGCCTTGAGGAAACACGATCCATTGCGTCCAACGTGATCCGGGTTTGCGTCCGGGGGCGGCGTATTCGTATAGATACGTGGTTTTGACCGCGATGAAATCCGCGCCGCGAATGATTTCCGGCTGCACGGGCTTCATTCGATGACAGAGCTGCGGCCCCTCCACCATCCGTTTGCGATGGCTGCTGCCGTGGGCCATAAGAGCATAATGAATCCGCTCCGGCTCGGTCTCGTTTGTGTGCCAGGTATAGCGCCCGACTCCATGACCGTCCTTGGCGATGACCTGGTCGCTCCAGGCTTCGTCGCTGCCCGCTTCCATCAGCCAATCGATCACCATCAGGCCATCGCCGATTTCACGGAAACCGGTGCTCTTGTCGAGAAACGATCCTTTTTCGATTCCCGTCATCCAATGTTTGGGATTGTTTTTGGCAATGACGGCTTCGAGTTTGTCGGTTTCGATCTTGATACAACGCGCATCCTCGATCACACGCGCCCACTCGGTATTTTGCGGCGACTCCGCCGGCGCCGACTCTGCGCTTGCGATCACGAGGAGAAATCCAAACAACAGTCGGGAAAAGAGGGTAGAGGAAGGTCTCATGAGTAGTTCCTTTATGGTAAGCATTCTTTGGTTTTAAAGCGATGGGTTGTGTTGTACGACCTATCGCTATGTTTGTAATAGAATTTATTGATCAAAAGATGTAACAAATCTTACAAAACATGAACAATGGATTAGGTCAGTTCTGTTATCCACAGTCGCAATACATTTGGCGAAGGATAAATCCTTGGAATTGTCCCCAATGAGAATGGCAGTTCAGGAACTTCCGCGAGCGGCACGCTCATGAGATCTCTTTCGCGACATATTTCGATAGCAAGTTTCAAGTAACAGCGAAGAAGCAAGATCGGCGAGAACTGATTTCTCTCGTCAAACCATTCGAGTGCGTCTCTTGCACACTTGGAACTGTTGCAGGAACGGCAAGCCCAGACCAGCTTGTCTCCGCTGTTAGCGCCACCTCGTTTAGTTGGAATTAGATGATCGATAGTCAAGTACTCACGACTTCCACAGTAGCAGCATGCTTGAGGTAGAATTATCTTCAGGCGTTCATCGTCCGCAAGTGATCCGATGTTCATTGTTTGCTTATTAAGACCCGAGTAAAGCCGCGCGCGAATCATGAATTGCTTTCGACCGTATTTCTCGGCTTTCGCTGTGTTGGCAGCGTGCGCCATAACAAGATTTGCGTACGACCAGTGAAGTAACTCGCCAACAGTGGTGATCTCCATGTGATGGCCTAACAATAATCAGATGAATCCGCATAAGCTAATGAGTATTGGTTTTCTGTTTACAATACATGCCATTGGACGGGTGGCAAGGGCTATGTTTCTGCCCTTGCGGATTTCCCGAACTCATCTCATAAATCCCACAAGAGCACAAAAAAACAGAGCCCTTTCCGCCCTCGCAAATATCTGATGAGGTAGAGTGTTTCACAGTTCAAGAGCCGTACCCTGGGGAAATTCTCGTTGCGCCTTCTCGATGAGTTTGTCGAACTTCCCCTATTTGTAATCTTCCTGAATTGATTGGCCCCAACGCTCATTCTCTAATTTATAAAATCAGTTGCAGTATTTTTACTTATTCTGTTGCTTTTATATCACGCCAGTTTCTCGCGTCCACAAAACGGGATAAATGCCCTACATTGACCGTCGCTACCACCCCTTTCACCATCAAAGCTTGAGCGGCCAAAATCACATCACAATCCAGGGCTTTGGGATCAGCCGTTGGCTGACCGTTATTTCTGGCCTGTGCCCATAGTTCCGCTGCCTTCAACATAATCGGTGTTGTAATTGGCCGGTACCCTATTGTATTTTTGAGAATATCAAGCCGAGCAATCCCCCGTTTCTTCCCGGCGCGGAGCAGTTCGCGTCTCACTTCATAATCGGCAATCTCCGAAACATAAACATGAATTCCACGAACGATCATCGAAACCAGCCACTGAAAACATTCCTGGTTCGCGGGTGAGGCTTGTGGATTCGTGATCATCCCTAACGGACCGGCGTCAAGTAATATTATCATATTTATTAAAAAAGATTCCGCGTCGAGGGACGGTCCTCATCTAAAGATTGTTGGAGAAACGCAAACGTCTCGCGCTGTTCCTGTTCATCCCCATCCAACAAGGTCTTGAGTGAACCAATGATTTTATCAATGGTTTTGTGATGATCGGAAATGTCGGCGATTTCATCAATACAGAGGTTTGATTGTGTTGTTTCGCTCATAGGAATTCACCTCTATCATTCAGCTTATCTCAATTCCGGTTCGCAATCAAACCTTCCTATCCGCAAGACCGAAACTCAAAAACACAAATCGAAGCGGCTTATTCCATATACAGACATAATTTCCTCTTCAATTATCCGGCCAGTCGGATTCGGTGGAAAATTGGCTGAGTTATTTCGTCATGAAAAATCACCTGATTTTTTCCCCTATACTTCATCCTTGCGATTTTAAACTCCGATGTTAAAATTGCAAGGATGATAGAACGAACCTTGAAACAAGCAATCGAAGCCGGTTTAGCGAACCATCATACTAAATCCTTCGGAGCGTTTTGTCGTGTATAACGGAAACGAAACGTTTCCTCTCCCGCATCAGGTAACCGCCATCGGCTTGGCGGATTTCTTACATCGATTGAAAAGTCGCGCCAGTGAAAAACCGAACGAATAAGATTCGGCAATATGATGATCTTGACCACATAAAATCGTGTTAGTTGGGTTCAGTCGTTTTAAACCTTCATTTATCGGATATTTCCCCCTATCCAATAATATGAATCAAAAGGAATCGAGCGGATAGGTGTATCTTGGTCTCAAAACGTAGACACGAATAGTTTGTATATAATCCTTGATTGTATTGTGAAACCATGCATATTAGTAGTCATGCATATCGCCAAACCCATTCGCACATCCAAAAACGACAATATCTATCGGAGCATCCTTTTGCGGGAATCCTATCGCAAGAACGGCAAGGTCAAAAATCGCACCATTGCCAATTTAAGGCATTGTATACCCGAAGAAGTGGCCGCCATCGAATTCGCCCTCAACCATAAAGGCGACTTCGCGGCGTTGCCCCAGACGCTTCCCTCCCTCCGGTTGCAACAAGGATTTTCGGGGGGAGCGGTTTACTCGCCAAACGTCTGGGAATTGAGGACGCCTTGGGAACCGGTCGGGAAGGAAAACTCGTGTCAAAAGATTCCAACGCCGAGAGAAGATTCGCAACAACTCCTCCAGGCGTTACAAATTAAATTACCGGAGGTTCTTCCGTGCAGAAATGTTCGTGTAGTCACGAGAAAAAAATTGCAGGATCAGCGCAAATCCCTTTAAAATCAATCACTTACTGCACAGTCTCACTTTCCGCTTTGGGGTGAAGACCGGTTAAAAGGTCTTCTCCACCACCACCACTTCCCCCTCCGAAACACTCATCACTTGCAGCAGCGCTTCCGAGACTTCCGCCTCTGCTTGCGATTCCCCGGAAATCTGCCCATGCGCGGATTTCAGGCCGCCGTGGAACCAGCCGGGATGCGAGAGGAAAACCAGATCGCCGTTTTTTGCATTCATTTTGTATTGAGCGGAGAAGGGAAGACGAACTTCGTTTTCTCCGAGATCGGAATGGACGCGGATCGTCAGCCGCACCGGTATTCCCTGCTCGGTGTTGGGTTCGACGCCTTTGAATTCCCGCATCAATACCCTCTCGCTGCCCCATACGTAGCGCAGTAGTTTGTCCTTGATCGGCGGATGACTCAAATAGGTGAAAATGACGCCCAATACGCCGGACATGACCATTCCGTAACACGCGCGGATATATTTGTACGCTTTGATTCCTTGGCCGTCCGCATCGATGCCGTGACTGAAGGGATAGATCACCGCGGGTTCGATCATCGAGATGATCATCAAAATAATGCCGCCGATCAACGTGGCCATCGCGCCGATGGCCGAATAGCGTTTCCACATGAATCCCATCAAAATCGCCATGACCATCGGCGGCGTGACCGCAGCGGTAAACGCGGCATGGGCGTCGTAGAGATTGCCGAACGAATGGAACAGCGGCACCAGCGCGATTCCGATCAGCGCGGTGATGATGGAAAGCCAGCGCGCACATTTCAGATAGAACTTATCCGGTTTATCTTTCCACACGTAAGGACGGATCACATCGTGAGTGGCGATGACCGCCACGCCGTTGATCAGCGTATCCGCCGTCGACATCAGCGCCGCCGTCAATGCCGCGATGATCAGGCCGAACATGCCGGGAATTTGCAAGAACCGGCTAACCGCGTCCGCGACCAGTACGAAAACCGTTTCCGATTTTTCGGGAATATCAAGTCCACCCTGCTCCACCAGCACGCGGCCGACCCATCCGCTGCAGCAAACCGAGATTGCCGCCAGCGGGATCAACAGCAGTACGATCGCAAGCATCGCCTTGCGGCCTTCCTTCACGTTACGGACGGATAGAAATCGCAGGATGATCCCCTGATTCATGAACCAGAATGCGGCGGAATTAGCCATTCCATCCTGCCAGAACACGCCGGCGGTGTTGAACCCGGCGGGCTCGGTCACCGGCATGAACGCGCGACGATGCTCGGTCGGCCAGCTCTGCCAAAAGGCCTGAAATCCTCCCGCCATTTCGATTCCGGTCAGCAGGATCAACAACCCGGCGAGCAACAGCAGGAAACCTTGGAATAAATCGGTCATGATCACGGCGGTCTGGCCGCCGGCGGTCACGTAAATCGCGGCGATGACGGCGATAGTGACGACGATGACGTACAGGTTCCAATTCAAGATCGGCTCGAGGGCCACGCCGATCGTCAGAAAATTGTACCCGATATATCCGATCATATAAATCAATAAAATGAAGGTCGCCGCCATGCGGCAGCCGGAGCCGAAACGTTTTTCGAAATAATCGGGAACCGATGACACCCGCGCATAATACAAGACCGGAAGCCACCCGAACAGCCAGAGAAAAAGCCAGGGCCAGTCGTTCAAATAAGCGTGCGTGGCGGTGAATCCATTTGCATACGACTGATTGGAATATTTAACGAAACTGTACGAGCCCACCAGCGTCGCTATGCAACTCATCGCGATCAGCCACCAGGAAAAGCGCTGGCCGGCAAAGAAAAAGTCTTTGGTGGTTTTGGTGTATTTCCCGAAAAAACTGCCGAAAATCAAGATCGCAAAAAAATAGAATAAAATGACGATCAAATCGAGAGTGGAGCCGAGTCCCGGTGACATAAAATCCCCCTTTCCTTACGCCGCGCTGAACACAAATTGAAATGCGCCCTGCACGATCATATACACCAGCACAGTTCCCAAAACGGCCGCAATCCACAAACGATCCGCGTTCGAGGATAGGTCGAGCGAACCGGCGCGCACCGCGCCATACAATCCTGCTGCCAGGACGATTCCCCCGCCGATAAATTGATACAGATAAGGCGCTAATAAATCCACGTTTTCCTCCTCTTTTTAGGCGAAAATGCATGTCGTAGGGGCGGTTCGCGAACCGCCCCTACGAGGAATTTTCATCCCTTCGTTGCGACCAACCAATCATGCCGGTTTATATAAAAATGGAGCGCCGGCATCCTGCCGGCCATTCGGAAACGCCGCCGATCCGGCGGCGTACCGTTCTCCGTTCCATCAAATTGACAAGATAAATCAAAATCACCAAAATTACAGGGGCAGGAAATACGATAGGATTATTCCATCCTTTTCCGGCGCCGGATTCATGAATCATTTGTTGTCGAATACTATTTCTGATTCGCCCTGTGTGATATAATTCCTCATACCATGGTCAAGTTCGATGTGAGGTCCATCATTTTTTGCATGGATGAACACCAGAGATAAATATTATTTAATAAATATAAAAATAGATGAACGGGACCGTATCCGCATTATCCAATCCAGAAAGACATTTCATTCCCTTCACTCTGGCCATCCTCTTTATACTCGCTCCTTTTTTCCCTCAATTGTCCAATCCCCAATTCGCATTCCTGTTCCGTTCGCTCATTTTTTTAATGCTGGGATTGCTTTTGTTGAAACTCGAATGGGCGATTCTATTGGAAAAATTCAGAAAAAATCCCTTATCCATGCCCTTGTTCCTTGCCCTCGCCGTAGTGATTGCCGGCGTTCTTTGCTCGCCCGATCCGTATCGCGCCAAAGCCAAACTGGCGTTGATTCTCACCGTGTTTGGCTTGTATTCCGTATCTCTCTGTTTCCCGCTCGAACTCCACTATAAAAAAATGGTGTTGGGCGGCGTCGTTGTCGGCGCGCTCTTCGCCGCTCTCCACGCTCTTTTTGTCCAATGGGGCGGCCATGTGGATTCCATCGCGACGTTGAAACACCTTTCCGTCTACGAAGAAGCCATGCAGCAGGAAATCATCCGCTCGCTGGAGGCCAACCGCGCTCTGGGTCGTTTCGGCAATCCCAATCATCTCGCCGGGTATCTCGTTCTGGCGCTCTGGCCGGTCTGGTGGTTATGGAAACAATGTCGCGGAATTTTATGCAAATCGCTGTTCCCGTTTATCGCGCTTATTTTAATGATCGGCGTCTACCGCAGTTTTTCCCGCAGCGGCCTGCTGGTCCTCTTGATTACGCTGATCCTTTTCATTGCATACGAATATATCCGGCGGGGCAGGAAAATTTCCTGGCGGTGGATCGGATTCGCGTCCGGCTCGTTCGTTCTGCTGTTGCTTCTTGCCGTATTCGTCACGAACGGCAACCTACTCGGCGGTCGTCTCCTGACCAACTCCACCATCCTGGCGCGCATGGATTTTTATAGAGGCGCGCTCCATATTATCCGCGACTATCCACTGTTCGGCGTTGGCGTGGAAGGATACGAGTCCTTCTGCTGCGCCTATTTGCAGCCGGGCGACTTCGAAGCCCACTATGTGCATAACATTTTTCTGGAAACGGCGGTTGAATGGGGCGTTGCCGGCGTCTTTTTATTATTCTGGTTGATCATTTCAACCATCAAATTCCTATTTATGGAATGGAAAGTTTCAACGGACGAGAAGCCATTGCTATTCGCCGCCTTTGGTTCGGTCGTGGTTTTGTTTTTGTTGTCTCTCGTCGATTTTCACAACAATCTGATTGAAATGTGGGCTGCGCCCGCAATTCTCGTTGGTTTCGCCGGTGGAAAAAAAGAGGTTCCGTACGAATCCGCGCGTTCCTTTCATCAATTATGCGCCTATGCAGTGGGAATTGGAGTCTTCACGCTCTGGCTCCTGCTCGTCGGCTGCCGTTTTTTCAATGAAATGTATAAGGAAAACGGGTATTATCTCCTCATGGACAACAAACCGGCCGCCGCCATGCAGGCTTATGAAAACGCTGTTTTTTTTGATCGAACCGACGCCGATTCGTGGAGCAGTCTGGGGCGGATTTATCTCAATTTCCCGGCAATGGGCTCAAACCTTCGCGCGCTTGAGTGTTTACATAGATCCGTGGAACTCGCTCCCCGCCGCGCTTTTCTTCATGCGAATTACGCCGATGCGCTCTTCACGCTAAGATATGTTGATCAAGCCGTCGCGGAACTGAAAAAGGCGCAGGAATTGTTTCCCGCCCGCTCGAAATATTACGAGCAATTAGCCGCTGTGTACGCGGCGCTCGGTAAGACGGAATCAGCAAATAACGAGCGCCGAAAAGCCGAACAAATTCAACGTGCAATCGAGGAACGCAGGAAATGACCGCTCCCATCCCACTGGATATACCATCCGTCGTACAACCCCGCCGCCGGACCACCCAGGTTTTTGTACGCAACGTCCCCATCGGCGGCGACGCCCCCATCGCCGTACAAACCATGGTGAAGGTTCCCACCACCGATTATGACGGCGTGATGCGCGAGATCGAATCGAACGTCCGCATCATGCCCGACGATCTCGACGACCGCGAACGGAACATTTTGAAAGACCTGCAATGTTGGGAAGACGCCTGCCAATTGGCCCCGTTTCATTGCGACATTACCCGCGTCAGCGTGCCGGGAGAGGATTCCGCGGAAATGTTCGAAAAGATCGTGAAAAATTCTCCCCTTCCCATCGTCGCCGACATCCATTT
>QZKN01000080.1 GCA_003598175.1 Candidatus Omnitrophota bacterium
TTCCCAAAGGCGCTCCTTCAACGCAGTCCGCTTCAGTCATTTCTGTTGAACGCCAATTCACCACAATTCCAACATCCTTGACTTCGCAAATCCTTTTTCTGATCGATCCCCTCGTCACATAACCATCGATCTCCTTTCTTGTCTGTGACGATCTCCATTGGACGAGCCGGTTTGTGCGGTTCAAAAACGACAGTGTGTTCCTGAGTCATTTCGGACATGATTTGTATCCCTTCCTATCGATGATAACACTTCCACATATCATTATATAACTATATTATTATATATGCAATGGGGAATTTATTTATTTTCTCCCTGGCTTTCTGAACAAGGCCGATGGATTGTTTTCGATTGACCAGAAATAGGATGCCTCTGTTTTGATAGAGGAATTACCAGGTGTTTTGATTGGGGAATTTCAGTAGGACAAACTGGATGTAGGCGATTTCAAACAATACAACATAAATCTCTTGATTTCAGTCCCCAGCCGGTGGACAGGCATTGGAAGCTTTCACCACCAACACGCCCTCCGAATGAACCGCCACTTCGCTGAAGGCATCCGTCAACGCGGCAAATACTTCCGCGAGTTCACCCGTGATCCGCGAACTCATTGACCCCGTTTGGACTTGGAGACCGGATTGCCGCAGCGATGTGAGAAAACGATTGACCTCTATTCCCACTGCTTCAGTTCTTAAAGGGTAAAAACTGACTTCCGCCTGAATAATCATCGTTTTACCTCCGCTATAATGAACGGCCCTCGGAGTGGCAGGGAATCGGGGCTGATCCGATGCGTTAGTAGATTTCCTGGTTCGTTTGCGGATGGAGAAGAAGCAACCATGCGCACTGATCCAAACCGTTTTAGCAGAGCATGAAGTTCATCGGGAGAACGCAAATAGCCGGAAGCATATGGTTCTCGTCCCTCTGCCAGGCGCTGTTGGTTGATGGGAGCAAGTCGATTTAATGTTCCGATCAAAACACACCCGTCTTCCTTGACGCAACGGAACATCTCTTCAAGGGCGTGCTGAACATCGGATACAAACTCAAGCGTGGCCATCGTCGTTACGATGTCAAAACACTGATCTTTAAAAGGGAGGTGACACGCGTCGCTCACCTGAAAAAAACAGTTGGTTGCGCAATGGTTTCTCGCGACATCAATCATCTGGTGCGAAATGTCTACGCCGACAACCTTGTATCCAAGAGAACCAAAGAACATGCTCCAGTGCCCGGTTCCACAGCCAACATCCAGGAGATGTTTATCCCACTGCGGATGTGAAAGAAATGTGAGGACATCCCTCTTCTGAATACGATCGTATATCCGCCCTTGAGGGGTTCGGTACCACTGCTCGTAATCCTTCGCGGAAATTCCAAAGTCAAACAAGGAGTTGGAGAGAAAAGTCGTGGATCCAACCGTGCTCGAAACGGATTCTCTTTGCTCGACTTGATTGTCATCCAAAGTGCGACGACAAGAGCAAAATCGGTTAAGAGATCGCTTGCGAAATCCATCTTTCATGAATTCATCAATTCTTATCCGGAGAACGAACACGTTCCTGTCGGACAACTGAAACCATCTCCGGAAGAAGAGGCCCCTCCTTCCACGGAAAATGTGGAAAATATTTTTTTAGTATCTTTGGAATTGCACTTTGCACAGACGTGAATCTCTTGAGACCCTGCTTTTTCCAAAAAAGATGTGATATGACCACAGTGGACGCATTGGTATTCAAAAATAGGCATTACATGACTCCTTTCTCTTTTACTCAAAAAATTGCTCTCGCCACCAGAGAAAAATTCCCCATTCGTTATCCAGTCGATATTTTCCCGCGTATGACTCCGTATCCGAAGAGACGGCTTTGTCGAGTTCCTCGCCGCCAATCCCTTTGGTCAAGAAGTCATAAGCGGATTGGATGAAAAGAAATCGTTGAGCGGAGTCGCCTGGATTTTCCTTTTTATCCGGATGAGATTGTTGTACTTCCTTTCTCCATGCGCGCTTGATTTCTTCCAATTCGGCTGTATCGGAAACACCAAGTATCCGGCGAGCTTTTCTGTCTCGCTCCCTCAACAGGTGAATATCTTCTTGCCACAAATGATCTTCTACGGTATGGTTCCTTTTCCTCAATTTCAATCGGATGATCGAATCCCGACGGAGCCTTATCAACTCCTCGATCCAAGGGTATGGAAGCCGGACGTATTATACAACATTCATTATATTACGATATACTAATATGAGTAATGGGGATGGAATACGATCCTCCTGTTCCAAGCGCAGTTCATCCAATAAAAAATATAGCCCCGGCAGGGGAAGGCAGGAAATTTCCACCGGGGCATGAAATAGGGGGATATAAGAAGCGATCTCAGCAGGAGTTCGCTGTTTCTGTTGCTTACTCCTACCCTATAAACGGCTTTGTCATTTGAGGGTAACGTAATAATTATTGTTTTTTTTGTTCGCGCGGGTAAAATCGTTTCAGACAAGTCAGGACTGATAAACTCGCATGATTTTGACCACCGTTTCCAACAAATCGCGGGTAATAAGATCAGGTTGGCGATCGGACGTTCGCAGAAATTGGAGGGTTTTGTACGGTTTGCCGCTGCGCACGAAAGAGGATTTGCATCCGGCCTGCCATGCCGCCTGCAGACAAGCCGTATGACTGCCAATAAAAAAGGTGCTCTTCAGATCGAATTTGAATTTCTGCGCCGCATGAACCAATAAACCCGGCTTCGGGTATCGGCAGTCGCAGTTCTTGGATTCGTCATGCGGACAAATGAGAACGTCCTCCACTTTTCCACCGGATTCTTCGATCGTGGAGATCATTTTGGAATGAATTTCACCCAAATTCCGCATTTCCAGTTCGCCGGTGGCCAATCCGGGTTGATTGGTCAAAACGATCGGCCTGATTTGATTTTGTTTGAGTTCAAAAAAGGCTTCGAGAACGAAAGGCAGGAACACGAATTCATCCGGCGTTTTGACAATCGCGTCCTGCATCACATTGATTACGCCGTCACGCTCAAGAAGAATGAATTTCTCCATTATGCACCTGAAAAATCGATGTGAGCTGTAAGCCGGGACCTAATTGCTCGCGCGAAGTGGCGGTCACGATCAATGGACCGGACTGATCCACCTGCTCCCAAAAGCGTCCCCGGCGTGTATTATCCATTTCATAAATAACATCGTCAATTAACAACAACGGCCTCGCGCCGGTTTTTTCGAATGATAACTTCGCTTCGGCTAACCGTAAGGCCAATGCGGTGGTGCGGCGTTGGCCTTGCGATGCGAATACGGATACATTTTTATCCGCCAGGATAAACTGCAAATCGTCGCGATGCGGACCGAGAAGCGACGCTCCACGCTCGATCTCCGATTGCCGTATCCGTTCCAACCGATTTTGCAGCCGTTCGCGGATTATGAACTCATCCGCTTCGTCGCCGCCGGAGTATTTCATGGAAAAAGGACCTTCCTCGGCCAGACTTTCATAAAAAGATCGGACAAGAGGAGCCAAAACTTGAGTCATTTCACAACGGCGGCGCGTGACTTGGGTGGAATAATCCAAAAACGTGTGATCCCAAATGCCGAGTTCTCTCATCCCCTCCGCGTTTTTTGTGAGTTGCAACCGTTTTAAAATCCGATTGCGCTGGTTCAACGCGCGGCGGAATTGCTGCAAAAGCGGAATATAGGCCGAATCGATCTGGGCAATGGCCATATCGAGAAAACGCCGGCGTTCCTGAGGACTGCCGGCAATGATCTGCAAATCTTCCGGCGCAAACAACACCGTTCGCAAATGACCGTATAAATCCCCCACGCGCGGCAATGTGCGTTTATCGATTTTGATGATTTTTTTTCGCTTTTCCAAACCGCATTCAATCGATTCGCTTTCTTCGCCGTGTTGAATCACGCCGCGCAGAAACGCGACCTCCTCCCCCCAGCGAATCAATTCTTCTTCGCGGCGGGTGCGATGTGACGTCGATGTGGCCAGAAAGAGAATCGCCTCCACCAAGGCGGTCTTCCCCTGCGCATTGGCGCCCGAAAACAGGTGAATGCCGCGGCTGAGGGCAAGATTCGCTTCCTGAATATTTCGAAAATTGCGAACGAGGAAAGACGTCAAAATCATTTGGGCTTCGCCAACATGCGTAATTGTTTGGGTTGGAGAAGCCAGACAAGCGCTCCGCATCCCGCTTCCGGTTTGCCGGCGATGTCTACGCGGCAAACCGCTCCCTTCTTCATTTCGATTACACCGTAGGAATGACCGGCGACCAGCATGGAAATCATTTCACTCAAATCGGGTTCGTGACCGACCAACGCAATCCGGGAATTGGGGGAATAGCCTTTCGTCAGATTGGGTAACAAGTCAAAATCCATGCCAGGCGCAAGGTCGGACGTGATTTGAATCGATGGTGAATCGGTAAAAACTTGTTCAAGAATTTCCGCTGTTTCGCGCGCGCGAAGATAGGGACTGGAATACATCTCGTCAAACCTGGGAACGATTTTCTTCAAACCTTCGGCCGCCTGTTCCATTTTTTCGATTCCTTCTTTCGTCAAGCGGCGCTCCGCGTCCGATTTGACATGTGGATCGTTCCGGTCGATGGCAATCGCATGACGTATAAAATACAATTCCATGACTTTTCCTCCCCTCCCCGATCATCCACTTTCCATTTTTGCGCGGCGAGCGGTTTTTCGCGCTTCCCGTTCCGCTTTGATGCGATCGATTTCTATTTGTTCCTCTTCGTCCCGCTTCTTTTTGGCGTCCTCCATCTCGATCATGCGGGCAAACATTCCTCCACCCTTTAAATTTTGTTTGATTTCATCGCCGAAGGGTGTATTGCGCCAGAAAAATTCGCGAAAGCGTTTTTCCAATTTGGGGATGCGGCGGGCTTCGTTTTGCACCCAATGAAAATAACAGTCAATGAAAACTTGTTTCATATCTTTACGCTGTTCTTTTTTATTGAACAGAGCCAGCCATTTGCCCGTCAATCCCTCGCTGATCCAATAATGCATGGCGTCGGCTTTGGCGTATTCCCAACGATAATCGGCCAATCCCATCAACAACGCCCGCATCGACGAGCGGGGTGGAAACGCACAAAGACAAATGCGGGGACCGCTGGAGCCTTTTTTCCCCGGACTCCACGGCTCCCAGCACCCCGCGCGCTGACCGTAGCCGGGTGAAATAATGAATAAAGGCTGGACGTCGAACTCCTCGCCTTTGTATTTACGATGAAACATAAGATAGTCGCATTTCAAAACATCATGCAACGAGGCCATAAGCCATTTTCGATTGATAATGGGATTGTCGCGGGCGGGCGCACAATATTCCTGCACCATGATGGAAACCAGATTGGCGCGGGCGCCGACGCACATGCGCTGCATTTGCGGGACGCTTAACACTTCGTAGCCCAACGCAGTTTCGCCGGTGGCATGAGGATCCGGTTTTCTGCCATCGAGAGCCATTTCGTCGATGGTGCTGTATTTGAGATTTCCGCGCGCGATTTCGTCAAACCATTCATCGATAAAATATATGCCGGTGTTTTCCGGACGGCTTTTATCGAGATACAGCTGCTCCCATATATCCATCCGATCGCTCATCAATTTCTCGTCCAACATGCCATAGCGCATGAACAGGCGTTTTTCCCACGACAGATTTTCCACGGCAAGGCGCAACGCCATTTTTTTAATCATGCGCCAATGCACGCTGGTAAGGGAAAGCATGATATTTCGTTTCTGATCCTGCTCGCAGGTTTTCAGCGATTCCAACAACGCCTTGACTTCATCCGCTTCTTCCTCTCCATCCAATACGGCGCTAAGAAACTCTCCCGCCTGAAAATTGATGGATGGTTTGAAAACAATTTTTTCCTGAGGCGGCGTGGGGTAGGGAGAATCATCGTCGGGAATTTCCTGCGCTGTTTCCTCCACTTCCGGTTTGTCGGCATACGCCAACATCTCATCGATCAAGGCGGCTTCTTCTTCGCGCGAATCCGTTTCTTTTACGGTATGAGATTCTTCGTAGGCCTCTTTCGCTCGTTCCGTTGCTCCCACCGCAGGTTTTTTCACGAACGTTTTCGGCTTTTCTTCCAACGGCTGCACTTTTTTAGGGGCTTGTATTTCCACTTTTTGAGCCGGCGGCGTAGAAACGGCGGCATCGGGTTTTCCCTGAATCAACGAGGTGACTTTGCGCTTGAGCGTCAATATTTCCTGGTCGCGTTCTTTAAGGACTTGTTGAAACTGGCGGACTTTTTGTTCCAGTTTTCGCACGTATTGAATAAGTTGTTCCCGCGTTAATGCAGCCATCGAGACCTTCCCCGCTTGCATAAATGTTCATCCATGCAATAAAAATATGATCGGCCAACTCTCAAATCGTATCGATTGATTTTACCCGACCACTCCGGATTCCATTTATTTTCGTTGTTTCCCACATTGAACTTTAACAATGGTTTATCAAATTTCGCAAACGATACCATGATATTTCTATCGAGTATATCACGAAGTATCGATGATGAGAATGTAAAAGAATCAATGTTTTAGGCTTTTTATCGATGCGATGGTTTAATCAATTATCAAACACACCGTCCGAGTTTTCTCTATACTCCACTATCAAAGTCCACTCGTTTCTTCCAATAAGATTGGTTGCGGAATAATCGACAGAGGTGCATTCGGTGAGTTCGCCTGGCGGTTTTTTCAGGAAGGGGTAAAGATTACGCGGTTTTCTCCTCTTTCGCCTTATGGGTCCATTCGGATTCTTCGACGCCGTCCTGCCGGTTTTGATAACGCGCCATGACGAGGAGCAGATCGGAGAGACGATTGAGGTACTCGAGAACGAATTCGCTGATTTCTTCCTGATGATACAGAGTGACCGCGCACCGCTCCAATCGGCGACAGATGTTTCGCGCCAGATGAAGCACCGCTGCGGGCAGCGCACCACCCGGCAAGATGTATTGAGTCGACGGTTTGAGCACTTCCGATAAGCGGTTGATTTCCTCATCCAACATCTTGACGTGACCGACGTCGATATAGGAAGCGGATCTGTTCTTTTTATGATTCGCGGTCGTTGCCAAATCGGCGGTCAGGCCGAACAGGTCGTCTTGAATTTTGAGCAGCAGAGGAATCAAATTCGGTGACAGGCCCAACGATATGGCCAGACCGATGAAGGAGTTCAGTTCTTCCGTCGTTCCGCAGGCGTGAACCCGCGGCGAGTCTTTGGAAACCCGCGTTCCTTTGCCGACTTGCGTAAATCCGTAATCGCCGAATTGGGTGTCATTTTTTTTCATGGAACTAATCACCTCGCCAGTATACAAAAGTAACGTTTTGTCGTTATCGTTCTGTTGAATGGGGAATCATATCATAGACTTGCACGCGGTCCCAGATTTCCTGATTGCGTTCGATAAACCGAAGATGTTTTTCCGCTTTCTGATAATAATCGTGTCCGGCTTTGTCTTCAAAATGAAGAATCAGACACACGCCGTAGCTATTATCGACCACCGATCGTTCGGTTCCCGCAGGAATGCCCACTTCGATGTGGTTTACGGTTTCCACGGCTCCCAAATAGGTTTTGCAGTCGTCGACCAACCGGTTCCGTTGCGCATCCGTCACCCCTTCTTTCAGCCAGAAATATACCACGTGAACGAAACCGGATTTTGTTTTCGGGCCGGAAGTATATTGCAGTAATTTATCTTGATTCGGGTGCGTCCCAAGCCATTCAATTTTTCCGGTTTCGATATCGAGGATGGCGCCGACTATTTTCAAATGGCCCTGCCTGACTCGTTCTCGCGTCGCGGGACTGGTTCTAAACAAATCGTCGATGGATTGCCAGACATTTTCCTTGATTGAGGCGGTGATCAGTTGATCACCCGCGAGTTCGGGATGCTCGTGTTTCACTTTTTCCACCGCGGGAATGATATTGTCCACCAGTTCGGGAATATTGCCGTGCACTTCCGCATCCTGAACGACGGCGGTGACGGCTCCGCAATGGCTGTGGCCCAGCACCAGCATCAGCGGAGTGCCCAGATGATCCACGCCGTATTCGATGGAGCCGACTTCGTCCGTATCGCAGACATTGCCGGCGACACGGATCGTGAAAATATCGCCGAATCCCACATCGAAAAAGTATTCCGGCGGAACCCGGGAATCCGAACAGGTGATCACGGTCGCGAACGGATGCTGTCCGCCGACCAACTCCTGCAGGCGATCCAAACCGGTGTGCGGCATGGTTCGGGCGTTAGCGAGGAATCGTTGATTGCCTTCCTGCAGCCGTGCAAGCGCCTCATCGGGATTGATTCGCGAGCCTTCACTTTTCGCGCTTATGAAATTTGGTGCGCATAAGATTATGCACAGTATCACACCTGCGAAAAGCATAAAAATGCATGTCGACATCCGTTGTTGGGTACGCATGATTTTCCTTCCATACAATTATTTTCAATCATTATTGTGGGATAATATAGTCGATATCGCTTTTTGATGCAAATTCACCGCCGGAAAATTCCGGTCGGAAATTGAACAGGGCGTCATCATTTCCGTTACGGAAGGACAAATCCGAATCCGACGCCTTCCTTTGCAGGAAGGTAAATAGAATTGCCAGCTCTGATTCATTCCTCCTTTCGTTTGAGGTCTTCCATTTCAGTCTTTGCTCAAATCGGCTTAGAGTCACTTGCGGGGGAATCAAGATAAACAGGCAGATAAGTTACTTTTGCAGATGGATCGCAAAAATCGTATAGACGCCATGAAGATATTCTTTCATGGTGGTATTGTAAAATTCCATGCTGAAACTTCCAACTAAAACGGAGTATCAAACTCTCCGTAAAGGAGAGAATCAAATAGGAGAAAGAAGTAGCAGCCATATCAGGCCGAAACAAGCCGATGCGTTCAAGATATGTTTATTGTAGTGTGATCGTCTCGCTTTTACTCGCTGTGCAAAACGTATTAGGCGAATCCCTGCTTAAAATGGACCGGACTGGGATGCATTGCGCGATTTCTCCGGCGCGGAAACGGAAACCGACGCCGATGGCTCTTTTCAATCGACGTATAAATAAAAACTTACTGATTCGTACCTCGTCATGATGAAACGAGAAAGTGGATTCGCGCTGGTGCGCGAAATCGATCGGCGTGCGTTCCTTGCCTTGCACGATTGTCATCGATCAAAACGGCAACTTTGCCGCAGAGAAACTTCCAGGCATGGATTTTACGGAAATCGTTAAAAAACTGATGGCTCAATAAAGAGTTTTCAAGGAATGATCCATGTTACGAAGACATGCGAAGTGAATTACCGAACGTTTGGGGGACGCACAATGGCCGCCAAGGAATCCACTTTCACGGCGTCATCGGGAGGCGTGAATGTAAAAACGGTATCCGCAATGTCTTCATTCCATTTCCAGTTTTCGAAAACACATTCAATCTGAACTTTTATTTCTGGCGGCGGAACCTCCTTGATCAATAATGAATTATCAGGAATTAGCTTTTTCAGAATGGGATTTTCACCCGTGATGAATTGGTAATCCACCGCTCCTTCTTTTTTAACCACCTTTATAGTAAGGAATTCTAACCCCTCGCTCTCTTGTTTCCCTTTATACAACAATTGTTTCCAATCTTTCTTTTGTTCGTCCGACTTGTTCAAAATGAAATCAAGAATAAAGACAGGAAACGCAGGAGAATTGTTCAAGTTGGGGATATCAGCGAGCATCGCGCGCAATTCATCGATAGTGGCAGGCGCATCGCCTTCATAATAGGTTTTTAACATAGGCAGGAAGGCTTTCAAAGTTTTTCCGTCGCTGATCATCGTCAAACCGACTTCACCCCCATATAAGACAAATGCGATTTTATTAGGTTTTTGGATGAAAACCGATTGATTTGCCTGGATTTCCCGTTTTTCGTTGTAGGCTTCGATAGTCGCACATAATTTGAAGTCAAATTGGAATCGCTCCAGATTGGCGTTGTGATCGGAAAACCGCTGCATGATTTCTTCCGCGCACGGATCGATCACGACGGTCAGCGGTCCGGTTTCCGCAAAGCGCGGGGCATCGGCGAGCGCTTTATCCAATTTCTCCGTTTCGATTATCCAGATTTCCTGCTCCGGCAATCCGCGAAAATCGAAGGCGAGTTTTTTCCCGTCCGGCGACCAAGCGGGCATGGTGTATTTGCCGGTCGCCAATTCGAGAATCGTTTTGTGTTCGAGATCGAGGATCCACAAACCGAAATCACCGTAGCCGCCGAAACCGAGTCGCTTTCCATCCGGCGACCAGTTCATCAACAAACCCGACTGGCCGGGGATCGGCCTTTTGAGGATGACAGCGCCGGTCATGCGATCGAGGATGACGAGTTCTTCCTGCAAACCGTAAGCGATTTTACTGCCGTCCGGCGAGATTGCGGGATAATTGCCCGCCGAATCATCGTAATAGATGGTGGGTTGGGCGTTCGGATCGTCGACGCGTATGGAATACAGCCTCGGTTCTTTACGCGAAGTGACGATTACGGAATTGCCATCGGCTGACCAGGACGGATAACCGCCGTCTAGCAGTTTCCGTGCATTTTTCCCTTCGCAGTCCATGATCCATACGGTTTCATTCGTAAAATCATCATAAGAGGGTTCTACGACATAGGCGATCCACTCGCCCGTGGGCGACCAGGCGGGATCTTTGCCTTTCTCATTTAAAATTTGAATATTTCCAGTTGCAATATCCAAAATATGAATGCCGTTTCCCTGCGATTTCCCGAAAACGAGTTTGGAGCCGTCCGGCGACCAGCTGGAGGTAAAGACGCCGGATGCAAGTCGTTTCGCAAGGTATTCATTTTCCAGGTTTGCATCCTTGCGATCGGACCGTGGCGGAGGTGAATACGGTTCCTGTATCCGTTCTTCTGTGCGTTCTTCCGGCGGTTCGGGCATGGGAATGTTTTCCAGCGTAACGCCAAGGGCTTTGGCAATGGTTTCGTGAGCGCTTTCGCCTGCCAGATTTTGAGCGACAACCTTGCCGTTTGAGTCGACAAGAAAATTAACAGGAATGACATTCACTTTGAATATCTGCATGGGGGTGGGATCGCCGGCGTGTTGATTCGAAACCTGCGGCCAGGGGATGAGCCAGCGTTCGGAAAATTGGATGATCGCATCTTCCGATAATGTGGGATAGATGCTGACGACATCCAAACCCTGATCATGAAACCGGCGATAGAAGGTAATGGTTTCCTTTGCCAGATCGTCGGCGTTTTCACTTTTTACATCCCAAAAACAAACGAGTAGGAATTTGCCCTCAAGCGGACGAAAAGAAACGGGAAGGCCTTCGATGCTGTCAACTTCAAGAGCGGGAATCATGAGATCGCTTTCCGGCATCGGAGATTCCGGTTTAGGAGAGGAAGGGATAGGTCCGATTGCCGTGAGGTAAAAAAGCGCCGCGATTTTGAGTATGGTTGAGTAAGAATGGAGCATGAAACGTTTCCTTTTTTATCAGTAATGATGCCGACATGGCAGTATGATGACAGAATCATTTTCAACTTGATAAACGATTCGGTGTTGCGCATCGATACGTCGCGACCAACAACCGGTATAATTATGTTTCAAAGATTCGGGTTTTTCTATTCCCGCAAATGGATTTCTTGAGTCAATTGCGGATACGAGTCACTATTTTCAATCATTTTCGTTTGCCCTCTTGCTTATTCCGACAGTTCCGTTTAAATCCGATCCCGGTTGGCGGGAATGATTATACTTTAAAACACAAACCATTACTACTTTTTTATAAAATGTCGGCGGGAATGGCTTTGCAGGCGCGAAGATACACACGCTTACAGCCGCAGAAGTGCATCCCCACATCTGCGTTCAGGCGATGAGTACCAGTGGTTTTGCATTGAATCCGTTTGTATTTGAACCGTGATCTATTGTTTTTCTTTTTCGTTTCGTCCTTTTAAATTATTGTTGGGCGCCCAACATTTTTTAACGGGCATTGGCTATTGTGTGACTACTTTTGTTCATGTAAGGTGTGATTTTTTCCCTCGACACCTTACAATTGACCTGACGGATTCTCATAGGAGAACGGCGCAGGCAGGGATGCCTGCTCTACCCAGAGGAAGGATGCGTTTGGGAGTTGGCGCGAAGAGGATCGTGGTCACCACTCCTCGATTTTGCTCCTGGCGCAAACCGTAATCAGCCACATCCGTTATTCCGGCAGGCGGTCCGGGTCACCAGTCCGGGCCGGGTTGACGTACCGGTTATCCACCTTTTATTTGTTCGCTGCAAAAAAGCGGCGAACGTCGTAGTCGTGGGTGATTACGCATCAAACCGCGGAAGTGCGGGCAGGATGCCCGCGCTCCACGCCACCCGGGTTTGACGGTTGCTGAAACAAAGCGCTTTGTTGCCCGGAATTTAATATTGCAAAGTTTGTGCCAAGTTTTTTATTTTTGGTATAAGTTCAGGTTTTGGAAGGGGTTAGGGGGTGGTCAACATTGGTGGACTGCGTTTCGCTTTTAGTCTACACTTTAAGATTGATATTCAAAAGGAACCAAGTGAATGGAAAAACTTGACATGAACGAAAGAGGGGAATCTAAAGAACCTAAAAAACCGGATCGAGAATTTTTTTGCGCGTATGATCTGGTTCATGCCCGAAAATATCCCGTCAGGAAGGAACTTGCGAGTCATCAAAGACGCGCCGGCAAAAAGTCGGATTAAATTTTAAACCGGCACATATTGTGGTATTAATTAACTGTTGCCACTATATATTGTGCAGACAGGATGTCCGCACCACAATTTTTGACTTTTTGCCGGGGCATCATAAGTAAATCACCTTACGCACACCCCCCTATAATCCCCCCGTCAACGGGGGGATAAATACGCCCTCCCCGTTGATGGGGAGGGTTGGGGAGGGGGAATTCCAGCCGGTTTTTGTAACTTCTGCGTAAGGTGAGTAAGTAAATCTCCTTTACGATGGGATATACATCGTTTTACTTCCCTTCCATCAACACCGCGTGCGCGTGGCGGGCGTAGTGTCCGCGGAGATCCTGCGCATATTGTTTTAGAATCTTCTCGCCCAGTCCTTCATAATCGCCGCAGCGATATAATGCTCTTGCCAGCACCAATTCCCGCAGGGTGCGGTCGCGGACTTTATCCTCGACGCCCGCGCCGGGAACGACTTCTTTTTCCATTTCGGCGATGGTGGTTACCGCGTGGCCGATTATTCCCGGTTTTTGCAGTAATTCCGCCAGGGGGCGGGCGGCTCGGGAATCTTTCAGCGTTTCCATGGCAATCGCCGCCGCGCGGAAGTGGGAAAATTCACTGTTCGCATCCAGCAACGCCGCTTTTTCGAGAATCGCATCCAAAGCGCGTTTGTCTTTCGTCTTTCCCAACGCAATGATCAGGCTGTCGAGCGGGCTTAAACTTTGTCCGAACTGCCCCATGCCTTTGAACGACCAACCTTTATCCACGGTACGCGCTTCCACCGCTTTCCTCAGCGACTCGCTGCCGGTCGGATCGCCCAACATGCCTAAAATATGGGCGTACACGAGTTTGTCTTCTTCCTTCTCGGCTGCTTGAAACGCCTGGCGCAGCAACGGCAACGCCTCGCTCGGTTGGGAAAGAATCACGCCCACCGGTTCGTACGAAGACGGCGGCATACTTTCGCCCTGCAGCGGCTGACTGGGCGGACCGGTGATCCAATCATATTGTTTGGCCACATTCTTCACCGCCGCGTCGATCTGTTCTTTCGGCAGAGGGTAGGAATCCACGTCCGTCAGCACGCTCGCGGGGAGGTTTCCTTTTTCGACCAAATGCTGCTGTAATTTCTTGATGTCAAGTTGACGAATGGAAACGCCATCCGCTACCACCATGGCCGATGCGGTTCCCATCGCGTAGCCCTGATTTTGAATGCAGGGCTGCATCCGCAAAATCGGCATGGCGTCGCGATGCGCGCTCACGCCCAGTCCGGTCACGATCACGCCGTCCAGGCCTTTCGGCAGCATGCTACGCATCGGCGTATACGCGGAAATCGATTCCCGATCGGGCGGTTTCAACAAAAAGCGTTCGTGCGTGGTGTATCCGTGCGAATCGAAATTGCTGCGCGACAATACCACGCTGTCCGGATAGGTGCGATTGTTGTACATGTCCATCGGCGAAATCACAAAATCGCCCACGATCCGCCGCCGCTCCCGGGCGTCGATGATCTGGCCCAAGTCATATGCGTCTTTAAACTTCTCTCGCGACGTCAGGTACGTGCGCCACAAATCGATCACGTCCGATTCGTCCGTAAAGGTATAATCGGTATTCGTGTAGCTCGCGCCGGGATTGCGCGGCGGCAGACCGGTTCCTTGCAAGGCTGCGTTTTCGGCGTCGGTGAACATATACGCCGCGCCGGCGGCGATTGCCACATCCGCGTTGCCGGTCGAATCGATCACGACTTTGCCCAATACCACGCCGCGTCCTTCCGTTGTGGCGACGACGATGCCCTTCACGACGCCGTCCTCCACGAACGCGCCTCCGCCGAGTGCGCCATACCAGATATCCACGCCGACTTTGCGCAATTCACGGCGATACCACTCGATTTTGATTTCCACGTCCCAGCCGCCGCCGCGCGGGGCCAGATCCCCGCTCATTGCCGCGATGCCTTCATCGAGTTCTTTCGTAAATCCGTCGCGATAACCATGATAGTATTTTCCGATCAAACCCAACGTGCCGATGCCGCCGAGTCCGTGGAGATATTCAACGACCAGCGTCTTCGCGCCGCGTCGTCCCGCGCCGATTCCGGCGGGCGCGCCGCCGGTGCCGCCGCCGACCACGATTACGTCATACTCGCCCACAATGGGAATCGACCGTTCCTGCGACGGGATACTCTCATCGCTCGCATGCATCGGGCGTAGTCCCACCAACAATTCTTTCACTTCACCCGACGCCGTCGGCTTCAATTTCCTGCCGGTCAATTGCACATTCGTCGGTTTTGGCAACCGTTTCGCTTCGTCCGCCGCTGCCTTGCCGATTCGGGTTCCCACATCAATATAATTAGACGGGTGTAAAAGGTCCTCGGCAGCCTTGCGGGAAACATCCGCGCATCCATTTAAAACATGGAGTCGTTCCACTTTCGCAGGTTGAAACGCGGCCAAATCCACGACATTTGCTCCCGGCCATTCTCCTTTTAGGCTTTTCTTTCCTTTCATCGGATCGGGAGGAATTTGGAACAGCACTTCCGACGAATCCACCTGGCCTTTTTGCCACGTTTTGTCGCGCGCCGCCTGCTCGGCTTTCGCGAACGAGGCAAAGGAGCCGTCTTTCATCGGCAATTCCAGCGTATACAAAAAGGCAGGATGGCTGCGCGATTGATTTCCCGCCATGCTTGCATAGATCGGTGAAGATAATTGTTTTACGGTCACGCCATCGCCGGATCGCGGTTCGCCGTCGATCACGATGCGTTGAAACGAATGGGTTCCCGCCGGATAGGGTAGAAATTCGACGCCCGCCATCCGCGCCACATCGGCTCGCGGCATGGCATCGATCACGACTTTCGCCCGCACCGCCTGCCGTCCGCTGCGGTTCACCATCACAATGCCGCCGATGCGTCCCTTGGCATCGTACAATATATCTGCCGTATAGCAAGTGTATAGAAATTGTACGCCCGCGTCGAGCAGCGCCTGATCCAGCGTGTATTTCACGTGCATGGGCGTGGGCGGCCGGCGGACCGTGGATTTCGATATTTGCGGGATTTTTTCTTCGATGATGATTTCGCCGATTAATATCCGTTGAACGCGAGCGGTTTTTTTAATGTCAAATTTCACATATCGCGCCTCGGCCGAGACGACAGCGGAAAGATCGAGAGCGGAATCCTCAAATTCTCCCTTCCCTACTATCTCATTGCGAATTTGCGCCAGCGGTTTCCATTCCTGCTTGTCATTGCTGCAGAACACCGCAACGCTGTCCACTTCGAAATCGTTATTCCGTTGAAACGCCATCACGTGGACCCGTTCGAACCGTTTCGATTCGGTCAAATCGGCGACAATGCTCACGTCGCCGTTGTATTGCACGCTCTGGCTGCTGGCGCTTCCCCAGCGTCCGTCCGTCAACGCCGGCGGCGATACTCGATCCTTATGCGGATCGGCGGAGGGTGAATCCGCTTCGTAACGAAAGCGCATTCCCCGGCCCACGCCGGGGGCGACCTGTGGCTCCTGGAACAATTCTTTTGCCAACGGCGAGGTCGGTTCGTCATCCGCATCCAGCCATAAACGATACGTGGCGCAAAGATCTTCTCCCAAATACGGCCGCGGCGCGGCCAAAAAAACGCTGGCGCCATTCTTCGCCGCCTCCACCGCCGCCGCCACGCCCGCAGAGGTTCCGCCGACAACCACGACGTCGACGTCATACGCGACAGGAATTTCCCGCGCCGATTCGACCACAGTTTTTTCATACATATCCGGTCCGACGACCGTTGCGTTCGCATGGGCAAATATCGCTCCCGCGAAAAACAAACTTACAATAACTAAAAACGAATGATTTCGATTCATGGATTCCTCCCTATTCTACGATTGTTCACCCCTCTCGATCCTCTCGGACCGATATTCGTCCCCATGTTGTTATTGACCTTGATTCATTCCTTTTTGTCAACCAACAGGAACCTTTTGCTTGTAACACCATGTAAAATCAAAAACGATCGAATGATCCAACCGATCTGTCCACCTCTATCCAATCGTTCCATCTCTTCCCTTGACAAAAGCGTGTTCAATGTAAATGTTATTCAATGTGAGTCACAAGGGATTCGGGAATTGTTCCGCCTGTTGTGACAAAAAAAACTAAAAGGAGCAAGAAAATGAATGCAAAACCAACAACCATTTGCTTGGGCATGGCCGTAATCGCCTTGTGTGCGATATCCGCCAATGCCGCCCCCTTCACGCCAGGGAACCTGGTTCTCGCCGACGCCGCCGATGACATGCTCATCGAAGTGTCACTCGGCGCAAGCGAAGCGACCGTCGTGCAGGTCGTCCGCTGGGAATTGGGAGACACCAGTCGCCGCCGTCCGTTGGGAGTCGCCTTCGACCCGAGCGGCATCTGCTACGTCGGCCTCACCGGCGTTCCCACATCCGCGACCGAACAGGTCGAGTATCCCGCCGGGCGCGGTGAAATCCTGCGCATCTTCCCCGACGGATCGATGTATTTCACCGTTCTGTCGACGGAAGTAACGAAAGGAACGTGGGTCAGCAGTAACGCGCCCAACGAAGTGTTCGTCATGAGCAACGAACCTCCGCCGCCTTTTCCTTCTCATTCGTTTCGCTACCGCTTCGCGGGGGAAAACGTGATCGAGGAGACATTATTCGACGTGACCATGACTCCGCAAAGCAACGGCAACGGCGGCAATGGCAAAGCGCTCATCCTGCCGGACGGCCGTATCCTCATTCCCAGCGACATGGATCCCCGCATCAACATTTACAGCGATAGCGGCGGAGCGGCGATCGGTTCGATTCCCACATCAAAAGGCTATCGTTCCCTCGCCTATATCGAAGGCACGGATTACCTGCTTGCTATTCCCGGCACCAATTCCGTTGACAGGATCGGTCTGGATGGCACATTACATGGCACATTCGATTTCACCATCGATGGCCTTGGCGGCGTGTGGAATTTTACCATTCTCGCTGACGGCACCGAGCGCTTTGCCGTCTCCAACCACAACGGGCCTGCCGGTTCGAAGAGCATGATTTACATTTACGACGCTTCCGATCTGGAAAACATCTATCCGGACGTGCTCCCCATCGTCGGCCTGCAAAACTTCGGCGACGCCGACGGGCGGGCGACTCAACTCTTCGATCACGCCATGGTTCCCGTGCCGGTTGCGGTTCCGGATTGGGCGCTTTATTAATTTCGACTACGATGGTTCTTTCAAAACCGCCGGTATTACACCGGCGGTTTTTGTTTATTCGTGAATTTGAGTGATAAACAAAACAGGAATGCATTCCAATTCTGTCGGTCATCGGTCGTTTCCATTATCAAACGAAAATAAGGAACAATTAAAAACTCAACACAGACAAATTAAAAATCGAAACGATTTGCTATCGAACCGATAGAACTATCAAGCGAATGTATTTCACAAAGATATGACCGATCATCATTTCATTCATGCAAGTTTTATTTGTTTTTAACATTCCCTGAACAATAGATGCATATAGTATTCAAGAAATTGATTCACAGAGAGCGAGGGTATCCATGAAGCAACAGATACACCGATTTTCTCTTTTTTTAATATTTACAATCGCCGCGAACGGGACCGGTTACGGTGAAGATTGGCCGATGTGGCGATATGACGCCCGGCGTAGCGCGGCGTCCCCACAAGCGTTGCCGCAGGAGCTGCATTTGCTGTGGGAGCGAGAATACCCGCCTCTCGAACCGACCTGGGAGAATCCGCTCAACCGGGATTTGATGCAATTCGATAAAGCCTATGAACCGATCGTGATGGGAAAAACCATGTTTATCGGTTCCAATGCTTTCGATCAAATCACCGCGCTTGACACGGACAGCGGCGAGGAGCGATGGACTTTCTACGCGGATGGCCCGATTCGCTTTCCCGCCGTGGCGAACGACGGAAAAGTCTATTTCGTGAGCGATGATGGTCATCTCTATTGCGTCGACGCCGAAAACGGCGCTTTGATCTGGAAATTCAGCGGAATTCCATCCGATCGGAAGATTTTGGGGAACGAACGCTTGATTTCGACCTGGCCGGCGCGCGGCGGCCCGGTTTTCCAGGATGGAATCATCTACTTCGCCGCCGGCATCTGGCCGTTCATGGGCATTTTCATCTACGCATTGGATGCGGAAACCGGTGAAGAGATTTGGTGCAACGATCATTCCAGTTCCATTTATATGAAACAGCCCCATAATTCACCTTCCTTTGCCAGCATCGCGCCGCAGGGAATCCTGGTGGTGGCGGGAGACAAACTGCTGGTTCCGGGCGGGCGGTCGACGCCGGCCTGCCTGGATTTGAAGACCGGCGAATTTTTATATTATAAATTCGCGGAGCACAACAAAACCGGCGGGGCGTTTGTGTGCGCGACAGATCGCCATTTCATCAATTATCACCGCGATCAAGTTACGTCCCTCTACGATCTCGAAAGCGGAAACGTCCTGAAAGCTCAATTCGGCAGGATTCCGGTTCTGTCCGGTACGGTATTTTATTCTCTCGGCAATCCCGTCATCGCGCATGATTACACGAGTTTACGATCCATTCGGCGGGAACGAGTCGTCAAAGATTCCACGACCAATGAAACCAAGACCGAAATTCGAATCGAATGGAAAATCGATCCGTTGTGGGAAATCGAAACGGACGCGGGCGGCGATATGATTCAAGCGGGCAACCGGTTGTATGCGGGTGGAGACAACATCGTATCCGCCATCGACATCCCCCGTTCGGGAAACCAACCGTCGGTCTCCTGGCAGACGAAAATCCCGGGAACGGTTGCACGATTGATCGCCGCCGATGATAAGTTGTTTATCGTAACGTTGGAAGGACGGATTTATGCCTTTGGTGGAAAACCGGCCCCGTTCAAAACCCATCCCCTTCGCACTCACACCCAAGCGATTCCCGACGCCGCCGCTCAACAAGCCCATGATATTCTTCAATATACAAATAGCAAAGAAGGATATTGCCTGGCGTACGGCCTGGAAAACGGCGACGTGGTCGAGGCGCTGGTTCGTTGGTCGGATTTGCGAATCATCGCGGTCGATTCCGACCGGAAAAAGGTGAATCGATTGCGCAAACGATTCATCGACGCCGGTCTGTATGGCAAACGGATTTCCGTGCACGTCGGCGACCCGTTGACATTCCCTGCCCCTTCTTACCTTACCCACCTGACGATTTTTGAAAATTTTAACAAAATTCAATCCCACTCCGATTCGGGATTTTTTCAAACGATATATAACCATACAAGACCGTACGGCGGCATCATTTGTATGAAACCAGCGCCGGACAAGGTCGCCGCCGTCGCCGCCGCCATCCGCAAATGCGATTTGCCGAACGCCAAAATCATCGAAGCCGACGGACTGCTTCTTTTGATTCGCGAAGGCGCGCTGCCGGGCGCGTCCGATTGGACCCATCAATACGGCGACATCGCCAATACGGTCAAATCGGACGATCAATTGGTCAAATTGCCGCTGGGCATTCTGTGGTTCGGCGGCAATTCGAATACGGACGTGTTGCCCCGGCACGGCCACGGACCGCCGGAGCAAATCGTGGACGGCCGGCTGTTCATTCAAGGCATAAACAGCCTCAGCGCGCGGGACGTGTATACCGGACGAGTGCTGTGGAAGCGAATGCTGCCCGATCTCGACACGTATGGCGTCTATTACGACGAGACGTACGCGGACACGCCGCTCGATCCCGCGTACAATCAAATCCACATCCCCGGCGCGAACGCGAGAGGCACGAATTATGTCGTTGCAAAGGACAAAATATACATTGTTATCAAAAACAGCTGCCTGGTTTTGGATCCCGCCGCCGGTGAAATCATCGGCGAAATCACACTGCCCATCGTTCCCGGCGAGGAGCAACCGCCGGACTGGGGATACATCGGCGTTTATCAGGAATATCTGATCGCCGGCGCGGAATTCGTCAATTACATCGATTTCATCGAATTGGATTCGGACATCGCCAGCAAAAGGAAACCCTTTTACAATTTCGACATCACCTCCAGTAAAAGACTGGTGGTGATGGATCGGCATACCGGCGAGGTTCGCTGGACGTACACGTCCGCGCATGGTCTGCGGCATAACGCCATCGCCGTCGGCAACGATAACATATTCTGCATCGATCGCACGCCGGATTTCGTGTCCGATCGATTAAAACGAAGAGGCAAACGGACCACCGGCGTTCCCCGCCTGCTGGCATTCGATGTTACAACCGGCGATATTTCGTGGAGTTCGACGGAAGACGTTTTTGGCACATGGTTGGGGTACTCCGAAGAAAATGACATCCTCCTGCAAGCGGTCCGACATTCGCGGGATATGCTCGTGGACGAACCGGACGAAGGTATGGCGGCCTATCGCGGGAAAACCGGCGAGCGGTTATGGCAAAACGACGCCGAATACCGCGGTCCCTGCATCCTTCACGGCGATAGGATCATTACCGAACCGTATGCATACAGCCTCCTGACGGGCAAAGAGATCATCCGCACGAATCCGTTGACCGGCGAACAGTCGCTCTGGTCCTATCAACGTAATTATGGATGCAATTATCCAATCGCCTGTGAGAATCTGTTAACATTTCGTTCCGCCGCGGCCGGATTCTTCGATTTACAGCAGGACGGCGGGACCGGCAATTTCGGCGGCTTCAAATCCGGCTGCACGTCGAACCTGATCGGCGCCAACGGCGTTTTGAATGCGCCGGATTATACCCGCACCTGTTCATGCAGTTATCAGAATCAAAGTTCCCTGGCTATGATTCACGACCCCGATGTCGAGATGTGGACGTTCAACAACTTCGACGTGGGAGACGGGGTCATCCGCCAGGCGGGAATCAATCTGGGCGCGCCCGGCGACCGCCGCGCGGAAAACGGGACGCTATGGATGGAGTATCCGTCGAAAGGAAGCCCCTCGCCGGAAATTCCCATCCTCACCGAGCCGGCGGCGCCGCACTGGTTTCATCATCATTCCTCTCGCTTCGACGGCGCCGGCTTGAAATGGGTTGCCGCCTCGGGCGCGAAGGGACTCCGGAAAATCACTTTGCAACTCGCAACGGATCCCCAACCGGCGCAAACCTATGCGGTTGGTCTTCTTTTCGCCGAGCCGGATCCGCTCCAACCCGGAGACCGCGTTTTCGACGTTTCCATTCAAGGCCGGAAGGTGTTGCGGGATTTCGATATTAGGCGGGAAGCGGGCGCGACTCATCGCGGCATCGTGAAAGAATTTCATCGGATTTCGATTTCGCGGGATTTGGAGATTGCGCTTGATCCTCGCGATAAAAGGAGTCCATATGCGCCGATTTTATGTGGGATTGAAATCATTTCCGAAACCGTATTGACCCGCAACGCGCGCTAAATTGCACTATTTCATCTATTCTCAAACAGCCTCTTGGGATGCATTATCTCGACATCGATATTTTCCGCCCTCAAAATTTACCGTTATCAGGTAAAATAGGATCAATCCGGCAAGAGCCAGTTCTCTTGGTTTTCGTTCCACCAATTTAAAATAAACGCAGGCATGGCATCGCCGGCGATCCCTTTTTCCGTCGCGAGCGTACGAATTTGATCATTGGTCCAATAATGGACCGCATCGATCAGCTCATGATCCCCCGACGCGATTTTCTCCATCGCAAAGGGCAAAACGCCTACCCCCAAATCCAGTACCTGCTGATATTCCGTCTTCGCCAACGGGCGCAAGCGTTCTTTTTCTTTGCCTTCCGGCATGGATTTCCATTTGGCATACGCCTTTTCATACTCTTCGGGATTGTCGTAGAATCCTCGATACCAATCGCTGAGATACGGTCCCTTCTTCCGTTCACTCTGCGGAACATTTCTCCATTTCTCGTAGCGCGCTTCGAATTCTGTTCGAAGATTCTTCCGTTCGTTTTCCCACCATTCAATGATGCGATCGTAAAACGGAGTACGTCCCCATTTGCGATCATGAAAGTTTGTTTTGGATATACTCGAGAATGCATAACTTATGTAGGATTTTTGGTTATTTGGAATCTTTTTCATCCTTTCGACAATGAAAGGTAAAGCGGGCACACCCAAATCGACGATTTTTTGAAAGACATCAACATTAACATAATCCGATGCAATTGAAGATGTTTTCGATGTATGATCGACTGTAAATTTACCTTCATTAGTGGGTTTATCTTGAAAGCCAAAATAGTCCTGCCATGCCTTAAAACGAAGTTCGAACTGTTGGGAAATATTTGTATTAGCTGCAAAGTTATATACATTTATTTGCAATGAAAGAACTATCAATAAAAAATAGTTGAAAAAAGTGTACTTGAACACTGATGATTCATCTTTGATAAATTTCGCATTCATTGTTTTTCTCCTTTATCTTTTATTTCCTATCTAAAATAGCGCCATATTGTTCCATATACTGGACCATCAATGTTTCCTTCACCGACTATTGGATGCGTCATTCGTGCATTATCACCCATTTTGCTTTCAGCAAGTTCTGGAAAGCCATTAAAACTTTTTGCAGAATGAGTGATTTGATACCCACCATCCTGCAATCTAATGTTCAGGCTTCAGGACCTGTGGAATGAGCGTAGGAATTTGGGGAGGCAGTAAGAAAATTTCATCCGGATTCAGGTATTGGAGTTCCGGATGCGAATCGAATAGGTTTTCTTTTGCATAATCCAATAGTTTTTGTCGGTAAAGATGCCAGTTCCACTCTATTTCCGGTCCTTTCCGTTCCTCCGGTGGAAGAATTAGTTCCGCTAATTTGTGCATTTCCACCGTCTCACGGTTGCCTTTCAGGCTTTTTTCGATCGCATCTTTTTTGCTTAACGGAAGCATTCGTTTCATTTCTTCCACCTGGCTATAGGATTGAATCTGTTGCAACCATTTTATGTGTGGGGAAAGATTTCCATCCGGAGAAAACTCTTGATTACTTAAATACGTTTTCGCCGCTTCCTCAGGCGTTAAATTTTCTGTGAACAACGAATCTGCGGCGGCGACCAAGGCATCTAATTTTATATAGCATTTTTGAAAATCATCATCGGTTGCATCGATAAGAAGGTTTTCGAGATAGGTGCGGATTTCATCGGTTGTGACGTGAATATCGTAGTTCGCAACCAGCGCTTTATGGGCGATGTCAAGCACATACGTTAGTTTATTGTAGGGAGTTGGATACGGGATTGGTGCAGATAACGTAGAAGGACTCACGATCTTCTTTTCAATAGAGGAATTGTTCTTATCATTGGTTTGAGTGAAATGATTTTCATTTAATATGAATGATTTAGTATCATATTTACTTAATGACACGATTATTACTAACACAAGAAAAACAATACTTATAATAGAAACAACAGCAATGGAACTCCTTTGAAATTTCATACTACTTAATCCAAATACATCAGATTTGCTTTTTTCTATTGAATAAAAGTTGGAAAGAAGCATTTTTGCTTATACTTCAATCCTTCAAATTTTCTTGAAATCTCAAATGCATCAAAGGTCGATTGTATCATCCAGACTTGATAAGACATCGAATCCACTATATACATATCCCCCATCTTCAATATAAACATATTCACCATTAAAATAAGCATCATTATTTTGCGGCGACCAATATGTCTGACTGGGAGATTTAGTTACACTAAAAGCACCTGTTGAACAAAGATGGGTACCTGTATTTTCATAAATAAGAGCAGGACCAAACCATGAGGTTTGTGAAGGTAATTTTCTTAAAGTAACATATACATTAAAACCGACTATTTGTTCTTGTCTACAACCACAGATGGAAGCTTTGGCGTTATTCAAGGAAAGTCGAAATTCGTCCACATTATCTGTGCATTTGAAATATGATAAATAATAATTGACTGAAAAAGCTCTTGCACCTATTCCTTCTGCGATAAAATACGCAGTCCCCATGTTACTCGCTGATTTGCTGGTAGAAGAGCACGAATATGTTGGTGTTGGGGTAGGAGTGGAAGTGGGAGTGGGATCAGCACCAGTTGCGATTAAGATTCGTTTATTTTGCAGCTCAGGAATGAGAATCTTTTGGTGGAGAGCATTATTATAACTTTTGAAAAAAATAACATTGGATGTGGGAGTGGGTTTTCTGAAATCGATATTGATATTCATATCGTTCTTCTGTAAAATTTCTTGACTATTTGAAATTCGAACGTTAAATAAACTTACAAGAATCAAAAAGAGAATACAGTTTATTGTAATAATTTTTTTCATGATTGGTGCTCCATTATAAATGTTTGATCAATAGTTGAAAATTTGTTCTTTCAAAACCACTGCCTGCTCCCGGCATCGCGCTTGCGCGCTGGCATCGCTTTCCGGGATCAATCTCAAAATATCATTGAGATAACCAAGCGCCTTGAGTTTGTCGCCGCGTTTCAGTGCGATTTCCGCCAGGCTGTGTTTTACCCACGGAACGAGAACGTCATGATTCGCTTCCCCCAAAATCCCATTCAAAATTCTCTCTGCGCCATCGATATCCTGTTCACGCCAGGAAATATAGCGCGCCCAATTCATCGCACAGTTTGCGCCGGCCAATGTCTGGGGATAATTTTCCATGACGAATTTGCAGATTTGCGCCGATTCATCGAATTGATTGTTCCAGCAAAGGCTTTGCTGATGCAGATCGTAGATGCTTGCAATCTTATTTTCCGGAATTTTACTTTTTATTAATTCGTTATTAACGATATCGCTTTGAATCAGAAAACCGGTCAGAACCGAAATCTTTTTCATCTCCCCCAATACATCTTTTTCCAATTCATAGGTCAGTTCCATGATCCGGTTCACAATCAAGGTCGGTTCTTGAGGATGAAGGTCCATATAGTTTTGCAAGGCAGTGTGCACGGTTTCTGCATCCTTACCGCCCAACAACGAAACTACGGCTTTGTAGAAAGGAATATCGTTTTTCTCGTCATATCCTACCATCACTTCCTCATCCCTGTTATCGTTCAACTGCATCTCGACTTCATTCAATACCGCCAGCGCTTCCTCAAACCGCCGATCTCCGGCGAGGCACAAGGCGCGTGCTATATTCAACGCCTGTGGCCGCCATGTGGACGGTTTCAGGTTTGGAAATACATCATCCATTGCTGATTTTTCCGGATTGGTATGTTTCATGCCATACAGACGCAGAAAAAAGATCGAGAAATCCGCACCGATTCCATAAAATTTTCGCAATTCCCGGTCATATTCGTCGCCGGCGTTGCGCTCGTATTCATCGACGGCGCATACATCGATTTGGCCGGTTTCCAGCAATCCGTCGTTGATTTCCCAGAAGGCATTCTCTTTCCATTTCTCATGAACGCCGCGTTTCATCAGCGCCAAGGCATCGTCGGTATTCCCCAGACGCATCAGCAGCCTTGCTTTGGCGAGGTTGGCGCGTCCGTACAGCTCGGAATTTTCATCCAATCCGCCGATCAGCGCTTCCACATCGGCAAGCGCCTCCTCATTTTTCTGCAGCGAATGTGAATAGGTAATCAGATCCTTCATCGCTTCCGCAATCGTATCTTCGTCCTGTGATGTGTGGATCGTTTCCCGAGACAATTCATAGCGAGCTTCCGCAACCAGATACTGCCGCGCATTCCGATAATGGTTGCGAGAAGAAATCTCTTCCTGTCCGATCGCGAGAATGGGGATAAACAAAAGAATTATGAACAAAACAGTATTTTTTTTCGAACGTTTCATGGTCAACCTCATAAAAAGGTTTCGTTATAATGATTTCCATTCATTGACGTTGAATCCAAATGATAAACGAATGTCGCGTAATAAAGGTTATTCATTCCACACGTTCAATAAAACAGGGGGGAGGACGCGAAGTATCCGTCAATACAGATTCTTGACAAATCCACACACGTCCGATAATATGAGTAGATAAGGTTTCACTCATCCGGGTGATCCTTTCATGGGGGCGCGTATCATTCAAGTTTCCTGACCTGGGATACGCGCCCTACTCGTTTTGCTTCGTTTTTCTCTATTTCCTCATAACCGGCAACATACCGCAGCCAATTTCCTACAAACAACCGAATAACAGATTTTCTACAGTAAAGTTAAATGAAATTTCTCTGCCTGTCAAGAGAATTTTTCAAAAAAAAAATCAACCTTCCTATTTTTTTAACGTAACATCTTGATTTGTCAATAGATATAGATGAAAGAAAAATTTCATGAATGGATGACGACGATGCATACAATATGCACAAAAAATCAAAAAACGCATAAATACATGTAAACCATCACTGCCATTACTATCTTAAAACATTGGACTTGGATCATGCAAGATTACTGTTAAAGATAAAGCAGAGGAATAACGTAACTTGAAGGTGAGGTGAGGTGACAAATTTGAAAAGAGAGAAAAACCATTCTTGTTTTCTACAACTTCCACAACGCCGGGCGTTTTTTGTTCCATCGCTCGCGCAGCCGGATGGAATCCAGGCCGAGATAATTGCCGCTGGAAAGCGGATTTTTCCCCACGCATCCGAAACGCAGTAGGTGTTTTCCCTCGGCCAGTTGGAAGCTGCCGAGATAAATATCCTTTACCTCGATGTCCTTCATATAAAAATCGAATTCGATCTCTCCGCTTTCCGTCTCGTCGGCGGTGATCCAGCCGGTATGCTCGATCTCGAACCGCAGGGATTGGGTGAAACGCACCGGATCGGCGATATGCCAGCGATAGAGGCAATATTCCACGCCCAAATCCTCAAAATCGGCGCTCATATAGGTGCAGCCGAAATAGGGAAACTGCCGTTCGCTGAGTCCCCACGCCATCAAGAAATAATCCTCCGTGCCGGTTCCCCAAATCGTGGGCTTCTCCTCTCCATCCACATAAAATTTCGCGTCCCCCTCGCCGAACCAGAACGGACTGCGCGAACGGACGGACATCACCGTTCCGACGTAATGCCCTTCCCCCTCCGCGTCGAGAATCAAATAATCGTTGCCCATGTTTTCCGGAAATTCGTTTCTGTATTGTGCACAGAAATAGCCGGTTTTTTCCGGCAGATTTTCTTCCAGCGTGTAATCGATGTGATAGTAAAAACTGCGCACGTTTTTCTGCCCTTCGTTCGTCACCGTGATCAATCCGCGCTGGTGAAACGGCATGGGCCAATAGCAGTTGTAGCCATCGCCCCCTTCCACCTGCACCGGCGCCGAGATCAGTTCGCGGCGCGCCGGCCGAATCCCGCGCCGAAAAAGTCGCCGAGCGGCGCTTCGACCGCCGGCGTCTCGCTGTTGTCCCAATACATGCGCAGGACGATCTCGTCGGGACGCGCGGAGCCGCCCGCTTCCAGCCAATTCGGTCGCGCATCGTTGAATGTCAACCAGATATGGCGGATCACCGCCGGTCCCTCGATATCCGCCAGAACCTTCGTTTCGCCCGGCGCCACGTACCGGATCCGATCCGCGTTGCTGTTCGGATCCGGATCGGCGGATGACACCGCGCGGGAATGGCCGGTCTTGATTTGCGCCAGTTCGGAAAGGTCTTGAGACAACGTTTGAGGCGCAAAAACAAATCCAAGGGAAATGAAGAGCAAACAACCGAGCCAGTAGTTTCGCATAGTTTTCCTCCGGAGATTTCTTGTAGATCACGCCGAACGGATCGTAAACCGAGATTTCGAATTCGGCCTATGCTACCGCACGAACTCCGTTCCGATCAAGACGGATACACGCAATCCCGACACAAAAATTGCGGCGTGGACATTCCGGCTGCACAACATGCGTACGTTTCATGATTTCATCCAACGGTGGATCTCCGAATTCGAAAAAATCCGGTTTGCGACCGGCATCGAATGCGCTGCCTATCCCGACAACCACGGCAGCCGAGTATAATACAATTCTTTCAACCTGATTGACGAAGTCACAAACGGAGAATCGTGTTATGAATTATGACTTATATTTTGCTCCCCGGCGCGCGGGAACAGACATCGAGCAGGAGGAAATTTTATCGTATTTTCGCGAACGCCCGTTTTATGTGGTGGAGGGAAACCACGCCCTCTTCAACCACGAAGACACCGGCGTCCAGTTCTTATTCGTTTATGAGAAAATCGTATGCGAAGAAGAAGAGGAAAACGCAGCGGAAGAAAAGTCGGCGGAGGACCGCAGCAGCATCGTTTCTCTTTACATCAAAAGTCTGCATCCTCATTTCATCCTGCGCGAGGTCATTCCCGAAATCGAGGAATTCATCGGTGCATTCGATTTGATCGTGGAAGATCCGCACGAAGGAGGCATGGGGCGCGGCGATTTTGCGCAAGACCACTTCGCGCGGGAATGGGAACGGTTGGCTCGCAGCGCCTATCGTACTTTTCTCAAGCAGGAAGTCGATCAAAGTCGGATTTATACCTATCCCACGGACGCGCTCGAACGCATCTGGATGTGGAATAACAACCGCGACAACTACCAGCAGGAAGTCGGAGATCACATTTATGTGCCCGTCATTTCCTTTCTGGCGACAAAAGCAGGCGCAAAAGCCGTGGCGGCGTGGACGGATGCGATTGCGGCGGTGATTCCGAAAGTGGATATCGTGCTGATGCCTCGCCAGCAATTCGCGCCGAGGCGTTTATTCGGCCGCAAGATCGACGTGGTAATGGCGGAATGGAGTGAAATCGAACCGCAGTTGACGAATTTTCCCATCGAATCGGAGCCGATTCCGCATTATATCCTCAATTACGTGAAACCGCCGGATACGCTGGAATATTTCGTAAAAGGCAAGGAACCGATTCGCGAGAAACTGGACGTGATTCCGATGGGAGGGATATTGAATGCAGAGATGGTAAACGATGCGCTGGCAGAAAATGAATGATACGGATTCAACCAAGGACAGAAACGGCGCTGCCCTTGCCCCCCAACGTAACGCCGCCGTCTCGGCGGCATTCTCAATCACCGGCAGGATGCCGGCGTTACACCTTTCAACCATCATAACCTTCCTATTCGTTGTTATCGGACAATTTTGCGTTCTTGTGATATTATAAAAATTGAACGCATTGGATTGGAAAGGGTAATCAAAGATGTTCATGGAAGACGTTTTGCCGTCAAAAAAGAACGGCGCATTGCATGGCAAGAAGATTTTCGTCATTTCCGCCGATCCGTCGATCGTGCAGGCGGTGAAGGATTCCGTCGCCTCCCACGGAGCGGTGTTTTTTTTCGGCATGACGCCGCCGGATGCCATCGGCAACGTGCTGGCCAAGAATCCGGATTTGATCGTGTATGACGAGTTCATGCCGGCGTTCAACGGTTCGACGGTTTTGTCGCTGCTCAAACAGAAACGGCCGAAAGACAAAATCTTATATCTCACTCGCACGGGAGTTCCGTTGCGTTCCATCGACGTGACCGCGCAGGGCGTGTCCTTCTCGATTCCGCGCGACTCGAATACGCCGCAGATTTATAATGCCGTCAAGCACTGCCTGGCTATTGCGTCGGTTCCGCGAGTGGAGTCGCCGGCAAATGTAAATTGAATGACTTGATTCGTAAAGCATCATGATACTATTTTCCGCTTGGAACCGGGATTTGGGGGTACTTGGATTTCTTTTCTTCCTCACGGTCAGCACACCGGCGCTAGAATTGAACAGCATCCGGCATTCTCCCCCGGAAACCGGCGTCCCAAAAATCATCTATAAGTCCACATTACAAGGCGAGCTCGCAATCCATATTCATTTCCCACCCGGCGCATCGTTACGGCAACGACCGGCCATCGTATTCTTTTTCGGCGGTGGACTCCACGGCGGCAACGTTGATCAATTCACGATTCAAGCCGATTATTTTGCTCGTCGAGGCATGGTGGCCGCACGCGCGGATTATCGGGTTGGATTGAAGCAGGGAAACACGGCGGCCATGAGCGTGGAAGACGGGAAAAGCGCGATCCGCTGGATACGCCGGAACGCAGAATCGTTGGGAATCGATCCCAATCGCATTGCCGCCGCCGGCAGCTCGGAAGGCGGGCACGTGGCGGCGTGCACCGTCACGGCGGATGGTTTTGAAGCCGTGGCGGAGGATTCGGCGATTTCGGTTAAGCCGAATGTATTGATTTTATTCAATCCGGCGCTGAACTTGTGGACATCGGAGATGATCAAAACACTCGGCTCCGCCGGCATGGCCAAATTATTGTCTCCCAATCTGCATTTGAGCCGCGAAATGCCGCCGACGCTATTATTATACGGTTCCGCCGATCCGCTGCTTGCGCAAGGCCAACAATTCATGGCAAGCGCAAAGGAAATTGGTTTTCCGGCAGAGTTGTATACGGTCGACGGCGTCGGCCACGTTTTTTTCAATCAATCTTATTGGCAGAATCATACTCGCGCGCGCGTTGATCAATTCCTATCAAAATATGGTTACACGACCGGCGAGAGCGCCGAAATCCCGAAAACTCAAACGCTTGTCCCGTCGCCGCAAAGAAGCACAAATTCCACGCGGGAAAAACAGATTCAAAGAACCGGCGCTTTTCAAACCACCTTTAAGGAACACAGCCCTCTTTCCAGCCTCGGCGAACTTGCCCGGCGCATGAATGTCAAACTCAAACGCGGAGAAAATCCCGGCCATCAATATGATTTGGCAAAAGAAAGTTTTTATGTGTACGTACCCGAAACCTATCAACCGCATACGCAGTTCGGATTGATCGTTTGGATTTCTCCCGGCAATGACGGCGCCATTCATCCGGCGGGATGGCGGGAATTGATGGATCAATACCATTTGATTTGGGTGGGAGCCGACAATTCGGGAAACGAGATGGATATTTATACGCGCAGAGTTCCCCTGGCGCTGGATGCGGCTTACAACATGCAAAAATTATACACCATCGATCCCAAACGAGTCTATGTAGCCGGTTTGTCGGGCGGCGGGCGGGTTTCCAGCATGACGGCCATGCATCATCCCGACGTGTATGCGGGCGGAATCTTCATGATCGGCGTCAATTATTGGAAACGCATGGAAGCGCCGAGTAAAAAAGGCTATTACTGGCCCGTCAGTTTTGCCAAACCGGACGCGAACCATCTCAGCCACGCGGGAAACGAAGGGCGATACGTGTTTTTGACGGGAGATTTCGACAGCAATCGGGAACAGACTTACCACTATTATGAATACGGCTACAAACAATATCTGAAAAACGCGCTTTACATTCAAGTTCCGCAAATGGGACATGAAAGTCCGCCGGCCGAATGGTTCGCGAAAGCCATCGAATTTTTAGATCGAAAATAAGTTTGCCGCCTTCTCTCTGTCTTGCATTTTTTTCAAAAAAAATGCATTACCCATCTTTCGCAGGTTTCTTATTTGTTATATAGTTAATATCATGCAAAAAAATAGATACCCATGCGTTGGCATTCTGATCGCCCTAATGGCATATTCCATTCCGGCCGAGGCGGATCTGGCCGAGAATAGGCCTATTTTTTCTTTGCATAAAAGCAAAATTCCCGGATATGTATATAAAATTATAAATTCGACGCCCACCCCGACTCCCACTTTGCCGTTTTTTCCGACGCCGACGCCGACCGTCACTCCCACGCCGACAATTCCATTCGAGGAATATCCGGTGGTTGAAACGCCGCCGGTTGAAGCCGGAAAAGTGGATCGAGCGACGCCCAATACCAATCCCAACGCGGGCGACGATTATCAAACGGAGGAATCATCATCAATCCCCACTCCGGTTTCGGCTGTACCACCGCCAGGGCTCTATTCTCCATTATCGGGAGAATCTTCTGTTACAGTGATTCGCAATCAAATAATCATTTCTTTACATGAAAATTCCGTTTTGAATGAACCGAGTGATTTCGGGACATATAATTCTAGCGATAAAGAAAATCAATTTACAACTTCTCCCGAAAATCCGTTTACCGATGCGCCGCCAATTCCGCAGGTTGTCATCGGCGAGATAGAATGGCACGATGAATTTACCAAGTTTTTTCAGGATTTTGAAAATGACGTTCCCGATGCCGGGCAAACGGCGATTCCCAATCTTGCTATTCAACAATCAATGTTTGTACAATATCCAACATCTGAACATATTGCACAAAATAGGGTCCGGAGTTCTATCCCGATTCCCGAATCCGATAGAATTCCGACGCCGACTCCCACACCCACTCCTCTACAAAACCGTTCACAACAAATTGCATGTACTGACACATCTTCTGCCGGCATCTCACAGAAGGAAATTCGCAAAATTCCTTCCGTCCAAAATGATCTGTCGCAATTCGCCGGGACTCACGAGACCACCGAAAAGAATCGTTGGGAATTTCTCACTCGCAATTTTATATTTTTTTTATTTTTAGTTATGGGATTTATGGGCTTCCCTTGCGCGAAATATATTACCAAATTCAAGCGGTATCATTATCGTTGATCACGGTGATTTTTATTGACATGATCGTTCAAAAAGGAATTGCCATACGATTCCGCAATCAAGACCTCTTCTTTTCACTCAACCCCTGCGCTTCGGTGTTTAGGCATTCATATGAAAATATTTGTGACAAAAAATCTATAGAATGGAATATTTCATGGTATAATATGATTGAATAACGCTTTTGAAAATGAAGACCATGAACCATATCGAATTTACGGCCTTGATGTTCCTATCCACCGCGTTGCAGTTAAGCGCCGTGGTTTTATCGTTGCGGATGTTACTCTTCGCGAGCAGGCATCATGCCTGGTTTCTACTTGCGGCAGGCATGATACTCATGGCGATTCGCCGCGTCTACATCCTGGTTCATTTTTTAACGGCCCAGCCTCAACAAGCGCCGGATTTCCTTGGCGAATTGGTTGCGTTATTCACTTCTCTGCTTGTGGTAATCGGAATTGCGAAAATATCACCGCTTTTTTTGTCGCTCAAGCGATCTACCGAACTATTAAAAGAAAGCGAAGAACGATTTCGTTTACTGTTTCAAGATGTACCGTTAGCCTATCAATCATTGGATGAGCACGGCCATATCATTGACGTCAATCAGGCGTGGCTTGATACACTCGGTTACTCGCGAAATGAAATTATCGGCCAGTGGTTTGGCAATTTACTGACGCCAAAATATGCGGCACATTTTGGGGAATGCTTTTCCCGCTTTAAATCAGAAGGCGAAATTCATAACATCGAAGTGGAAATGATTCACCAAGACAGTTCGCGCCTCGTTGCCGTGTTCGACGGTAAAGTCGGATATGACGCAAACGGTACTTTCAAACAAATGCACTGCATGTTGAGCGACATTACCGAACGCAGGCGGGTATTGGCGGAAAAAGATCAACTCATTGGCGAGTTGCAGAACGCCATTACCCAAATCAAGCAATTGAAAGGTCTTTTACCCATCTGCGCCTCGTGCAAAAAAATCCGTGACGATCGTGGGTATTGGCAACAACTGGAAGTCTACATTCGTGAACATACGGAAGCGGAATTCAGTCATGGTCTGTGTCCCGAATGCGCGGAAAAACTGTATCCCGGCTTTTGCGAACTCAGCAACCATAAATAATCCCCTAAAAAAACCGTCCATTTTTTCATTCATTAGCTCATTCCATCCCCTTCGTCTCGCGAAAAAATCCGCTTTTCCGGTTACAATACTTTTTTAGCGATTGTACCTGACGGACACTGCTACCATTTCGATTTTTCGTTTGTCACAAAGGTTTAAAATGTCATTCGTGGATTTTTGTTATCAATACATTGCCAAACCGGTCTTTTTTCGTTTTGATCCGGAAACCATTCATGAATTCGCGTTACTCAGTTTGCGTCGAGCGCATCTTCTTAACCCCATCTTTCAATCCCTATTCACATGGAGTGATTCGCGATGGAGCCAGGAAATTTGGGGATATACGTTCCCCAATCCGATCGGGCTGGCCGGCGGATTTGATAAAAACGCCGTTTGTGTTGATCTATGGGATCGTCTCGGTTTTTCCTTCGTCGAAATCGGAACGGTGACGCCGCGGCCTCAATCCGGTAATCCCAAACCCCGCCTTTTTCGTTATCCCGCCCGCCAAGCTATCGTCAATCGCATGGGATTCAACAACGACGGCGCGCCAACCATCGCCGCACGTCTTAATGAAGTTCAAACTCGAAGAAACGTTATCCTCGGAATCAGTTTGGGCAAGCAAAAAGAGACTCCTATCGACGATATCAATGCGGTTATCGACGACTATGTCGCATCGATGGAAATTCTTTATCCCCATGGCGATTTTTTTACCGTCAACGTGAGTTCGCCCAACACGGAAAACCTGCGTATGCTTCAACATGGCGCGCTGCTCCGTTCTCTTTTATCCGCGTTACGGGAAAAAATATCTTTACTCTGCAAGAACTCATCCGAGAGCCGACCCAAACCTTTATGCGTCAAGTTTGCTCCCGATTTGACCGACGAAGAACTCCATGCCGCCATCGGCATCGCCATGAATGTGGGCGTCGATGGCGTCATCGCAACGAATACGACGATCCGAACCGGCGAAAGGGAGCAGGGAGGATTGAGCGGAAAACCTTTACGCGAACGTTCGACGGAAGTAGTGAGGATCATCGCCAATTTGACGCAGGGTTCCATCCCTATTATCGGTTGCGGCGGTATTTTTACCGCGGAAGACGCCATTGAAAAGCTGGAAGCAGGCGCATCGCTGCTGCAAATTTACACCGGCTTCGTATATGAAGGTCCGGGAATCGTCAAAAATATCCTGCGTGGACTTTCCCGGCATCTCGACGACCTTCAATTCGATCATATCCGCCGATTGCATCCCATTATAAATGATACACCATGACGGTTACTACATCTCTTGACTCGCTAACACCTGCGGACGGATATAGAACCATCGAAGATTTTTTCGATGTTCATCTTCATCGCAATGTAAAACTATTCTCCGCCCGGAATCCCGTTTTCGAAGAATCCATCCATGAATTTTTGCATCGCAACCAAATGCAAATCGCGCGAGAAACCGGTGGTTCCATCCTTTTTCGTATCGTCAGCGAAAACAATGAGATTCAGCGTGACGGACTCATTCCTGCAACTCACTCTGCCGGCGATTATCCGTTCTTACGTTATCGCCAGTACGTCCCGGACAAACAATGGCTGCTCATCATCGGCGTCGATGCGCTCAGTTTACCCTGCCTCGCCGCTCATAGGCTGACCGAATTTTCTCCCGTCATGATCATCGAACCGGATATGGCATTCCTGATCTCCTATCTGTTGACGCACTCTTATGATTCGTTTCTTCAGTTGCGCCAGGTATATTGGTTTTGGGGAGGCCAGGCATTTGAACAATGTTTATCCGACATCGATTCGCATCTTGAACCGTATTTCATTACCACTCAGGCGTTCTTCCCGATTGTCAGCCGCCGTTTTATTGAAGGGCGGGCTGATCTTCCCATCCAACAATTTACGAGCACATTTCAAACCAAATTCGCCGCGAAAATAAAGGAAATTCAATCCATTACGGATTCATTTCTATCTCATTACCAAAACCGACCGGCTGATAACACGCAAACTGTGATGATCGTCGAACCATCCGCCAGCTGTTGGATGATGATCGCGGAGGGATTGGCGTGGGGATTCAACCAAATCGGGCTTCGAACCGTCAATCACAAGGTTCCTTACATCCATTCCAGCGTGACGGTGCACCAAATGTTGCAATTGTTGCTGGAAATCCGCCGGATGCGCCCTGATATTCTGGTCGCCATCAGCCATCCTTCGGATTTACTGGTTCACGGAATCGGGAAGGTCCCCATTCCACGGTTTGCGTGGTACGTGGACGAACCCAACCATTTAATGCAATTCCGGCACGGCCCTTTCGACCATATTTTTTATGTATGGAAAGATTTCGCCGCCTCGCTACGAACTCGCGGCGGTCATTTGGCGGGCGAACTGCCGATCGGCGGCAATCCGATCACCTACATCCGAAAAAACGAATTGGCTTGCGAAGTGGGATTCGTCGGAACCGTCAAAAACACAAATCCGATTCGGGAAAAAATACCGCAATCCTTGCTGCAACAAATCGATACGGTCACGGATGCGCGGCTGGCGGAAATTAAAACGCCCTTTTCTTCCCTGTTCAAACGTTTCGGATTGAACGCGAACGACCTTACCGCGTTGATCAACATTCTTGGTCCATTCATTCGTAAGCTGGAGATGAACGATAAACAAGTCTTGTTGTTTTTTCTGGACCTTGAATGCATTCGCAAAAGGCGCACGGGATTATTGTGCGCTTTGCACGATTATGATTTAAAAATATTCGGCAATCCCGATTGGGAAGAGCTGCTGCGCGATACTCCCATTCGTCACGCCTTTCAGCATCGCGGACTCATTTCCGACGAATGTTATAATTTCTATCATACGGCGGTGATATCGATCAACATTCATCCGCTTTTTCCACATGACGGGCCGATGTCGCGAGATATGGACATTCCCATGTGCGACGGATTTCTCTTAAGCGACCTGCATCTTCACGCCGGCGAGCGAATGCAGGAATTTTTTGCACCGGAAACGGAAATCACGCTGTACAAAACCGCCGCGGACCTGACGGAGAAGATCGGATACTATCTTGACCATGCGGAAGAGAGAAAATCCATCACGCAGGCCGCGAAAAAACGCATCATGAAGGACCATTCCTACATCCAACGCGCACGGCGGATACTCGCATACCAGCAAAATCTCTCTACCTCTCTCCCCATTGTTTGAACAGTTGTTCAACCCACTGCGCGTAGTTGAAACGTTCTGATATTTGCCGTTGAGCGGCGGCAATTTGTGCAGAATAGTCTTCACGACACGCCAGAATCGCGGAAACTCGATCCGCAATATCATCCGGTCCGTTAAAATAACACATTTCCTCATCAGGACGCAAAAACGTTTCCATCCCGTCAGACCATTCGCAGCATTCCAATTCGCCGCTCGCCGGAATGTTGAAAAAACGGTTCGTCGGCGCGGCCCAATGAGCCGGATTGGCGATGTTCAAATTGATTTTCGACGAGGCGAATATGTGAGGCTGTTCTCGAATGAACAAACCGGGGAAAAAACACTCTCGCAACTGCGGACTCGCATCGGTTTTCTCCCATCCGTGTCCGAAGACACGCAGATTGTGACCGGATAGCCGCTCCAACGTCTCCACGCGGATCCGTGTTGTCGCTTCGTTTAGAATAAAATTGAACAACGACTTGGGATCGACGCGAATAATGCCATTCGGCGGCGGATATGTCTCAAAAACCTCGTAAATATTTCCTTCAATGGTCTTTTGGTGGAAACAATCGATCAATTCCAGCGTATATCGCCGCAATCCCGGCTGCCGCAATTCGAAAAATTGCAGCGCCGCCTCGCGTTGATCCGAACCGCCTGACCAACAGTTGCCGAAAAACGATACCTCGCATTGAATTTGAGGAACGCGATTCCCTTTTTGAAAACTGTCCGCCATCATGGGCAGGACGATCACGTTGTGATATCCGTTTTTCTTCAAATAGTCGCCCATTTGCGCCGACCAGGCAACGATGAAGTCGTTTTCCTGCTTCAGCTGATCGATCCGCGCCACCGCATCGGTAATAAACGTGAGAGTAGGCGTATCGCCCAACGATATTCCGGCGCGCGCCGTCAATTCGCGTATGTCACGCTGAATGCAAAACAATAAATCCGGTTTCTGCCGCCGCAGTTGTTCCCCCAAATAGCGTGTAAACCGCTCCGCTGTCTGTGGAACCTGCAATTTCGTAAATTCAATTTGGAGCAAAGGCGTCATCACGCCGCGTTTTTGCCAATGCGGCAGGATAGCCTTCATGATTTCACCGCCGGGAAAACCGGGATAGAAATCAATGCAAAGAATTTTTTGCATATTGTTATGAAACATGGTATCAAATGAATCAATAAACTTACAAATAACGTAACCAGTGTAGTAAACTGAAACACATTTCTATCCCAAATCACCAAATTGGGACACACTTTTTATGAAAATGAAATTCCAAAATGAACGATAGATCATAATACACTGAAATCTATCAACTTGTAAATTGGCATCAAATTTGTAGGTAGTGATTAGCGAACTATTTCACTATCCCAGGAGGAGCAAAATGAACGCACCTGCTCGAGTTGAAGAAGACCACAGCGTCGAACCGCGAAAGTTCGAAGAAGTGGAAGGCAACGAATGGTTGGAAGTCATGCAGGAATACGAATTGGAAGGATTGGGAGCGGACTGAACCGAATCCCCACAATTCAGCCAAATCGAGAACACGATGCTGTCACTGCCATGCCAGCTGTCTTTGTTCTGATACGCGTAAAATTGTTCACACATTTTGCGTTAGGCCGATGAAAAAGGGCGCCTTAAGTGCCCTTTTTCTCTGTTCGTTTCCACTGGCTTTTTCCAACGTTATTTTCCTTCATGCCTTCATCCCGCATCTCGATCGATTATGGATTCCCTCCTTTTCTAAAAAAAACATACCACAAGCGCATCCCTCTTTGGCTATATGGTTATATAATTATTTAGCCAACTTAGAAATCAACATGAAACTTATAATCAGTCAATCGTATCTTCTCTCATCCAACTCACATTAAAAAAACGCATTTCGTCCTGTAAACCGCATTCAAAATGAAAAACTTTAATGAAATTTGCCTTTCACTTATTGCACACCTTTTCAACTTGATCCATATACTTTATAAATATATAGCTGTTTAGCTCACGATTATGCAGAGAAAACTTATCGGCATCATTACTTTTTGGGTTTGTATAGCGTTTATATGATAATGCGCTTCGTAGGGGCGGTTCGCGAACCGCCCCTACGGCGAATTTTCATTTTTCGTTGTGACCCATTGGTCATGTCGGTTTATATGAAAATAACGCGGGTAGAGCAGGCGTCCCCGCCTGCGCCGTTCATGCAAGCGGGTACGCTTGCTTTACCCGAATACTAATGTTATCGTCTTACAGTTCAATCGACAATCCCAACGATGTAGAGTTAACAGATCATCTGCATAAATCCAAAAGGATCGATCCATCATTGGCAATGCAAACGAGTAAAAACATGGAAATCACCTTACATCAAATCTCCAATCCCGAATTCAGGCAACTTTTGGCGGAGCGGATCCGCGCTCTGGCCGATCCCACCCGCATTCATTTGCTCCATTATCTGATGCAGCAAGAGTTTTGTGTCTATGAACTGGCGGAACGGGTACAAAAAAGCCAGGCCACTGTCTCGAAGCATCTCGCCATCCTCTATCGGCATGGGTACATTTCCAAGCGCAAAGACGGCGTTCAGACTTTTTACTACGCCAATAACGAAGGCTTGCAGTTTTTCTGTAAATATATGTGCAATTCGATGCAAGAGCACTTGCAACAGATCGCCGATATCGGACAAACCTCTGTTTCTCGACAGGAAGAGGACGCCTAATCCCAACAAACGAAAACAATTCCAATGCGAGCGGCGAAAGAATGAATTTATAGCAAATCCGTCGCGGAACCGGCTTGAGTCGCCGGTGTATTTTCGTTGATCAAAAATTGGAATTTCATCCATTCCTCACGTACGGAATGATTCAGCAGAATGGAATTCGGGTTCCAGGTTTCGTGCAGATGGGCATACCACCATTCCATGACCGCCTGCGGCGAGGTTTTAAAAAACACGTGATTGCCGATTTGGGTTTTCATTTCCATCACCTTCAGCCAGGGTGGTGTAATATCATGCCGGCAGTAATGATTCGATCCCAACGTCGGATCCTCGCTCAATTCCGAATACGCGTTCCACGCCGCCTTGAAACATCGTTTCCATATGTCCGGCTTGGGTTTGAATAATTTTTTGAAATTCGGATCGTTGCGATTGAAACAGGAAAATTGGTAAGGTTTCAACAAAACCTCTTTGAGCGTCCTGCCATACCACGATTTTTCTTTGACGCGATTGATCGCCACATAAGCAACAGACAGTTTCCCGTCATACGGCTCCGAGCGCGCTTCCCCATAAATACACATCGCCAGCAGCGTCAATTCCTTCTGTTTTACGAGCGAACTGACTGCTCCCGGCAGATAATCCTCCGGAGCCACCTGTTCATCTTCATTTTGAATCATTTTCACGGATATATTTTTTCGTCGCGAGGAATGAAAAGCGGCCTCCGTCGATTCCATATCTTCGATATCTTCCGGTTCGGGAGGCTCCGGTAGAAAACGTTCCGCCACTTGGTCCAGATTCTTCAAATTTTGATCCGTATTGACATAAATCGAATCCCCGGTCATCACTAGGGATTTATTGATGCCGATTCCCACTTCCTGTCCGACCGAATCCAACGCGAACACCGGCGACAGGCTCGGTTCGTAAGTCAAATTTCCCACCGGCGTCACCAAGGTCGTCGTAGAACAGGACAGAAAGAAGAAAGTCGAAAGAATCCCGAAAACAAAAGAGTATGTTCTGCTATGCGACATCTTATCGTTTCCTTTTCTCCATAAAAATACACAAAAGAGTGTACCGAAAAAAGAAGTATCGGTCGAGCGTGGTAAAATAAAAAAGGATAAACCTCTCTCCTCTCCAACGCCTTGACGATGCGGCCATTGTCCGGTTTCATTCTCTTTACTTTGCAAAATCGTATTTGAACAAGAAGCAAACATGGTTTTCAGCACCTATATATTCCTATTTGTCTATCTTCCCCTCACACTCGGCGTGTATTACCTGCTCCCGTTCCGCATGCGCGCATTTTGGCTCACTCTCACCAGCTATGTGTTTTACGGTTGGATGCGGCCGGAATACTGTACGCTGCTCGCCGCCGCCACGCTGCTTAATTATTACTGCGGCAAGCGGATGGTGCGCGCGCAAACCGAAACATCACGCAAAGTCTGGCTCACCGTCGCCGTCGCCGGCAGTCTCGGACTGCTCGGTTTTTATAAATACGCGGGTATGTTTACGCATTGGGCCGACACCGTAGCTCAACTTTTCGTCACGCCCGCAAACGGCGTGAACGTGATCCCCATTTTAGACATCATTCTCCCCATCGGCATTTCTTTCTTCACTTTCCAGGCAATCAGCTACCCTATCGATTTGTATCGCGGGGACGCCGAGGAAGCGCCGGACCTGATTTCCTTCGCCAGTTACATTTCCATGTTCCCCCAACTCATCGCCGGGCCGATCGTGCGCTATCAATGGATCGCCGAGGAATTGAAATTCCGCACACACACTCCCGCCAAGTTTGCGTTGGGACTGCGTTTTTTCGCACATGGCCTTGCCAAAAAAGTGCTACTGGCCGATATGTTCGCTCTCGCCGTTCCCCTCGCTTTTTGCGAAGGGCAACCCACGTTCGAGCTCGCGTGGATCGGTATATTGGGCTACACCCTGCAAATCTACTTCGATTTTGCCGGGTACAGCGACATGGCGGTGGGATTGGGGCTCATGATGGGCTTCACGTATCCCCAGAATTTCAATTCCCCTTATAAGTCCGCCTCCATCACCGAATTCTGGCGTCGCTGGCACATTACCTTATCGACCTGGCTGCGCGATTATCTCTACATTCCACTCGGCGGCAACCGCAAAGGAGCGGCGCGCACCTACATCAACCTGACCATCGTCATGTTGCTCGGCGGTTTGTGGCACGGCGCGAGCATCGTTTTCATGTTGTGGGGACTCTGGCACGGGTTGTTGCTTGCCAGCGAACGTTGGCTGGAAGACAAGCATCCGTTGAAACGAATGCCGCGTCCGTTGGCGGTCGCCTGCACGAATTTGCTGGTCATTTTAAGTTGGGTGCTCTTTCGCGCGGAAAATTTCCGCATGGCAGGGCGAATTTTAAAAGGGATGTTTCTTTCTTTTCCCACTTTCGCATTGGGCGACGCGCTGATTTCGCCCGGTCTGCTGCTTGCGATCCCCATCGGCATGGCAATCTGCCTGTTCGCCCCCAATTCGTGGGAAATCAGCCCCAAGCAAACGCCCGTACTGGCAATGCGAGATGCGGCAATTCTTCTGGCCGCCGTGACGGCGGTTCTGGCGACGGCTTCGACGCCGTTTTTATATTTCCAATTTTGATGAAGTGAATATCCATGAAGAAAGAAACTCCACGATCCATCCCCGAACGATTGCATAAAGAACGAATCCGTCTGCCCCATTTCGTCGAAGAAGCGGAAAGCGCCGGGCCCGCCATGGTGTGGTTGACAATTATTGTCATTCTACTCCCCTATATTGTTTTTTTGACAATGGAAATCGGCGCGAGAATCATCGATCCCCCCATTTTGCCGTTGCGGCCGCCGTGGGCGCCGGAATTGCGGTCTCCTTATCCGCCGTTGACGCGATACGCATGGACCGGCGACCTGAAACGCATCGCCCGCCTGCCCTATTACGACAAACTGATCGAACAAAGTCCTTTCCTGCCGCGTTATACGCTTCGCATCACCGACGAATGGGGTTTCGTCAACAAACCGACGGGACAACCTCCCCGCCCCATCGACGAACAACACGACATCATTCTCACCGGCGCGAGTTATATGGCGGAAGGCTCGACCATTGAACATACGTTCGCCTCCCAACTGACGAAGGAACTTGGTAAATCCGTTTACAACGCCTCGTGGCCCAGCGGCGGGCCCGTTACGGGTATGATTCACCTCCTCACCAATCCGCAATTTTTCACCGGTAAGGCGGATCTGATTATTTTGGGAATCATTCAACGCTATTTATATGGTTACAACTTCAACGAAGCCTTCGAACACATCGCCGAGGACGGCTCGATCCTCCCATCGACCATTCCGCAACATCCAAACCGTCAATCACTGCGCGACTATCCGGATTGGCGTAATACGCTGGAAACCTATCTCGAATCGACCAGTTCCATTCGCGCCTGGGCGCTGAAGGCCGGGCAATTTCTTCCGCCGATGGCCTTTGATCGCGGCATCAACACCGACATTCGCATATCCTGGCTCAAGGATATTCCACATGCACCTATTCTTTTCTATCCCGCTGATATCGCCTCCACTTTTCATAGCTACGAATCGCGCGAAGGCGACAAAATTCTGGAAGCGCTTATCCGCATCCACCAGCGTTGCCAAACATTGGGTACAAAACTCCTCATCGTCATCGTGCCGGATAAATACGAGGTATACCGCGATCATCTGAATCCGCCTCTGTTACCCCAACGCAATCCCCTTCTCCATGAACGTCCGACGCATCCCCGTCGCCGCGCACCGCAGGTTCTCGTCGAGCGCCTGCAGGAACAAGGAATCGACGCCATCGACCTGTTTCCTACTCTTTACGACGCCCAATTTCATCCTGGCGAAACAAAATTGCTCTATTGGGTTGATGATACGCATTGGAGCGATGCGGGAATCGCAGTGGCGGCAAAGACCGTAGGAAACCAGATTCAAACTTTGTATCTCCAATAAACCAAGCCGTTACGCGCATTATTTCGCATTGATTCTTTGGCAGTCATCCCCACTTCTTGAAAAGCGATTTTTATTATCATATAAACCCACATGACTAAAAGGTCACAACGAACGATGAAAAATTGTGGTGCGGACCTCCGGTCTGCACATGCGGGCAGGATGCCCGCGCTCCGGCATTTTCAAACAAAAATTTTTGAAAAAACCCCATTGACACCATTCCAAAATCGCGTTAAATATAGATAGGAAGGACAAAGAAGCTTACGGATTTGAAATAAGCGGAAGGTCCTGACGGGGAGGGCGGCAGAAATCGCCCGACGAGGTAGCGTTTGGTTGTGAAACCATCGGCCTCATATCCAAATCCTGATCCCTGCTCGCGCAATGCGCAGGGAACCAACTGAAAGGCGTTAGATGTATAACGACAAAACGCCAACTGAAACGTGAGGAAGGAGCCATCAGCGAAAAACGGGTGGCTCCTTCCCACGTTTATGCAAAAGATCTCTGGCAGGCATCGACGGTGATATCGAGTTTTGGGGCGCTCATCTGTGTTATACCGCGATTTCAAGAGTTTTGATTCCGATCACTTCCGGATAGCGTGTTTCAATGGATTCACCATCTTCACGTATTTCTTGTATGCACATTTCGATCACTTCACGAATATTTTCCAATGCTTCTTCAAACGTTTCACCTTGAGAGTGGCATCCTTTCAGAGCTGGAACATCCGCTACATAGAATCCATCTTCATCCTGTTCGATGATCACTTGAAAACGATAGGTTTCCATTATTTTTTTACCTTTAGATTGTAATGAGGGTATTTTATTCCAAAATTGCCGGCATAGCAACGCGGGAATGAATCCGATCATTGTTTCCAAATTCATGCAGATACCTTTGAAAATCGAATGGATCACTTGACAGAGTTGCCCTTCCTCTCTTTCAATAGAATCAATCAGGATCAAACCGGATAGCTGAAATCCGCCATTCCGTTTTGAGAAATCCATTAATCCTTTTTCTCAAATTAAAAAACGATTCTTGTTTCGAGAACGGAACTGTCATTCGTGATTTCCGGTTTATCCCTTTTTCCATGTTATTCTTTCCATTTCACAAGGAATTACCGAATGTTTTTTTTAGCATGTTTTTTGCTAATCTCTATTGTGAAAAGAGAGAAGGTGCAAATAACAATGGGTTTCATTCTCATCGATCAACCGGCGGAGTGGCAAAGGCTTCGTTGTTTGCATCGTTGTCGTGTTTTCGGGAATCTCATCAAGGGCAGAAACAACGCTGCCCTTGCCACCCACCATTATCAGCAAGGGATCGACCCAAAAAATCATGCCTGAAAATCCTGCCGTACTCATATCGGATGACATGGTTGCCATTTTGGAGAGGGAGGCTTTATATAAAATCTCTTTCCTGGAATTGACGGGCACACAACATCCGTGGGATGTGGATTACAAAATTCTGAAGCAGGTCCAGGCGAAGTTGAAATCCGCGGAAGAAACGGTACGCAAAACGTATCCGGATGAAGAACTGACCTGCGTGATATCCGGGCATGGAGCGTTTTGGCTGCCGCTGGCCGGTTTGGAGGAATTTGTCAAAGGATTTGAAAAACCGCTCAACAAATTGAAACTCGACGGTCCGTTGCCGGTATGGAAGTTGACGACGGCGGAAGTGATTGCCAGTCATATTTCCAACATGCGCCGGCTGTTGTTGACGGCCTGCCACGATTTGATTCTGCTCGAACAGTTGAAAGACTCGTTGGGAAACAATCATACGTTTCTGCAACGCGAATTCGAGAATTGTGAACGCACCGTGCGGAAATTGCTGGAAGAAATCGCCAAACAGGGACCCAACCTGACGCGGGCGATTTCCACGAATTTCATGCTGATGGATCGCGTGCGCATTACGGAAGAAATGATCGAACGCGGAGAATTGAAATCGGAAACGTTGGGGTACTCGCTGGACGATCTGCGCCGAGCGGAAAATGTGTTGGAAGAACGCTGTAAAAAGGAGTTGCCTGCGTTTCGGCAACGGCTGCAAGCGCTTTTCAACCAGATGCAGCAGGCATTGCGCGAGGGAGAAAGCACACAGTTGATCCGCGCGTCGCGATGGGAAATGGCGTTTGCCATGATCGGCAAACCTCCACCCGGTTTTCAAGGATATTCCATCGTTTCGGAAGCGGAGCGCAACAGCATGTCCATCATCGTTTCTTCACGGGAAGAAGAATTGGGCAGCAGCGAAATCGGAAAAACCGCCATGAAAGCAACAAATGAAGTGCGCAGCATGAAAGGGGAAATTTCCGAACCCGAGCCGGTCGAAGAAAAACCGCCGGAAGAAACCGCCGAAGAAGTCGAATCGGAAAACGAGAACAAAAAGAACATTCGGCGAATGGCATTTCACGACCGGAAACGGCGGTAAGTATTGAGTAATCGTTTATCATAATCCGTTGCGCAAGAGAATCATTTGCCGCAGCTTCCCAACGAGATACAGGGAGCCACATATGACGATCAGGCTGGTTTTCGTCGCCCATTCTTCCGCTCGTTCATAGGCAATCTCCGGATCCGGAATGCAATGAATCGGTTGCGGCAGATGTATCAATTCCTTCATCGCCAGCAGAATATTTTCCAGTGATTCGCCGCGTGGACTCGGCGCTTGGGTGATAATGACCACATCTTCCGGTCGAATCAGCGATTGCATCATTCCCCGAATATCTTTCCCTTTTAAAAAACCCATTACAAAAATCCGTTGTTTATCCGGAAAGACTTCGTCCAACGACAATCGCAAAGAGCCGGCGCCTTTGGCGGTGTGCGCCACGTCCAAAACCGTCACCGGATGAGAGGATTTTCCTGATTTCTCCCCATGCGAAAATCTTTTTTTGCAAATTTCGAATCGTCCCGGCCATACGAGGTTCCGCAATCCTCCATCCAAATCGCTTTTCCTGATTTTCCGAATCGATTTTGCTTTTTCCATTCCATCCAACGCAGCGAGGGCGGTCACCGTGTTTTGCAGCTGGTAATGCCCGAATAGTGGAATATGGACCGTTCGACGCTTCCCAATCGTTGACGGCATTATCGTTTGCACGTCGATCGTGCGGTAGCGTTTTCCACGTTTGACGGAAGCGACGCGGTAGCGTTCATCGGTAAAAATCACCGTCGCCGAATGGTTGTCCAAGCGACGATGAAAATGAGGTAATAATTGCTCGTCCTGATGGCCGACCACGACGGGAACGTCGGGACGGGTAATCCCTAATTTCTCGTCGGCGATCGCTTCCAGCGTGTTTCCCAATTTATCGGTATGTTCCAACGAGATGTGAGTGATGACAGAAACGAGCGGGTGCATTACGTTGGTGGCGTCGAGACGACCGCCGAGGCCGGTTTCGATGACGGCGTAATCCACTTGCCGATGCAGGAAATGAAGAAAAGCCATGGCGGTCATCAATTCGAAAAAGGTGGCGTATCCGACGGTTTCGTTCAGCGTCGGCTTGCGCAATGTTTCCAATTTTCCCGCCCAATGCGTGAACGCCTCTTCCGAGATCCACTCGCCGTCGATGCTGATGCGTTCGCGGATGTTTTCCAGATGCGGAGAAACATACAAACCGACGCGATACCCCATCGCGCGCAGAACCGACGCCGTCATCGCGCAAACCGAGCCCTTGCCGTCGCTGCCGGCGACGTGGATCGTCTTCAATTGCAGCTGCGGATTGCCGAGTTGATCGAGCAATTCGTGAAAACGCCGCAGATTGAAGGTCTTGTCCGAATATTTCCAATTCGAATCTCGTTCATAGGAGATAAAGGAATAGAGGTAATGGACGGCGTCGTGGAAGGTGTTCATGGCTCCAACATGTCTGACTTGAAAAATGAATTGGTGGAAATGATGGTACAGCGAGAATAGGGAATGTAAATAGAGGGATGGTAATTCTAATTATTAAAGTTTACAGTATCCTGCCTTCTCGTCCTTTCACATCAAATTCTATATGCCGACGCAATCATACAGGTCTCACGAATCCATTCCGATTCCTGCTATAATCAATTGAAAAAATGTGAGTATCATGATGCATGAAGCAGTAAAAGAATTTAAAAAACGTTTAATGGATTGTTACCCGGACCGTCTTGTCCGTTTTATTGTATTTGGTTCCTACGCACGGGGAGATCATCGCGAGGACTCGGATATCGATCTGTTGGTAACTCTCACCGGTCCGGTTGATTGGAATCCGGAAAGAGAAATTTTTACATTTGGCCTAATTTTCTATTTTCTTAATTAATTAAGAATTGATAGGTACAGAAACAGTAGAAAATTGTATCATTTTTTTCCTCTCATCAAATTAAATTCTTCACGGATGTGTTCCTTTTAAAATTTGTCCCAACCATCGAAATCCATTATGAGATTTTCAAAAAAGTCATTCCCCTATCGATTGATTATAATCGTTTTTTTCTATTTTACTCTTAACACTACGAATTTTTATCATAAAATTCAGCCCCTTTGGTGTAAGAGACCCAAATAATCCCATCTCTACTTAAATAGATTCTCAAAAAACGAACCGTTTTCTTTTTGCCATATTGATTTTCCGCGTCCTTTCCGCAATTCTGATTATTTTGTGATTCTCTCCCACTCCATCATAAAACACTTTGGGAATGGTCTCAATGCACTGCCTTGAATAAATCGGTTGCAACCATCCTCATCGAAGAACCGGTAATCGGAAATATTTCACCCATCGTTGACGTTGGATTCAGGCTCCAATACAGCCTGCTGCTCTCCCGTTTTTTCAGTCCGCCGGAAAGTGAAAATGAAAAAAGAAGGTGGTTGACGGGCTTGTATCCGGACACTCCCGCAGAAATGGACGATCCCTATCGTTTCTTTCGCTGGTAGAGTTTTATCGCTTTGTGAGCGGATTGAACTTCGGATTCATCCATTTTTCGATCACAATGATTGGAGGAATCCTTACCAAACCAACTCAGCCGCCGAGGCGGAGGGGAGAAAAAAACATGAGTACGACACGAAAATCAAACGCGATGATTCCATCCACCCGCCGTTCCTTTTTGAAGACAACCGCCGTGGCCGCTTCGGCCGCCGCGTTCACGGCGTCGAACGTCAATCGATTCGGTTACGCCGCCGGAAGCGATGAAATCAAAGTCGGCCTGATCGGCTGCGGCGGACGCGGCAGCGCCGCGGCCAACGACGCCATGGATGCGGATCCGGGAGTGAAAGTGATTGCCCTCAGCGATATCTTCGCCGATAAAGTGCAAAAAACCTTGCAGGGTTTGAAAGACCGCAAACCGGAACAAACCGTCGTGAAGGACGACCACTGCTTTGTCGGTTTCGACGCGTATCAAAAAGTCATCGACAGCGGCGTGGACGTGGTGCTGATCGCCTGCACGTCCATCTTTCATCCCAAATACGTAAAAGCAGCAATCGACGCCGGAAAACACGTATTTGCGGAAAAACCCCATGCGATCGATCCGCCCGGCATACGTTTGGCGATGGAAACATTCGATCTTGCCAGAAAAAAGAAATGTTGCATCGTTTCCGGTTTGATCTACCGCTATGTCCCCGCGTTTCGCGAGACCATGAAACGCGTGTTGGATGGGGCGATCGGCGATATTCTGGCAATCGAAGAGAATTACCTGCGCACGCCGTACGTACTCGCGCCGCGCCAGCCCGTCGACCGGGAAATCGAATATCAGTTCCGCAATTGGTACCATTTTTCCTGGCTCTCCGGCGACGACATCCTGCAGTCGCTGGTGCACAATCTGGACAAGGCCATGTGGGCGATGCGCGAAGAAGCGCCCATCAAGGCGCATGGTTTGGGAGGCCGCTCCGCCGCGTTCGGTTCGATTTACGGCAACGTTTTTGACCACTATGCGGTGGTGTACGAATACGCCGACGGCAGAAAAATTTACGGATTCGGACGTACGCAAGAGAACTGTCACACGGGCACATCCGATATTCTCATCGGAACGAAAGGCCGTTGCGAATTGATGAAGGGCAGTATCACCGGCGAGACCAATTGGCACTATGACGGAGAGGAACGCAACGGTTATAAGGTGGAACACGAGGAATTGTTCAAAGCCATCCGTTCCGGCGCGGTGTTAGTGAACGATTATGGCGTGAAAAGTTCCATGCTGGGCATTCTCGGACAAATGGCGGTATATTCGGGAAAACAAATCAGCTGGGACGAAGCGTTGCAGTCCGACTTCCGGTTCGGTCCGTCGGACGGCGATTTTACCACGCCGCCGCCGGTTCTGCCCGACGCGGAGGGGAATTATCCCGTCGCGGTTCCCGGCAAGACCAAGGTATTATAACCACTTCATTATCCATCGATGCGGATGGAGCGGAAAAAGGGTTCATCATTGACGATGATCATTAGGCTTGTCGATCCATAGACGTATTGTCATGATCATCCTTGTGGACATGACGTATTGTCTTACGGTTGGGTGAGTATTTTTTTCCATTCGATTGTCGAACGAGGATTGGTTTGCTTTTCCGTTATGTAAAGTATATAATTTGCAACGGGTATCATCTGCCATTTTTCCTCATTGGGCTTGCGCCATTGTAATGATAAGTGAACGTTTGAAACGGCTTCGATTATGCAGATCGGCGATGATAAAAAGCAGCGGGAACGATTTGCTTATCTTTTTGATCGGTTATGGCCCGTGTGGCATAGCAAAAGAAAAGCGGCAGAAAAACGAAAACTATGCATTCGGCGGGCGCGCCGCGAGTATAAAGATCAACCAGATGATAGGGAGCGGCCATATGAAAAATGGTTTCCTTGTCCGGCACGTGCTCCTTCATCCACAACGCCGCTTCGCGATAATACGGTTCGTGCTCGAGCGAATTGAGATACAACGCTTTAATAATGGCAACAACGATTATCGATTGTTTTAAATGTGTTTAAATAATGGAGAGTAAGAATAACCATGCGCCGGAAAGAATGAGCGTCAGCAGGGTCACGGGGACGCCGATGCGGATGTGATCGCGCCAGGTGATGCGGATGTTCATTTGCGCCGCCTTGTCCACGACGATGATATTGGCGATGCTGCCCACGATCAGCAGGTTTCCGGCGAGGGTGCTGGCGATGGCCAGAATCGAGCCGGCCAACGGATGCTGCGCGATCGGCAGGAGCAGCATAACGGCCGGCACGTTGGAAACCAGATTGGACAGGATCACCGTGACCGAAAACAATTCGACCGGTTGGGATACATCGAGACCGATTTGTTTCACCATCTGAAACAGCTGTTCCAAATTTCCCGAATCGAGCATGGCGCGATTGATGACGAATAGGGAGAAAAACAGAACCAACAAATGCCAATCGACGAGACCTAAAATGTGGAAGGAGGACATTTTGCGGCTGGCGAGCAGGATTCCCGCCGCTCCTAACGCCAAGACTTCGCGCGGCAGGTCGGTGAACAAAAAACCGATCAGGAGCAGCGTCAGAATCACGATTCCCTTGCTTGTCTGCCAACCATTAAATTTCGGCGCTTCGACTTCCGGAATCACGGTGGAAACATGCCAACAACCTTTAACACTCCAGCGTATGACAAGCCAAATAATTCCCAATCCCCCCAACGCCGGGAGACCGGCGTCGATCAGATATCCTTTGAACGAGAGATTGAGCGTCTGGCCGATCAGCATATTTTGCGGATTGCCGATTAATGTCGCCGCCGAGCCGACGTTGGACGCGCAGGCCAGGCCGATAAGAAACGGGAGAGGATTCAGGTTTCGTTTCGAGCAGCCTTCAATCAAGACGGGCGTCATGGCCAGGCAAACGATATCGTTGGCCAGCAAGGCGGACAAACAACCCGCGACCAGCAGAAGAATCGCCAACAGTTTTTCTTCCGAGACATCCAGCGCCGCGATTTTTCGGGTAATCGCCACGTAAAACCCGCCGAGACGAAATTGCGCCGAGACGATCATCAATCCAAAGAGCAGGGCAATCGTCGAAATGTCGATGGCGGACCAGGCTTCGGCGGGAGAGAGCACTTCCGCGCCGACCAGAATGATCGCGCCAAGCAGAGCGATGCCGGTGCGATCCAGCGCCAGACCGGGGATTTCTCCTAAAAACATACCGAGATAAACGAATAAAAAAACGATTAAGGTCATTTCACAAGAACTTCCCTGACTAATATATTATAAAGTACTATATAAATACATATTATGACCTGAACAAAAACAGAAACAAGACTGCCCTTGCCAACCGGTTGCATTTTCATACAAACCCACATGACCAATTGGTCACAACGAAGGATGAAAATGGTAACGTTATACGATGCGGACGGGACGTCCGCGCTCCCACATTTTCATACAAACCGTCATGACCAATTGGTCGCAACGAAGGATGAAAATGTAACGTCGTCATCCCCGTTGCGTGTCCGGTAAAGCCGGCAGGATGCCGGCGTTACCTTTTCCTATCAATCAGCGTCGGATCTTCATCCCTGCCTGCATCTTCACATCGGGATGCAAAACCACCGCGTCTTCCTCCGCAAGTCCGTTCGCGATTTCCAATTCGAGATCGCTGCGCAGGCCGATGGTCACCGTCTGCCGCTGCAGCGATCCGTCATTGACTTTCCAAACGTAATACGACTGATCTAACGACTGCATGACGCAGGAGCGCGGGACGATCAATGCATCATTCTTTGCCCCGGTCAAAAACCGCGCCTGCAGTTGATACCCCACGCCGAGATTGTCCGGTCGCTCGGTCAATTCCACGATCACGTTCACCCGCTGCTGTTCCACGCCCAGCGAGGAAAGTTTGGTAAATCCGGCCGGCTCGATGCGTTTCACTTTTCCCGCGAGAGGTTTAAAACCCACCGCCGGCTCCATCGCGACTTCACTTCCCGGCGTTAATCGCATGGCGTCCTGCGTCAGCACGTCCGCGATGGCCTCCAGCTCGTTCCTATTGCCCAACAGCAGTAATTGTTCTCCCGCATTCACCAGGCTGTCGCCCTGCAACCGCCGCTCCAGCACCACACCGTCGATCGGCGAGCGGATCGACGCGAGGTTCAAATCATGTTCCGCCTTCACCAATCGCGCTTTCGCCTGTACCAGCTGATGCACCAGCACGTGCCGCTGCAGTTGCTTGCGATTGAGATATTCTTCCACAAAGCGCGGTCCCAGTTTGATCGCCGTCAGAATCGCATTCATCGACGCGTAACTGAATTCCTGCTTGCGTAATTCGATCAGCGCCGTCTCCGCTTCCATCTGCGCCTTGTCCAGTTGACTTAGCGAAACCGATTTGTCCATGGCCAGCGCCTGAATCCGCTTGAATTCCTTGGCCGCATGGTCGGAACGAACCTGCTCCGCTTCCGCTTGCGCTTTCGAGGCTTTCACCGTTTCGCTGGTGGAATCGACCAATGCCTCCGTCTCCACGCGAACCGTTTCTTCCAATTGGTTATAATCCTGCACATCAATCTGCGCTTCCAGTTCCGCGACGGCGGCTTTGGCTTCCTCCCATTCCTGCTCGAATGGCAAGCGGTCGAATACAACCAATTCCTGCCCCGCTTTGACTTCATCGCCCGGCTCCAATTCGATTCGCCCGATGCGGCCATGGATCGGCATTGTGATCGGATAGGTGTTCGCCAGGCGTGTTTTTGCCGGTTCCATGAACGACTCGCGAATTTCTCCGCGATGCGGCCGGATGCATTCCGTTTCGATTCCACCGCCGCAGCGATGAAAAAGAAACACGATTGCAATGAAGGCAACCACCAAATAAATGTTCATTGCGCCAGCGATCCACGAAGTTTGTCGTATCATGCCTCACTCCTTCACTTTCAACGCATCGAGCCAATTCAATTTGCGAACCATACGAAAAACGATCCATTGCGCCAGCGAGATAAACAGGCACATCAGAAATGCGCTTTCCAACAAACGGGAAAAATATATCACTACCGGAAACCGATAGAGTTCCGTGCTGTAGGCCATCGACAACAGATGCACCAGTCCCATGCCGGCAAAGACGCCGAAAAAGATCCCCATGCCGTTCAACAAGAAACTTTCCCCGGAAAAAATTCCGGAAATTTGCGCGGGCGTATATCCCAACACCCGCAACGTGCCCACTTCCCGTTCCCGCTCGCTCAACGAAACCAGCGCCGAATTCAACACGCTGCCAAACGCAATCATCCCCGCGAACAACACCATGACGAAAATCATGATTCCCATCGACTGGCCGAACACTTCGTCGATTTTATGCAGCGCCTGCAGCCGCTCGTTGATGCCGACCACCACCGGCCGCATCGTCAATTCCCGCAAAAAAGCGGGATCGTACGTTTTTCGAAACGATGTGAAAAGCATCGTATTCGCCGCCCATTCCTCGCCCAACAAGCGGCTCAAATACCGAATATCGGCATAGGCGGAAAGCCCCAAATACGAATCCACAATCCCCACGACCGGCGAATAAACAATTTCGCGCCGCGCAATCAACGGCCGTAGGCGAATCGTATCTCCGCGCGAAACGTGTAAGAGTTCCGCCAGTTTTTTGGTAAGGAGCAAACCGGATTCGGGAACGGCGATGCGACGGTTCTGTTCGTCAATCGGAGTATACAAGCGGTTGTTGCGAACCAATCCCATCACGCCGGCGCGTTTTTCGAACGGTCCGTTTGATAGATCACAAACCACCAAAAGCTGCGGCTCTGTTTCCGACACTCCCGGCAGCTGTTGGAAATCCGTTTGTACGCGGATTCCAACCGGATCCCGCAGAGAAATCGTCATATCCTGATGCGCCGTTTTTTCAAATTCGAAACTCATCAAACTATCCAGCGCGTCCGTATTGCACAGCGTCATGACAATCAACGCCGTCGAAATCAACGACGCGGTCACATTCACGCCGCTGCGAAACGGATTGCGAAACACCGCCCGCAAAACCATACGCTGGCGAAAGGACAATATCCGCCAAAATACTGTGATCCTTTCCGGCAGCACTTTCCCGCCTTTTTCCGGCGGAGGAGGCCGCATCGCTTCCGCCGGCTCCAACGAAACCGCATAGCGCACTCCTTTCAGCGTACCCACCAACGCAAACCCGATGCTGATCAAAAACCCTGTCGCCAGGATGTCGAAATAAAAATGCGCGTTGATCTCGGGCAGGGCGAAGAATTGGCGATACATTTGCACAAACACGTTCTGCATCCAAAATCCGAACAGCGTTCCCGTCACCCCCCCTACGATTCCGATAAAGAGTCCATAATTCAAATAATGCCGGGTCACCATGGAGGTCGAATATCCCAGCGCTTTTAACGTGCCGATCACCGTTCGCTGCTGCGCGACCATGCGCCCGATCAGCACGTTCATCACCAGCGCCGCCACCAGCAAAAAAATCGTGGGCGAGATTCGCGACGAGATTTTCACCCCCACCAATTCGTCCTCCAAAAACCGCACCGACGCCTGATCGCGAGCGGCGAGCGACTGCGTCACGCCATACGCTTCCAGCCGGTTCTCGATTACCCGCAGGGTGAAATTCAAAATCGGCGGCGAATCGTCGTGAACCGAGCCGATAATTTGATTGTACGCGCCGTCCAGATCGCTCGATTCCTGCAAAAACTTTTCCGGCAGGTAGAGAACGCCATAATTTTCCGCATCCGGCGTAAATCCCCCCCCCGGCGGGATCAAATAAACGAATTCCGGCGACATCGCCGTCCCCACTACGAGCAAATCGTGCTGTTTGTCGAGCAACAATACTTTAATCCGACTGCCCGGCTGCAAACGGTGCGCTTTCGCGAAGGCGTCATCGATGATCACTTCCCGTTTGTCGTTGTCTGAAAACCACATTCCCGACCGCAGGAAAATATCATTCAAAACCGGCTCTCGCCGCAGCGGCATGGAGATTGCCGTCCCCGAAATCGGTTTGAGCTGATGCGGAACTTCGATCAACACCGACTGCTGCACCCGCCCCCGCGCTTCCCGCACATTGGCCAGCATGGCGGTTTCCTGCACGCTCCACGCCGGCGCGCGTTTGAGATACACCGTGAAATCCGCCAGCCGATAATCGCGGTAATATCGCTCCCGCGATCCGTCCAAATCGCGATACACCGCCGCGAAACCGATATACACGCCGACTCCGATTGTCACGATCGCGAGCAAGGCGAGCAGCGAACCTTTGCGGGTTTTCATGTCGCGCAGCAATTTGCGTAGAAAAAGCCGGCTCACCAGTGAATTTCCTCCACCGATTTGGGCGGATCGTTGGTTCGAATGTGGTGAATCGTTCCGTCGCGAATCCGCGCCACGCGGTCGCCCAATCCCGCGATGGCGTTGTTGTGGGTGATCAACACCACCGTCTTCTGCAATTCCCGATTCAATTTTGAGAGCATCCCCAAAACCTGCCTGCTGGTTTCCACATCGAGCGCACCCGTCGGTTCGTCGCACAACAATAAGCGCGGATTGCTCGCCAGCGCCCGCGCCACGGAAATTCGCTGCTGCTCCCCGCCGCTGAGCTGCGATGGAAAATGATCCGCCCGCCCCGCCAATCCCACCCGCTGCAACGCCTCCATCGCCGTCATGGGATTTTCCACGATTTCCGTCGCCACCTGTACGTTTTCCAACGCGGTCAACGTGGGGATCAGATTGTAAAATTGAAAAATAAATCCCACTTCCCGCCGGCGATACAACGTCAATTCATAATCCGACGATTTTGATAGTTCACGATCCATAAAAGAAATGGTCCCCGATGTGGGCCGGTCCATCCCACCGATTTGATTCAGCAAGGTGCTCTTTCCCGATCCGCTCGGTCCGATGATAATCAAAAACTCGCCATCGTAAATATCGAGGGAGGCGTTACGCAAGGCGTGAACGTCCACCTCGCCCATGCGGTAGACTTTGCTGACGGACCGAATCGAGAGAAGGACGCGCTGCAATACCATCAAAGGTGTTCCTTTATAGCTGTATAAATAGGGAAAGCAAAGGATTGCCAACAGATCAGCGCAGAGTCTTACCCACGCCGATACGAAAAGCCGCAAAGCGGCAGGTTTTCCACATCCAAATGCGACAAATCCATCAATTGTTTTGCCCGATCGATATCCATCCCGATCAAATCGCCCTGCTCGTCGAAATAGAGTAAAATAAAGGGAGCGATTTTGAAGGATTTGGCGCATTGTTTACAGGAAAAATCGATGTTCAGTGTGTCCGCGTCAGCGTTGTAATGCAATTTCATGGTTCTCACCTTATTTACGATTTTTTCCGATCAACGAGGTGATTTGTTTGTAAACACGAAATAACGGCTTAGAGCGTATCGAATCCAAATCATGCTGCAGCGCCGCATGATCGTGCTGCAAGCGATGAAATTCGTCTTGCAGCGCCTGTAAACGCCGTTCTCGATCCACAAAACGCGCGTCAAAAAACGGTTTGGAAGATTCGCGTTTGGTCGGATTTTTTAAAATGGATAGCAGGGGAGATAGCTGATCTTCACGAGAAATTTGTTGGGAAATTTCCTGCGCGCCGCGTCGTTTCACGACGATATCCGTCCGCTCCAACGCGATATCGCGAATCAAATCGCACAATTCGCTCTCGCAGTTGTATGGCAAAACCCAACCGGCGTTATGTTTTTCGATGGATTGCGCCCAACAGGATTCCGGTGTAACCAGGCAAGGCGTTCCTGCCCACAAGGCGGTTCCCGTGCGCAGATCGGAAGAGAGCCGACGCTCGTTCGTCGGACGGGAAAGATCGATCGCCACTGTGGCGCGCTTGATCTCGAGAATATATTCATGAAACGGCAATAATCCCAGCCAGGAAATGTGGGGATGATCCGCATAATCGTCAAACCGAAGTCCATCGGCCGGCAGGGTTTCGCCGTTGCCGCCCGCAATTACCAATTGCCCTCTTCGCAGACGCGTCAACGTGTGCAGAATGGAGCGAAAAGCGGAGACGCGATCCTGCCAGGGCCAAAACATGCCGCCCCAAAAGAACTGCGGTTCGTCTTCGATATATCCCCCGCGCGAACGCGGCATTTCATGCAGGTTGAAGGGGACCGTTTTCAATCGGTCCGCGTCCGGAGCGATCCCCGCCCATGCCAGCCAGGCGGTATAATAACCCCGCTGGCGTTCATGGGCGCAGAGAAAATAGTCGGCTCGCGACAGGCATTCCACTTTGTCGACGGTATGCTGATAATAATTGTCCCGATCCCGCCAGAAATATTCCAACAACAGCGGGCCGGGCAGATCCACGATCACGGGAATATCGAGATTCGCTTTCAAAAACGTGAGCGGCTGCCATTGCTCGATGAGCAGCGCATCGCAGTTTTCATGCATAATGTCGTGATGCAGCGTTTCCGGCTTGAAAAACCGTATGGGCAGATCGGCGGAAGGTGTATTGACCGCGGCAATGCGCTCGTGCAGAAAATAGGTACAACGAATGCCTTGTTTGCGCAATGGTTCCGCCAATCCCCATATGCGCACTCCTCCGCCGGCGCAGGGATGCCGGAAAGGGGGAAGGATTTCGGTGGACACGACGGCTAGATGTTCAATCATATTTGCGCAAAAAGATGGGCTTTGTATTTTATATAGACTGTCATGATCGATTGATCACAACGAACGATGAAAATTCCTGTCGTAGGGGCGGTTCGCGAAC